>CACBAO010000001.1 GCA_902537235.1 uncultured Alphaproteobacteria bacterium
TAGGCAGGATATGGAGAGGTATAACGCAAAATTAACAGAAAAAAAATGGAGAGAGAAGTGGGAAAAAGAGGGTACCTACTTAACAAGTGATAACAGAAAAAAGAGGAAATATTATGTCTTAGAGATGTTTCCCTACCCTTCTGGTAAAATTCATATGGGGCATGTGCGAAATTATACTATGGGAGATGTAGTCGCTCGGTATAAAAGACATAAAGGATTTAATGTCTTACACCCAATGGGGTGGGACGCCTTCGGTATGCCAGCGGAAAATGCAGCAATAGAAAATGATATTCATCCTGCAACTTGGACATACAAAAATATTTCAGAAATGAAGTCTCAGCTAAAACCAATGGGGCTCTCAATAGACTGGTCGAGAGAGTTTGCGACCTGTGATGAAGAATACTACAAGTATCAGCAAGAAATGTTCATTGATATGTTGGAAAAAGATTTAGTGTACAGGAAAAAATCTCTTGTCAATTGGGATCCAGTTGACAAAACAGTTCTAGCTAATGAACAAGTAGAAAATGGTAAGGGTTGGAGATCTGGAGCTGTTGTAGAAAAAAAAGAACTCAATCAGTGGTTTTTTAAGATAACAAAATATTCTAAAGATCTCCTAGAAAGCCTCGATTCTTTACCAAACTGGCCTGAAAAGGTAAAAACAATGCAACGAAATTGGATAGGAGAGTCAGTTGGTGCATCAATAATTTTTGAGTTAGACAAATGCTCTTTCACAAACAAATTAGAAGTTTTTACTACAAGACCGGACACAATTTTTGGAATGTCTTTCTGTGCAATATCACCTAATCATCCAATAGCTAAGAATTTGGGGAAAACAAAGCCTGCCATTAAACTTTTCACAGAGCAATTCAATTCTACAAACATTGATAATGCTACCTTAGAAAAAGCAGAGAAAAAAGGTGTGGATACAGGTATCGTTGTTAAACATCCATTTAACGATAGAAGTGTACCTCTCTTTATAGCAAATTTCGTGTTGATGGAGTATGGATCAGGTGCAATATTTGGTTGTCCAGCGCATGATCAACGTGACCTTGAATTTGCAAATAAATATGACTTGGAGGTATTACCCGTTGTTTGTCCAGCTAATAAGAACCCTGAGAGTTTTGTAATTGAAGACCAAGCCTATGTTGGTGATGGCAAAATCATAAACTCAAATTTTTTAAATGGGCTTTCGATAGAGTCTGCAAAAACCAAAGTTATCGACCTACTTGCTGATAAAAAGCAAGGGCATTCAAAAATTACATACAGACTGAAAGATTGGGGTATTTCAAGACAGAGATACTGGGGATGCCCGATTCCAGTTATCCATTGTAACAGATGTGGTGTCGTTCCGGAGAAAAAAGAAAATCTGCCGGTCAGACTACCTGACGACGTATCTTTTAAAGCGCCAGGAAACCCTTTGTTAACTGCTGATAGTTGGCTCAGTGCATGTTGCCCAAAATGTGGGGGACAAGCTGAGCGCGAAACAGATACGATGGACACATTCGTAGATAGCTCATGGTATTTCATAAGGTTCACTAACCCTAGATACACTAAACCAACCAATAAAAGCGATGTAAACTACTGGATGAATGTGGATCAATACATAGGGGGCATCGAGCATGCTATTTTGCATCTTTTGTATTCGCGTTTCTTTGCTCGTGCGATGAACAAAGCAGGGCACCTCAAGAGGGATTTCGTTGAGCCATTTTCAGCTCTATTTACTCAAGGTATGGTTTGTCATGAAACATACAAAAGTGCTGATGGTAACTGGTTGTCACCTGAGGAAGTATTGATTACAACAGAGAGCTCCGGTAAAAGAGTAGCTAGGTGTCGAGAAAAAAGCTTATCAGTCACAATAGGGCCATCGGTAAAAATGTCTAAGTCGAAAAAAAATGTTATCGACCCAATAGACATTATTGATCAATTCGGAGCAGATACTGCTAGATGGTTTGTTATGTCTGACAGCCCTCCCGAAAGAGACATATCATGGTCTACAGAAGGCGTTGAGGGCGCATGGCGTCATCTTAATAGGGTATGGCGATTAACGAATGAGATAGCCACTGACATTAAAAAGCACGGCAAACAAATTTGGTTAGACAACGATGTGCAAATAAATAATTTTGTAACCAGCACATCACAATTTATAGAAAGCTTTTCTTTCAACAAGGCAATTGCAAAGATATATGAATTGACAAACTTTTTGGCAAGAAAAGATACAGTCATAGAACGGAAAATTTATGGCATAAGATTTTTAGCATTACTTATGGAACCTTTCACTCCACACCTTGCCCAGGAGATCTGGGAAACAATAGGTGAGAGTGGGTTTATTGCTGAAGCTGAGTGGCCGGAAATAAGTGAGCTAGATGGCGAAAAGAAAGAAGATATAATTTTACCTATTCAAATAAACGGAAAAAGGAAAACTGAGCTTTCGGTGGCACCTGACCTTTCTGAAGACTCTATAAAACATTTGGTTCTGGAAGAAGAAATAATAAAAAAAGCTATGCTGGATACCAAATTAAAGAGATTTATTTACGTTCCGAAAAAAATTGTAAACATCGTTATTTAAGGGTAGAGCTATTTTTAAGTATATCTTTATAGTTTTAATCCTTTTGATAACCACTAATTGCGGTTTTGTGCCTCTACATAAGAACACAAACTCGTTGGATATATTTGAAAATATTTATATACAAAAAGAGGACACCTCTCTGGATTTCTTAATTCAAGATGCCCTTAAAGGGAAAGCACCGTTTGTAGATAACGCAGAAAATATTTTACATATAAAACCCACCATTAAAAATTCGTATGGGGTAATTACAACTGAAAACGAGATAACAAGATATTCAGTTACCTTGGACGTGGACTACAGATTATTCAATAAAAAAACAAAGGAGATTTATCTAAGTAGTAAAGTCTCTGCAACATCAGACTATAGTGCTGCCGTAACTTACACTGGTTTTGCCACAGAAATAGCTAGAAGAGATACATTCGAAAGACTTGCGAATGTAGTGGCCGAGAAAATTATCACTGAGATTTTGACAAATAATTTTAGTGAATTCTCCCAGTGATTTATCATAGAAAAAAAATTGATAGTTTCGTCGGATTGTTTGATAATTACTCTGTGGTGGTCTTGCATGGCGAAAACTACAATCTTTTGCTAAAAGATTCTAAAAAAATTTCCAATGAAATTGCTGGATCAACAGCAGAAAATGAAATGAGAATAAAGAAATATTTCAATCAGGAAATTAAAAGCAGAAAAGACGAAATAGTATCATGCCTTAAGACAAAAAGTTTTTTTTCTGGACGCCAAATCATAATGTTGAATGATCTTTCTGAGAAAGATCACAACATTATTTCTAGCATTGATGCCGAATGGCAAAGTCATGATGCTCTGACCATTGTTACGATGACAAAGTTATCGCAAAATTCTGAGCTTAGTAAATTACTGACTTCTAGTACCCGTATAGCTCTTGTTAACTATACAAAGAAAAAAATTGATCGCGAGTTTTTAAAGAACAATTTGGACAAAGAAGGTATAAATTTAGATGGAGAGGAAGTATTAGAAACACTAATTGATTTTGCGAACTTTACACCCGAAGATATCTTGCAAAATGAATTTGAAAAGTTAAAGCTCTTCAAACTTTATGATGATAAACCTTTATCTTTAAAAGATTTTGTTAATATCGCATCTGTAGATTATGAAACAGAAGAATTAAACCTTGCAGTCGCATTAGCCGAAAGAAATATCGTAGAACTACAAAAAAATCTAAGCGCATTTTTTTTACAGGGTAAGAATCCCATATCTATATTACAATTTTTAACCGCCTATTTTTATAAGTTATCGTTAATAAAAATCTATGGCCCTAATAGCTTTGAGGTAAGGCGTGAATATCCTTTTCTTATTAATAGTGATCTCGCAAAAGCAAAAAATTATTTAAAAAGATGGTCAATAGAACAATTGAACCAAGTGACTAGCTCACTTACAACATTAGATCTGAAATTGAGGAAATATCCCTCTTTGTTTCAACGCTCTATTTTAACCCAATACCTTTATAAAATGTTGGAGGTATGATTTTTATGACATTTACTTTGAAAAACATTACAGGAGCGATACTTTACCCAATATTTTATTTTCTTTCTATTATTTGGTTCCTTTCGCACCGTCTTAGAATAAAGGTTGGCAGGAATGAAAAAATGCCAATTCCAGTTGTTTGCGTTGGAAATATCACCTTAGGAGGCGCAGGAAAAACCCCCACAGTTATTTTGTTAGCACAATACCTCAATAACAACAATGTAAATGCTCATGTTGTCAGTAGGGGATATGGCGGAAAATTTAAAGATACCGTTTTAGTGAAACGAGAGGCTCAAAGCGCTTATGAAGTTGGAGATGAGCCTTTGTTGATTTCCCAGCATGCTAAGGTTTGGGTATCAAAAGAAAAGAAAGAGGGAATTTTAGCGGCCCATAAGGCTGGCGCTGAACTAGTAATCCTCGATGACGGACACCAAAATTTTTCAATTGCAAAAGATGTCAGTATTTTAGTATTCGATACCGAAGTAAGCCTCAAGAATGAAAAAATATTTCCTTTGGGGAATTTAAGAGAAAGTCTACAATCGGCAATTGACAGAGCCAATTTTTTGATTTGTATAGGTAGTGTAGTATCAAGAAAGAGATTTAAGAAAACTTTTTCTCAAAATCAAAATATAAAAGTTATAGAAGGTAAATATAAGCCTATTATAACTCCTATATTAAGGAAACGAAAACTTGTCGCGTTTTGTGGCATCGGAAGACCCGAAAAGTTCTTTTCAATGCTGAGAAACCATGATCTTGAAATTATTAGAGAATACTCATTTCCGGACCACCATTTTTATACTAGAAAACAGCTTACCAAAATATTGGACGTCGCCCAAAGTAAAAACGCACTTGTAGTAACAACAGAAAAAGATTACGTCAAATTACCCTCAAATTTTACAAAAATAATATACTCGGTGGATATTGAATTATGTTTAGAAAAAAATAAGAAACTCCTTCTGGATTTAAAGAGCCTAGTTTCTTAACTCTTTATCAATTATTTCCTTTAAATCTTCATACGAACGGTTCGTGTACTTTTTACCGTTTATAACAAAAGTCGGCGTTGACTCTATCATGTCTTGCTCAGTATAAAACTGAAATTTTTCTACCAGGCTTAAAGCCTTTTCTTTATCTTCTAGACAAGAAATGGCTTTCCCCTTATCAATTCCTGATCTTGCAGAGATTTTTAAAAGAGCTTCTACAATTTCATCACTAGAATCTGAACGAGACCACATTGGCTGTTCAGAATAAAGTAAATCGAGCATACCAAAATATCTATTCACTGCGTTGGTGCAACGGGCTGTTAAAGCCGCCCATAACCCTGCTCTATCGAAATAAATTTCTCTGTGAATGAATTTTATTTTTCCTGACTCGATATACTCCTTATTTAACTTTGGATAAACGCTAGTGTGAAATTCAGCACAAGCTGGACAAGTTAAAGAAGCATATTCTACGAATTCCACGGGTGCATTATTATTACCCTTAGACATTTCAATATACTTGTTTTCGACTTTTGATGGATCCTCCGCAAAAGCAAATCCTTTGATGATAAACAATAAAATTACTAAATACCAACTTATCAAATATTTCTTAGTCTTACATAATCTCATTTTTCTTCCTTGAATTATCGAGGTTATTCTTCAATTTTTTTAGTTCATTCTCTAGTGGCACAGCATAAAGCTTAGGGTCAGACAGTTTTTCGTTTTTCGTAGTTCTAAAATCATCAGAACTTTCTAATTCCACAACATTTACTCTATTAACATTGTGTAAACGCTGCAACGTTATTTGAACTATTACTTCTTTTCCATAGTAAAAATTTATTTTTTCGATAATGTCTTGGATCTGTAGAGATATTTCTGCCATGTAAGGACCCGTCAACCCTAGGTCGAGAATATTTTTCTGGCCACCTTTAATTGGTTTTATTTTAATCGGCCGGACTTTTTTAGCTATATCTTCCCCAAGAACTGTCTCCCATATGCCAACCAATTTAGAATAACTAATTATATTTATCTCACCGTGCTTTTTTACCAACGGTATAATTAATTTTCCAATGGATTTGAAATTGCCTTTGTGATTTTTCATTTTTTGAATATCTTCATACAAGTATAATGTAACGCATATTAAATTAACATGGCAAATATAACTAGAAAGTTATTAGCATGGTATGCTAAAAATCAAAGAACACTTCCTTGGCGCGTAAGTTTTAACTATGCAAATTCAGGGCAAGCTCCTGACCCTTATAAAATATGGATATCTGAAATAATGTTACAACAAACTACTGTTAGCACAGTGATACCTTATTTTGAAAAGTTTATAAAAAAATGGGATTGTGTTAATACACTTAGTCAAGCTAACGAAAATGATATTTTAGCTTTCTGGGCTGGTCTTGGTTATTATGCGCGTGCAAGAAATCTTTTGAAATGCGCAAAGGACCTGAGAGAAAAGTTTAATGGAAAAATACCAAATGACAAAAAGCTTCTTTTGGGTTTACCAGGTATTGGTGAGTACACCGCTTCCGCGATAAGATCAATCGCGTTTGGTGAAAGAGAAGTAGTAATTGATTCAAATATTGAAAGAGTTGTCTGTAGACTTTTCAAGATTGAGAAACCAATAAAACAATCTAAAATTGAAATCAAGAAATATGCTTCTCAGCTTTTTCCCGAATATCATAGTGGTGATTTTGCTCAAGCTTTAATGGACTTTGCAAATTCTGTTTGCAAGCCAAAGAAACCGGTTTGCAAATATTGTATTATTTCGAGCTCATGCTTAAGTTTGAAGCATAATGTGGTCGAAACCATTCCTATAAAGCAAATAAAAAAAAATAAGTTGCTTAAAAAAGGTTATGTATTTTTTGCAAAAATTAAACCAAATAAAATCTTACTTGAAAGAAGACCAAGTGAAGGAATACTAGGAGGGCTTTTGGGCTTTCCTACAAGTAGTTGGAATATTAAAAAAGATTTACCCATGGTACCTTTCGAGGCGAACTGGAGCTTTACCAATAAAGTGGTTATCCATCAATTTACTCATTTTAAATTAGAGCTGGAAATTGCGATAGCAGAATTAGAAAACCCAAAATTTGATACTTCTAGATACTTTATAATAGATAACGAAAATTTTGATATAATGGCATTACCAGCCTTAATGCGCAAAGTTTACAGTAAAGCGAATAGTCTCTAATTACTACTATAGGCTAGCATTCTTTGTTCTGGCTTTTTGCCTGAAATAGTCTATCGGGATTAATTCACCGTCTTTTTTAAAGTGCCAATAGCTCCACCCATTGCATGATGGAGAGCCTTCTAGGATAGCACCTACTCTGTGAATTGAACCTTTAGCATTATGAGTTATAAGTGTGCCGTCGGGACGAACTCTAGCTACATAACGTTTATTTACAGAAGTCAGTTCATCACCGGGTTTCAAAAAACCTCTTTCTACAAGCTGACCAAATGGGACTCTTTCTAGTTCCTTTTTGGTTTCTGTTATTTCTAAATCTTTATCAGAATAAGGGCTAACCATATTGATGCGTTTCTGAGATTCTTTGAAGTACCTTTTATCCTTCTCGATACCTATAAATTTTCTCGCAAGACGTTTTGCAACAGCTCCCGTAGTTCCAGTACCCAGAAAGGGATCTAAAATCAAATCACCCTTTTTAGTCGTCGCTATTATGATACGATGTAAAAGCGCTTCAGGTTTTTGGGTAGGATGAACTCTCTTTCCATCTGTTCCTTTTAGTCTCTCTGAGCCAGAACATATCGGTAAAAACCAGTCAGATCTCATCTGTGATCCCTCATTTAGCTCTTTTAAGGCATCATAATTGAAAACGTATTTTGATGAGTCAGATTTCGCAGCCCATATTAAAGTCTCATGTGCGTTTGTGAACCGTCTACCTCTAAAGTTTGGCATTGGATTTGATTTTCTCCAAAAGACATCATTCAATATCCAATAACCTAAGTCTTGTAGGCTAGCTCCTACTCGAAAAATATTATGGTAAGACCCAATTACCCATATAGCTCCATCCTTTTTTAAAATTCGCCTCGCCTCTCTTAACCACATCGTCGTAAACTTATCATAGTCATCGAAGCTAGAAAACTTGTCCCAGTTCTCTTTAACACCTTCAACTTTCGAATTATTTGGACGCAACAACTCTTTGTTAAGCTGTAAATTGTAGGGCGGATCAGCAAAAATTAGATCAACTGAGTTCTCTGGTATTTTCTCCATCAAAGAGATGCAGTCACCATGTAGAAGTTGTATCCCCGATGTAGACCTATATATTTGCTCAATATTTAAACTCATCATTAGCCTCAAAATTTTTCTCTCAACGTTGAGTCAAATTATTAGAAGCGTCAAATTTTTTATTTTAAAACAATTACTTATTTTTTATAAACACAACATATTGTATATGGGCTTGAAAGATCTTCTATGCTCTGTGTTAATACCCAACTTGTAGATAGCGACTTTGTGCTGTTCCACTCCATATCCCACATTCTTTTCCCATCCGTAGCCTGGATAGCGTATATTTAACGATTTCATATAAAAGTCGCGTGACACTTTTGCAACAATAGACGCTGCCGCAATGCTTGCTATTTTACTGTCTCCTTTAACAATGCTGTAGGCTTTTGAATTAGAAACAAACTCTTTAGGCAATGAATTACCATCAAAAAACAAACTGTCGTTTGCCTTAGAAACTTTCTGAACGGCCTCTTGCATTGCAGATAGTGAACTTTTTAAGATATTAACGGTATCAATCACTTTAGCCGATGAGAAAGAGACGCCAACAGAAAAAGTTTCCAGTATCTCAAAGTACAACTTTATTCTCGTCTGAGCGCTTAAAGATTTAGAGTCTGCCAATCCAATTATATTGTGGCGTTTTTTGAACCTAACAGCTGCTGCAACAACCGGACCCGACCATGCACCACGACCCACCTCATCAACTCCGCAGTGGACCCCTAAATCTTTGAAATCTTTCAATTAGTCTAAGCCTTAAAAAAATAAATTCTTGAATTAATGGCTAAGATTTGTATGTCAACACACTTCTCTGCCTGTAAACTATTAAAGAATAATTTAAAAAATCTAAAATTAATACGTTTATTAATAAACAATGAATTATAACGGTCGATATACATGAAAGTTTGGATAGTAGTCTCAGTAATGTTTTTGATGGAAAATTCACAAGTTAAAATTGCTGAAACAGTTAATGATAGCTCCAGATTTTTCAACACTGAAAAACAATGCCTCAATTCTTTGGCGAATAAAATGGTTGATGGAGACTTAATGATTGAATTTTTTGGTGGAGCGTTTGTGACAGGTGGTTCAGTTTTTCAAAAGATCAAGCAATGCATGTCAATAGACTTAGAGGAAAAACAATTAAAGCGCCTCTTACGAGAAATGAAATAACTTTTTAGAGCCCCACAAACTTAACATTTTTACTAAGATAAAAAATTATCACAAGAAAAACAGTGATTATAAAACCAAAAAAATAGATTTTATTTTTTAACTTTAATGCACGTCTCTTCATTTCATCTGGGTCAGCACCAAAATACTGATTAAAACTTTCTTGCAATTTTCTCACGTCTTCATTTTTTATGGTTTGCATATCAGCTTTAAAATCCTGACCTTTTTTTAATTTACTTTTCTTTTCCAAAACTTAGCAGACTCCGGGTTATCTCAACTCTTTTTAGTGACTAAAAACAGCAGAGCGTGTACATTTTGAAAACACGCATTCTTCAAACTCTAACATAAAGCAAACGATTTAAAAGTTAAAGAGGTATCAATGAAAGTGAGTAAAGAAACAATATGGCATTTTACTTGTGATTTTTGCAAACTTTGGTGGTCATTTGCATCAAGTGATGATTTTCAACCAAAGAAAAATATATTCTGCCCCCATTGTGGTAAAAAAAACGAAATCGAGGATGAAGCTTAGACCCGTAAAAATCAATAAATATTGTAATAAAAAAACTATTATTCGTGTTACTTAAAAACGGAAACATACTTTTTATTATTTATAAAATAACTATAATTAGCTTCAAGGACCCGTAGTTAAACGGATATAACAAATCCCTCCTAAGGATTAGTTCTAGGTTCGATTCCTAGCGGGTTCGCCAATTCATTTTTTATCATCTCATTTATACTGTCTAATTAAGTCCTCTAATAACTTAGGAAGTTGAGGACCGAGCTTACGGAGGGCTTGTGCTATCTTCAAAAAGTCTTTCAAAATAGCTTTTGGGCCCAAAGTAGCGGCTATATATTTTTCAACAACAGGTCGAGCTGTTTCCCACATATTTATATTTGGATCTAAGCTTCTGGAAACACCTTCAACCACGACCATTGTCCGCTGCAACAATAATAACTCTGTTCTTGTCTCCATACCAAACTGCTCAGTTACCTCAAATAATCTAGAAAGAAGCTTAGCCATCGATATGTCTGAGGCTTCCATACCAAATATCGGCTCACCAACTGATCTGAGAGCTTGAGAAAACTCTTGCACATTCTGATTTTCGGGAACATATCCTGCTTCAAAATGTACCTCTGCAACTCTTAAATAATCACGTCTCAAGAATCCTATAAGGATCTCTGCGTAAGTCTTTCTAGTATATTCGTCTATTCTTCCCATAATACCGAAATCCATCACTATTAGTGTACCATCATTTCTACATTTAAGATTACCTTGGTGCATATCTCCATGAAAAAAACCATCCCGCAGAGCTTGCGTCAAAAAAGTTTTAATGATTCTTTTTGCAAAGCTTTCAATATCTACTCCACTCTTCCTTATCCTTTCAACATCTCCAACGGGCATTCCCTCTACCCACTCAGTCGTAATTACTCGCTTGCCAGAAAGAGACCATATGACTTTAGGAACATAAAAATTTCGATCACTTTTTGTGTTTTCTGCAAACTCTGCAGCAGCTGATATTTCCATTCTTAAATCCAACTCTTCACGCACCAATCTTTCAAAATGGTTGATCACTTCAATAGGCTTCAGTCGCCTGAAACTCGGTATAATAAACTCTATGAATTTTGCTAAAAATAACAAAGCAGCTAAATCTTTAAGAAATACCTTTTCTACCTTAGGTCTCAATATCTTCACTGCTACCAAATCGTTTGTTCCCTTAACAGTTGCTTTGTGAACCTGAGCAATAGATGCGGCAGCAACTGAATCTGAAAATGAAGAAAAAATATTCTCAATAGGGATTCCAAGCTCTTCATTTACGATTTTCTTTGCTTCTGCCGTTGGGAAAGGATCTAAAGAATCTTGTAGAACCTTAAGTTCATTAGCTAAATCATCTCCTACTATGTCGGGCCTTGTAGATAGCAATTGCCCAAACTTTATGTATGCTGGTCCTAATGCAATAAGCGCTCTAACAAGTGGAGATTTCTTGTAGGGACCTTTTATCCCAAAAACAAGCAAAGGTTTACCTACTAATAAGATGAAAAATTTTGACAGCTTTGAAACTTTTGTAATTTTCAAGATCTGTTCAACAGCGCCGGTTCTAAAAAAAGTTCCAACCACCCTAATTAGTCTAAAGGGGTTATGAAACCACTTCATCAGAGCTTCCAACCGCTGTGCATGGCAACTACTCCTTGAGTTAAGTTCCTATATTTAACCTGTCTGAAGCCCGCTTCAGAAACTAGACTCGCAAGTTTTTCTTGGGAGGGAAATTTTCTTATGCTTTCAACCAGGTATTTATAGCTTTCTGCATCATTAGTGATGAGCTTGCCAAGTCTAGGAACTACATTGAATGAGAACCTATCATAGATCTTATTTAACGTTTCATTTTCAACTTTACTAAATTCGAGGATCATAATTCTTCCTCCGGGCTTTAAAACTCTAAAGGCTTCCGATAAGCACTTTTTTAAATCTAAGACATTTCTAATTCCAAAAGAAATTGTGTAATAATCAAAAACTTCATTTTCAAAAGGTAATTTCATGGCATCTCCACACACCCAGTCTAGGTCTGAAGCTATTTGCCCAACATTCGACCGTTTCTTCCCCTCATTGAGCATATTTTCGTTTCTATCTAATATCGTTACCTTTGCTTGATTTTTTGTTTTTCTTAAAAAACGAAAAGCTATATCTCCGGTTCCACCTGCAACATCTAGAAGATGCGTATTTTTTCTAGGAGCGAGCCAATCTATAAAAATATCTTTCCATAATCTGTGCAAACCAGCACTCATAAGGTCATTCATTAGATCGTATCTAAAAGCAACGCTGTCAAAAACCTTATTTACTAGCTTAGGCTTTTCCTCTTTACTTACTTTTTTAAAACCAAAATTTTCCATTTTTTATTCTTCTACCAATTAAAAAATAGATTCACCAGTCGAAAACTTTAAGAAAGTTCAAATGCGTCTTTCCAATTTTTCTACTTTTTAGAATTTCGAGACCGTCAGTGCTCACTAATTCTTTGTTACTTTCATATATAATTAGAGAATTTATCTTTGTAACTCTTAACTCTTTTAACCTCATAAAGACCTTTCCAGCTTTTATCAGGTCATATGGTGGATCTAAAAAAATAACATCAAATTTATGAAAAAGTGATAACTTTTTATCAAAAAAATCATAATTGAGGATGCGAAATCTATTTTCTTGTTTGTTATGATAGAGTTTAAAGTTTACAAGGTTATTAGTAATGCATTCACAGGCAACACTATTTTTTTCTAGAAAAGAAACTCTTGTGCATCCTCTTGATATAGCTTCAATGCCCACAGCACCCGATCCAGAAAAACAGTCAAGAAACGAAACCTTTGAAAAATCAATGTTGAATCCGTGCTGAATTATGTTAAATAGTGTTTCTTTTACCCTTTCAGAAGTTGGTCGAGTAATGAAGGCATTGGACTCCTTGAACTTAACTTTATTTGTAAGAATCTTCGACCCCTTGAATTTTCCACTAAGAATCCTCATTTGAGATTTAAGGCATTCTTAACTTCAAATTTTATGTCACGTAAAATTTCTTTACTTGGAGATTTTTTTTCTTCAATCAAACGTTTTCCTATCATGTAACTATGAGGGTCATTAAAAGCGTCAACTGCTATTAGCGTCTCATTTTTATAATACCAGAGAGATAGTTTATCCCTTACTTTTCGTTCTATAATTTCTGTATAACCGTTGCAAAGACCGGCTATTTGCAACTTTTGATCAAATTGCTCGGTCCAAAACCATGGCTTCGCATTAAAGGTGGTTGTTTTTCCGGCAATGTTTAAAGCGGTTGTTTTACCTTGATCTATAGCATTGCCAACTGATTCAAGTCTCAAAATTTCTCCATTATGATAGAAAGAAGCACAGTCTCCTGCGGCATATATTGAGGAATCACTTGTTTCTAATCTTTCGTTGACTTTTATTCCGTTTTCAAGATGCAATTTTGCCTCTCTCGCCAGATCAACTTCTGGGTACCCACCAGTTGCAACTAGTATGTTATCTATATCAATAAATTTTCCAGAAACTAGCTCAACACTCGTAACAACATTCCCAACATTATTTATTTTTTTGACAAACTCATTTTCAATGACCTCAACTCCGTTGGTAGTGAAAATTTTTTTTAAATATGCTGCTGTGGGCTCACCAGCCACTCTCTTCAGTATTCTATCAGCCCCCTCTATGACAATTGTATTCATTCCAAATAACGAGCAAATAGACGCTACTTCTAACCCCAAATAACCACCTCCAATTATCAAAATTTTTTTTCCTTTAATGAGAAGATTCTTTAAATTTCTTGAGTCCTGTAAATTCCTTAAATAGAATACATTAATATAATTACTCCCATCATCGAATGGGAGCTTTTTTGCTCGGCTTCCAGTCGCTATAACTAGTTTTGTGTAGTCAATTTTTTCTCCATTCCGCAGATATATTTTTTTATTTTCTCTATCTATATTCATAGCCTTATTTGAAAGAAAAACGCGAATATTATTAGTCTTATAATACTCCATATTTTTCAGTAACAGTCTGTCTGGCAGAATATTACCAGTTAGAAACTTTTTTGATAGGGGCGGTCTTTGATAAGGATAAAAACCCTCTTCACAAATTATAGAAATTTCACAGTCAAAGTCTATAGACCGCAACTGGCTTGCACAAGATATAGAAGCCTGGCCTCCACCTATAATTACAATTTTCTCAAACATTATAAATTTGTAAGAAAGATCTTCAAAAAAATCAATTAACGTTGTATTAAACCCAAAACTATATAAAGTATACTTAAACATTTAATGTGGGGTCATAGATGAAATACTCTGTAGGGGATGAATTTCCAGAAGTTACATTTAATTGGATGGATGACCATTTTGAAGTCCAAAAAGCTGAATCTGGTCAGCTTTTCGACGGAAAAAAAATAATTCTAATTGGGATGCCTGGAGCCTTTTCACCAACCTGTTCTATGTTGCACCTACCTAGCTTTATAAAAAATGTTAAAGAATTTGATAACTTGGGTATTGATGAAATTTTTTGTGTTTTAGTTAATGATGTTTATGTTGCCAAGGTTTGGGGAGAAACCACGGGTGCAACAAAGGCAGGAATAAAAATTATAACCGATCCTCTATCTATACTCGCAGAAACTTTAGATTTTGAATTTACGGTGAAGGGTACAGGTTTACTACGAAGACTTCAGAGGTTCACCGCTGTAATAGAAAATAAAAAAATCGAAAAGCTGTACTTTGAAAAAGAGCGAGGTGTTTGTGACATGACTTCCGCCCAAAGTGTTTTGAAAGATTTAGCCTAGGTTTCCATCTCCACCGCATTTGCAAAATCAAGATCTAGCTCAGTCAGTCCTCCAGCATCGTGTGTTGAAAGGGATATATCGACCGTCTTAAATACGTTAGTCCAGTTTGGGTGATGATTAATTTCCTCCGCTATAAATGCAATTCGACACATCCATGAAAAGGCCTCTTTAAAATTTTTAAATACAAAGGTTTTTTGAATGTATATTTTGTCTTCAGACAAACTCCATCCCTTCAATACCAAATGTTCAAACTTTTCTTCAATTTCTTTATTACTAAATTTTTTTTGCATCTATATTTTCTCCTTTCTTAAATGGACTGAAAAACTCTATTTGCTTGCTGCCTTCACTTACAATTTTTTTTTCTTCTTTTAAAAAACTATCCACTGCTTTCGTAAAACCATCGTGTGGAAACCAATGACTTGAATATGTTATACATGCTTCGTAGCCTCTCGCAATTTTATGGTCTCCTTGTGCACCAGCCTCTACTCTTTTCAAACCTCGCTCTATTGCAAAATCTATCGCTTTATAATAACAGAGCTCGAAATGCATTGCCGGGAAAAACTGATTGCATCCCCAATATCTTCCATACAAACAATCTGTCCCTATAAAATTAAGAGCACCAGCAACATATTGACCATTTTTTTCAGCAAGTACCAATAGGACGCTTTCCTTCAGGTCTTTCTTTAAACTCATAAAAAAATCTTTTGTGAGGTAAGGATAGCCCCATTTTCTCTGTCCAGTATTTTGGTAAAAATGCCAAAATGCCTCCAATTCAAAATCTGTTAGTTGACCCCCCGTAAAAGTTTTAATCTCACCACCAAAGTCTTTTGCCTGTTTTCTCTCTTTTCTAATGTTCTTTCTTTTACGGTATGTTAATGACTCTAGGAAATCTTCAAAAGATTTATAGCCTCGATTAAACCAGTGATATTGGATACCTTCTCTAATAAGGAAATTGTTTTTCTCTGCGACACTTAAGAACCTACTATTACAAAAAGTTATATGTAGTGAGGAAAGGTTATTTTCTTTGACCAATCTTTTCACTGATGAAAGCATTTCATCAACCTTGTCTTTGTATTCCGTTCTCACCAATATTCTCTCACCTGAAACAGGAGTAAATGGTACCGCTATTTGTAGTTTTGGATAATAGCGTCCCCCTGACCTCTCATAGGCATCAGCCCAGCTGTGATCAAACACATACTCTCCCTGCGAATGATTTTTCAAAAAACTTACTATTATTCCAACCACAACATTATCTTCTTTAAAAGCAATATAAAATGGAAGCCAACCTGTATCGCTTCCTACTGATTTACTAGTTTCCAATAAAGAAAAGAAATCATAGGAAAGGAAAGGATCTCCCCCCGCTTTACTGGAACGACATGCTTCCCATTGATCTCTAGCAATCGACTTTATGGTTTTGCAAATTACAGTTTCCACGATTTCCTTTTTTGTATTATTACTTTCTTAAACAAGGGTCATAGGACTCGAAGGTTATATTATTTACCAAACCTTCCAACATCTTTTCAATCTCTTTTGAAGTAATTGTCCAGGAAAGAATTGCAATATCTAATTTTTTTAACCTTTTAATCCTGCTATTTTTGATACCTTTCCAATCTTGGGAGATAAATTGTAATTTATTTGAAATTATTTCGCGCTCTATTTTGTTATTTTTAATTTTGTTAGCTAAAGTCTCGTTTGAAGGAAAACTTGTGGTTAGACCCAGTGGGATTTTTTTAAACAAATTACTTTTTTTTATATACTTAATTAGTTCTAAGCTGAACGACATTAAGGCCAGAGGGCCATTGTAATTCTCCAGCTTTTCTGCTAAAACCTTGGTAAATACTCCAATGTTTTTTTTTATGAACTTAGAGTATTTAATTTCCAAAAGCACGGGTACGTGTCCATTAATTAAATTAAGACTATCTTCTATTGTAGGCACAGGTTCATTATTAGAAAGCTTCGCTTGTGCAATGTAATTAAGGTTTTTGTTAAAAACAAAGCCTGTTTTTGTTGTAAGTCGACCAAGGAAAAAATCATGGAAAACTATAATCTCTAAATCCTTAGTGAAATGTATATCCATTTCAATTGAATAGTTTTTCTCCATTGCAAGCTTAAAAGCTTCCAAAGAATTCTCAGGAATTTTTCCAGAGTCACTCAATGACCCTGAGTGATAGCCACGGTGCGCAAAGGGTCTTTCAGCTAAGAAACTGTAGTTTTTTTCCAATTCTAGGATTCTACTTCAAATATTCCATCAATTTCAACAGCAACCCCAAGTGGTAAATTTGCGCCAACTGCCGTTCGCGCATGCCTTCCTTTTTCACCAAAAAGTTCGACAAAAAGATCTGAGGCTCCATTTATCACACTAGGTTGCTCTGTAAACCCTGGCGCACTATTAACGAAACCGCCAAGCTTTACAACTTTAGCTACCTTGTTTAAATCTCCATTTACCGCATTTTTCAATTGCGATAGTAGCGAGATAGCACAGTGTCTTGCTGCATTATATCCCTCTTCGACATTTAGGTCTGCGCCTAACAACCCTTTGATGAAGCCGTTCTCATTTTGTGACACTTGGCCAGATATAAAGATAAGCTTATCCATTTTTACATAAGGTATGTAGTTTGCTGCTGGTGGAGGAGGTTCAGATAACAATATACCTCTATCGACAAGTTTTGAATTAATGTCCATTTTCAATCCTTTCAAAATAGCAAATTTTAGAGTATGCTAATTCTTCCTATTTATACATAATTCCTTTCTCTTTATAAACAAAAAGGTATTCTATGAACGATAAAACGCCTGAGATAAAATCTTTTTTCCATGAACCAACAAATACCCTTTGTTACGTTGTAAGTGACAAACAGACCAAATTCGCCGCTGTAATTGATAGTTGTTTGGACTATGATCACGCAGACGGCAGTTTAGACACCGAGCATGCCGACACCGTAATAGACTATCTTAAAACCAAAAGGTTAAAACTAGTTTGGATCCTTGAAACACATGTACACGCTGACCATTTATCTGCGGCTCCCTACTTTAAGGAACAGTTTGATGCTCCGGTCGCTATTGGTAAAAATATAACCAAGGTACAGCATACTTTCGGACTTATTTACAATACTGAGCGAGGTTTTAGAAAAGATGGTTCGCAATTTGATCACTTATTTGAAGATGGTGAAAAATTTAGCATTGGAAATTTGGAGTGCGAATATATTTTTACTCCGGGCCATACACCAGCGTGTGGTTCGTATAAAATTGAAGATAACATCTTTGTCGGTGATACACTGTTTATGCATGATTTCGGTACGGCAAGATGTGATTTTCCAGGAGGAAATGCCCATGATCTCTACAAATCTATAAGGAGAATTTTAAACTATCCTGAAGATACAAAACTTTGGATGTGTCATGACTATCTAACTGATAAGCGAAAGAATTATCAATGGAAATCTACAGTAGAAAAACAGAGAAAGCTAAACCCTCATGTGAAGGATGGAATTGATGAGAATGAATTCGTAAAAATTAGAGAAGAAAAAGACTCACGTCTTGGAGCACCCAAACTTATAGTCCCATCTATTCAAGTTAACATGCGCGCTGGCGAAATGCCCCCTCCGGAGCGTAATGGCGTTTCATACCTTAAGATTCCAGTAAAGTTTAAAGAAAAGTAATGAACCCGACTCCTAATCAGCTTACACCTGTGCGAATTTTATTGAAAGTATTCTTCGTCTCTTTTTTTGTTTTATTGAACCTTTTCAGTTTACAGAAATTATACGCTGACAGAGTGGTTAGCTCTCAGCAATTAGTTGAGAATTTGTATAGTGAATTAGTTGCTACATCATTGAAAGAGTTGACGACTGATCAACAACAGGGAGAACTTAAAAAGCTATTTCAAAAATATGTTGACGTTGCCATAATAGCAAGGGCAGTTTTAGGAAAAGGCTGGCGTGCGGCTAATTCTGATCAAAGAAAGCGCTTCATTTACGCATTTGAAACTTATGTTTCTAACAAATATGGAAGGCAATTTTCGGAATTTAAAGGTACTAAACTCGAAATAGTTAAGAGCCGGGATACGTTGACAAAAGCAGGTGTACTTGTGTCGACAGAAGTTGTTGTGCCAGGCAATACTCCTTTGAAGGTAGTATGGCAGGTGTCGGATGGAAGTGGTTCTTTAAAATTAGTTGACTTGAGAGTAGAAGGTATTTCTATGCTTTCCACTGAAAGGCAGGAATTCAGATCAAAATTAAAGAAATTTAATGGTTCTATAGATGATTTAATTATAGCTATTTCATATAAATAGATATTAGTCACCCCATAGAAGTGCCCGTATCAAGCCTCCAATCAAAGAGGAATTTTTTTGATCTCTTTTTATCTTATCTTGTGACTGAAACTGAAATTTCGTTGATTGGTCTTCATAAATACTTAAGGTATCGAACTGATCAGGCGAAACCATTGCCATTTGCTTTTTATTAGCAAATTCGAAACTGATTTTTGACATTATTTTAGAAAATATTTTTGCTGGCAATCCGCCCCCACTAACGTTTTTCAATGGTCTATTATCATCATTGCCCATCCACACACCAATAACGTAATTACTTGAAAAACCCACAAACCATGCATCTCTGAAAGACTGACTGGTGCCCGTTTTTCCCGCAATTTGCCAGTCTTGCACAGATGCATTCTTACCTGTTCCAGTTTCTACACTGGAAAACATCAGATATTTAAGTGTTTGTGCAGCCAGCTTAGAAAAAACTCTGAGCCCCTGCTCAGACCCCTCCCTGATGATTATCTCGTCATTTTTTTTAACCCTTAAGTCTCTCCATCCCTTACTGTAAACTTTCCTCCCATTATTCAATATACCTGCATATGCAGTAGTAAGCTCTAAAAGGCTTACCTCAGAAGATCCTAACGCGATAGATGGCTCACTAGGTATAGCTGTTTCTATCCCTAACTCCCTAGCCAAAGTCTTAACTCTATTTATGCCAATTTTATTCCCTACTTTCACTGCTACAGTGTTTAGTGATTTTGAAAAAGCTTCTTCAATAGTTACTGGGCCAAGATACTTATTATCATAATTTTTTGGGGAGTATTCCTTGTAATTGTTTGTACCAAACGTGATCGTTACTGGTTCATCCGTTAGCACTGTGTTGGGCGAGATACCAAGGTCAAGAGCAGCTCCATATACGAAAGGCTTAAAAGCTGATCCAGGTTGGCGTTTTGCCTGATATGCTCTATTGAATTGCCCTGGTATTTTTTCTGATGGTCTTCCGCCACTCATTGCTCTAACGTGACCATCTGCAGACAAAACCACAACAGCAATCTGTGCTTTAGATTTTGACATTATCTCTGTTTCTAAAAAAGACAATATTGTGTCATCAACTGCTTTCTGTATTTTAGGATCAAAGTATGTTCTTATGATAATATCTTCTTTGCTTTGTTTTGTTATTTCTTGAGGTGCGTCCTGCATTATCCAATCAGCATAATAAGACCCTATCTCATTAATATTATTTTCTTGAATTACGGGAAGTGACTTTACAGCTTTCTCGAAATCTGTAATCGAAATCAACTTTTGGTCTTTCATTATTTTAAGTACAGTAAGCGCCCTAGCCTGCGAAAGATCCTTATTATTTATAGGCGAATACCTTGTCGGCGCTTTCAGTAAGCCAGCTAAAAGTGCGGCTTCTTCTATTGAGAGTTCAGACGAATTTTTGTTGAAGTAACGTTCTGAAGCGGCCTCAAAACCATATGCTCCGGAACCTAAATACACTCTATTAATATAAATAGAAAGGATGTCTTCTTTTGAGTATCTATATTCTAAAGCTAAAGCAAAAGGGATCTCAAGCAACTTTCTAGAAATAGTCGATCTTCTACAATGCTTTTGACTATTTATATCTCCTTGCAACAGGCAGAGTATTTTCGCTACCTGCTGAGTAATAGTAGAACCACCATGGCCAGAAAAAGGTCCTCTACCCTCTCTCAAGTTTATCCTGATTGCGCCCAGAATACCTCTCACCGATACACCGTAGTGAGAATAGAAGGTTTTATCCTCTACCGATATTATTGCGTCATGCAGAGCGCGATTCAAAACGTTAGATTTTAAAATACCGCCAAACTGATTTCCTCGCCAAGCGAACACTTCATTATTTTTGTCGAGAAGTGTAACTGATCCTCTCTTTCTATCATCCAAAAGCTCCTCTATTGGCGGTAATTTATTTACATAGTTTACCACGGCTATAAGAATAATAGCAGAAACTATCACAGCCACATTTACTGACAACCAAAGCAAATATTTTAACGTTTTTCTCAAAATTGTATGCATGACTGAATTAAAGTTGCGTCTTAAAACAATTAACCTCTGATATAATCTTTGTAAACCCATGAGCATGGTAAATAAAAAGTGCTTTTTTGCCTAATAATTAACCATATTTACTTTTTTGCCTATATTTTAATCATTATTTTGGATTTTAAATAAAATATTTACAAATTTTAAAAAATGCCTTTTATATTTCTCCATCAATTAAATATTCCTTTCGCAACGACTTTTATAATCGAAAGGAGACTTTATGAAACTTATAATAGCAGTTATTAAACCTTTCAAACTTGAGGAAGTCCGTGATGCTTTAAAAGATATAGGCATTCAGGGACTGATGGTCTCGGAAGTGAAGGGATATGGAAGGCAAGACGGCCACTCCGAAGTTTACAGAGGGGCGGAATATACCGTTAGCTTTGTTCCAAAGTTGAAATTAGAGATAGTTGTAGCAGACAAAGATGCATCCAAAACAGTCGAGACAATCAGTGAGGTCGCTAAAACAGGCAAGATTGGTGATGGTAAAATATTTGTTACACCTGTGGAGTCTGCTCTACGGATTAGGACAGACGAAAAAAATGATGATGCAATTTAACCTTATGTTTAAAAAGAAAGAGAAAATAATGTCTAAATTATTATTTTTATGCACTGCTGTGCTTGGCCTGTCTTCGACAATAGCGTTAGCAGATGGGCATACCCAGGATTACAGTCAGTCCGGGTATTTTATATTCAACACGCTGTTATTTCTAATTGGCGGTTTCTTGGTAATGTGGATGGCTGCAGGCTTTGCAATGTTAGAAACTGGTCTCGTTAGATCAAAAAATGCGTCGACACAATTAATAAAGAATGTCGCACTGTTCTCGTTAGCTTCAATAGCATATTTCATCGTAGGATTCAATCTAATGTATCCTGGAGATGGATGGATTATTACTGGTTGGGTTGGTGGTTTCTCGCTAACCGGACTAGAGCCGGCCGGCGTTGGGGCTGATGGTGTAGATCTAACATACGCATCTGTTGGATCTGACTTTTTCTTCCAGCTAATGTTCTGCGCCGCTACCGCCTCTATTGTATCTGGTACGGTGGCCGAACGCGTGAAATTGTGGCCATTCTTAATTTTTACAGTTGTACTTACAGGAATATTCTACCCTATTAGCGCCTCTTGGCAATGGGGTGGGGGTTGGCTTTCTGAAGCAGGTTTTTCAGACTTTGCTGGATCAACTGTTGTGCACGCAACTGGAGCTGCAGCTGCATTAGCTGGAGCACTAGTTATTGGAGCAAGACACGGAAGGTACAAGGATGATGGATCGGTCATACCTATGCCCGGTTCGAATTTACCGCTAGCGACCTTGGGAATGTTCATTCTTTGGTTGGGATGGTTCGGTTTCAACGGAGGATCGCAACTTGCCATGGGCACTATAGGAGACGTTGCTGATGTGTCTCGAATTTTCGCAAACACCAATACAGCTGCTGCTGGTGGTGCTGTGGCGGCTTTAATATTGACGCAGATAATGTATGGTAAAGCGGACCTGACCATGGTGTTGAATGGTGCACTTGCCGGTCTAGTTTCTATCACAGCTGAGCCACTCATGCCCTCGCTTGGATTAGCCACTATTATTGGTGCTATCGGTGGCATAATTATTGTATTCTCCGTTCCTGTACTGGACAAGTTGAAAATCGATGATGTCGTAGGTGCAATTTCAGTGCACGGAATCGCTGGGATTTGGGGAACGCTTGCTGTAGTTTTGTCAAATTCTGACGCGTCTTTTGGGACGCAGTTACTTGGCACGGTATCAATATGCCTATTTACCTTCATAGTTTCTTACATCGCATGGTTAATTTTAGACATGCTGATGGGTGCGAGAGTAAGCGAAGAAAGTGAAATTGATGGGCTGGATAAAACGGAGCTTGGTCTCGAAGCTTATCCAGATTTTTCAAAGTAAATAACTTTAAAAAATTTCTCCTCCAAAACCCACTCATTTGAAATGAGTGGGTTTTTTTTTATATTGTTTGATTTTTAGCAAAAAAAATGATTTGATTCTTTCTTATAACTATAATTTTAAGGGAACAACATGACACAAAAACCGATGACAAAGGCTCAGCTTGTATCGGCGTTAGCAGACGCGACAGGTTCCGATAAGGCCTCTTCAAACAGAATGTTAGAAGCATTATCAGGTATTATTACTAATGAAGTAGCTGCAGGAGGCGCTGTAACAGTTCCGAACGTTGGAAAGTTTTTTTGCAGAGCGAGGCCTGAGAGAATGGTCAGGAATCCTGCCACAGGTGAGCAAATGAAAAAACCGGCTGATAGAGTAGTTAAAGTTACCATTGCAAAAGCTTTGAAAGACGTAATCAACTCTTAAAACTTAACCTGTCTAAAATAGTTTAGATGGAGTTTAAACACTTTTTATTAGGGGTGGGCTTCGCTCTTATTTGGGCGAGCGCCTTCCCCTCCGCTAAAATAGCTGTGCAATTCAGCCCACCATTTTTTTTTCTTTTCCTCCGGTTTACTTTAGCTGGTTTTTTCTCACTTATGTTGGGTACTTATCTTGGTCAGAGTTTCCAACTTGATCGCAAATCTCTTATACTTATAACGGTTTTTGGTTTTATTCAAAACGGTCTATATCTTGGTCTTATATTTTTAGCTTTGACTAGAATAGACTCTAACGTCTCGGTAATAATCGCAAGCATACTACCCCTTACCGTTGCTTTTTTCTCCTGGGTGTTTTTCAAATCTAAGCTCAGCTTATTAGGGGCATCGGGATTATTCGTTGGCCTCATTGGAGTTCTTTTAATAATGCTACAAAGAGTTGAAAAGGAGTATGAAATGTTAGGGATTACTCTCTGCATCTTGGGATTGCTTGCAACAACTTTTTCAACACTAATAATTACAAAAATAAATATTAATAAAAGTAATATACTTATTGTTATTGGGCTTCAGATGCTCGCTGGTAGCCTTTTTTTGCTTCCTCTGAGTTATTTTTTTGAGGTATGGAGCATCTCATTTAACATGACATTTCTATTTACTTTTCTGTATATAGCTGCATTTCCAGGCATAATAGGTCCTGTCATTTGGTTCTATCTACAAAAAGAAATAGGGGCCGTAAAATACTCTTCTTTCCACTTTTTAGTGCCGTTCTTTGGAATAGCAATTTCCTATCTTCTCTTAGGTGAAACGCTAACCCATAGTGATATGATTGGAGTGATAGTTATAGTACTCGGGCTTTACTTAGTTAATAGAGATAAAAAGGGCTT
This sequence comes from uncultured Alphaproteobacteria bacterium, assembly GCA_902537235.1. GTDB lineage: Bacteria > Pseudomonadota > Alphaproteobacteria > Rhodobacterales > Rhodobacteraceae > CACIJG01. The sequence continues at coordinate 24,308 of CACBAO010000001.1, forward strand.
TTAAAAATCAAGATTTTTAACACTTAAAGCGTGCTCTTGAATAAAATTTCTCCTAGGCTCTACTACCTCACCCATTAAACACGTAAACAAATCATCAGCCTCTGTAGCTCTATCTCTATCAACCCTAACTCGTAACAGTGTCCTCGCGTCGGGGTCAAGTGTTGTCTCCCAAAGTTGATCAGCATTCATTTCTCCTAATCCTTTATAGCGCTGAAGAGATACGCCCTTTTCTCCCATTCTCATAATCTCTCCTACGAGTCTCGTCGGGCCATCAAGCTCTATAGTGACTTCTTTTTTTACCAGAAGTGGCATTCCAGAAAAGATGTCCTTAAACTTTTTGCTGAAATGATCTAACACCTCTATTAAATTACTTTGAATTTTCAAAAGATCCACTTCTATAGTCTCTGCAACGCCTCTCACTGTCCGAGAGAAAATCAGCTTATTTCCATTTTTAAAATTGCTACTCCACCCTCTTTCATATTCCTTCGCAATCTTATCCAATCTTTGACAAAGAATTCGTTGGCCTTCAATGTCATTACCCAGATCCTTTATCTTACTTATAATCCCTGTCAGAGTTGCCTGCTCTAAAATTAGTTTTATGTTATCGTCGCCTACTTTCTCTAACAATGTAATACATTTACTCGCTTCCTTTACCACTTCAGAAAGATCTGGTCCGGTTAACACATAATCATTAGAAATTTTAAGAAAAGTGTCTTGAACACCAGCATCCAACAAGTAACTCTCCAAGCCGTTATCATCTTTTATATAAACCTCAGACTTACCTTTAGTTACTTTGTAGAGAGGTGGCTCTGCTATAAAAATATGCCCTTTTTCAATTAACTCCGGCATTTTTCGAAAGAAGAAAGTTAACAGCAAAGTTCGTATATGTGCGCCATCAACGTCAGCATCAGTCATTATAATAATTTTATGGTATCTCAGCTTTTCAATATCAAAATCGTCATTACCAATGCCAGTACCTAGAGCCGTTATGAGAGTTCCTATCTCTTGGCTGGATAACATTTTGTCGGGTCTCGCCCTTTCTACGTTTAATATTTTACCTCTAAGAGGAAGTACTGCTTGATTCTTTCGAGACCTTCCTTGTTTTGCACTACCCCCTGCACTGTCTCCCTCTACTAAAAAAATCTCGCGTTTAGTTGGATCTTTTTCCTGACAGTCGGCAAGCTTTCCTGGTAGATTTGCTACATCTATGGAATTTTTTTTCCTTGTTAGTTCTCTGGCTTTTCTTGCAGCTTCTCTGGCAACAGCTGCCTCTATAACCTTAGCTACAACAATCTTAGCATCACTCGGATTTTCCTCAAACCACTCAGATAACTTTTCATTAACAAAGCTTTCCACCACTGGTCTCACTTCAGAAGACACTAACTTATCCTTTGTTTGACTTGAAAATTTTGGATCGGGAACTTTAACAGACAAAACGCATGTTAAACCTTCTCTGGCATCGTCACCTGTAACATTAACCTTATCTTTATTTTTTGATCCGAAAGACCCAACGAACATATTAACTGTCCTTGTTAGAGCACCTCGAAAGCCTGCTAAATGCGTTCCTCCATCACCCTGAGGTATATTATTTGTAAATGGTAGAACTAATTCATTGTATGCATTATTCCACCAAAGGGCTACCTCAAGAGATATCCCGTCTTTTTCCCCATTAATAAAAATAGGTTCATTTATTAGAGATACTTTTGATCTATCTAAATATTTGACAAACTCCTTAACCCCGCCTTGGTATGAAAGAACTACCTTTTTTTCATTTTCCTCTCTTAGGTCAACTAATTCTATCGTCACTCCAGAATTCAAAAAAGCCAACTCTCTTAATCGTTGCTCCAAAGTTTTAAAGTCATACTTTATATTTGAAAATGTTTCTTCTGATGCCCAAAACCTTACTTCTGTCCCTTTATTGTCTCCTGCAGGTCCTATCTTTTTTAGGGGGCTTATTGTTTCTCCATTATTGAACTCAACGTGATGTTCAAATTCGTCTCTCCATATCCTAAGCTCTAGCCTAGAGGACAGTGCATTAACTACAGAGACCCCGACACCATGTAAACCGCCAGAAACTTTATATGAATTTTGGTCAAACTTACCTCCAGCATGTAATTGTGTCATTATGACTTCGGCTGCAGATATACCTTCCTCCTGGTGTGTTTCTGTAGGAATCCCACGTCCATTATCTGAAACCGCTACAGAATTGTCGGGGTAAAGTGTAACAGTCACTTTGTCACAATGTCCTGCAAGGGCTTCATCAATACCATTATCCACCACTTCGTAGACCATGTGATGAAGACCAGACCCATCATCTGTATCCCCAATATACATACCAGGGCGCTTTCTGACGGCCTCAAGCCCCTTTAAAACTTTAATAGACTCTGCGCCGTAATTGTCGCTTTCTGCCTGTGGATCTTCCATCTCTACCTCTTGTTATATATTATAACTTGATATAGTAAAAAAGTCACTAATTTCAGTTTAAAAATACATTATTCTTAGTGGCTTATTTTTTAGAAAATGGAGTTTAGGTTTGATGAAAACACAAGTTATAGACCTTATTGGTAACACACCGCTTATAAAACTGAAAAAAGCATCGGATGAGACGGGATGTAATATTTTTGGAAAAGCAGAGTTTTTAAATCCAGGACAATCCGTCAAAGATAGGGCTGCCTTGGAAATAATAAAAAAAGCAATTATCTCTAAGGAAATTAGCCCTGGTGGCTCAATAGTTGAAGGAACAGCAGGAAACACCGGGATTGGCCTTTCTTTAGTAGCTAGTTTCTATGGCTTTAAGTCAGTAATAGTCATCCCAGAAACTCAAACAGAAGAAAAGAAAGAAGCTTTAAGAATGCTAGGTGCCAAATTGGTGGAAGTACCTGCAAAACCATACAGTGATCCTAACAACTATATCAGATACTCGGAACGACTAGCCTCTAAATTGAATAAAGTTTCGCAATCAGGTGCTTTTTGGGCAAATCAGTTTGATAATTTAGATAACAGGCAAGCACACATAGAAAATACAAGTCAGGAGATTTGGGATCAGACAGATGGAAAAATTGACGGGTTTATATGTTCTGTTGGAACAGGAGGTACCTTAGCAGGCGTGAGTATCGGCCTAAAAGAGAAAAACTCCAAAATAAAAATAGGACTAGCCGACCCTGATGGATCAGCTCTCTACAACTATTACAAAGATGGTGTGCTTAAATCAAAAGGCTCTTCGATTACCGAGGGTATTGGACAAGGACGAATTACAAATAATTTAGAAGGTCTGAAGCCCGACTTCAGTTATAATATTAAAGATGAGAAAGCCCTAAACATTATCTACTCCCTCATAAAAGAGGAGGGTTTAAGCCTTGGTACCTCATCTGGGATTAACATCGCTGGAGCTATAAAAATGGCAAAAGATCTTGGGCCTGGTCATAATATTGTTACTATACTCTGTGATCATAGCCAAAGATATAAATCCAAACTTTTTAACATTGAGTTTCTCAAAGAGAAAAAATTACCAGTACCGGATTGGTTTAAAAATGGCAGTCAAGACTTGCCAAACGTTTTGATAAGATAAGCAAAAAAGTCTGACTTATATAAAAGATTGATAGAAACGATTAGCAGAAAAATTAAAAGAAGCGTTTCAAAAAACTGCTCAGATATAAATGATCTTATCTTTTCTCCTATAAAAAATCCAAAAATCGAAGGAAATATCATCATAGTAGAGATTAGAAAGATTTGGCTATGTAATAAATCATAGAAATAATGAGTAGAAAAAAGTCCCAAAGAACCAACGAATATGTAAAGGCCCGTAAGACCAACAAATTGCTCTTTGTTTGCTTGCCTTAACATGAGAAGTACAACTATTGTTGGTGCCCAAACATGAGTAAATCCCGCAGCTATACCTATGACGGCTCCCGATATAATTTGGGAAATTTTATCGAAAACCATTTTACGGGATGAAAAAAAGCCTGACCAACGATAAATAATAAAAATGAAGATGGTTGCACCTAGCAAAAAAGAAAGTGTTTTCTGTTCTAATGAGAATGAAAAAAAACTGAACGTGATGGTGCAAATAAAGAGAGATACCAATAAAAATTGATTTGATAAAACCATTTCTGTTTTATGAGCTGACCTATAAAATTGCAGGAAATTCGTTACCAGCGTCGGTACGATTATGAGCATCATGGCTAGTCTGGGTGAAGTATAAAGGCTCAGAAGTGAGATTGAGACAAGAGGCAACCCCATCCCTATACTACCCTTCACTATTCCAGCAATTAAAAAAACAATAGCCGTAAAAAAAATTAAATTATTCGTAAAATCACTATTATAAAAATCAGGTAAATCAGACAATTAAAGTTTCTTTACTTTGTGTGGACAGCCCAAAGACCTTTTTATATTGTCCTATTTTATTTTCTGGCCCCATCGCCTTATTAGAGTTGTCTGATAATTTGACAGTCGGACACCCATTAGCAGAAACAGCCTTACATACTAATGAGAAAGGGTCCAACTCGCCATTACCAATCAATTCTCTAAAATCATTTGTTAATAAGGTTCCCCAGCCAAATCCTATTTGGACTTTTTTGTTAAATTTCTGGTATAGCTCGATAATCTTTTCAGTATCCAAACCATCTGAAAATATTATCAATTTCTTTTTGGTATCTTCACCTTTATTTTGCCACCAGTCAATTGCATGCTGTGCTCCTATTTCAGGATCACCAGAGTCAATTCTTACTCCTGTCCATGAAGCAAGCCAGTTAGGCGCATTATTTAAAAAATTTCTAGTACCGTATGTATCAGGTAATATTACCCTTAAATTCCCATCATGCTCTTCATGCCAGTCTTCTAAAACCTTATAGGGGGCTTGTTTTAATTCCTCCTCTGTTTTTGCCAAGGCCGAAAAGATCATGGGAAGTTCATGGGCATTTGTCCCTATTGCTTCAAGCTCACGCCTCATAGCAATTAGACAATTTGATGTACCAATAAATTTTGACCCCATGCCTTCGCACATTGCCTGTACGCACCAATCCTGCCAGAGAAAACTATGACGCCTTCTAGTGCCAAAATCAGCTATTCTTATATCGTCAAAAGACCTAAGCCGTTCTATTTTTTCCCATAACTTTGTCATAGCTCTTGCATATAATACCTGTAACTCGAAACGCCCCATATTCTTTAAAACAGACTTAGATCTCAACTCTGTCAATACAGATAAAACTGGAACCTCCCAAAACATAACCTCGGCCCATTTACCCTCGAAACTGATTTCGAACTGCCCATCTTTTTTTTTGAGCTGGTACTCTGGTAACTTGAGTTTCTCTAACCAATCTATAAATGATGGTCGAAATATAGCACGCTTACCATAAAACAAATTTCCCCTTAACCAAGTTGACTCACCCTTACTTAAAGATAAATCTCTTATGTGATTCAATTGTTCTCGTAATTCTTGTTCGTCTATTATGTTGGCGAGAAGTACTTTCCTTGATCTGTTTAAAACGGAAAATTTTACATTTACATCGGGCGCGTTTCTCAGGACAAATTGAGCCATCAATAATTTATAAAAGTCCATGTCCAATAGTGAACGGACTATTGGATCAATTTTCCAATTATGGTTATATACTCTGGACGCTATATCAATCATCAAATCATAACACAAAGATTCTAATCTAAATGCAAGCACTAATAGAATTAATACCTTTTCTATAATACAAATAGCATTAATATTTTTTTTTAATTTGAAAATGTCTTGTAAGTTAAATTTTTGAATGGTTGAGCAAGAAAAAAAGGGTTCAGGATTATGTCTTTTAAGTTTTTTAACAACAGTGGAAAATTTTTTAAAGGTAACTTGCATGGCCACAGCACTCATTCCGATGGAAAGCTTTCACCAGAAGAAGTTTGCAATGCTTACATAGAAAAGGGATATAACTTCATATCAATTACAGACCACTTTCTGGAAATGTTTAATTACCCTATAACATTACCTCAATTAAAAATAAAAAATTTTACAGTCATACCTGGTGCTGAGCTACATACTAGCAAAATGGGAAATGGTGAGCTTTGGCATATTCTTGCTTTAGGTTTAAATAACAAATTTACACCGCCTAACCAGCCCAACTTCCTTATAAACAATAAATCAGAAAACATTGATAGCTTAAGCTCACGTCTTTTCGAGTCTGGTGCTTTCGTGTCACTTACTCACCCTGAATGGAATGGAATGGCCCTTCCGGATACGCTCAAAGTCCAGGAAGTACACGCTATAGAAATTTATAATCACAGCTGTTCTATTGAGTGTGATAGAGGATCAGGAGTTGCCGTGCTGGATCAAATACTTAATCAAGGTAAAGAGATCAATATTATAGCAACAGACGACTCCCATTTTCACATCAATGATGCGTTTGGCGGTTGGGTTATGGTTAAGTCTGATAGTAATAGTAAAGAGGCTATACTTGAAGCTCTCAAAAACGGTCATTACTATTCATCACAAGGTCCTGATTTTAAAAACATAAAGGTTCAAAATGGTCGATTGGAAGTGTCATGCTCACCTATTGAAAAGATTATTGTTAGTGGATATGGTTCAGCAAGCATATACAGGGATAAATCTGCTATGGAGACTGCAGTCTTTAATTTGAGCTTACTTCCCCAAAAAAAATGGCTAAGAGTTACCATAATTGATAAGGACGGCAATCGGGCTTGGACCAATCCAATCTACGATTATTGAGCTTTCTTCTATTTTGCTTGAACTATAAATTTTATTATCTCATCGAAGATAAATCTGGCTTTTTTAGATAAATGACGCGCTCTTAAAAACCCATGCGGCAACCCTGCACCTTCCAAGAAAGTTATATCGCATCCATGCTTCTTTAGACTTCCTAGATAATTTTGACAATCTTCTGCTAAGGGGTCTATTTCAGCACTTACTAGTAATGTCTTAGGCATATTATCATTATCGAAATTTCTAGTGAGATCATGAAGGCCCTTATTAGCAGGAAGGCCAGCACAATTATGATAAAAATTTACATCATCTTGTGTTAATAACGGTGCATCAGAAAATTGTCTCTTATTAGACCCAATGATCTGGCCAGCCAAGTCGGGATAAATAAGAATTTGAGCTTCTGGTCGAATTGTCACATTTCTAACCTTATTCGACACAAAACCCGCCAAAGTGCCTCCTGCACTATCCCCGACCAAAACTAACCGCCTTTCCGGATTTTTTACATAATAGTAAAAGCGAATGGCATCTAGAAAAAACTCAGGGTACTTCACTTCTGGAGCAAGAGAATAGTCTAATAAGAAAACGTTACACCCAGTGTTTTCGCAAATTTCAGCACATATATCGTCATGACTCTCAAGACCACCGAGAATGAATCCTCCTCCATGGAAATAAATCAGATCAGACTTATTGTCGGTGCCCTTAGAATAACATCGATAGGCTAAGGTTCTTTCTTTAAAAACGACTTTTTTATCTTCAGCCCTTACGCTTGAAGGTCTGGTTTGTTTGAAATGTTTCACCATTTCATTGTAGCTTCGCCGTATGTCATCTACTGAATTCCCCACATATTTATGTGCGAAAGTCTCAGAAATCCTTATAAATTCCTTTATTTCGTTGTCAAAAATTTTTTCATACTTTGGGTTCATGTTCAATCTTTATTTACGTAAGGTCAATCTTTGAAATATTAATGTTTTCTCTTGTCATACTGTAAATTGTTACTTAACATTTAACCTAATCTTTACAATAAATTAAAAAAATCTTTCCATACCGGATCGATTTACTCAAAAATTTAGGGGAGAAATTAAAGTGAAAGATAAATTCATAAAAGCTCAACAAGAGAAATTGACGCTTGGAGCAATTGATAGACGACAGTTTATGACAACGGCAATCGCTGCGGGTATAGCAATACCTACAGCCTTGTCATTGGCTAGTGATGCAATTGCGGCAACACCAAAGAAAGGTGGAAAATTTAGAATGGGTTTAGGGCACGGCTCAACTACAGATACGCTCGACTCAGGAACTTCCGAAAACCATTTCACTCTGGTAAATGGATACACTTTTGGAAATCATCTTACTGAAATTAATAATGAAGGAAAGCTTGTTGGCGAATTAGCTGAAACCTTTGAGTCGGATGATGGTAAAACTTGGGTATTTAACTTGAGAAAGGGTGTTGAGTTTCACAACGGAAAAACAATGACATCTGAAGATGTTCTAGCGTCTTATGAGCATCATATGGGTGAAAAGTCAACTTCTGCTGCAAAGGGATCACTGTCACCTGTAAAGAGCATAAAAGCTGATGGTAAATACAAGGTAATCATGGAATTAGACAGCCCTGACACGGACTTCCCTTACATTGTAAGTGACTATCACATCTCTATTAGACCGGCTGGCGATATGACTTCGGGAGTTGGTACAGGCGGATACATCGTTCAATCCTTCGAACCAGGTGTAAAGTCTGTATTGAAGAGAAATCCAAATTACTGGAAAGAGGGTGCAGCACATTTTGATGAGGTAGAATTACTATCGATTGTTGACCCAAATGCTAGACAAACTGCTTTAATAAGTGGCGAAATTGATGCAATGGATAGAGTTGATCTAAAAACTATCAATTTAATGAAGCGTAACCCAAATATAAACATTATGCAGGCAACAGGTACAGCTCACTATACCTTTCCAATGCGACTAAATGTTGATCCTTTTGGTGATTACGACTTGAGGATGGCCTTAAAGTGGGCTGTGGATCGTCAAGAGCTTGTTGACAAAATCCTTCTTGGTTATGGAGCAGTAGGTAACGATATTCCAATCGGTACTGCCAATTATTTCCATAACTCGGACTTGCCTCAAAGAGAGTTTGATGCTGATAAAGCCGCTTTTCACTACAAAAAATCAGGTCACTCCGGAAAAATACAGTTATCGGCTGCTGATGCCGCATTCGCTGGTGCAGTTGATGCTGCTCAATTGATGGCAAACTCTGCGAAAAAGGCTGGGATTGACATCGAAGTAATCCGTGAGCCTAACGATGGGTATTGGTCAAATGTGTGGAATAATGACGCAAAAGGCTGGTGTGCATGTTACTGGGGTGGACGTCCCGCTGAAACTATGATGTTCTCAGCCGCTTATGTAGCCGAGTCAAAATGGAATGACACTATGTGGAAAACAACCGACTCTGCTGTTAAGTTTAATCAACTTGTTAAAGACGCTAGGAAAGAGCTCGATGAGAGCAAGAAGCGGGATATTCTGTATGAATGCCAACGTTTGATTTATGACGATGGCGGATTGCTCTGCCCTCTCTTTAACAGTTACGTAAGTGCAAACAGCAAGAAAATTGCCCATGGCAAAATAGCAGCTAACTGGGATAGCGATGGCGCCAAGTGTGTTGAGCGTTGGTGGTTTGCATAATATTTAAAGGTTAATTTAAATAGGAAGGGCAGAATTATCTGCCCTTCTAAAAAATAGATATTTCTTTGCATCCTGTAGTTAAAACAGTTCTTGAGCGTTTGGGGTTGGGCTTGGCCACCCTCTTCTTCGTTTCTATAATCATTTTCTCAGCAATTGAAATGCTTCCCGGAGATTTCGGACAGGCGATACTGGGTCAAGCGGCGTTACCAGAAACCGTGGCTGCTTTTCGACAGGAGTTAGGGCTTGATAAACCTGCATACATAAGATACTTCGACTGGGCACTAGGTGCGATACAAGGAGATCTTGGAACGTCTTTTTCTGGACGCAATGCTTCAGGCGCCGACAGGTCCGCTGAAGTAGTAGATAAAATTGCTCCAAGATTATGGAATACACTGTTTTTAGCTTCTATGGCAGCTCTTATTGCCGTTCCTCTCTCGTTAATATTAGGGATACTGACAGCTCTCTACCGTAATTCGTTTTTTGACAGGTCTGTAAACACAGCCACCTTAACAACAATTTCATTTCCTGAATTCTTTGTTGCCTACATCTTGATTTTGTTTTTTGCATCACTTAACCAGATATTTCCATCTCTGGCAAACGTTGATCCTGATACAAATTTTGGTGAAAGAATTTACCGCACAGCACTGCCTGCTTTCACGTTAACATTAGTGATCGTTGCTCACATGATGAGAATGACACGAGCAGCTATCATAAACTTACTTGCTAGCCCCTACATTCAGATGGCAAAGTTATCGGGCGCCTCGCAAACAGAAATCATTCTTAAACATGCGTTACCCAATGCTTGGGCTCCTATCGCAACTGTAATAGCCTTCAATCTAGCGTATCTTGTTGTAGGCGTAGTCGTCGTAGAGGTCGTTTTTGTATACCCTGGCGTTGGTCAATTGATGGTAGATGCTGTTAGGACACGTGACATACCTGTTGTACAGGGATGCGCTCTTATCTTCGCTGTTACGTATATTCTATTAAATCTTATAGCAGATATAATTGGTATAGTTACTAACCCAAGATTATTGCATCCTAAATGAACAAAGATACCAACACATATTCCGCTACTGGCGAAGTTGGCTCTATTCTAGAGAGCCGTTCAACTTTCACAAGACTAAGGATTGAATTTAATAAAGCACCACTTACCGCAAAATTTGGCATTTTTATAATAATTGTTTTTGTCGGGTTAGCTATTTTTGCTCCCCTTATAGCGCCTTATGGTGAGGCTGAAGTATTTCCTGAGCCTTATGCACCTTGGAGTGCGAATCATATATTTGGGACCGACCAGATCGGTCGCGATATATTTTCAAGATTGATATTCGGTGCACGAAATACTGTCGGAGTTGCTTTTGCTACAACAATTCTTGCTTTTTTAATAGGAGGTGCATTGGGCTTGACCGCTGCTATTAATAGATCTTATCTGGATCTTTTTTTGAGTAGAACAGTAGATGTTTTAATGGCTATCCCTCAGCTCATTTTTGCATTGGTTTTATTATCGATCTTCGGGTCTACAATTATAAATCTCATCATAATAATCGCGGTGTTGGATTCTACACGCGTTTTCCGCCTTACGAGAGCAGTTTCTCTTAATGTTGTCGTAATGGATTATGTAGAGGTTGCTAAATTGCGCGGAGAAAATATAAGCTGGGTAATGCGAAAGGAAATTTTACCAAACATTCTTCCGCCTTTGATAGCAGAGTTTGGTCTTCGTTTTTGCTTTGTATTCCTATCTATTGCTGCGCTTTCTTTTTTAGGGGTAGGCATTCAACCACCAACTGCAGATTGGGGTTCCATGGTTAGAGAAAATGCATCTCTCATACAGTTTGCTCAATATGATTTAAAGGCAGCTATGACACCACTTTTACCAGCAGCTGCAATTGCTCTTTTGACAGTCGCCGTAAATTTTGTGGTTGATTGGTTTTTACATAAAACCAGTGGAATTAAAGATGAAAAATAAAAAGGAAAATACTACTTTACTTCAAATCAAAGACTTAAAGATTGAAGGTTTCTCCGATGAAAGATGGCACAAAATCATTAAGGGAGTCAATTTAGAGCTTAAAAGAGGAGAGGTGCTCGGACTGATAGGTGAATCTGGAGCAGGAAAGTCTACGCTGGGTCTCGCAGCCATGGGCTACACACAACCTGGATGTCGTATTACAGGAGGTCAAATTAATTTTGACGGCGTTGACCTAACAAAGCGCACTGACTCTGAAAAAAGAAAGTATTGGGGCAATAGAATGACGTACGTAGCCCAATCTGCTGCAGCTTCATTCAACCCAGCCCATCGTTTAATTAACCAAACTACTGAGTCAACTATCAGGGCTGGCCTTAAAAAGCCAAACGAGGCATTTGATGAGGCACGCTCTCTTTATGATGCTCTTAATCTACCCAATCCAGAAACGATTGGCGAAAGATATCCTCACCAAGTCTCGGGTGGGCAGCTTCAGCGAATAATGACTGCCATGGCTATGTCGCCTAATCCTGATTTGATTGTGTTTGATGAGCCTACCACTGCACTAGATGTCACTACCCAAGTTGAGGTTCTTGCCGCAATGCGTGATATCGTGAAAACCTATGGAACAGCAGCAATATATATAACACATGACCTTTCTGTCGTTGCGCAAATGGCCGATAGAATTAAGGTTTTGAGATATGGTGAAGAAGTTGAGGAGGCGATGACACGAAAAATGTTAAAGTCTCCAAAAGAAGATTATACAAAAAGCCTTTGGTCTGTTCGATCTATTCAAAAGCCAGAGAAAAAAAATGCGGACATTATTTTAGAGGTCAAAAATGTAGATGCGTTCTATGGAAGTTTTCATGTATTGAAAAATATTAATATAAAATTACCCTTGGGCCGGACTGTAGCATTGGTAGGTGAAAGTGGGTCAGGGAAATCAACGGTGGCACGCGTGATTACTGGATTACTGGAGCCAAAAATAGGTTCTGTAAAATTCAAAAATCGTGAATTGCCTCCATCTCTGAAGGGAAGAACTAAAGACCAACTTCAAAAAATTCAAATGATCTATCAGATGGCTGATGTTGCAATGAACCCTAAGCAGACCGTTTATGATATTATCAGTCGGCCTGCTAGCTTTTTTGCTGGCTTAACGGGTGCTAATTTACGAAAAAGAGTAGTTGAACTCTTAGAGCAAATAGATCTGGATGAAAGGTTTATAGACAGATATCCAAGTGAACTATCTGGTGGGCAAAAACAACGCATATGCATAGCAAGGGCTTTAGCCGCTAATCCAGAGGTAGTAATATGCGATGAGGTGACTTCAGCATTAGATCAGATCGTCCAAGAGGGAATTCTTAAGCTTTTAGGACGATTGCAGAAAGACTTAAATCTCTCCTATATTTTCATAACTCATGACATCGCTACGGTTAAGGCAATATCAGACGAGGTTGTCGTTATGAATGAAGGAGAAGTTGTTGAACAGGGTTTAAAAAGTGAAATATTTTCACCACCACATCCAGAATATACAGAATTACTACTATCCTCCGTGCCCGAAATGGATCCAGATTGGCTAACGGATCTATTGAAAGCGCGAAATTATTAGGAGATTAATATGAAAATTATTTGGCTAGGGCATGGAAGCTTTAGAATAGAAATTGAGGATCGGATTATACTTATAGATCCGTGGTTAAATGGTAACCCATTATTCCCCGCGGAAAAAAGACAAGAAGCATTACAAAGCATAACTGATATTCTTATCTCTCACGGACACTTTGACCACACGAATGATACTATAGAAATAGCTAAAGAAACTAATGCCCCCATTTATGGAATAGCAGATCTAATGTCGTATTGGGAAGAGAGTGAAGGAGTAACTACAACTGGATTTAATAAAGGTGGAACTGTTAATCTTGGAAACGTTAAAGTGACAATGGTTAATGCTGTTCACAGCTCATCTATGATGAAAAATGGCCAGATAATGTACACTGGTGCTGAAGCTGGCTTTGTAATTGATGGTGAAAATAACACAATTTATTTTTCTGGGGATACCGACGTCATGGCTGACATGGAAATAATTAACGACCTTCACAAACCAAATATTGGCATTCTATCCTGTGGTGGACACTTCACTATGGATATGAAAAGGGCAGCCTATGCAACAAAAAAATATTTTAACTTTGAGAAACTAGTCCCCTGTCATTACAAAACATTTCCTCTTCTCGAACAAAATGCTGATGTTCTAACAGAAGAACTGGGCTCAAACATAGTTGTTGAGCCTGAAGTTATGAGCCCAATAAAGCTCTAATAAAGCTATTCTATAGTTCCTTTGGGCAAATGAATTCTTGAATCTTGAACATCGTATCGCCGGCGTGTGCCCAACTTTCTATTGTGGACGTAAGAGTACAAAAAGCGGCAGTAGGATACTTTTGTTCGACTCTACTCAGTAAATTCGAGTTTTGATCGGAGTCTGAGAGACGCAGAACCGTCTCTTGTATAGCGGGATTATGCCCAACAATAAGTACTGATGATATTTCATCTGTTATTTTGGATATGAACTCCAGCATCATATGGTCGTCAAAAGTATAGAGATCTTTTTTATACATTATCTCTGTATCCTTAATGGCAGGTTTAATGATCTCAATTGTCTCCACTGCTCTTAAGGCGGTTGATGAGAATACACTATCGAAATTCTTATTCGTGGTTTCAAAGAAATCTTTCATAATTGCTGACGCTCTTTGCCCTCTATCTGCCAATCTACGATCGTGATCAGACACCAGTGGAGAGGTCCAGTCTGATTTAGCGTGCCGTATAAAGGATAGTTTCTTCAACTTCTTAATTTTTCTTTTAATTCAATAGCAATAAAGTTTTCTAATCATTACAAATGTAGTTTAGTTCAAGAAAAAAATAAACTTCTTCAAATAGTTTCTTTCATAAAAATGATAATTTTCTGTCATATTATTAATTTAAATATTGAATATAAAAAGAGGATAATAGATTGACGCTACGTCGAATTTACTATTCACTTAAGATGTATCAAACACTGCTTACCTGGGAGAAAATAATGACAAATTTTTTAAGGACTTTTATTTTAATGGTAGTAGCCTCATTTTTGAGTGCTTATTCTGCTTTTTCCGAAGATTGTAATCGAGGTACTTTAGACAAAGCGTATTGTGATAGAAATTTTGACCAAGTCGCTGACCTTCCCTTGGACCCCAAAGACTGGGTTGATCCAAAGACAATTATATTTACGTATACACCGGTGGAGGATCCAGCTGTTTATGCCAATATATGGAAAAAATTTGTAGAGCATCTTGAGAAACATACGGAGAGAAAAGTTGTTTTCTTTCCTGTCGAATCAAATGCCGCTCAATTAGAAGCTATGAGATCAGGTCGTTTACACGTGGCAGGTTTTAACACAGGATCAAACCCAATAGCTGTTAGTTGTGCAGGTTTTGTTCCTTTTGCGATGCACGCAAAAAATGATGGGTCCTATGGTTATGAGATGGAAATTATTGTGAAGGATGATAGTCCTATCCAATCTCCATCAGAGATTAAGGGTAAGACACTAGCTTTTACTTCACCTACTTCAAACTCTGGGTTCAAAGCCCCTTCTGCTATCCTTAAAGGTGAGTTTGATTTAATCGCAGACAGAGACTTTACCCCGACATTTTCTGGAAAACATGATAATTCTATTTTAGGTGTCTACAACGGGGATTATGAAATTGCTTCAGTAGCAAACTCAGTTTTACAACGGATGGAAAGACGTGGCGTTATTGAGAAAGGGAAATTAAGAGCTGTTTATCGTTCGCCAACATTCCCAACTACTGGTTACGGGCATGCGCATAATCTTCATCCTGAGCTAACGGCTAAAATAAAGACTGCCTTCTTTACATGGGAATTCGATAGTGACCCACTTTATAAAAAAGAGTTTGCAAAAGCAGACCGTTTTATAGGAATTCGGCATATGAATGACTGGGCTGTTATCAGGCAGATTGACAAGGCCAATGGTGTAAGTTACGACTGCAAGTAATATAATTTACACTCAATTTTACAGGCGCTCTTTAAGGAGCGCCTGGCTTTATTGGGACATGTAGGCCAATGCTAAAACTTAGCGCTTTAACAAAAAGATACGACACTGGTGACTTAGCCCTAAACCAAGTAGATCTTGTAATACCTGATGCACAGGTTCTAGCGCTAATTGGACCTTCAGGTGCAGGAAAATCAACTCTTATTCGCTGTGTTAATAGACTAGTTGAACCAACGTCAGGCAGTGCTACGCTAAACGACATAAATCTTACTAAACTCTCTTCTAGGGCACTTAGAAAATCCAGACGAAAAATGGGAATGATTTTTCAAGAATATGCGTTAGTTGAACGCTTGACCGTAATGGAAAACGTATTGTCCGGACGACTAGGGTATGTAGGTTTCTGGCGTAGTTATTTCAGAAAATTCCCAAAGGATGATATCAAAGAGGCATTTAGACTTTTAGATAGAGTCGGTTTGCTTGAAATGGCCGACAAGCGCGCAGATGAATTATCTGGAGGACAAAGACAAAGGGTCGGAATTTGTCGCGCTCTTATACAGGACCCAGATCTATTATTAGTAGACGAACCTACGGCCAGTCTCGATCCTAAAACATCTCGCCAAATAATGCGATTAATTAATGAGCTCTGTTCCGAAAGAGGATTGACCGCAATAATAAATATTCACGACGTGTTATTGGCACAAATGTTTGCTCAGAGAATTGTTGGCTTAGCAAACGGTGAGGTGGTTTATGATGGCAAACCAGAGGGCTTAACCCCTGAAGTACTCACACAAATTTATGGTGAAGAAGACTGGACAGCAACTATAGAAAAAGTTGATGAAGAGGATGAAGAAGAGTGAGCTCCTTGAGTGATAAACAAGAGCGCCACTATCCATCCGTTTGGGACAAACCCCCTTTTATATCAAATAGCTTATTACGATGGGGAATAATTCTTGGAGCGATTATCTATTTAATTGCGGCTATCGCATCAATGGAAATAAATCCTCAGAGGCTAATGGAGGGTATTCCGAGGGGTCAACGCTTTATAGCCTCTTTCTTTCCCCCAAATTTTGCCGACAACAGAGGCGTTGTTTGGGATGGTATATTAGAAAGCATCTGGATGGCTATAATTTCAACGGTTGCTGGAATTGCACTGTCGGTTCCAATTGGACTAGGGGCTGCACGAAATTTAGCTCCCTTCTGGGTATATATTACATGTCGATCTATAATTGCTGGATCCCGTACCTTTCCTGAAATTATACTGGCCATTTTTGCGGTAAAACTTTTTGGTTTTGGACCTTTTGCAGGGTTTATAGCCCTAAGTCTAGGGACTATCGGGTTTTTTGCAAAACTGTTAGCGGAGGACATTGAAAATAGTAGCGAGTCCCAGGCCGAAGCTGTTAAGGCCACTGGCGCAAATTGGTTCCAATGGATCAACTATGCAATACAGCCTCAGGTCATGCCAAGAATGATTGGCCTTTCCGTCTATCGACTCGATATTAACTTCAGGGAATCGGCTGTCGTAGGAATAGTTGGTGGAGGTGGTATTGGTGCCACCTTGAACACAGCTTTTTCTCGCTATGAGTTTGATACAGCAGCAGCAATCCTATTAATTATTATCCTCATCGTGATGGTATTGGAATATGCATCCAGTTATTTAAGAAAATGGGTGCAGTGATGGTTGTAATTAACAGTGGAACCGAAATCGAGTGGAGGAGAAGAACAACAAAGAAGCAAATTGGGATTTGGCTAGGATGGTTAGTCGGAATTTCAATTATTCTATTTGCTTGGAGTGTTATTTCTGAAAAAACAGTATGGTTTTTTGTCCAAGACGCACCAAGACAGGCTGCTGATATCGGCAGCCGTATGATACCTCCTAAATGGTCTTATATTACTAAGCTACTTGTTCCCGTTTGGGATACAATAAATATTGCAACTTTGGGAACTATTATTGCGATGACAATTGCTGTTCCCGTTGCATTTTGCGCTGCACGAAACACGACGCCTCATAACTCTGTTAGGGCAATAGCGTTATTTATTATTGTTTCCTCTCGATCTGTTAATTCTCTTATTTGGGCATTAATGCTCGTTTTTATATTAGGGCCTGGCGTTTTGGCCGGCACGATTGCTATCGGACTTCGATCGATAGGGTTTTGTGCGAAATTACTATACGAATCGATAGAGGAAATAGATGAGTCGCAAGTTGAAGCGGTAAAAGCAACTGGTGCTAGCAACATTCAGCAAATGACATATGGCATTTTACCTCAGGTTTTACCAACTATCGCGGGTGTAGGCATATACCGTTGGGATATAAACATTCGAGAATCCACAATCTTAGGTCTCGTTGGAGCGGGTGGTATTGGTCTCCAGTTAAATGGATCAATCAATACTCTCGCATGGACGCAGGTCTCTACAATCCTTCTCGTCATTTTGGTTACTGTTTTCATTTCTGAATGGGTCTCTGCAAAGGTCAGAGGGGCGATCATTTAGACCAGAAAATTTTTTACTAGAGCTAATAATGAAAAAAATCATAGTCTTTTCGGATATTCACTTAACTTCTGCTGCTGAAGAAACTTTAGAAAAGTCGTCACAAAAACTTGAGAAGGCGATAGTTCACTTACAAAGTAATCATAACGATTTTGATGCGTTGGTCTTTACAGGCGACTTAGCAAATAGTGGTAAAACTGACGAATATAACGCCTTAAGAAATTTGGTCTCGACAATTGATAAACCGATTAAATTTATGCTCGGTAATCACGATAACCGAGAAAACTTCCTCGATATATTCCCTGACTATCGACCAGATCACAATGGATTTTTACAAAGTAGTGAGTCTTATGAATATTTTGATTTTATATTTTTAGATACACTTAAAGATCCTTACGATGACATTCCAATTAGCTGTGGTTTCTTATGTCAAAAGAGACTCGAATGGTTGGCTGAAAAACTAAAAGAAGCGGCTAATAAAAAAGTAATTTTGTTTATGCACCATCCAGCTTTTACGACAGGAATGCAAGCTATGGACCGACTAAGACTAAAAAATTCTCATGATTTTTTTTCATCCATAAAGAGTTTCGATAATGTACATCATCTGATATCTGGTCATATACATAGAAATATAAGTGGTCTTTATGAAGGATATAATTTCTCTACATTTAAAAGCGTAAATCAACAAATGGTCTTAAAGTTCAAAGCTGATAGAGTACAATATGCTTCAGGTGAGAAATCGGGATATGGCATTATTCTGCTGGATGGTAAGAACTACACCATTCATAATGAAGAAGTATATTAATCCTTCTATAACCTCTGTTTTGTAACACTAGGTAACCCTAAGAAGAATTACTCCCGCAAGCGTAATGAATGTTCCTAGTATTTTTGGAAGGGTTAATTTTTCTTTAAGGAAAAAGAACCCTATCAGAATAGCAAATAAGATTGATGTTTCGCGCATAGCCATAACAATTGCAATTGGAGCCTTCGAAAAGGCCCACATTACCATCGCATAAGCTGCGAGGGAAGCGCCTCCTCCCACCCAAAATATACCTTTAGCGTCGCTCAGTAAATTTGGCAGAATACGTGGTGACACAATTCGAGCATATAGCAAAAAGATTAAACCATTTATGATGGACAACCAGCAATAATAGGCAACGGGACTTTGGCCAACGCGCCCTCCGTATCCGTCAACCATTGAATAGCTGGCGATGAAACACCCGGTAATTAACGCAGCGATCGCTGCGTTTTTTGGGACATGTTGTACCTTTAATCCTACTGTTGCACCAAGGCCTGTTACGATTATCAATATCGATAATATTTCCATATACGTTATTTTTTCATCCAGAAATAAAAATGTAAAAATAGTAACGATTACAGGCGATGAAGCACGAGCGATTGGGTAAACCTGTGATAGACCGCCTCGCTTATAGGACTCCACAAGAAATAGTTGATACCCTAGGTGAAAGATGACCCCAAAAAATAAATATGGCCAGCATTCAAGGGAAAGGGGATTAACAAAGAATAGGAGTATTATAGCGAAGGGTATGTGGCCAGAAGAAACTGCAGCCATCTGTAGTAATTTATCGTCACCACTTTTTACTAGTGCATTCCAAAAGGCATGCAAAAAAGCGGCGAACAAAATTATTAGAAAAATCTCTGTGGTCATAGATAAACGCTTCTGAAGAAAAATATCACCTTCCCAGTAAATACATAACCTTAATGGAAGTGAGATGACAAGAGTCTCTATACGAATATTGGATTAAATAGTCTTTCAAGAGAAAAAAGACTAACGAATGACAATTTTGTGACTAATTTATGACAACCTAAAGCATTCAAAAATATGGCTAATTTGACTTATTATAAAAATATGAATATATTTAACGCCTTAAAGGGGAATAATATGCAAAACGAGCGGTTAGAAAAAAAAGAAGCGTATTTTAAAAAAAGACAGTTTAAGCTTTTGAGAGCATACGCAAAAGGCAAACTAAAAAAAGCAGAGAGACTAAGAGCTGAGCTGTTAGCAGCGAATGTCAATTTTGTGAACAAATCGGGGTTTAAGTAATAAAGATGCGTCTTTATTGCTTACCCACTAATAATGCCAAAGCCATAACCAACAGCACCCAATAGAATAACAATGCCCCATATGGGAGCCTTGAACCAATAAATTAAAAACACACTCATTCCAAGAAATACTAAAGAGTCATATCCAGTAATAATCGATGGCAACACAAGCTTTAGAAAGCAGGAACATAATATAGCTGAAACGGCGATATTGACCGCCTTTATCCCACTTAAAAAAACAGGTATTTTTTCAATGCTAACCCACATATATAGCGCTAGGGGTGTTAAGAAAAGGGTCGAACCATATAAGGCAAATAAGTAGACCAGGCCCATTAATATTTTTTCTGATACCAATGGACCAGATGCAACGGTCCCTAAGTAAGAAGCAAAAGAGAAGAGTGGACCTGGAATTGCTTGGGCAAAACCGTATCCAAGAAAAAACTCGTTAGAGGAAATTATTTCTTGGTCGACAAACCAATCGTGCAGTAAAGGCAAGACAACATGCCCCCCTCCAAAAATTAGAAACCCTGAATTAAACAGGTTTTTAAGCGAAGGGTATATCGAGCCAACTAATAAAAAATTTAATTGTATAAATACAAAAATGCCCGCAATAAGGCTTCCATATACAAGATATTTATTTATGTTTTCAATCAAGGGTTGAGTTTTGATGTTCATATCTGACTTCTTGTACAAAGAAGCTCCTGCCAGCCAAGAAGCAATTAAAATTATGGCGGGGTAATAAAACAAATCAAAAAAAATTAAAAGAATTGTTAAAACAAAAAAATAAATTTTTTCCAAATTACTACTGCAAAAATTCCTAAACATTGAAAACACTGCCATCCCAACCACAGGTATAGCGACAACAGACACTGCGGTAATTGTTGATTGGCTCAGAAAGAGAAGGTTTAGTGAATACCCAAGCCCAAGCAATATCATTAAAAAGACGGATGGGAAGCTGAACGCAATGAGCGCAATATATGCAGCTAGAAACCCTCCTTTTTTTAATCCGATAGAAAAGACCATTTGACTAGAGGTAGGGCCGGGCAATGCCTGACAGATTGCAAGCAATGAGGAGAAATCATCCTCTAAAAGCCACTTTTTTTCTTTTACAAATTCATCTCTAAAATATCCAATGTGGGCCGTTGGCCCTCCAAAAGATACTAATCCTAAACGTAAAAAGGTTTTTCCTATCAAAGTATTATTCATAAAAATCCAAACCTTAATTTAAGATTAGATAAAAATATTTAAGTTGTTCTTTTACCTATAATTGACGTCTTAACCAAATCTTCCATCTGCATTAATGACACCTTTTTAGGATTAGTTGACGTTGCACTATCAACCATCGCTTTTTTTGCTATTCTATGCACACAATCTAGAGGCACCCCTATCTCACCCAAGTTATCTGGAATGTCTGTCCTACCCATTAGCTTTTCTATTTCACTAATTAACTTAGCTGCTGATGACTCTTCTAGATGCATGTTCTGAGCAATAGTAGCTGTCTGACTATCCATTCCTTCCAAATTAAAACGCAAAACTACCGGTAGAACGATCGCGTTTGTTAATCCATGATGTGTATTATATTCAGCACCTATCATATGTGATATCGAGTGCACAAGCCCAAGACCCTTCAAAAATGACACGCCTGCAAGGCATGAACCTACCAGCATTCCCGCGCGAGCAGATATATTGTTTGGCTCATTATACGCTACAGGTAAAAATTTAGAAACTAACTTAAGAGCTTCCAACGCCATCGCATCACATAAGGGATTGAAAGAGGGAACAAGGAAAGCTTCTATAGCATGCGTCAACGCATCAAATCCTGTCCATGCCGTTAGATTTCTGGGCAATGTAAGAGTAAGTTCTGGATCAAGAATTGTAATATTCGGTTTGAAACTGTGATGCCAAACGCAAAACTTCATACCTTTTTTTGTATCCGTAATCATCGCCGTACTCTCAGTTTCCGCACCAGTGCCAGCTGTGGTCGGAATTGTAATTAACTTTGGGAACTGGTTATTTGCATTGATCTCCGGAGTGTCTTTTCTTTCATACTCAAAGTCCCATAGATCATAAGCGTTATTAGCCACAAG
Organism: uncultured Alphaproteobacteria bacterium; assembly: GCA_902537235.1. Taxonomy (GTDB): domain Bacteria; phylum Pseudomonadota; class Alphaproteobacteria; order Rhodobacterales; family Rhodobacteraceae; genus CACIJG01. The sequence goes on from CACBAO010000001.1 coordinate 46,309, forward strand.
ACAAATTGCCTTGCCACCATCCATTGCACTACCACCACCAATTGCAATAACTGCATCAAAAGCCCCATCTAAAAATTTCTTTTTCCCCTCAGCAATATCCGTATCTAAAGGGTTGGGAGAAATATCTGCAAAAACATCACAGGTTATTTTGCTGTTATTTAGTAATTCTTGAAGCTTAATAGAAAAGGGTAAATTTTCACTTCCTTTGTCGGTAACAATTAAAGGTTTACGAATTCCATGCTGTAAACATAGATCGGCGATTTCCACTATTCTTCCGGGGCCATACATGATCGGTATTGGAAACGACCAGTCTTGAGGCTGTAGAATTTCGGATTCGTTTATAAACATCGGAGATCATCGAGCAGAGTTATTACCTAAGAATAAAATATAATAGAACTTTTTGTGAAAAAATTTTATTTAATAAGATTTCAGTGTATCGTCTCCTTGAATGTATAGTATATGGATTGACTTAATTTGCTAACTGCCTTCCCAAAAAAAATCTCTGAGACAACTCTAAGCTTTTCCATTTTGATTAGTGGTGGAATTTGGGGATTATATTGGATACCACTCAGGGAGATTGAGGGGTACGGGATTCCAACTTATTGGAGTGTTTTTTTTATTAATGCATGCCCACTAATTTTTATCCTACCTTTATCACTTTTAAAGATTTCTCACTTCAGGACTAGCTTTTGGCCTACCCTCCAAGTCGGACTATTAATCGGGATAGCGTTTACATTCTATGCAAGCGCACTTTTGGAAACAACAATTATGCGCGCAACTCTTATGTTCTATCTTAGCCCGATATGGGGGACTATTATCGGCTATTTCTTTCTCTCAGAGCCTTTTACCAGAGCCCGGTTATTATCAATTTGCATTGCGATCGTAGGATTAGTTCTTTTGCTTTCTGGTACAAAAAATTCCTCTTATCCTCTTAACATTGGCGACTTATTTGCTTTCTTGTCTGGAATTCTTTTCTCATGTGGCTCGTCTATTTTGAAACACAGGCCAGATATTAAAATGATACCTATAACGAGTTTTGTTTACATTTTTACAAGTGTTGGAGCCTTTTTATTAATAATTTTTATTAGCAACGAGCCTCTTATTAATATAAAAACTTTCTTACCTTCCATACCTTATGTTTTTATGTGGTCAACAGTCATATTGCTTCCAAGCTTCATGATTGTTTTCAAAGTTTCACAAATTTTATTTCCTGGCCGAGTTGCTATTCTGCTGATGTCAGAAGTAGTTGTAGCGATAATTAGTGCAAGTGTTTTGGTTCCAGAGGAGAGAATGTTTTATCTGCAATGGCTAGGAGCCTTAGCGATTATTACAGCGGGCTTTACTGAACTTGTAATTGCCAAATTTAAAAAGAAAAGCTCTTATATCCCGTGAAGAGACTTTGTCTCTAAATAGTCTTCTAACCCCATTATTCCCCCTTCTCGACCATTTCCAGATTGCTTATATCCACCGAAGGGAGTTCCATAATTATATCCGCCTCCATTTATATGAACAGCACCTGCCCTAAGCTGTGAACTTACGCGCTCTGCTCTTTCCATATCAGCTGTCTGCAAATATGCGGCTAATCCATAAGGGGTGTCATTTGCCTTAGAAACGGCATCAGACTCATTTTCAAAAGGTATTATAACAAGGACAGGCCCAAAAATCTCTTCTTGTGCCACTCTCATATTGTTCGTTACATTGTAAAAAATTGTGGGCTTTACGAACCAACCATCTTCTAAACCCTGAGGCTTTCCCAATCCTCCTGTTAACACTGAAGCTCCTTCTTTGATCCCAACGTCTATCATATTCTGAACGCGATCGAATTGTATTTTATCGAATAAGGGCCCTATATGGTCTCCCTCTTTTTCAGGGTCATCGATCGTTATTTCTTCAGCCACTTTTTTTGCAATTTTTAAGACTTCCTCATAGCAGGAGCTTTCAACTAGAAGTCTCGTCGGTGCATCACAGGACTGACCTGTGTTTAACATGCACTCTTTCACCGAATATTCGATGTCTCTCTCTAGGTTGGCATCAGAGAAGACAATATTAGGAGATTTTCCACCCAGTTCTAAAGTAACTCTCTTAATTGTTTCTGCTGAATCTTTAGTTACCAGTATTCCTGCTCTCGTTGATCCAGTGAAGGACATCATATCAATATCTTTATGTTTGGACATTGCTGTTCCGACAACATCCCCAACACCATTAACGAGGTTGAATACCCCAGCCGGATACCCAGCCTCTTCTATGACTTCAGCATAAATCATTGCGGATACTGGAGTATGCTCAGATGGTTTTAGAATACATGTACATCCAGTTGCAAGTGCGGGTATGACCTTCAAAGCAATTTGATTAATAGGCCAATTCCAGGGAGTTATCAACCCGCATACTCCTATGGGTTCTTTTAAAAGAATATCGCCATTAATTAATTTAGTTCTCTCTTCTAATTCATTTAATGCATCGATAAATGAATCTAAATGTCCAATGGCTGCATCAGCTTGAGCTGAACGTGCCATTGAAATTGGCGCGCCCATTTCTTGCCGCATAGCTTGCGCCAAATCTTCGAACCTTTTTTCCGTTACAAATTTTAGCTCTTTCAAAAGAGCAAGGCGGTCTTTTTTTGTAGTCTTAGAATATGTTTCAAAAGCTCTTTTTGCTGCCTCTACGGCTACATTGACATCTTTCTCATTTCCTAACGAAACTTTACCTAATTCTTCTTGGTTGGATGGATTCAATACAGGCATATTTTTTTTTGAATCGGGGGTTACCCAATGCCCATTAATATAAAATTTTTCCAAATTTTCCATTTTTATTTCCACTACTAAAGTATTTCAAAATCGGTTTTTTGTTAAAAATCCTCTAATTTGTTATACTCAAAATAAACTAACGGAAATATGAAAGAAAATCTAACCACTTTCACGCTTTTTTCTATAATTTTAACTACAATTGTTGGTTTGTTTGCAGCGCTTGGATATCCATTATGGGCTTTTCCTGTAACTATATTAATGTCCTGCGCGATTTTTTATATGTACTTACGGTCGAGCCTAGAACTGCAAAAATACAACATGAAGAAAGTCAAGGATGATAAATCTGAAGAAGTTATCAGAAATGCTCATGATAAAAAGGTTACCTACCAAATAGTAAAAGGTCTGCTAAATATTCTTCCTTCTCCATACGTTTTGATTGATAGAAATGGGAGGCTGACATATATAAATCTGCAAGCAAAAAGCATCATACCTGATTTTCAAATTGGGTCGCATATTTCAACTGTTTTTCGTTCTCCTATTTTTTTAAGATCAGTTGAAAATGCTCTAAGAAACGATAAAGAGGAAAAGCTCTCATTCGAAATTCAAAGCCCTCAATTTAGGCAACTAAAAGCTCACATATTTTTTATATCTTCAAATAAATTGTCACAAAACTTTAATGATATTTTCATTCAATTTACAGATGAATCTTCTTATATAAAAGCTGAAAAGGTTAGAACCGATTTTGTTGCAAATGCTAGTCACGAACTAAGAACTCCTCTTGCTTCAATTATGGGTTATATCGAAACGCTACAAGGGCACGCCAAAAAAGACCCGAAAATGCATAGGCTCTTTTTAGAGCTCATGAGCAAACAGGCTGGAAAAATGGAAAGGTTAATTCAAGATCTCATGTCCCTATCTAGATTAGAAATTGAGGAAACAAAGCCGATAACTTCTGAAACTTCCTTAGGAACACTAATCTTCGAACTTATATCGACACTAGAGCCTCTAGCGGCAGAAAATAAAGTACAACTCACAAATAAAATTTCGAAGAAATTATCTCCAGTATTTGGGGATATTTCGCAGTTAAGGCAGCTTTTTTCAAATCTTATTGAGAACGCTATAAAATATTCTGGTCAAAAAAGTACAATAAAAGTTTATGTTTCCAAAGAAGAAGAAAAAAATATGATCGGGATAGTAGTGGAAGATAATGGTTCGGGAATTGCGCCTGAGCACTTGTATAGACTAACTGAAAGATTTTATAGGGCTAATACTAATGTTGAAGTAGAAAGAGATGGTACTGGCTTAGGCCTTGCAATAGCAAAACATATTCTAATAAGACATCAAGGAAGGCTACAAATTGACTCAAAATTAGGTGAGGGCAGTAGGTTTACTGCATGGCTTCCGAAACCAAAGACAAAAAAACCTAAATAGAAGAGAATTCAATTTATCTATATTTATCAGCAACTTAAATATTCATAAACTTTTTATATTTCTGACATAAATTATAGCAATTAAAATTGCATATTCCTTATAAATTAAAAATTTCCAATTTTTAGGAGAATAAAATGATGTCTTTTATAAAATTAGCTTCCTGTGTTTTTCTATCGACTATTTTTATTTCCAATATCTCAATAGCAAGAGAGGGTGATCAAATATCGATAGTTGGGTCATCAACAGTATTTCCTTTTTCTACTATTGTAGCAGAACGATTTGCCAAAAATACCGATTTCAGGGCACCGGTAATAGAGTCTACTGGGACTGGGGGAGGTGTAAAACTATTCTGTGCTGGCATCGGACTAGAGCACCCAGACATCACAAATGCAAGCCGGGCTATAAAAGAGACAGAGAAAAAAGATTGTGCATCAAATGGAATAAATCCTATCGAGTATATGATTGGATATGATGGAATTACTTTCTCCAATAGTAAAGGAAGTGAACAATTATCCTTAACAAAAGAAGAAATCTTTAAAGCAGTATCTGCCAAAGTTATGTCTAATGGAATGATGGTTGATAATAACTTCAAAACGTGGAGCGATATCAATCCCTCGTTACCTACCATTGAAATAGACGTCTTAGCTCCTCCTCCCTCCTCAGGAACGAGAGATGCCTTTGTAGAGTTGGTAATGCACGATACTTGTAAGAAAATATATAATATGAGTAAGAAAGACTATAAAGCATCATGTTCAGCTTTAAGGGAAGATGGTGCGGTCACAGAAGCTGGAGAGAATGACAATTTAATTATCGAGAAATTATCAGCTAATAAGGATCGGTTTGGCATATTCGGATTTTCGTTTCTTGATCAAAATAAAGAGAAGGTAAAGGGCTCTATTATCAATGGTGTAGCTCCGTCGATATCAACAATAGCGGATGGAAGTTATGAAGTGTCTCGACCGCTCTACTTTTATATAAAACAAGAACACGTTGGGGTAATACCTGGGCTTCAAGAGTTTGGAGATTACTTCATGAGCCTAGCAACAAGTGAAAGTCCATTGGAGGATGCCGGTCTAATACCAAAGCCTTAAGGTAAAATCCATTTACTAAATCTATAAAGCCGATTAGCATATCGGCTTTATAGATCTAATTTTTTCAGGATTCGAATATTGCAAAACATCCCTCTAAGCTTCGTATTTTTTATGCTTATTGGAGTTTCGCTTTTCTTTTATTTTTATTCCAAAAATAATATTTTAAAAAAGGCAGCCTTCGTTGGACAAAGATCAAAAGCGCTGCCGTCACATTATGGGCAGCAGTCCTTTTTATGGGCTTTTATTCCTTCAGCGATTATTCTTATTTTCCTAACCATAGGAGGGCCCAACTATATTGATCAACTCTTTTATAATAAAATTCAGGAGTTAAACCCAAAATTAAATCAATCCTTTGTAAGCCTTATTTTAGCGAAAGTTATTAACGTTTCTAATGGGAAAATAGCGACCGCTGATGAAAAAATTCTTTCACTTGCCAGTGATTATAAAGCAGCTTTAGACCAACTACATTTTTATCGGGGACTAGTTGTTATTTTGTGTGCAGCCCTTGTGGGTATGTTTGTAAGCTCACTACAAAGCCCTCGCGCAAATGCAAGAGAAAACGTTGAAAAATTAATAATAAATATTTTCTTTGTTTCAGCGGTAATAGCTATTTTTACGACTGGAGCAATAATTCTGAGCCTTTTGTTTGAGGCACTGAGGTTTTTCAGTCTCTACAACTTTTTCAACTTTCTATTTGGGTTGCACTGGGCACCAAATGTAGCTATTCGCAGCGACCAAGTTGCGGCAGCTGGCTCTTTTGGTATGATCCCCGTATTGGTTGGGACACTCCTTATCTCTTTTATTGCAATGTGTGTTGCTATTCCTATAGGGTTGTTTTCCGCAATTTATCTTGCGGAATTTGCCTCGCCACGAACAAGGGATTTTGTGAAACCGACATTAGAAATTTTGGCAGGAATACCTACTGTGGTTTATGGGTATTTTGCTGCATTAACAGCGGCACCATTTTTCCGGGAAATAGGGTTTTCACTAGGATTAGATGTATCGTCTGAGTCAGCATTAGCAGCCGGTGCTGTAATGGGAATAATGATTATTCCTTTTATCTCCTCTTTATCAGATGACGTTATCAGAGCTGTTCCTCAAAGCTTGCGGGATGGTTCAATGGGGCTTGGTGCCACAAAAGCTGAAACAATATACAACGTAGTTCTTCCCGCTGCTATTCCTGGTTTAGTTGGTGCTGTTCTCTTAGCCGTCAGTCGAGCGATTGGCGAAACAATGATCGTTGTAATGGCTGCAGGATTAAGTGCAAGTTTGACTGTTAATCCATTAGATTCTGTAACCACTGTCACAGTTCAGATTGTATCTCTTCTTACTGGGGATACAGAGTTTGATGATATTAAAACCTTGTCAGCCTTTGGCCTAGGATTGGCACTTTTCTTCTTCACCCTGTTACTCAATATTTTTGCTCTTTCTATATCTCGGAGGCTAGCTGAAAGATATGATTAGAAAAAGTATCCAATCAAGAAGAGCACGTGAGACCAGATTAAAGATCTATGGTATTACCTCCATTTGTTTTGCTCTTATTATGCTAGCAACCCTACTTATTTCGATCGGGCTTAATGGATATAGCGCTCTTCAGCAAGCCTACTTCAAGGTAGATATCTCTGTAAATATGGACAAGCTAGTTGATGACAGCGGCACTATAAACAAAAACAAGATGAACCTATTCAACTGGGATGGCTTAGTTAAAAGTGCGTTGAGGGAATTTTTTCCCGAGGTAAAAGAGAGAAATGAAAAAAAGGAACTATTTGCAATTATTTCAGCTAATGCTGGATACGATCTAAAGGAAATTGTCAAAAAGAAAGCTCTTGGGAGTGGCTCTCACACTTTGTCAGTTTGGCTTCATTTATCTGATGACGCGGATCAGTATTTAAAAGGTAGATTAAGCATTGATATTCCAGAGGAAGATAGAAGAATTAATAACAAGCAAATAGCATGGGTAAATAGCTTGGTTGAGAGAGATATTGCAAAGCTTAAATTCAACAAAACATTTTTCACATCTGCTGATTCTAGAGAGCCTGAGAGTGCTGGAATATTAGGCTCGGTAGTAGGTTCTGCTCTAACCCTTTTTGTCACCGTAATGTTTGCACTTCCACTGGCTGTTATGGCTTCGATATATCTTGAGTATTTTGCTAAGCCTGGACGAATAACGGATTTCATTGAAGTTAATATAAATAATTTAGCTGCTGTTCCATCTATAGTTTTTGGCTTGCTAGGCTTATCAGTTTTTCTCTCCACATTTGGTTTGCCAAGATCGGCACCGCTCGTCGGCGGTCTAGTCTTAGGATTAATGACGCTTCCTACTATAATTATTGCCTCTAGAGCATCTATTCGTTCCATTCCACCATCTATAAGAGAAGCCGCTCTGGGACTGGGTGCTTCAAAAATGCAAGCTGCGATGCATCATGTTTTACCTTTAGCTGCACCTGGTATTCTAACGGGTACAATAATTGGAATGGCACAAGCTTTGGGTGAAACAGCACCTCTTTTAATGATTGGGATGGTAGCATTTATAATTGATATCCCAACCACTTTTACATCAAGTGCCACAGCAATGCCGGTTCAAATATATATGTGGTCTGATAGTGCAGAAAGAGCATTTTATGAAAGAAGTTCTTTAGCTATACTGTTCCTGGTGGCGTTTTTGATCTCAATGAATCTCTTAGCTGTTGTATTGAGGAAAAAATTCGAGAAGAAATGGTGAGCTAATTGGCTATTAAAATTAGAGCAAAGAATGTCGAAGTTTCTTATGGTGATAAAAAGGCCATTAAAGATATAAGCCTAAATATTAAGAAAAATACGATAACAGCACTTATTGGTCCCTCTGGGTGTGGAAAATCAACTTTTTTGCGTTGTCTAAATAGAATGAATGATGTCATAGAGAACTGTTCAATAAAAGGAAGTGTACTTCTTGATGAACAAGATATTTATGGGCCAGACATAGATCCTGTTGAACTAAGAGCTCGCGTAGGTATGGTTTTTCAAAAAGCCAATCCGTTTCCAAAATCTATTTTTGACAATATTGCCTACGGCCCGAGAATTCATGGCTTAGCCAGTAGTGACAACGAATTGAAAGATATAGTTCACAATAGTTTAGAAAAAGCAGGGCTTATAGATGAAGTCAAAGATCGGTTGAATGATCAAGCAACAGGATTATCCGGTGGCCAGCAACAGAGAATATGCATTGCAAGAGCCATTGCCGTTAGCCCGGAAGTTATTCTAATGGATGAACCCTGTTCTGCACTTGATCCGATCGCCACTGCTAAAATCGAAGAGCTTATGAATGAGATCTCTGAAACTTACACGATTATAATAGTTACTCATTCGATGCAGCAAGCTGCTCGTGTATCAAAGAAAACCGCCTTTTTTCATTTAGGAGACCTAATTGAATATAACGATACCGACAAAATTTTCACTCAACCTGACAATGAAAAAACACAGGACTACATAACTGGACGATTTGGATAATTAGGAATTAGAATGACTTTACATATTTCATCAGCATTTAACGAGGACCTCATTCATATCAATGGTAAAATAGTTGAGATGGGTGGTCTATGCGAACAAGTAATAACGAACTCAAATCTTTCGATAAAGGATAATAATGTGAAAATGGCAGAAAACGCTATTCTCTTAGATGAAAAGATAGACTTACTAGAAACAGAGATAAATGAATCTGTAATTAAAGCAATTGCATTAAGGCAACCGGTTGCTGATGATTTACGCGTTTTATTTTCTGCTATAAAGATCTCTGGCGCCTTTGAAAGGGTAGGTGATCTTTGTAAGAATATCGCTAAACGATCGCAACTTTTAACAGAAGAACATCACACAGACATTAGAAATCAAATTTTTAAATTAGGTGAAAAAGTCAAAAAACAACTTACTAAATCAATAAACGCGTACACCAATCAGGATGTAAAACTAGCCCGAAAGGTATGGAAAAATGATTACAAAATTGATCAAATATATACCGATCTCTTTGAAAATCTTCTGGTTTATTTGAGAAAGAAAAAACGAGTGGCCTCTGGTTCACACCTCATGATAATAGCAAAAAATTATGAACGCATTGGAGATCACACTACTCATATTGGAGAAATGACTCACTTTGCAATAACCGGTGAGAATTTAGTGGCCGTAAGACCAAAAGTGAATCTCCCAGTTTGACGAGAAATTGAAGATGAATAAAAAGATTATACTTATAGAGGATGATAAGGATCTCCAGGAAATAATTAAGTATAATTTTTCTAAAGAAAAATATGACGTAATATTATGTTCTGATGGTGAGGAGGCTCTTGATCTCATAAAGCACGAAATGCCTGACCTCGTAATATTAGACTGGATGCTGCCAAATTTATCAGGGGTTGAGATACTACGGCAAATACGGGCGAGTAAAAGCCTAAAGAAAATTCCCATTATAATGCTAACAGCGCGAACTGAAGAAAGTGATAAATTGAGAGCTTTTGACACCGGAGCTGATGACTATATAACCAAGCCCTTTTCAAATTCTGAATTAATTGCCCGAACGAAAGCTCTTCTCAGACGCGTGAGTGAAGACAGTTTTACAGACACCTTAAATTTTCATGACATTGAATTAAACCGTGATAACAAGAGAGTATTTAGAGGTAAAAAGGAAATAAAATTAGGGCCTGTGGAATTTAAGTTGCTTGAAGTTTTTCTAATGAGGCCTGGACAAGTATTTAACAGGGAGCAGTTGTTAGATAAAGTCTGGGGTAATCAGATATACGTCGAGGAAAGAACAGTTGATGTCCATGTGGGACGTTTACGCAGAGCTCTTAATAAGGGTAAAGTTAAAAAAGATCCAATACGAACTGTAAGAAGTGCAGGTTATTCGCTTAATGAAAACTATAGTTAGCGACTTCTCATCCTATATGTAGATAAGAAAAAAAATTTTCTGTTGCTTTTTCCCAAGAAAACTTCTTTGCATGTTTTATAGCAGTCGATGCACTAAGCGATTCTAATCCTCGTACTGCTTCAGCCAAATCTTCTCTTAGGATTCCTGCTTTCGATTTGCCGATAACATCTTTCGGACCGGAAACATTATATGCAGCAACAGGGAGCCCACATGCCATTGCTTCGAGCAACACCAATCCAAAAGTATCAGTTTTTGATGGAAAGACAAAATAATCACACTCTTGATAAATATTTGCTATTTCCTCATGACTTTTATTTCCAAAGAATTTGACGTCTGGGTATTTTTCTCTAAGTCTTTTTTCTTCAGGACCACTGCCTATCATCCTTTTTTCCCCATCGAGTTTTAGACTTAAGAACGCGTCTAAATTTTTCTCTATCGCTAATCGGCTTGTGCAAACATAAACCTTTTTCTTTCTAGCGGTTCTTTTCTTTGGTTGAAACGTTGAAAGATCCACTCCTAAAGACCACACCTCAGGTTTTCCCACATTCCATTTGATGAGATCTTCTTGAACTGTTTTAGAAGGAACAAGCACTCTCTCAGAGTTTTTATGGAACCATCTAAGAAAAACGTATGTCCAGGACAGTGGGATTGCTGTTCGTGCTTTTATGTACTCTGGAAAGCGTGTTTGAAAAGCGGTCGTATAACGCATTTTATTTTTGTGAGCGTACGATCGAGCAGCTATTCCGAGAGGACCTTCTGTATTGACATGGAGAGCATCCGGTTTTAAATCATCAAGGATAGCAAACACCTTTTTTCTTGCGAACAGAGCTAATCTTATTTCTGGATAAGTTGGACAGGGAATATTTTTAAAGCGGTCAGGTCCGATAACAAAAACATCATGTCCCATTTCTCTTAGGTGTTTTACTGTTTGCTGAATACAAACCACCACTCCATTAACTTGAGGTGTCCATGCATCGGTTATAATAACTATTTTTGACAAATTTCTTTTATTTAATGCCTTCAATAGGCATCAATCTACCTTTTGTTTTAGTCCATTCAATTATCTCGAGTTTACCATCAAGATTCTCCACTAAGGCGGTCATCGATTCTACCCAGTCCCCATCATTGGCATACACTATATCTTCAACCATTTTCATCTCCGCTTTGTGAATGTGGCCACAAATTACTCCATCACAACCTCTTCGCCTTGTCTCCGTTGCTATAGATTTTTCAAAGGCAGACATAAATGAAACGGCTAACTTCACTTTTGATTTTAAGTATTGAGACAGCGACCAATAGGGAAGTTTAAAGAGTCGTCGAATAGCATTAAAAACTGCGTTTGTTTTCAATAGAAATACATACGCCCAGTCACCAACATATGCAAGCCACCTTGCATGCTGAATAACATTATCGAATAAATCGCCATGAACGACCCAGAATTTTTTGCCATCAACTGTATGATGTATATCATCATCCTTAACCTTTATGCCTCCCAGTGTGAGACCTACAAAGTCCCTTGCCACTTCGTCATGATTACCGGGAATAAAAACAATTTCTGTGCCTCTCTTTGCCTTCTCCAAAATCTTCTGCACAACATCATTATGCGTCTGTGGCCAGTACCATCGTTTAGACAGTTGCCACCCGTCTACTATATCTCCTACCAGAAATATTTTTTCGCATTCTACAATTTTAAGAAAATCTAAAAACTCTTTAGCTCTTGACCCTTTTGTTCCCAAGTGTATGTCGGAAACCCATACCGTTTTAAAAACCTTTGCTGTGTAACTAAGATCATTCATGTTTTATCCCAATAAGCTCTCTGATTAAACTGACGTTAAAATTATCCGACGCGTTTCGAATATTTTACTGGGTCTTTGGTAGACTTTTTTGACAATTTTTAATCGTGCTATACCATATTCTCTAAATCTCGGATTTGAAAGAAAAAATGTGAGAATAATTTCTCTTTTTATATTATCGACAACAGGCTTAGTGTTTTTACTTTCTTCACTACTGGCTTCAAGTCTTGCAGCCAAAAATCTAACGTTTTGGAACCCGTCAAATAATATTGGTGTTGAGGCTGTTATTCCCGATTGGGCACTGGAAAAAAAAGTGGTCTCAAAAACAGAAAATGGCATCAAAGAAGATGGTAAGCTTTACTCGAATATAAAAATTTATCAGTATAATGATGATCCCTCAATATGGATAAAATTTTTTTCAATTCAAATTGAAGAGGGGGTAAATGATCCCATAAGAGTTTTCAAAGACATTCAGCTAGATGCCTACGTAAACTATTGCTACCGCGAGAGTTTAAAATACAACCTCGTTAAAGAAACAAATGAGCAAATAGTTTTTAATATATTCTGCCCAGAATATATTAAAAATAAATCTACAGGAGAAATAGCCGTGTTCTCGATGGTTAGGTTTAAAGACTATTTTGTAAAAGTTTTCCAGCAGTGGCGAGGAGAAAAGATGCTGGCAAATGATAGGTCAACTTGGGTTGCAAATGACGCAGAGCTGATTGAGGCAATTAAGTCCTTATCATCACTTAATATAAAATTTGAGGAAGGTAAAAAGTAATGAGAGTTTTGGTTTTGGGAGCAGGAGCAGTGGGAGGTTACTTTGGTGGAAGAATGGCTGAGGCGGGTATGGATGTTACCTTTCTGGTAAGAGAGAAAAAGAAACGAAAATTAGAAAAAAAAGGTTTAGTAATAAAGAGTCCAAAAGGTGATTTCGCCGGTAGCCCCAACCTTGTGACCATTGATATATTGGACAATATCTATGATGTTATCTTATTTACTAATAAAGCCTATGATTTAGACGAAATTTTACAATTACCTTTTCCTGTAAAGGATGGGGCATTAATTATCCCATTACTTAATGGCTATGCACATATGGAAAAATTAAAAAGTAAGTTTCCAAATGCTCGCTTATTTGGAGGTATCGCACACATCTTTTCCACGTTAAGCGAAGAGAGTGAAATTCTCCATTTTAACGATATTCACTCGCTTACTTTCGGTCACTTAAGCAAGAAGAATGAACCGCATGGAAGAAAATTTTTTGATGCTTGTAGTTCTGCAAACTTCTCAATTAAGTACTCAGATAACATCATTGTAGACCTTTGGCATAAGTGGGTACTAATAACCACTGTAGCGGGAGCCACTACTCTATTTAATGCAACCATAGGAGAGATTGCGTCCACTAGGCATGGAATATCATTTATTACTGATCTTCATGATGAGTGTATAAATATAGCAAAGTCAGAAAAAATTCAGGTGAGAGACGATGATTTAGCACAACAAAGACGCTTTCTTTCTGACAAAGAATCTACATGGAACTCTTCTATGCGAAGAGACATGGTAAATAAATCTGAAATTGAGAGTGCGCATATATTTTTAGAGCTTATTAAGATTGCAGACAAAAACAACGTTTTATGTCCTTCTTTAAAAACCGTAATGATAAATGGTGAAACATATATGAATTCTCTAGTCTAAGGTGCAATCCAGCTAGATTTATTATTATTAAAATCTAATAACATTCTCTCGTGGCCCGATGATTTTAAATAAAGATAATCTATTTCGGTTATCTTATTATCAACAACACAAAAATTCTTTTTTCCCTCTTCACTCTGTTCTGATGTCGGGGTTTTTCCCTTTAACTCTAGAGGCAAACCATCATCCTTTTCTTCAATATTGCTTGAAGGATTATATTTTGTTAAATAACATTTTCTCGATGAGAGCCCTGTCTTAGACCATGAATCATTCCATATAGCATCGTCGTAATGGATACTAGAAATTGTATTTATCCTTAACTGCGTTTTCAGCTTATAACTATATACCAAGCAGACTGTGTTTGGGTTTCTCTTGATATCACCAAGTTTTGGACTTCTGTAATCTGTGTGAAAACGAATAATATTTTTATCTTTATCAAAATTTCTTAAAACAACACTTCTTGCTTCCACTCCCTCCTTTCCAATGGTACAAAAAGTCATAATATGGAAATCATGATCTCTTTCTTTCGCCCCGTTTTCCAATAGCTTACTGACTTTTATAAAAATTTCGTTATTCATTTCCAATTCCATTAATGCCTAATATCTTTAATATATTAAAAAAAACAGTATTTTCAAAAGAGCCTTTTGGCTTACTTATCTTGCTCGCTATAGCAATGCCCATCGCGTTTTCGACTTGGGTAGCTTTGCTTAACAATTTTGTAGTAGAGGTATCAGGTTTTTCTGGTGTCGAAATAGGTTGGCTTCAAAGTGTAAGAGAGATACCGGGATTTCTTGCTGTCTGTGTTATTTTTATTTTGTTTTTTATAAGCGAGCAAAGACTTGCCTACATATCGCTAGCTCTTCTGGCGTTGGCGGTAGCAGTTACTGCTCTTTTTCCAGAATTTAAAGGATTAATCCTAACGACATTACTTAGTTCAATTGGTTTTCATTACTACGAGACAGTCAATCAATCACTTCAACTGCAATGGCTAAAGAAAGAAACAGCTCCTTCATCAATAGGATGGATTGTAGCGGCTGGATCTGGTTCCGCATTTTTTGTTTATATCGCTATAATTATTCTTTGGCTAAATCTTAATTTTAGTTATTTTTTCATCTACCTCTTTGCAGGTTTATTGTGCTTATTACTTGTTGTTTTCTGCTTTTTTTATTATCCACAGTTTCAAATTGGGAAAAAGCAACGATTAGCTATTGTACTCAAACGGAGATATTGGGTATATTACACTCTGCAGTTTTTTTCGGGAGCCAGGCGACAAATTTTCGTTGTTTTTGCAAGCTTTATGATGGTCGAAAAATATGGTTTCGACGTTCACCAAATTACCCTTCTTCTACTGACAAATTTTTTAATTAACATATTCATGGCGCCTTTAATTGGTCGATTCATAGAAAGATTTGGTGAAAGGCTTTCTCTTATTGTCGAGTATTTTGGGCTTATGGTGATTTTCCTCCTTTACGCAGGTCTATATTATTTTGATTGGTCTTACATTATTGCCTCTATTTTATTTATAGCTGACCATATGTTCTTTGGGTTGGCTTTTGCTATGAAAACATATTTTCAAAAAATTGCAGATAGCGAAGACTTTGCTCCAACAGCAGCTGTTGCCTTTACAATAAACCATATATCTGCTGTATTCTTGCCGGTTTTATTGGGTTATATTTGGATATACAACAATAGCGCTGTTTTTTATTTAGCAGCTTTATTATCTTTTATTTCATTAATTATTGCGATATTGATACCGAGATTTCCATCTAAAGGAAATGAAAGTATTATATAATTATGTGTTTTGTTGATGAAGATCTAACCCGCTGCCTATCTCATTCGTTTCTGGTTCTGGTTTTGGCGGCTCAGGGATTTTTTCAAATTGAATCCACCCGTTTTGAAAATCAAACCTGAGACCAACTTCTAACAAACCAGTTCTCTGAACTAATTGGCTTAAACCCTGTGTGTTTTTTAAAGCTCTTTTTATAGATTTGCACATTATCTTGTGAAGAAACTCTCTCTCTAATTTTGCCTTAGGTTTAAAGGTTTTCTTTATTTCCAAATATTCAAGGTCCAAGCACCGAACATTTATTGCACTATTTCCCCCTGAAATGGTTATAGATATTAGAGGTTTTGTCTCACCAATTCGAGGAATGGCCCAAAAAGACTCAAATTCCCAATTGGGACGTACAAGGCTACTTATTTCCGCATTCATAGCAACCGTCTGCGAAAATAATCCTTTAAGTGTTATGAAAAACATAATTAAAACAAAAGGAATGGCTTTTATAAACAACGCATAACCCTTAAACAAAATATATATACAAATAGTTCAAACTTTATTAACATCTATTTCAACTTTGTCTACTGGTATATCAGGACTATTCGTATTCTCTCCGATTATAAGCGGAAGTATTTCACTTTGATCATTTTTCCCTAAATTTTCATATGTCTCTTCTTTCCAGTCTAATGTTGAGAACTCTCCACACTTTTTACAAACTGGTTCCCATTCACTTTGACTGTCACAGTTAGAGCAAATCCACGTCTTTGATCGCCTAGCTGTAACGGCTTTTGCAAGCCAACCTTTTACAACAGCATCTGATGATCCAACCCCCTTCTCAATGGCAGCCATAAGGGTATATATCTTTGCGTTTGCTTTATCAGTTTCAATTAAATCAATAATAGACCGTCTCGCTTCAGGAAAATTCTCAGAAAGTATGTTTAATTCGGCTTTCAAGGTTTTTGTTTCTATATCAGTTTTTTTAACATTTAAGATCTTTTTGAAACGCTCTATTCGAGCATCCACGCTTTCATTATTCTCAATCTCTGCAAATTTTTTGGCAATGTCAGGGTGAGGAATGGCTTTCCATGCACTTAACAATGCTGCCTCAGCCCTCTTTTTTTGCCCTTCAAGCAACTCTAATTCAGACAAAAAAATTGAGTTTGGAACTAAGGCAGCAGATCTTTTTAAAGCTTGCCTTGAAACCTTCAAGGCTTCTAGGGTTTTCCCTTCTGACCTTAGCTCTTTGGCTTTTTGAAATAAAAGAATACTCTCTCCTTTACTATAGGTTTCCTTGTCCATTTTTTTGATCTTATTTATTTTTTTGTAAGTTGTCAGTGCTCCTTCCCAATCCCCTTCTGTAATTTGCAGGTTTAGAAACGTTTTATTAAAGGATAAGTTCTGAGGTTTAAGTTTGATTAGCCGCTCTGTAAGTTTTAGCGCTAAGCTCGTATTACCTTCTGACAGCTTCATTTTTATAAGACCGAATAAACCCATACTACGGGTGGTTTTGTCCTTTATTAATTCTTTAAAAATTTCTTCTTGCTTTAACAAGTTTCCCTTTGCCTCATAAGAGCTAAGAGATAATATATTGGGCAAAGACCGCGACTTAAGATACTTTTTACTACGTTTTATGTCTAATAAAGCTTTTTCATAATCTCCCTCAAAACTTGCTGTATATGCACTTAATAAAAAGCTTTGTCCTTTTCTTTCAGACCTTCTTTCAAAAAACCTATTAAGTGCTGTGTCATCTCCTCTCAAAAATCCAATTAAGGACAATAAAAACTTTACGGCTGTATTTATGAATATAGTGGTAATTAGAAGCACTAAGATAAGTGCAGAAATAGATATAAAACTTAACTGGTACTCTCTATTGAGGACATTAATGGTTACTGTTCCATCAGTATCTTTCACAAAATTAAATACGAAAGCTAATGCTATCGCAATGCCGAAAAAAAATACTGCCTTTATAAACACCCAAATCACTGATTTATCTGATCTTCTGTTTCAATAAGTTTTTCCAGCTTTCTAATCCATTCTTTCATTAGGTCTCTAGTCTCAGATGATAAATTACCTGTCTCTTTTATTGCAGTCTCCAAATTTCCGATTTTTAGTGCGTACTCTATTCTAGAGAGTACTGCGTCAGTATGATCACCATCAATAGGCTGAGTGGATCTAGAAATAAAAATTGCTTGAATATAACTCGTTAGCCAATCTCTCCAGTTCATTTTCTCATGAACTTTTATTTCATTTTTCAAAGCATAATAAGAAACGTCTGAGAACTCTTCTATTAAACTCAAAAGCTCTTGACTTGATTCTAAAATCTTTTTACTCCCTATATCTTGAAAGGAACTTCCTAAAATCGACAAACTCTTTTTGTTTTTTTCAATAAGGCTTTGGTTCAGCAATATTTGTTTCTGTAACAAATCTAACTTTTCTTTATACATTGATTGGAATTCAATCAACTCATCACGCTGTTTTCTTAAAACGTCCTGGAGTGTATTATCACTTTCGCTCGGGGGCTCATTTTTTATTTTGTTTTTAAAGTTCTCAGTTATAGAGGAACTTATTTTTTCGTCTATATCTTCAGAAATACTATTTATCAGATTGTTGGTTATATCAATTTTTGAAAGTAAAAATTCTTTTTCAGATTTTAAATCTTCAATTCGTGAATTCTCAAGTTTTTCTTTTTCCGAAACAAAGGCGTTTTTGCTTAACTTAGATCCCAGATCAGATTTTAAATTTTTAATTTCGACAAAAAAAATAAAATATAAAACGCCGAATACCACTGCTATTAACATTAAACAAACCATAGCCAACATGAGAGCATAATTGAGCTTACTGCCCGATGTATTTGGCCCAACTGTGTTTTTTTTCAAATTCTTCTTAGTGTTTGATTCTGTCACTTTTAAGCTTTTTTGTTTTGATATTTAATTTCAAGAATACTCTTTAACTATCATATTAACCATATCTGAGATCAGAGGCTCTTGAGTCGTCTTACACCTAACATCGCTATCCAAAACAGATTTTAATCTATTTTCAATTTTTTTGCTAAAACAGAAAAATGTTTTGTCTAAGTTCTGACTTGCAGAACTCTTTAACAAGCTATCAACAGATTTTTCTGAAAATAATGCAATACCTTTCAAATTTTTTCTGGATAAGATCTTGTCTAATTCCTCTTTCTGAAAAGACCTTTTTTGCTTATAAACCACATGCTCTTCACAATGAAAGTTATGCTTCGAAAGCTCTGCTTTTAAGTCATATGATATTTCGTTACCTCGCAAATAAAATATGAGTGGTTTTTTATTTCTATAGTGGTCTTTTAAGCCAACAAGCAACTGTCTAACATTAGAGAAAATGAATGTATTAGAAACGCCCGTTTCTTTCAGTAATTCCTCACATCTTTGCCCTACCGCAAAAACAGGTTTTTCAAAGCTCTTCAATTCTAAAGTTATTTTTTCCAAGGCATAAATGGAAGTAAAAACTAAAACTTCAGCCTCTTTCAAATTTATATCAGTTTTCAATAACTCTATTTCCAAAAGAGGAAATATTAACACCTTCCCATTAAACTTTTCTTTTTCTAACATTTCCTTGAAACGGCAACTGTCTTTAAAAGTTCTAGTTAGAAGAATTTCTTCAATTAAAGAAATTTTTTCCTCCTCTTATTTTTATCTCCCTTCCTGCTTCACGCCCAATTTCCTCTGCCAAAGCCCAATCCCCTTGCCAAACGTCGTTTATCTTTTGTTGGCCATTAGGACTTATTATTTCTCCCATGAATTTAAACTCTTCATTATTTTTTAACGCCAAGCCGCCTATGGGTGTCCTACAGGATCCATCTAACTCCCGCAAAAATGCTCTTTCCGCTTCCACTCTTTTCTTTGACACAACATCATTGAGAGGAGCTAAAAATTCTTCTATTTTTTCATTTTGCAAATGTTCAATCCCAACAGCCCCTTGAGCCACAGCTGGCAACATCTCGTCTATTGACACAGGGTTTATTAGTTCTTCTAACCCCAATCGATTTAACCCGGCAGTAGCTAAAAAAGTTGCAACGGCCACATTGTTGTCTAACTTTTCTAGTCTTTTTTGAACATTTCCTCTAAACTCAACTATCTTTAAATCTTCTCGCTGATTTAATAACTGTGCTTTTCTTCGAAGAGATGAAGTTCCTACAATACAGCCTAGGGGTAATTCGCCAATAGAAGAGTATTTTCTCGATATGAAAGAATCCCTGACATCTTCGCGTTTTAATATAGTTGAAATAACCAATTTTTCTGGGAGTTCCGTTTCAACATCTTTCATAGAATGAACGGCAATATCTATTCGCTCTTCAATAATCGCTTGTTGAATTTCTTTCGTAAACAGACCCTTTCCCCCGATTTTTGAAAGAGAGGTGTTCAAAAACTTGTCTCCACTAGTTTTTATGATTTCTATCTTTATTTTTTCAGGATCTATATCATTGGATAATACTAATTTATTCTTAACCTCATTAGCTTGAGCTAATGCAAGAGGAGATCCTCTTGTGCCAATGATCAATTTTTCTAAGCTTCTATCTCTACTCATTTGTCGATTTTTTAATTTATAATTTTTCAATTAATGTAGTATATAACCATGTATGAGTCTATCATAGCCCTAGGAATAGAAAGTAGTTGCGATGAAACTTCTATAGGAGTAGTCAAAGTAACTGTCAAAGATGGCATATCAGTTACAGAAAGACTCGGGCTCGTTACGGAAACTCAAGAAAAACTTCATAAGGATTTCGGTGGGGTGGTACCTGAATTAGCTGCACGCGCACACTCAGAAAAAATAGATACATGCTTTAATAAGGCTCTTAAAGAGAGTGGTGTTCAACTTGATCATATTGACATTATTTGTGTGACGACCGGGCCAGGATTGATCGGAGGTCTTATCTCAGGAATAAATTTTGCCAAAGGATTGGCTTTTACAACTGGTAAGCCGATGATCGGTGTTAATCACCTTGTTGGTCATGCACTCACACCTCAAATGACAGATGATTTAAGCTATCCTTATCTACTTCTTTTGGCTTCGGGGGGTCACTGCCAATATTTAGCAGTTTTGGAGGCGAATAAAATAAAGAGACTAGGGACAACTATTGACGACGCTCCTGGTGAGGTTTTTGATAAAGTTGCAAAAATGTTAAACCTTCCTACATTTTCAGGCTCAGGGGTAGAAAAGTTTGCAAGAAAAGGAGATGAGAATCGGTTTTCATTTCCCTTACCTCTCATCAATACAAATGACTGTGATCTTTCTTTTTCTGGTCTTAAATCTTCTGTGAGACGACAGGTGGATTCCTTAGTTGATAAACAGTCTGGTCTGTATAAGAGTGATCAAAGAGATATTTGTGCATCATTTCAAAAATCTATGAGAATAATTTTTGAAAAGAAAACGAAAAAAGCTGTGGAACTATTTTCAAAGGTTTCTTGGGAGGAAACTACATCCTTTTCCTTAGCTGGCGGTGTTGCGGCAAATAGAGATATTAGAAATTCGCTGAGATCTCTCTGTAATGATCTAAATATTAAATTCTCTGCTCCCCCTCTCGATCTATGCACAGACAACGGATTAATGATTGCGTATGCTGGAACCCAAATATACTTGAGTGGCAAACAAGATAATATGGGTCTGTCTCCGAAACCGCGATGGCCCATTGATTTAGATAATCAAAAACCACTAGGTTTTGGAAAGAGGGGGCGCAAGGTATAATTAGTAACGATAACTATCGCTTTTAAATGGTCCTGATTCACTTACACCAATATAGTCGGCTTGCTCTTTCTCTAATTTTGTAAGTTTCACGCCAATTTTCTCTAAATGCAATCTCGCCACTTTTTCATCTAGATGTTTGGGGAGAGTATATACGCTATTAGAATAGCTCTTTCCATTTTTCCAAAGCTCAATCTGGGCAAGGACCTGATTACTGAAACTAGCGGACATAACAAATGATGGATGGCCAGTTGCATTCCCAAGATTAAGCAATCTTCCTTCCGACAACAAGATTATATTTCTACCAGAGGCCATTTCCACCATGTCAACCTGATCTTTTATTTTTGTCCACTTTTGATTTTTGAGGGATGCAACTTCAATTTCATTATCAAAATGACCTATGTTGCCTACAATAGCCATATTTTTCATCTGCCTCATATGATCTAGCTTTATTACATCTTTGTTTCCGGTAGCGGTAATAAAAACATCTGCAGTTTCAACTGTATCTTCCAAAGTCACTACTTCATAACCATCCATCGCTGCTTGGAGTGCACATATTGGATCTACTTCAGTAACTTTTACTCGGGCTCCTGCTCCACGCAATGATGCAGCTGATCCTTTTCCAACATCACCATAACCACAAACGACTGCCACTTTTCCAGCCATCATCGTATCTGTTGCTCTTCTTATTCCATCCACTAATGACTCTTTACAGCCATATTTATTATCAAATTTTGACTTGGTGACGCTATCGTTTACGTTGATGGCTGGAAAAGGCAACTTACCTTCCCGCTCTAGCTGATACAATCTGTTTACACCAGTAGTTGTCTCTTCTGAAACACCGACAATGGACTCCTTTTGTTTCGTAAACCATCCACTACTCGATTTTAATCTTATCTTGATTTGTTTGAAAAGAGCTTCCTCTTCTTCTGAAGATGGGTTTTCTAAGAAATCAGTATCCCCACTCTCTGCCCTAGATCCTAGCAGGATATACATGGTCGCATCTCCTCCATCATCTAAAATTAGGTTAGCTGTTCCTTCCTTAAAAAGAAAAATTTTATCGGCATATTCCCAATATTCTTCGAGTGTTTCTCCCTTATATGCGAAAACTGGAGTACCGCTTTCAGCTATTGCTGAAGCTGCATGATCTTGTGTTGAAAAAATATTACAACTCGCCCAACGAACATCTGCTCCCAAATCAACCAGAGTTTCAATTAATACAGCAGTTTGAATTGTCATATGAAGGCTTCCAGCTATTCTTGCTCCCTTTAGTGGTTTTTTCCCTTCAAACTCTTTTCTTATGGCCATTAATCCAGGCATTTCCGTTTCAGCAATATCTATTTCTTTCCTTCCGAATGTCGCTAAACTCATATCCTTAACGATAAAATCTTTACTCATTTTATTTTCCTTAAAAAATTCTTTATAATTAATAAAAGCTTTAATAAATTTTGCAACTTCAAAATGGTAATTAAAAGAGCATGGCAGAGAATGCTTTCAGGGCGAAGGCTTCAAATATTAGATCCAAGTCCTCTAGATATAGAAATTGAAGACATAGCCCATGGTTTGTCATTTTTGGCTAGGTGGAATGGTCAAACTTCTGGCGAATACCCTTTTTCGGTCGCTCAGCACAGCCTTTTGGTTGAAGATATTTTCTCAAAACAATTCCCTAAAATGGATAATCACTCAAAATTATTCGCCTTACTTCACGACGCTGCTGAATACGTAATAGGTGATATGATTTCTCCCCTTAAATCTCATGTAGGAATAAATTATGAGGAATTAGATGGAAGGTTAACAATGGCAATTTGTATCAGGTTCAATATCCCAACGAAAAAAATTAAAATAATAAAAAGACGAGTAAAGATAGCAGACAAAAGGGCCGCTTGGTTAGAAGCTATAAATTTAGCAGGGTTTTCAAAACAGGAAGCTGACAATATATTCGGAAAACAAGGGGTCACTGAGGGTTTCGAAACAAAATTGTTGCCGGAAACACCATTTTTTGTAAGAAAAAAGTTTGTTAATAGATTTAATGAATTATATAAGCCGTGAGAGAATAGGATATATTTTAAATGACATTAGAGCCTATGAAAGATGTAAACGAAAACACATTTGCATCCGATGTAATTGAAAAATCCAAGGAAAAGATTGTGATTGTTGACTTCTGGGCACCATGGTGTGGTCCATGCAAAGCACTAACCCCGATTTTAGAAAGCCAGGCATCAAAAAAAAGCGAGCATATTGAGGTGGTTAAGGTAAACATAGATGAAAATCAAACTCTAGCTTCTCAACTTAGAATACAATCTATTCCAGCAGTTTTCGCATTCTCAGACGGACAACCAATCGATGGGTTTATGGGAGCTAAAACTGAATCTGAGGTAGGAATATTTTTTGAGACACTTATTAAAAAGTTTTCTAAAAGTAACTCTAGTGTGTATCAAGAAATTAATAATTTTCTTTTGGAAGAAAGATTTGAAGAGGCAAAATTAGCGTCTCAAGAAATAATTAAAACCAACCCGTCACCGGAAAATTATTCTCTATTCATTAGGTCAATTATTGGATTAGGTGATCTTAAAGAAGTAAAGCAAGTAATAGAAAGTTTGACACCAGAGATACTCGAAGATAACGCTGTAAAAGGTGCCATTTCATCATATGAGCTTATTAAAAATAATAAGATAGCAGGTAACAAAAAAGACACATTGGATAAAATAAGAGAGAACCCCTCTGATTTAGATTCAAAAATAAATTATTCTAAGATACTTTTTAGTGAAAATAACTTTGGTGAGTGCATAGACGTTCTTTTAGAGGTATATAAGATAAATAAAGAATGGAAAGACGGCTACGCCAAAAAACAGCTGCTTTCAATTTTTGAGCACCTTGGTAGCGATAATGAGCTTTCCAAAAAAGGTCGAAGAGCGCTTACATCCCTAATTTTTATTTGAGAACTATATGGAAAAATTACCAAAAAACATACCCCTATTTCCTTTGCCTGGAGCGCTTTTGTTACCTAATAGCAAACTTCCACTGAATATATTTGAACCAAGATATATTAGTATGGTTGAGGATGCTCTAGCTACTAGGCATAGACTAATAGGAATGATCCAACCTATAAAAATAAATACTGGAGCCAGCCTAAATGAAGCAAACAAATACCAAAAAGTCGGTTGCGCTGGTAGAATTGTTTCATTTACTGAGACTAATGATGGTAGATATCTTATTACTTTGGAAGGTATCTCAAGATTCGAATTTACAAAAGAGATTGATCATAAAATGCCATACATTTTATCTGAGATTGATTGGGGATTTTATACAAATGATCTCATACCATTTAAAGGAATAAATAGCTTTGATAGAGGTGGTTTTTTAGAAATTCTTAAAAAGTATCTGGATAGCGCTCAAATAGCATCTGACTGGGAGGTTCTCAAGAAAGCTAGTGAAGAGGTTCTTGTGAACTCTTTATCAATGCTTTGCCCTTTTGAACCTGAGGAAAAACAGGTTTTGTTAGAGGCTGAAACAATAGTCAAAAGACTTGATGTGTTAGTAACATTGATGAAGTTATCATCGGAAAACGACATTGAGAGTCGATATGTCCAATGAAAAAGAAAGTGAGTTCAATACTAATCTCACAAGACTATTGGTTTGCCCGGTCAGTGGAGGAGCATTATACTATGACAAAAATGAAAATTTTCTTATCTCAAAAGTAGCTAAGTTAAAGTTTCCAATTCGCGACGGAGTGCCTATACTTTTAGTGACTGAATCGAAGCCTATTTTTAGTGACTAAAAAGTCGTGTCTTTGTAAAAATCATCGAGATATTTAATCTATCAGCAGCCTTTACTACGCTTTCATCGTTTATTGATCCTCCAGGCTGAATAATACATTTTATTCCATTTCGTGATGCTAGCTCAATCGAGTCCGGAAATGGAAAAAAGGCATCAGAAGCCATACAATTAGTAAAACTCTTTTTATCTTTTGAATATTTTTTTTCTAAGATTTTTGAATTATTTAGTGCTAGTTTCACACTTCCCACCCTATTTGTTTGCCCAGCTCCAATTCCTGTCACGCAAAAGTTTTTACCAACAACGATTGCGTTTGATTTCACATGTTTAACTATCTTCCATAGGAAAACTAGGTCATTAAAATCTTTCTTACTTGGTTTTCTTTTTGTAACTACTTTAACTTCCTCTTTATTGGGTTTGCTTAATGACGTTTCTTGAACAAGGTAGCCTCCTAATACCGACCTAACCTCCTCTTTATCTAAGAGAGCTCCATCAAATTTCTTTACCTCTACAATTCTAATATTCTTTTTCAAACTGAGTATTTTAATAGCTTGTTTTGTAAAGCTCTTTGCAATTATTACCTCAGTGAATATGCTTAATATTTTTTTTGCTAATTTCTCATCAACTTTTTGATTAACAGCAACAATCCCACCAAATGCAGATACAGGGTCTGTATTAAGGGCTTTTTTATATGCACTTAAGATATTGTTATCAACTGTTACTCCACAAGGATTTCCATGTTTAATAATTATACATGATGATTTTTTATACTCTTCAAGCTCACATAATATTTTGTAAGCTGCAGTGGCGTCTATAAGGTTATTATATGATAAAGTTCCCCGTATGATATTCAGTGATTTTTTTGTTTTTTTTTCTATATAAGGACTGTTTAAATATACGGCGTTCTGGTGAGGATTCTCGCCATACTTTAGGTCTTGTATTGATCTTCCACCAAAGACGCGGCTTCTTAAAGGTAGAGACTGCTTTTTTGATAAAAACCATAATGTTATTAAATGATCGTAATAGGAAGTTTGGGAAAATGCTTTTCCAGCAAAAAACTTTCTTGTTATTCGACGGGTACAACCTTGGCAAATTGTCAGTTCTTTCTTCAACTCGACATAATCTTTTGTATCAGAGATAACCATTACATGATCAAAGTTTTTAGCTGCAGCTCTTATCAAAGCCACACCTCCTATATCGATATTTTCAATTATTTCTTTTCTGAGGGCTTTCCCTCTTAAAATAGTTTCAAAGGGATAGAGATTGACAACAACTAGATCTATAGGTTCCGAGCCCAATTTTTTTAACTCCTTTGTACTAACAGCATCATCTCTATCAAATAGTATTGGAGCATGAACTTTTGGGTGAAGTGTTTTAACTCGACCATTTAGAATCTCTGGAAATCCTGTCAAATCACTAACCTCGGTAACTTTTAAACCTTCTTTTTTTAAATAGCGTGCTGTTCCCCCTGAGGAGACAAGATCTACTCCTAGACCTTCTAAAAATTTTGCTAAATCATTTAGATTATCCTTGTCACTTACACTAATTAATGCCCTTCGGATCGGTATTGTTCCTGACTTCAATCAATAAACTCCTCTATTTTCCAATAAATTTTACTGTCACTTTGTTCCACATTTTTTTCAATTACCAGTCTTGTTATTTCTTGAGGTTCGAAAAAATTACCAATGTAGGTTGACTTTTCGAATCTCAAATTTCCTCCCTTATATGAAAAAAACATTTTTTTATCACCTGGTATTTCTAATAAAACTCCACTTTTCCTCTTTGAATAAGCTATTGATGGATGGATGTGGAAATAAACGGAAAAAGAGGCATCAAATAAATCTTTTTTGGGGTCTTCTTCAGAGGTTACGGATTCATTTCCTATTAAACAATTTTTTACTAAATCCATAGAAATTTTTCTATTAATGGATACCCCATAATCTTTTTTATAAGCGTCATGAGCTAACTCTATAATTTTCTCAGTAATAGAGCGTTCACAGTTCACTTTTGTATTTCTAGGCCCGTCCTTTATATAATAATGAGAGTTATTTCTTGAAAAATGTTTTTTTCCAAAAGAACATTGTGATTTTTCATTAAACAATAAAACATTGTGCGCCTTTGAACTTTGGCAATATTTCCCGTATTGATGTCCAAACCTGCTGCCACCCCCACAATTAACAAAAATAGGATTGGGTCCATAGTATAGCTCAAATGATGAGAAACCTGCATGCGCTACTCCATTTCTTTTTCCATAAAGTGGTGGAGAGGCATCAATAATCATTAACAATCTAGCTCCATTAATTCGCTTGAAACCTAATTTGCTGACTTCATCATCTACTTTATACTTTTTTATTTCTCCAAGAAGTCTGACATATTTATTATGATCTCCCAAACAACCGCCATGAGCACTAACTAAGTTACCGTTACCAAATTGCAAATACCTAAGAGAGGAGCCAAAAAAGTATGATATTTTTCTTAATTCTTTCTCCTCTGTCGAGATATGGTTGCTCTCGCTATTTTTTTCAATCTCAATTGTTTCAAGTAAATAAAAAAATACTATTGATAACTCTTCGGGATTCCTCATTTGGCCGTTTTTCACTATTCTCTTATATACGGTCAATAGCTTTATCATATGCCTTATTATTCTTTTTTTCTTTTTATTACTAAAATTGAAGGCATAGCCACACAAAACCAAACAGTGACAAACGGCGATACCATCTAAAATATTGAATGAAAGATTTTTATGGAAAATTAAGAACAAATAGTCATTTTTTAATATCTTGTCTATTTTTTTTAATTGTACACCGTCACAAACGTTTTCTAAATATGAAAAATTTCTCACTAGCGCAGCTAATCTTATAGAGCTTGATTGTACACTTTTGTTTAAACGGTTTACAGGAAAAGTATCTATCCATGCTCTAGCTATATCTCTAGAGCTTTGATTATTAATAACCGCAAAATCGTTTAGCCATGAAAAACCATCAATTCCAACTTCAACCTCGTCAGAAAAGGGTAAAATGCGCCAAGGATTATCCGTTTTAACATCCAGAACTACATTACCAAACAAATTTATTTTTTTTACAAGGTTTTGACCAATCTCTATGTTTCCAATATTTGAATTAGGTAGAGAATTTGAAATTATTAATCTTGTTTGACCCGAAAACATTCGTACAAACAGCCTTGATGTACTTAGAAATAACTTTTCTACTCTAAAAAGTACTAACTCTTTAATAATGAACCACATTTATTTACCGTGTCCCTTTAACTGCAAATATGCAAAATAAAAACCTTCAGTCCCTCCTATGCTTTCCTCAAAAAAAGGCATTATTCTTATTCCCCTATCTTTTTGTATTTCAAAACCATCTTTATATAAATGACAGCCTTCTTTTGGATTAACTAAACTAAATCTGTGATGTTTTTTCAAAAAACGATTTATCTGGTACTCTCCCTCTTCTTTTTGAAGAGAGCAAACAGAATAAATTATAACACCATTATCTGCCAGCCAACCAGAACAACGTTCTAACATATTTTTTTGCGTATCTAATAAATCTTCGAGCTTTTCGAGTGGGTTAAGGAATTGAAGGTCAGGATTTTTCCCGAGAGTACCGGTGGCGGTACAAGGAGGGTCCAAAAGTATAATGTCAAACATTTTTTTTGGCTTGTATTCAAAAACGTCCATACAAATCAAATCTAAGTCGTATTTCAATCTATCTAAATTTTCCTTCATCAAATTTAGCCTTTTCTTGGACTTATCGATAGCAGTCAAAATTGCTCCCTGATCAGCTAATTGAAAAGACTTTCCCCCAGGAGCACAACAAACATCTAAAACATATTTTTCATTAAAATCTATTGGTGCTAGTTTGACGGGCAAAGATGCAGACAAACTCTGAACCCACCATTCTCCCGAGCTATAACCTTTAGTTTTCATAAGGCTAACATTTTGAGAAAATCGAAAATGCGACGGATTACTAGATGTTCCCTTGAATTGCTCAAAATACTTTCCTCTTTTTGCCCTGTTTCTTATATACAAGTCAACATATGAAGGCTTAGAAAATATCTTTTCTATTCTTTTCACACTCTCTAGAGTGTATTGCCCTACCAAAACCTCAAGTAATTTTTTTTCAAACAAAAATAATGGCTGCAAAGCGTTTTTTTTCCAGTCTGAAAATCCCAAATGTATATAATACCTTAACTGATCTCTACTGTGTTTCGTTCTTTCAAATGAAACTGCGAATTCTGAATATTTTTTCAAAACCGTTTCTTGTTTCACGCCTCTTACCAAAATATCTGTTAGAGCAAGCCGAAGAAGACATAAAAGTTCCACCCTTATCCTTCCTTTTTTTCTTTCATTTATTAAAGGATCTAGAAAAAGAGTAAATCTTAATGCTTTTTGCACCAAATCGTTGCACTTAGCTTTATCTGAACCTGAGAGGGTTGAATATTTTAAAGCCTTCAAGGCCTTTGACTTCCGTGTGGAAATATTTTTTTTGAAAACATTAAGAATTATGAAATAAGCTGTTCTTAAAATTTTATCTTGTGAACTTTTTTTATTTAAATATTTTTCCATATTAGAGAATTTTGATTTTTACTTTTTCAATATTATATATGGTTCAGTCAAATTTATAATTATTAAAAGATAGCTATAATGATTGATAAAGAGAAAAAAACCAAGCAAGCTGAAAGAGCTCTGGAAGAAGCTAGGAAAAGGCAGTCTGATAAAAAAGAAAATTATGAAAAAATACCACTGGAAAAAAAGGGACGTGGTGGACTTGAGCCAACCAGATATGGTGACTGGGAAGTCAAAGGTATAGCTTCAGACTTTTAAAATATCAATTTACTATTGTCTTAAAAATAAAAATATTGTATACACGGCGGTAATTTGGTTTTTAGTTTTGGGCTCCTAGGCCCATTTTTTTTTGGAGCCTCTTATTGCTAAATTTAGTTGCAAACACTAGTACAGAGAAAAAAATTTACAATGCACTCAAAACCTTTGCTTTTGGTAAAGAGTTGAGAATAGTCAAGGTACAGTTTCAGAAAGTTAAAGATTATAAATTATCAATTTTTCTAGATAAAATAGAAGGAAAACTAACTGTCGATGAATGCGCAGATATTTCAAGGGAAGTAAAATCTATTTTGGATATAGAAGGCATAATCAAAAGTCCTTTCAGACTAGAGATATCATCAGCTGGAATAGATAGATACCTCTCTTCATTAGATGATTTCATAAAGTATCGAAACTATAATGTTAGGGTTAAAAGTGAGAATACCACAAGCAGAGGAAGGTTAATTAATAACAGCTCAGATTCGCTTACCTTATCCAATAAAAACGGGGTGAAAGACATATCTTTATCTATTGTTCTAGATGTTAAATTAGATCTACAGGGAATGTCTTTAGAAAATATAAAAGAAATGGAGTTTAAATGAATATTTCATCAGGAAGTGGAAGTGAGCTTATTCAAATAGCTGATGCCGTGGCTAAGGAAAAATTAATTGACCCCAAGCTAGTTATCGAGGCGATGGAAGAAAGCCTGGCTAAAGCTGCCAAATCAAAGTATGGGCAGGAATATGATATAAGAGCAGCAATTGAATCAAGGTCTGGGACGGTGACAATGTCAAGATTCAGAAGGGTCGTTGATCAAGTTGAAAACCATTTTACAGAGATTAATCAAGCTGATGCTAGAAAAATTAATCCTGATGTAAAAATAGAGGATTATATAGAAGAGCAGTTACCGCCTATGGATTTCGGCAGAATAGCAGCACAAGCAGCTAAGCAAATAATAGTTCAAAAAGTAAGAGAAGCTGATCGTGCTAGACAATATGAAGAGTATAAAGACAAGGTAGGACAGATTATAAACGGTCAAGTTAAGAGAGTAGAGTACGGTAATGTGATAGTGGACTTAGGAAGAGCTGAAGCGATATTGAAAAGAGACCAATTAATTAGACGAGAGGTTCTGCGGGTCGGTGATAGGGTAAGAGCTTATATAAAAGAAGTAAAAGAGGACACACGAGGCCCACAAATTTTTCTTTCTAGAACAAACTCTGAATTTTTAGTGGAACTATTTAAAATGGAAGTACCTGAAATTTATGACGGTATAATTGATATAAAGACGGTTTGCCGCGACCCTGGTAGTCGAGCAAAAATTGGTGTCTTGTCTAATGATAGCTCTATAGACCCTGTTGGGGCTTGCGTAGGAATGAGAGGAAGTAGGGTTCAAGCTGTGGTAAATGAGCTTCAGGGAGAAAAAATTGACATCATTCCTTGGAATGATGACGCTCCTACTTTCCTAGTTAACGCACTTCAACCCGCTGAAGTTAGCAAAGTAGTTTTGGATGAGGATGCTAAAAGGATCGAAGTTGTGGTTCCCAATGATCAATTATCTTTAGCGATCGGTCGTAGAGGACAAAATGTTAGACTTGCAAGTCAATTGACTGAATATGACATTGATATAATGACTGAGGAAGATGAATCACAAAGACGGCAGGAAGAATTCAACGAAAGATCAAATCTTTTTATGGAGCACCTAAACGTTGATGAAATGGTTGCTCAGCTTCTTGTATCGGAAGGATTCTCTACAATGGAAGAGGTCGCTTATGTTGAGCTTAGCGAAATTAGCTCAATAGACGGCTTCGACGATGAAACCGCGACAGAACTTCAAGAAAGAGCAAAAGATTATTTGGAAAATATAAATAAAAAATCTTTAGATTTTGTAAAATCTAGCGGAATTGAAGATGATCTTTTGAATTTCGAAGGGTTAAGTCCACAAATGTTGGAGGTGTTAATTAAAGACGGAATCAAATCTTTGAAAGATTTTGCCACATGCGCAGATTGGGAGTTAGCCGGTGGTTATACGACTGTTAACGGAAAAAGAGTAAGAGACGAGGGACTTCTTGAAAAATTTGAAATCTCACTTTCTGAAGCTCAAGAACTTATTATGAGAGCTAGGGAAACGCTAGGATGGGTTACGAAAGAAGAGTCTGACGAGATAATAAAATCTCTTGATAAATAGGAACAAACAAAAGAATATTGCTGGTATTTAATAAAAAAATTTTTTTGGATAGAGATGATCTTAGCGAAGATGATTTCATAAAGGTTTCATTGTCTCCTGATAATGTATTGGTCCCAGATCTATACAATAACCTTCCTGGAAGATCGGTTTGGCTTCCAGCCAGTAAGTCAATGATAACTGACATTTTAAAAAAAGAAGAGTTGAAAACATACTTTGGTATTCCGGATATTTTGACTTCAAATTTTAGTATTCTGATTGAGAAGATACTTAAGAGGAAAATTCTTAACAGTGTGTCGTTGACAAAAAAAGCAGGTTATTTAGTTATGGGCATAGATGCAATCAAAGCTCAGCTATTAGATAAAAAACACTGTTTGGTAATCACGGCCAAAGGTGCAAAAAGTTTGCCGAAGCACTCAATTTTTTCAGATAAAAGCGTTTTCTGCTTTGAAAACTTTTTTGATCAAAAAGATTTGGAAAAAAGCACGGGCAAAAATAAAGTCAAATACGTCGGTATTTTTTCTAAAAATTTTAAAAAAACTATTCAAGTTGACTTAAATAAACTAAAAGGTTTTATTGATAACCATTAATTAATAGTGATTGTAATGACCGATAGTGAAAACAGAGAAAGCAAATCAAAGGTTTTGGGACTTAAAAGCGGAACTAATACAGTTCGGCAAAGCTTTTCGCACGGTAGATCAAAATCCGTTGTAGTAGAAACAAGAAAAAAGAAATTACTAATATCAAAAAAAGGTCCAGTGGTCGAAGAAAATCCGAAAAGTTCGATTGCGAAAATTGAAAGTAATGAAAGCGATGAAATATTAAGGCGGAAAAAGGCGATTGAAGCTTCCAGAGCAGAGGAAAAAAAGTTACAGGAGAAGGAACAGAAAAGAGAAAGTCAAAAATCTCAAGAAAAAGAAACAAACCCGATAGAGGTTATAGATAAACTGAACAATACCGAAAATATAAATTTAGAAAAAACAGACCCAATTGGGTTAAAAAAGAGGACAAAAAGTGAGGCTAGTCAAAAAACTTCTTATGATGGCAAAACAAAAGACACTGGAGACAAGCCAAATTTTAAATCAACAAAGTTAAACGATAACAAGAGAAGATCTGGAAAGATTACCATTACACAAGCTTTAGGAGATGATGGTGGTCGTCAACGTTCCATAGCTTCTCTGAGAAGAAGACAGGAAAAAGAAAAACGACAGCTATTAGAAAGCTCTTTGGAAAGAGAAAAAGTTATAAGAGACGTTCAAATACCAGATACACCTCTAACTGTACAAGAGCTAGCCAATAGGATGGCAGAACGGTCTGCGGACTTGGTAAAAAAACTCATGACGAACGGGATAATGGTTACTAAAAACCAAGCTATTGATACAGATACCGCTACTTTATTAGTTGAAGAGTTTGGTCACCACCCCATAAGGGTGTCAGATGCTGACGTCGAAGACGTTATAATAAATATTGATGATAATAACGAAGAAGTTAAATCTCCAAGGCCTGCCGTTGTTACAATAATGGGTCATGTTGATCATGGTAAGACTACACTGCTGGATTCACTTAGAAAGACAAATATTGTGTCTGGTGAAGCTGGAGGAATAACTCAACACATTGGCGCCTATCAAATTGACGTCGGTAAAAACCAAAAGCTTACATTTCTAGATACCCCTGGCCACGAAGCATTTAGCACTATGAGGTCTAGAGGAGCAACCATTACTGATATTGTAGTTTTGGTTGTTGCTGCGGACGATAGTGTTAAGCCACAGACAATTGAAGCAATAAATCATGCTAAGGAGGCAAAAGTTCCAATGATTGTTGCGATAAACAAAATAGACAAAGAGGGATCTGACCCTACTAAGGTAAGGACGGAGCTTTTACAATATGGAATAATAGTTGAGAGCATGTCTGGAGATGTTCTTGAGGCAGAGATATCTGCAACAAAAGGTACTGGCCTAGAAAAATTGCTTGAAAACATTACCTTACAAGCTGAATTATTGGAGCTTAAATCAAACAAAGAAAGGCCAGCAGAGGGAACAGTGGTTGAAGCAAAACTGGATATGGGGCGTGGTCCTGTAGCTACGGTTTTGGTGCAAAAAGGTACTTTGAAAAAGGGTGATATTTTTGTTGTAGGTCAACAATGGGGTAAAGTAAGAGCGTTATTCAACGATAAGAAAGAAAAAATCGATTTTGCACTACCTTCAACTCCGGTAGAAGTTTTAGGTTTAAACGGAACTCCTGAGGCTGGAGACATACTAAACGTTTTACCGACTGAAGCTAAGGCAAGAGAGATTTCACTGTACAGGGAACAAAATTTAAAAAACAAAAAAAA
The DNA here is from genome assembly GCA_902537235.1 of uncultured Alphaproteobacteria bacterium. GTDB lineage: Bacteria > Pseudomonadota > Alphaproteobacteria > Rhodobacterales > Rhodobacteraceae > CACIJG01. Next base: position 80,553 of record CACBAO010000001.1, read on the forward strand.
TACTGTTGGAATGGGTTCTTCGCTTGACCAATTGTTAGCTAAAGCTAAGGAAGACGAAAAATTGTCTTTTCTTCCAATAATTATTAAAAGCGACGTTAGAGGGTCTGGTGAGGCTATTTCTCAAGCGATGGAAAAAATAAAAAGTGAAGAGGTCGAGGTTAGAGTCGTTCATTCAGGGGTTGGGGCTATAACAGAAAGTGATATTACCTTAGCATTATCATCTAATTCTATAATCATAGGGTTTAATGTGAGAGCAAATACAGCTGCAAGGGAAAGCGCTTCTCAGAAAAAAATTGATATAAGGTATTACTCGGTAATATATGATCTTGTAGACGACATAACCAAGGCAGCAGAGGGGTTACTTGCCCCAGAAATAAGAGAAACATTTATTGGTTATGCAAAAATACTTGAGGTGTTCAAAATAACTGGGGTTGGGAAGATAGCGGGCTGCTTGGTAACGGAAGGGCACGCTAAAAGGGATGTTGGAGTTCGTCTTTTAAGGGAGGATGTAGTTATCCATACAGGGAAACTAAAAACACTTAAAAGATTTAAAGATGAGGTTAAGGAGGTTCAGTCTGGCCAAGAATGTGGAATGGCTTTTGAGGCATATGAAGACATAAGGAAAGACGATGTTATAGAAATTTTTACCACGCAGGAAGTAGCGAGAACATTGAACTGACTTAATTATGAATAATATGCATGGAACAACGATAGTTGGTGTCAGAAAGAACCACAGTGTAACAATTGCAGGCGACGGCCAAGTGAGCTTGGGTAATACTATTATCAAAGGTACTGCACAAAAAATCAGATCTATAAAAAATGAAGATTATGAGGTCATAGCTGGATTTGCGGGTTCAACTGCTGATGCTTTTACGCTTATAGAAAGATTAGAAGAAAAGCTCGAAAAATACCCTGGTCAGTTATCAAAGGCATCGGTAGAGCTGGCGAAGAATTGGAGAACTGACAAGTATTTACGCAATTTAGAGGCCATGATGATAGTTTCCGATGGAGTTGAGCTTCTAATAATAACCGGTTCTGGCGATGTATTAGAACCTGAAAACCATATTGCATGTGTCGGTTCAGGTGGAAATTTTGCCTTGGCTGCTGCAAGAGCCTTATACGATGAAAAGAAGAGTTCAGAAGAAATTGCTGTAACGGCAATTAACATCGCTTCAGAAATATGTGTTTACACCAATGATAAGGTAAAGTACCTAACTTTAAATGCGAAATAGTATGTTAGAAAATCTAACACCAAAACAGATAGTAAAAGAGCTAGATAGATTTATAATTGGCCAAGAGGAGGCTAAAAAATCTGTTGCAATTGCTTTAAGAAATCGCTGGAGGCACCAACAATTAACCGGTGATATCAAGGATGAAATATACCCAAAAAATTTGCTCATGATCGGTCCTACTGGTGTCGGAAAAACAGAAATTTCCAGACGCTTGTCCAAACTAGCAAATGCTCCATTTTTAAAGGTTGAGGCAACAAAATTTACCGAAGTAGGTTACGTTGGTAGAGATGTTGAACAAATTATTAGAGACCTCTTGGAAAACGCTATCATTTTAGTGAAAAAAGAAATGAGCGAAGCTTTTTATGAAAAAGCAAAGAGTGAAGCGGAAAACGTTGTGCTGAAATACATAGCAGGAGAAGAAGCTAGAGAAACAACCAAGGATTCATTCAGGAAAAAATTAAGAGACGGTCTTTTAGATGACAAGGAAATCGAAATAGAAGTATTTGAGAAAAATAGTTCTTTTCCCAGTATAGACTTACCTGGCTCTGCAAATGGCTCTATGAGTGTAATGAACTTGACCGATATTTTTGGGAAAGGCTTTGGGTCAATTAAGAAAAAGAAAAAAATAAGGGTTAGTGAAAGCCACAAAATACTTATTGATCAGGAAATGGAAAAGCTTCTAGATAATGAAATTATACAAATTGAGGCTAAGAAAAGAGTAGAGCAAACTGGTATAGTATTCATAGATGAAATAGATAAGGTTTGCACTAACTCTACATCCAAATCTGCTGAAGTAAGTAGAGAAGGGGTTCAAAGAGACTTGTTACCATTGATTGAGGGCACTAATGTAACCACGAAATATGGTTCAATCAAAACCGACCAAATTCTTTTTATTTGCTCAGGGGCCTTCCATTTATCGAAACCATCTGATCTTCTCCCTGAGTTACAAGGCCGTTTACCTATAAGAGTACAATTAAATCCTTTAAAAAAAGAGCATTTTAAAAAAATATTAACCGATACAGATAACAGTCTCACGAAACAATATATTGCATTAATTGAGACCGAAGGTGTAAAGCTCGTTTTTAGTGATGATGGTATTGAAAAGATCTGTTCTTTAGCTGAGGAAGTTAATTTTAATCTAGAAAATATTGGGGCTAGAAGACTACATACAATTTTAGAAAAGGTTCTTGAAAACATTAGTTTCGATGCTCCGGATTTGAAGGGGAAAACAATGTTAGTGAATGAAAAACTAGTCGAAAAGCACGTAGGTAGCGTATCAAAAAAAGCTGATTTAAGAAAGTATGTTCTATAATTTTTTAAGAAAAACATAGTAAGCACCAGTTCCTCCATGCTTATCTAGTGCTTTTGAAATATATTGGACTTTATCATGGTAAAAACGATCTGAAAGCCATCTAGTAATCTCACTGTTTATTGTTTTTATTTCTCCATAAATATTTGGTTTTGAATTTCTACCCTTTCCAGTTATTACCAGTAAAAACCGCTTTTTAAGTCGAAAGCTGTCACCAACAAAAAGCTTTAACTTCATTTCGGATTCTTTAAGAGAAAGACCATGAAGGTCTATTTTTCTTTCAATGCTTATCTTCCCACTTTTTATTCGTCTAAGTTTATTCTTCTCTATATCAATATCGAATTTGGGTGAACCCGGTTCAGCATAACTCTTTACATTTTTATTTTTTAAAGCAGACTTTTCGCTTCTATCTGGATAAGCTGGGCCTATATTTATCTCTTTTGTTGTTGGGATTTTACTTTTTTGGATTTGTAATTCTATATTGCTACGATTAGAGCTTTTTTTTTTATATTGTTCTTTATAACAAAGTCTTCCCACAAAATGTGATTTCTATTTTTTTCTTTTTCTTTTTTCATAGGGTAGATTTTAAAAGCCAGACTGGTGTCTTTTCAGAGAGGTTTTTGGTGAAGACCCAGGTATCTTTTTGTTTTTTTATCTCATCTGGATGACCCTCAACGACTGTTCCTTTACTATCCTTCACTACAGTTGTTATTTCAGATTTAAATGATAGTGTGACATCAGCAATCTTTGTTTTTTGGCTAAATGTAGCATCAACTATTCTTATATCTCTCATCCCTATAAACTTTGCGTCTACTATAAACCCATCTTTTCTCCTCTTATCTATAACAGACTTAAAGCTTGATAATACTTTCTTTTCCAGGAGGTTTTTTAGTTTTTCCACGTCTCCATTTTCAAAAGCCATCAAAATTATTTCGTAAGCCATTTTTGCACCTGATACAAATTTGTTTACACTGAAATCGCGGTCAAACTCTTTCATTTTTTTGAAAACCTCAGCACTTTTACTACTTTCCTCTACATAATCAAAAATGTCATCATCAGGTTTACTTTCATTCGTTTGGTCTGCTATAGAAGGTGCTTTACCAACATCACTGATGGGATCTTTAAGATCATTAAGCGTCTTTTCAAAACCATCTCTAGAACCCAATACAGCTCTTAAACGCCAAAAGAGGAATATTGCAACAGCAGCTAGTATAAATATTTGTAACATTCTCACCGGTCCAATTCTTTTTCTTATTCCTCTGTCAAGGAAATATACCTCACAAAGAACATATAAGATTTAATTTTATTGTGTCCACCTGTAAGATGGAGTATATAGTCCCTCACAATAAAGAAAAGTTAAAAATTTATGGCTTCAAAACAAATAAACTCCGATGAGTACAGTTACTATGTTGAAAATTTACTATTTAACCATGAAATAGAAATACTGTCTCAGTTTGTTAAAGATTTCTCTTTTGAAAAAAAAGAAGACTATGCTTTTTTCACAGAAGAAGATTTTAAAGGAAAAACAGACTTTTCGCTAAATATAGAAGTTGAAAACGAGAAACGAGATAATAATTCAGTACTAGTTTCACTCAGTGTAAATTTAGAAGCCAGAATCAACGAGAAGACAGCTTTCATATTGGAAATGACTTACTGCGGTTTATTCAAGTTTCCGAATGTAAACGAAGAGGTTCTCAAGAAACAAATACAAATAGAATGCCCGAGGATGCTCTTTCCATATATAAGAAGAATAATTTCTCAGACGATGGTAGAGAGTGGTATGCCCAACATTGACATAAAAAACATTAACTTTTTTGACTTATATAAATCCAATAATCAAGATTAGTACCAAAAGTTTTTTTTCATTTTAAAAATGAATTCCTTATGAAGACTTATTTCTTTTTGAGACAACCTATTTCCTTCGAGAGGACTTTTTCTGATAAAAATCTTTTTTTCTAGTGGTTTATTATGAGTTTCATCAGCTTCATTTTCAAGCTGAGAGAATTTAAATCCTGGTTGTTTTCCTCCTGCCAACTCTAAATACACCTCAGATAGTATTTCGCTATCAATAAGCGCTCCATGATTTCCATTTCTCTTATTGTTTATCCCGAATTTTATGCATAAAGAGTCGAGCGAGACGGATTTACCAGGGTACAACTTCTTGGCAATCTCTAGGGTATCAACTACATTTTCATATCTTATTTCTTTATATGTTAAGCTCTCATATAGATTCTTATTCTTATTTTGTAGCCTCTGTATTTCATAGTTTATAAAGCCAATATCGAATTTGGCATTATGTATAATTAGCTTTGAGTCGCCGACAAAATTGAAAAAATTTTTTATTATTTCGGAAAACAATGGTTTATCTGATAAGAAATCCGTAGACAAACCGTGCACCTTAAAAGACTCTTCTGGCATTTCACCCTCTATCATAGGATTCAAATAAGTGTGGAATGATTTTCCAGTTGGTATGTGGTTTATAAGCTCTAGAGCCCCAATCTCAACTAATCTATCTCCCTTTTCGGGGTTTAGCCCAGATGTTTCCGTATCTAAAACAACCTCTCTCATTTCATCTTAGCAACTTATTTATTTTTTCGTGTATTTCCACAACATCTTGCCTAGTCTCTTTTAAACTCCTATCAGTATTAATTAAATAATCTGCCCGTTTTATTTTTTCTTTTTCACCCAACTGATTCCTCTTTATTAGCTGAAAATCTTTATTAGTGATATTTTTTCTACTGAGCACTCTATTTTTTTGGGTGATGTTCGAAGCAGTGACCACCAATACAGCATCGAATTCTTTTTCTAACTCTTTTTCAAAAAGAAGTGGTATATCATAAATCACAAAGGGAAGATTTTTATTTGTCTTTAAAAAGTTAATTTTCGAATTGTGTAATAGAGGATGGACTATTGCTTCTATATTTTTCAGTATACGATTGTCGAGGTGAATTAAATTTTTTAACTTACTTCTATCAATTCCATTTTCTGTTACAACATCAGGATAGGCTTTAGATATTATTTTTGTAGCAGCACCATTCTTTCGGTATAGTTCTTTTACTGTGTTATCTGCACACCACACAGGTACGCCTAGATCTCTAAACATGTTTGATACAGTGGTTTTTCCCATAGCAATAGAGCCAGTCAAACCAAGAACAAATCTAGGCTTTTTACTCAATTATAAACCTTCTTATTTCTTCGTCTATTAAGGGGGTTTTTTGGAACCAATGTTCGAACGCAGGAACTGCCTGATTTATTAACATTCCTATTCCGCCCACCGTTTTTAGTTTAAGTCTTTCAGCTTCTTTTAAAAGATCAGTTACCATTGGATTGTATACAATGTCTACTACTAATGCTGTTTTCTTTGCCCTAGATATTGGCTGTGAGAAGTCTGGTTGTCCAAGCATTCCCATTGATGTAGCGTTTATAATAATATCTGCATTTGTAATCATTTCGGGAGCTGATCTCCAATCAACCACAATTACTTTAGCACCCAAGTTTTCCGATATTATTTGAGATTTTGCACGAGTTCTATTTGTTATTCCCACTTCTTTAATACCATTTGAAATTAAGGCTGAAGCTATAGCTCTAGAAGATCCTCCTGCACCGTATATTAATGCGGTTTTATCATAAAATTCGAAATCTGGTATTACATCAACTATATTTTGAATAAAACCATACCCATCTGTATTGTCAGCGTGAATTTTACCACTTTTACTGAAATATAAAGTGTTAGCAGCCCCAATTAAGGCCGCTCTATCTGTAACTGAGTCTGCGTAAGAAAGCACATTAGTTTTATGTGGTATTGTTACGTTCACACCTTTAAAACCAAGATCTATCAAGCTTTCTATAGAGCTTTGAAGTTTCTGGGTGGTCACAGAGAAAGGTATATAAAAGCCATTTATCTCGTATTTTGACAACCAATAATTATGCAATTTTGGTGATTTACTGTGTGATATTGGATGACCAATAACTCCAGCTAGATATAGGTTGTTTTCAGTTGTAAGTTTGTCCATATTCGACTGTTGATAAAATTGGATTTTTGTTGGTTATTTTTTAAAAACATATAATAAGTTACTTTTTATTAAAAACTATTGTTTTTTTTTTAACAAACCAATCCACACCTAGCAAATTTAATAATCTAAATTTTGTCTGTTGTTAAATAAAAAAATATTCAATTTTCTCAATACTTTAGGCAATTAATAAAAAAATGAAATTGAGGATAATTATGAGAATTTTAAAATATCCCCATTTTTTAGTATATCTACTAAAAACAACTATATATAAATATATATTATGAATTTGTTTTTAAATTGTATAAATGGTCTTAAAGTAGAAAGGCCACCTATATGGTTTATGCGTCAAGCTGGTCGTTATTTAAGCGATTATAGGGAGACAAGAGCAAAAGCTGGCTCTTTCTTAGACCTCTGTTACAATTCTGATTTAGCAACCGAAGTAACTTTACAACCTATTGAAAAATTCGGCTTTGATGCAGCAATTTTATTTGCTGATATTTTACTAATCTTAGACGCACTGGGTGTCGATGTTCGATTTGTTGAGGGACAGGGTCCCGTGTTAGAACCTGTTAGGGAAAGAAAAGATATAAAGAGAATTAGTAATATACCCGCAATACATGAAAAACTTTTTCCTGTTTATGAAACTGTAAGAAAGCTCAAAAAAGAGTTGCCCACGAACGTCCCATTAATAGGGTTTGCTGGAGCTCCTTGGACACTTGCAACATATTTAATAAATGGTAAGGGAGAGCAAGGTTCCTTAACTGCAAAAAAGTTTCTTATAGAAAACAATAGAGATTTTGAGAAAATTATAAATCTTTTAACTGATGCTACGATAGAATATTTGATAATGCAAATAGAAGCGGGTGCAGACGTTATAAAAATCTTTGATAGTTGGGCAGGGTCTTTAAACGCTGATATGGTTTTGCGATACTCTTTAAAACCAATAAAAAAAATAGTTACAGAAGTTAAGAAGAAATTCCCGAAAACACCATTTATAGTATTTCCAAGATCAGTAAATACAATATATAGTAGTTTTTGTGACGAGAACTGTTTTGATGTTTTAGCTGTCGATCAATTTTTGGATCGAGAATGGATATCAAAAAATATACAACCAAGTAAGATTATACAGGGAAATTTAGATCCTATTTTCCTGACGCAGAGTAAGGAAATACTAATTCAAGAATTGAAACAAGTTACTCAAGATTTTAAAAAATACCCTTATATTTTTAACCTTGGTCACGGTATTACGCCAGATGCTAAAGTAGATAATGTGGAATTAGTAGTAGATTTTATAAAGGGACTAAAGTTTTAGTTATATTCATTGAACACATATAAAACGTTGACAACAAGAAAAAAACATTTAGGCTTTGGAACTTAAGAACTTTTCTTAATAAAAATCCTAAAATTTATGGTCGATATAGATAACACAAAGCAGCTGTCTTTAGCGGAACTTAAAAATCAAAGCCCAAGCAACTTATTAAAGCTTGCTGAAGAGCTTCAGATAGAAAATGCCTCTTCTATGAGAAAAGGCGATATGATGTTCTCGATATTAAAAGATATGGCTGAAGATGGGGTGGAAATTTCAGGAGATGGCGTTCTTGAGGTTCTACAAGATGGGTTTGGTTTTCTAAGATCTACAGATGCAAATTATTTACCCGGTCCAGATGATATTTATGTGAGCCCTAGTAAAATAAAAAAGTTTTCATTGAGAACAGGAGACACTGTAGAAGGCGTTATAAGAGCTCCAAAGGAGGGTGAAAGGTACTTTGGATTAGTAAAGGTTACTAAAATAAATTTTCTTGAAATGGAGAAAGCGAAGCACAAGATTCATTTCGATAACCTTACACCACTTTATCCAGATCAAAGAATAGGTCTTGAGTTAAATGATCCGGAAATAAAGGATAAATCTGCACGCGTAATAGACTTGGTTGCACCAATAGGAAAGGGTCAAAGATCGCTAATAGTTGCACCTCCTAGGACCGGGAAGACGGTCATACTACAAAATATTGCTCACTCTATAGAAAAAAATCATCCGGAGTGTTTTTTAATAGTTTTACTTGTAGATGAGCGACCAGAAGAAGTAACAGACATGCAAAGATCAGTGAAAGGAGAGGTTATATCTTCAACCTTTGATGAGCCAGCAACAAGACATGTTGCAGTTGCTGAAATGGTAATAGAGAAAGCTAAAAGATTGGTGGAACATAAGAGAGATGTTGTGATATTACTTGACTCAATAACAAGATTAGGGAGAGCCTATAATACTGTTGTACCCTCGTCTGGCAAAGTTTTGACTGGTGGGGTCGATGCAAACGCACTACAAAGACCAAAAAGATTTTTTGGCGCAGCTAGAAATATAGAAGAAGGTGGTTCATTGACTATAATAGCCACCGCATTAATAGACACTGGTAGCCGTATGGACGAGGTAATTTTTGAAGAATTTAAAGGAACCGGTAACTCTGAGCTTGTTCTAGACCGGAAAATTGCAGATAAAAGAGTTTTTCCAGCGATAGATATATTGAAATCAGGGACACGAAAAGAAGATTTACTTATAGACAAAAAGGAATTAACCAAGATATTCGTTTTAAGAAGGATACTGAATCCAATGGGGACGACAGATGCTGTTGAATTTCTTTTAGAAAAACTAAAACAAACGAAGACAAATAGTGATTTTTTCGATTCTATGAACACCTGAGATGAGTTATGAAAGACACTATTTTTGCGCTTTCTACTGTTCCAGGCCTTTCGGCAATATCCGTATTCAGAATATCAGGACCTGAATCATTTTCGGTTTTAAAGAAGATAACTAACGGGGAAAAACCAAAAAATCGGTATGCTACTTTAAAAAAGGTCTTTTGGGAGGGAGAGGCTGTTGATCAGTGCATAGTGATTACCTTCGAAAAAAATGAAAGCTTTACTGGTGAAAAGACTGTAGAAATTCATTGTCATGGTAGTATTGCTGTCATCGAAAAAATAGCTTCAGTCTTAATGAAAATCGGATCTTCTTTAAATTTAAGACCGGCAGAAGAGGGGGAGTTTACACGGCAAGCTTTTTACAATGGTAAGATGGACCTCATTCAAGTGGAAGGGCTGGCTGATCTTTTAAAATCAGAGACAGAGGCCCAAAGAAAGATTTCCCTAGGGTCCTTAGAGGGCGTTGTTTCAAAAAAAATTGAGGAGTGGAGATCTAAAATTATAGCTATTTTGGCTTTTTTAGAAGCTGGTATTGATTTTACTGATCAGGACTTGGGCGAATTACCGGTCTTAAATATGATAGTTGATCTCATAGAAATCATTAAAACGGAAAAAAATAGTTTTCAGAGTATTAGATCAATAAAAGAGGGTCTAGACATTGCCATAATTGGTCCTCCAAATGTTGGGAAATCAACCCTGATTAATTATCTTTCAAAGCGAGAAGTTTCTCTAACTTCTAGAATAGCAGGTACTACAAGAGATATAATTGAGTCCAAAGTTCTAATTAACGGGGTGTTTGTAACATTTTTAGATACCGCGGGTCTTAGAGAAACAAGAGATACGATAGAAAAGAAAGGAATTGCGATTATAAAAAAGCGGTTAAAGTCTGTAGCATTCAAGATATTTCTAATAAATAAGGAGGCTGATTTAAATAAAATTGGGATAAAGGCATGTGATGAGGATCTTATTTTTAAAGCAAAGGCCGACCGAGGAAATAATACAAGATTTATTGGAATATCAGGAAAAACAGGTCTAGGTGTAAAGAAAGCCATCAGTTTAATAGAAAAAAAACTTCCAAAAATTTATTTTAACAGCGGGTCGATTGCTACATATCGTCAACAGTCAAAAATTAGCGATTTGCTAGATGTTTTCTTAGGCTTGGAGCTTGGTGTTAAAGAAGGGCTAGAGGCTGAGCTAGTAGCTGAAAAAGCAAGGGATGGGCTAAAATTAATAGAAGAGTTAACTGGAAGAATAGACACCGAGGAAGTTTTGGGTATTATATTCAAAAGTTTTTGTATAGGAAAGTAAGTTTCACGTGAAACATTTGTTCGATGTAATTGTTATTGGTGGTGGTCATGCCGGCTCAGAAGCAACCTATGCTGTAGCTAGGGCTGGTGGTCGCGTGGCTCTAGTGACAAAAAAAAGAGACCAAATAGGGGTAATGTCTTGCAATCCAGCTATAGGGGGACTAGGAAAGGGTCACTTAGTAAGAGAAATAGATGCTCTAGGTGGTCTTATGGGCGTTGCTGCTGATATATCAGGAATTCAATTTCGCTTGTTAAATAGGTCCAAAGGACCAGCCGTTCAAGGTCCTCGAACCCAATCTGATAGAAGTCTTTATAAAGAAGCGGCGCAAAATATTTTGTTTTTAAAAAAAAACGTAACAATTATCGAGAGTGAAGTTGTTGATATTTTTATTGAAAAAGGTGCGGTAAAAGGAGTAGAGCTAGAAGACGGGACAAAGTTAGGAACAATTAGCGCTATAATAACAACTGGTACGTTTTTAAACGGTGTTATCAGAATTGGTGAAGAGAAAATAAAAGCAGGTCGGGTAGGAGATTTTGCATCCTCAAAGTTGGCGAAGAAAATAAGGGGAATAGGATTAAATACTGGGAGGTTAAAAACTGGAACCCCTGCAAGACTTTCATCAAAAACGATAAATTGGAATATTGTGGAAAAACAGAAACCAGACGATAAATCAACACTCTTTTCATTTCTACATAAAAAGCCTTTTCAAAGGCAAATCAGCTGTGGAATAACTTATACAAACAGGGTTACTCACGAAATTATACTTAAAAACATTAGAAAATCTGCAATATTCAACGGATCTATAACCTCGAATGGACCGAGGTATTGCCCATCTATTGAAGACAAAGTCGTAAGATTTTCGGATAAAGATGAGCACCAGGTTTTTTTGGAACCAGAAGGATTAAATGATGACACAGTTTATCCCAACGGTATTTCTACGTCCTTACCAAGAGATATTCAAGAAAAGTATATTAGGTCTATAAAAGGTTTGGAAAATGTAAAAATAAAGAGTTTTGGATATGCTGTTGAGTATGACTTTGTAAATCCCAAAGATCTGAAATCTTCTTTAGAGGTTAAGAACACCAAGGGACTCTTTCTCGCTGGACAAGTTAACGGGACAACTGGTTATGAGGAGGCAGCTGCACAAGGTTTGATCGCTGGAATAAATGCATATCGCCATGCAGTGCAAGAAGAACCCTTCGTACTAGATAGATCTGAAGCTTACATAGGAGTAATGATTGATGATTTGGTAACCAAGGGTGTAATAGAGCCTTATAGAATGTTTACATCTAGAGCTGAATTCAGGCTTAGTTTGAGGTGTGACAATGCAGATATAAGACTTACTGAGAAAGGTCACAAAATTAACATAGTATCAGATGATAGAATGAGGTTGGTGAGTAAAAAAATAGGAGCTATAAATAGGCTCACAGAAAAAACAAAAACAATGTTAATTCCTAATAGGAAATTAGAGGAGTTGGGGATAAATCAGAAAAAAGATGGAAAAAAGAGATCGTTTCACCACATTCTGGCACTAAACGGGATAACAGATGAAACCTTACAAAAGTTGTGGAAAGATTTTTTTAATTTTGACTTGGATGTTCGAGAGTTTGTGCGAGCAGATGCGAAATACAACTACTACATTCAAAGACAAAAAAGCGAAGTAGATAGACTGAAAAAAAATATAAATACCGTTATCCCAAAAAACATGAATTTTAGAAAAATAGAAGGGCTATCATCAGAGTTAAAGACGAAGTTGAGCGAGGTAAATCCACAACATATTCATGAAGCAAGTAAGATTGATGGGATGACACCGAGTGGATTAATGCTATTAATATCAAAAATTAATTCTTATAAGAAGACGGCTTGAAACAAAACTTGTTTTTAAAAAGCTTCAATGTTTCACGTGAAACAATAAACAGTTTATGTGAATATGAAACTTTGCTGTCTAAGTGGAACAGTAAAATAAACCTTGTGTCAAAGAACACTCTTGCGGATATCTGGAACCGACATTTTTTAGATTCAGGTCAAATTATTAAACACGTTGATGCCTCGAGAAAAAGGTGGGTTGATGTGGGCTCTGGGGCCGGTTTTCCTGGATTGGTGATTGCGCTACTCTTAAGAGATAGGGAGATAGATTGTGAGCTGGTTTTGATCGAAAAAAGTACAAAAAAAGTATATTTTCTAAATGAGGTTATTCGAAAGCTTGATTTGAATGTCAAGGTTTTGAATAATGATATCGGAAATGTAGAACCTTTAAACGCGGACATTTTAACAGCGAGAGCGTTTTCAGAACTTAACGAACTTATTCAAATAGCACATATTCATAGAAAAGAGAGTGGGATTTGTTTGTTTTTAAAGGGTGAAAACTATAGGTTAGAGATAGATAAAACTTTAAATTATTGGTTTTTTGATTATGATATTTTTAATAGCTTAAGTAATCCCTCTGGAAAGATAATCAGAGTGAAAAACATTTTAAAAAGATAAGGGGGTCTAAAATCTCTAATCCTTCAATAATATCTATTGCCAATCAAAAAGGCGGTGTGGGTAAAACGACAACGGCCATAAATCTATCTACAGCACTTGCAGCTGTAAACAATAAAGTTTTGATAGTGGATCTAGATGCTCAAGGAAACGCATCAACTGGTCTAGGAGTTCCAAAAGATGAAAGAGAAAAGTCAACTTATGATTTGCTAACTGGCAAAGCTAGTTTAAAAGACATAGTAAAAAAAACTAATATACCATCTCTTTATATTGCTCCGGCTTCAACTGATTTATCATCTATCGACGTTGATCTTTTTGAGGAAAGGGGAAGAGTTGTAAAACTACGTGACCTGTTTGTAAAAGAAAAGACTGATTTTGATTATATTCTAATTGATTGTCCTCCGTCCCTAAATCTCCTGACTATAAATTCAATGGTTGCGTCAAATTCTGTATTAGTTCCTTTACAGGCAGAGTTCTTTGCGCTGGAAGGGTTAAGCCAATTGCTATTAACGGTAAGAGATATCAGATCGAAAATTAATCAAAACTTGAAAATTCACGGCATTGTATTGACAATGTTTGACAAGAGAAACAAATTATCCGAGCAAATTGAGGAAGATGTGAGAGGAAATCTTGGAGAGTTGGTTTATGACACAATTATACCGAGAAATGTTCGGATTAGCGAAGCTCCATCGTTTTCAATGCCGGCTCTAATATATGACCATAAATGTTCTGGGGCTATTGCTTATCAAAAACTAGCAGCAGAATTCCTAAAAAGAGAAGATCACTTTGAAAGAAGATAAAATGAGTTCAAAAAATGAACGAAAAAAAAGTTTGGGTAGAGGACTATCATCCTTTTTGGATGTTGAAAGTTTTGAAAATATAGTCGAGAGAAATAAAGATGAAAGCAATGTTAACATTGTAACTAACATCCCCAATTCTATTCCAATAGAACATCTTGTACCTAACCAGAGTCAACCTCGAAAAACCTTTGATAGTGATGAACTAAACTGTTTAGCAGCTTCAATTAAAGAAACGGGAATAATACAACCCATTCTTGTAAGAAAAAATAATGATTTTTATGAAATTGTAGCTGGGGAAAGGCGCTGGAGAGCAGCACAAATTGCAAATATTCATGAAGTTCCAGTCTTGATTAAAGAGTTAACGGACGAAGAAGTCGTTAAGATATCTATCATTGAAAATATTCAAAGGGTAGACCTTAATCCAATAGAAGAGGCAAATTCATTTAATCAATTAATTAGAGGTTTTGGATACACTCAAGAAAAGGTTTCGGCATCATTAGGTAAATCAAGAAGTTATATTGCTAATTCCCTAAGACTTCTCACACTTCCAGAGAGTATAATTACATTTTTAAAAGAGGGTAAGTTAACAAGTGGGCACGCTAGAGCACTTGTGGGATTAAAAAACCCTGACCTTTTTGCAAAAAAGATAATAGAAGAGCGATTATCGGTGAGAGAAATAGAAAATATAGTGAAAAAGGGAATAGCCGAAAATAAAGATAAAGTAAAAAGGAAATCACTAATTAAAAAAGACGCTGATACTTTAAGTTTAGAGGAAGATCTAAAAATGGCCTTAGGCTTAAAAACTGCTATAGAACACAACGAGGCTACCGGTGGAGGAAATATAGTAATCAAATATAAAGACCTAGAGCAACTAGATATATTTTGCGCAAAAATAATGAAGACATGAACTTTCAATAGCAGTCTATTAGACACCTAGAAATGTAATCCAACATACTTTTACCACCTTCTTTTATGACTATTTTATTTACGTCAATTTTTACTAAATTATTTTCAACAAGCTCTATTAGTACTTGATCAAGTTTTTTTTTGTCAAAAATGGATATAGGTATTTTTTCATAAATTCTTAGGTTCATAATTAATTTTTCTTCAAACGCAATCCTATCGCTTAGTAAGGTAAGTTTTGGCGTGTATGGTTGCAGCGAGACTGTTTTCTTAAACCAAAGGTCAGGATTTTTCTCTTCTTCTGTTGCATACTTTTTTCCTAATATTTTTACACGACCATGAGCTCCTGGTCCTACCCCAATATAATCATTATACTTCCAGTACGAGAGATTATGCTTACACTTAAAATTTCTTTTTGCAAAATTAGAGGCTTCGTATTGCTTATAACCTCCTTTTTCACACAAATTTCTAGTGGTATCAAACATTTCAGAAGCCAATTTATTTGACGGTAAACCTTTTAATAAATCATTTTTATATAGCTTATAGAAATGAGTGTTTTCTTCTATAGTAAGTTGATAGAGAGATAGATGAGGTGCTTCTAGAAATATTATTTGCGAAAGCTCATCCTTCCATTCATTAGCATTTTGGAATTGTCTACCGTATATAAAGTCAAGGTTATAATTTTCAAAACATTTTTTAATTGTTTCAATTGCTTTAATAGCTCGATTTTTGTTATGGTCACGCCCTAAATTTTTCAGATCAATGTTATTGAGAGCTTGTACACCCACAGACACCCTATTTATACCGATGTCGCGTAACACTTTAAACTTTTTGGAGGACACACTATTGGGGTTGGCCTCTATACTAATTTCGCAATCACTGTTAATACCCCACAGGTCATCGATCTTTTTTAATAGTAGTTCTAAATAACTTTCATGAAGTAGACTAGGAGTTCCTCCACCAAAGAAAACCGAGGTTATATTCCTTTTACTCAATTTAGAAGACCACAACTCCAATCCTTGCAAATACGCTTTAATCCAATGAGTTTGATTTATATTTACTTTCCGATAAGAATTAAAATCACAGTAAGGACACTTTATCTTACAAAATGGCCAATGTAGGTATATGGCTAGTGAAGGTTTTTTGACACTCAAAAACAAGCATCCAGTAATTTATCCATAGCTAAGCCCCTATGACTAATTTTATTTTTCTCCCACCTATCTATCTGGCCAAACGTCTCTTTGTATCCGATCGGCAGAAAAATTGGGTCATAGCCGTGTCCATTATTTCCTTTTCCCGGCCAAATTATTTCACCAAATACTTTCCCTTCGAATTTCTCGAAATAATTATCCGGCCAGTGTAAAACCAACGAACAAACAAAATGAGCTGTTAAAGGTTTAACATAATCCTTCTTTTCAATCTCATTTATAAGCCTGTTAATTGCAAAATTAAAATCTCTTGATCCATTATCCATAATAGCCCAATCAGCAGAGTATATGCCTGGGGCGCCTTTTAATACGTCAACACATAGACCGCTGTCATCGGCCAAGCTAACCAAGCCAGTCAATTTTGTGGCTTCTCTTGCTTTAATTAAAGCATTCGCCAAAAATGACGTCCCATTTTCTACGGGTGGAGTCCAGGAATATTGACCTATATCAGTAATTTTAAATCTTTTTTTGCCAAATAGATGCTTAAACTCCTCAATTTTGCCGAAATTGTGTGTAGCTAGTATTAAATCTTTTTCTTTAAATTTCCTATTCATTTAAAGCTGACTTCTGTATTTTTACTATATTGTCTATCCCTTTTGCTGCCATAGAATACATTATTTCGAATTGTTCCTTTGAAAACGGCTCTTTTTCAGCGGAACATTGGATTTCAATTAACTTACCGTTATCATCCATAACAAAGTTAGCGTCTGTCTCAGCTGAACTATCTTCCTCATAATTAAGGTCAAGTTTTGGTTCTCCATCAACAATTCCACATGATATAGCAGCGATGTGTCGAACAATTGGATCGAATTTTATTTGTCCAGATTTTATCAGGCTATCGGTTGCAAGCTTTAGTGCGACCCAACCCCCACAGATTGAGGCACATCTAGTTCCACCATCGGCTTGAATAACATCACAATCTACAATTATTTGTCTTTCGCCTAGCGCGACCCTGTCTACCGCTACCCTTAAACTTCTTCCGATTAATCTTTGAATTTCCTGTGTGCGACCACTTTGAGCAACTTGTTTTGATTCTCTCCTCATTCTTTCATTTGTAGAGCCTGGCAACATTCCATATTCGGCTGTTACCCAACCTAGCCCGCTTTTTCGCAAGAATGGAGGAACAGTTTCTTCTATTGTCGCTTTACAGATTACTATAGTTTTACCGAACTTAATAAGACAAGAGTTTTGTGTGTTTGTTAATAAATCAAAAGTTACAGAAACTTCTCTCATCTCTCTATTTAAGGTGTTCATTTTTTTATCCATATGATTTTTTTATGGATACATAAAAAGTTATTCATTTGAATAAAGCAAGGGGTAAATTAGAAAATAATATTATCGAAGGTGATTTTTTCCATATATGGCTTTAATTTGTTTTAATTTGCAGATATTTATCATATATAAACATATGCGTATTTCTTACAATAATCAAAAACGTACAAAATAATTATAGTGATTAAATCGGTGGCATTTTATCTCTTGAAAAATGCACTGTAGAGCGGAAAGGTTAGTAAAATGGGCAAAGAAGATATACAGATCAACACAGAGGGCCATGAAGAAACACAAGAGAATGAAGAGGAAAAAGAAGTTTTAGTAGACGACGAAGGAAAAGAGTTAGATGACTTGAGCTTAGAAGACCAACAGCCAGAAAAAACAATAGGCGAACTTAAAGAGGAGAACAAAACTCTTTCAGATAAAATGATGAGAGCTCTCGCGGAGACAGAGAATATAAGGAAGAAATTTTTCAAGGAAAAAAGAGATGCAGAGATATATGGCTGCACAAAGTTGGCTAGGGACTTATTATCTGTTCTTGATAATCTCAATCGAGCCTTGGAAAGTATTGATGATGAAATGAAGCAAAGGGAAAATGCAATTTTTGAGGGAATAGAGCTCACAAAAAAAGAATTGTTAAATACCTTTTCAAACCACGAAATCAATGAACTTGCTCCTGAACAGGGTGAAAAATTTGATCCCAAGTTTCACCAAGCAATGTTTGAGGGTCCTCATCCAAGCATAGAAAAAGGAAACATTATTCAAGTTATGGCGAACGGTTTTACGATAGGAGATAGGCTTTTGAGGGCAGCTCAGGTGGGGGTTTCCTCAGGAGTCATAGAAAATAACCATGAGAAAAGCGAAGACTGATTTTTAAATATCATTCTTTAACCTATAGAGAATTTTCAGTGCATCCAGAGGAGTTATAGCATCTAAATCAATGCTCTCTAAATCATCTTTAATTTTGAGCAGGCCTTCTTTCTCTAAATCTTCTTCTAAAACAATACTACTTGTATTTGCTTCTTTTTCCTGAAATTTACGGAGTAAGGCGTTTGCGTGTGTTGTAACATCTTTTGGAAAGCCTGCCAGTTCCGCAACCTTTATGCCAAGGGAGCCTTTTGATTTCCCATTAGTCACTTTGTAAGAGTAAATTACCTCATCCTTCCACTCTTTTATTTCACAAGAAACGTTTCTAACTTTGGAATTGTTATTTTCAATTTCAGTAAGTTCATGATAATGAGTTGCAAAAAGGGTTCTGGATTTATTATTTCCCAAGAGCCTCTCGATAATTGCCCAGGCAATGGCTAATCCATCAAAAGTAGATGTACCTCTCCCTATTTCGTCTAGTATGATAAAAGACTTTTCATCAGCATTTTTAATAATATTGCTAGTTTCCAGCATTTCGACCATAAAGGTAGACTGACCCTTGGAAATATTGTCTGATGCCCCTATCCTGCTGAAGAGTTTGTTTGCAATCCCAATCTTCGCCTTCTTTGCAGGAACATAGGATCCAATTTGAGCCAAAATAATGATATGTGCATTTTGTCTTAGAAATGTTGATTTACCTGCCATATTAGGCCCGGTAATCAGCCAAAGATGTTCATTAGAACTTAATGAACAATCATTAGGGACGAAGGCATTTAGGCTTTTATTAGAGATTGTTTTTTCTATTACGGAATGGCGTCCATCTTTAATAATGAAATCTTTGCTGTCGTCCACCAAAGGACAGCACCAACCGTATATCTTTGCTATATAACTGAGAGTTGAACAGACGTCTAAAGAGGATACTTTCCTTGATAAAACAATAATATCTTTACTTATATTTAGAACTTTTTTATGCAACTCCCCTAATATTTTCATTTCTAACTCTAATGCATCATTTCTTGCACTAAGAGCAGTTTTTTCTATTTTATCAAGGCTAATACTTTTAATTCGAATTGTGTTGGCTGTTGTTTGCCTGTGAAAAAACTCTTTATCTTCTAGGAGTTTATTCTCATAGGATATAGGTGCTTCAAAAAAGTACCCAATCACATTGTTATATTTCAATTTCAGTGATTTTATACCCGTTTTTCCGGAATATAACTTCTGCAACTCTACAAGATCATAGTTGGCCTTTTTCTTAATCAATTTAATATCGTACAATTCATCATTGAATTTTTCTTTTATGAATCCACCGTCTTTTGTGGTGAGAGGCGACTCTTCCTCAATGGCTAACTCTAGTTCTTCAAGTAAATCCTTAATCTCATTTTCAACAACCTTTTCTAAACTAATGCTATTGTCCTTGAAAAGCTGTATTTCTTCTTTCAGCATAAAAAAAGTGATAAAACCTCTTTTGATTGATAGAAGATCTTTGGGGTTTGGCCCAAGCCTTATCAACCGAGATAAAGCTCTCTCCGTATCAGGAAACTTGGTAATTAAAGCCCTGACTTTTTCGGTAGTTTGAAAATTATAATAGAACTCAGTAATCTTTCTCTGCCATTTTAAAATCTGTTCTTTTTGCGTTGAAGGGGCGTTTAATCTTCTCTTTAGTAGTCTTGAGCCAAGAAGACTGCAGGTCTTATCAACTACCCCTAAGAGGGAGAGTTTCTTTGATCCATCCAAGGAACTATTTATTTCAAGGTTTCTTCGTGTAGATGGATCGATAGACATTATGTTTGAAAGATCAATTTTTTCTGGAATATTATAATGTTCTAGAAATAAGTTTTTATTTTTTTGAAGGTACTCCACTATAAGACAAATAGATCCTAAAAGACTTGTATTAAGTTTCTGAAGACAAACTGGATCGAAAAATGAAGATAAAAAATCAATAAATTTGTCTCGTGTAAAGTCTCTCTTCCTTTCTAGCAAAGTCACCTGTATGGGAGAAAATGTTAGTGTATTTAATCCTTTTGAGTTTTTGTATGAAATAATTTCGTTTGGTGATATTTGATCAACCATTGATAATAATTGCGAGTCATCTGTCATTGTTGATTTGAACAAACCAGTGGAAATATCTATCCAGCAAGAGGACCAAACATTATCAAAAAAAAATATCGCCATTAATATATTGTTTTCTTTTTGTATTAGAAATGATTCTTCCAGCTTCGTACCTGGCGTGATTATTCTCACCACGTCTCTTTTTACAATTGCTTTGTAACCTCTTTTTTTTGCGTCTTGAGGGGTTTCAAGCTGCTCACATATTGCTACTTTCATATTCTGATCTAGGAGTTTTTTTATATAACTCTCTGCGGAGTGGAATGGTACTCCGCACATAGGGATATCTTTTCCATTATGTTGTCCTCTTTTTGTGAGAATTATATTTAGAGCATTTGATGCTATTTCAGCATCAGAAAAAAAAAGCTCATAAAAATCACCCATCCTAAAAAATAAAAGTGAGTCTTGATGGTTGGCTTTAATATCTAAGTATTGCTGGATTACAGGAGTGGTTTGCACCGCAACGGGTCTCGTGATTATGGTTTCTTTCTGATTTAATAGTGTACAATTTGAAATAAGTAAGCAATGTTTTAGTTGCTATTTTTTTCCCAAAAACTCTTTACCTTTGAAAAAAAGTTTGAGTGTTTTGGGCTATTATCAGATGCTTGTAGCGACTTCTCAAATTCGATTAGTAAGTCTCTCTGTTTTTCGTTGAGATTGACAGGTGTTTCGATATTAAGTTCTATATATAAATCGCCGTACGATTTGCCTCTAATATTAGGCATCCCTTTTCCTCGTAATCGTAACTGCTTTCCAGATTGAATGCCGGCTGGAACCTTTACTCTTGTTTTCCCACCGTCAAGAGTTGGCGCTTCAATATCTCCACCAAGTGTGGCAGAGACTATTGATATTGGTATTTGACAAAATAGATTTTGTCCCTCCCTTTGGAATATTGAGTGATCTAGAACTTCTGTAAAAATATATAGGTCTCCTGACGGACCATTTTGTAATCCTGCCTCTCCCTCTCCAGTCAACCTAATTCGAGTTCCAGTCTCTACACCTGGTGGAATGGTTACACTTAAATTTTTATTTTTTTGAGTTGTTCCAGAACCCGAGCAAAAACGACAGGGGTTTTTATTCATTTGCCCCCTTCCTGAGCATGTTGGACATGTCCTTTCAACAGTAAAAAATCCTTGCTGCGCCCGAACCTTTCCCATGCCACCACAAGTCGGACATGAAGCCGGTTGGGTTCCATCTTTACCTCCCGTACCACTGCATTGCTCACATTTTACAGAAGATGGGACCTTTATAGTTGTTGACATACCTCTAAAGGCATCTTCTAAAGATATAGTCATGTTATATCTAAGATCTGAACCTCTTCTGGATGACGAGGCGGATCCTCTTCGTGAAGAACCTCCCATAAAATCTCCAAACAGATCTTCAAATACGTCCGAGAAAGCTGATGAAAAGTCTCCCCCACCCCCTGCATTACCAAAACCACCATTTTCAAAGGCAGCGTGACCATACTGGTCGTATGCTGCCTTCTTATTCGGATCTTTAAGAACCTCGTAAGCTTCGTTTACGGCCTTAAATTCCTCTTCCGCTTTTGAGCTTCCTGCATTTTTATCTGGATGTAGTTCTTTAGCTTTTGATCTAAAAGCCTTCTTTATGTCAGCTTCAGTAGCGCCCTTTGAAATACCAAGAGTTTCATAATAGTCTCTCTTTGCCATCTAGCTTTCCATATTTAGAATAAAAAAAATTTTAATTATTTCTTTTTTTCATCCAAGTCTTCGAAATCAGCGTCCACAACATCGCTGTCATCCTTATTCACATCATCATCGGCCACATTAGATTCACCAGAGTTTTTCTCTGCTTCGGCCTTATAGATTGCTTCACCTAGTTTCATTGATGCTTCGGTTAAGTCCTGACTTCTTGCTTTAATTTTTTCCGCATCATCACTCTCTAAAACTTCCTTTAGAGCCTTCATAGATAGTTCCATGGCCTCTATTGTAGATGGATCAACTTTATCGCCGTGCTCTTCAATAGATTTTTCGGTGCTGTGTATTAGGCTCTCAGCTTGATTTTTTGCTTCTACTAGATCTTTTTTGGCTTTATCAGATTCGGCATTTTCTTCAGCATCTTGAACCATTTTATCTATTTCCTCCTCGGAAAGCCCACCAGAAGCCTGAATCGTTATTTTTTGTTCCTTACCTGTACCCTTATCTTTAGCTGAAACTGAAACAATACCATTTGCATCTATATCAAAGGTTACCTCAATTTGTGGCATGCCCCTAGGCGCAGGAGCAATTTCCTCTAAATTGAATTTGCCGAGCTCCTTATTGTCTGTAGCCATCTCTCGTTCGCCTTGAAATACCCTGATAGTAACAGCGCTTTGATTATCTTCAGCAGTAGAGAAAACCTGACTTTTTTTCGTTGGAATAGTTGTGTTTCGGTCTATCAATCTCGTAAACACCCCGCCCAAAGTTTCTATACCAAGGCTCAGAGGTGTGACGTCGAGAAGAACCACGTCTTTTACATCACCTTGAAGAACTCCAGCTTGAATTGCGGCACCCATTGCCACTACTTCATCAGGATTAACGCCTTTGTGGGGTTCTTTTCCAAAAAAACTAGTTACTTCTTCAATAACTTTAGGCATTCTTGTCATTCCACCAACAAGCACCACCTCATCAATATCACCTTTTTTAACGTCCGCATCAGTGATTGCAGCCTGACATGGTTTTAATGACTTGGCTATAAGATCTCCAACTAAGCTTTCAAGTTTTGCCCTAGTCAGCTTCATAACCAAGTGCAAGGGCTGACTTGTTTTTGGGTCCATAGATATGAAAGGTTGGTTAATTTCAGTTTGGTTTGAAGATGAGAGTTCTATTTTTGCTTTTTCAGCGGCTTCTTTTAATCTCTGCAAAGCCATTTTATCGGCTTTTAAATCAACACCATTCTCTTTTCGGAATTCCTCCGCCAAATGGTCAACTATTCTTAGGTCAAAATCTTCGCCACCTAAAAAAGTATCTCCATTAGTTGATTTCACTTCAAAAAGACCATCATCGATCTCTAAAATCGATATATCAAATGTACCCCCACCCAAATCATAGACAGCAATGGTTTTACCGCCCTTCTTTTCTAGCCCGTAGGCTAAGGCAGCCGCGGTAGGTTCGTTTATAATCCTGAGAACCTCCAGTCCAGCAATTTTTCCTGCATCTTTTGTTGCTTGCCTTTGCGCGTCATTGAAGTAAGCCGGCACAGTTATAACCGCCTGAGTTACTTCGTCCCCTAGGTGGCTCTCTGCAGTTTCCTTCATTTTTTGCAATATAAATGCCGATATTTGACTTGGAGAATACTTTTCGCCTTTTGCCTCTACCCAAGCATCTTTATTACTGCCTTCGACAATATTATAGGGCACCATTTTTTTATCTTTTGTAACCATTGGATCATTATATTGTCTTCCAATCAGTCTCTTAACAGCAAAAAGGGTGTCCGAAGGGTTCGTCACAGCTTGTCTTTTAGCTGGTTGACCTACCAATCGTTCATCATCAGTGAACCCTACAATCGATGGTGTTGTTCTAGCGCCTTCCGAGTTTTCAACTACCTTTGCATTAGCGCCTTCCATTATTGCAACACATGAATTTGTTGTTCCCAAGTCTATACCGATGACCTTGCCCATAATCTGACCTTTCAAATAATAATATCATTGACCTTATGGTATATAGGTAATTAATTTTGTCGTGCAAGATTAGATAGTGCTAAAAATTCATTTTTGTTGTAATAAGTGTATACACATTTTGGTTTTTTATATGATTGATACACTAGTTGAATTAGCCACAGAAGCGGGAATAGTTATTCGTGAAATTTATGAAAGTGGAAAATTTAGGACAACAATAAAAAGTGATAACTCTCCAGTAACAACGGCTGACGAGAAAGCAAACGAGATAATTTTGAGAGTTTTAAAGCAACGGTTTCCAGAAATACCAGCAATTTCAGAGGAGTCTGAAAATAGAGTTTCAGAAACAGGAAAATTTTTTATTATTGATCCACTGGATGGAACAAAGGGGTTTTTAAGTAAAACCAATAACTTCACCGTCAATATAGCATTTATTAATAACTGGAAACCAGAATTAGGAGTTATTTACAGTCCGATAAGCGGAGAACTTTTTTATACATCCACAAATAACGAAAGTTTTAAATATAATTTTTTAAAAAAAACCCAGAAAGTTAAGTTATGGGGAAAGCATAAAAATAAAGAGATATTTACGCTCATAACCTCGGACAACAATTTTATTGGGAGAGAAAGCAAAATTTTTAAAGATGAGTTTGAACATGACATTTTAAAAATTGGCTCATCAATTAAATTCTGCAAGCTTGCGGAGGGAGTAGCAGATGTTTATCCAAGGTTTGGTCGAACTATGGAGTGGGACACGGCTGCAGGTCACGCAATACTTAAATATGCTGGTGGCTCTCTTATAGATTTAAAGACAAAAAAAGAACTCATTTATGGGAAAAAAAATTATGAGAACAGTAGTTTTGTCGCGCTTAGGGATCCTAATGATTCTAAAAAAATAGATTGGCAGAAAATATTGTGAGACAGCTTAATAAAAAATCAGAAATCTTAAATTCTTAAAGGTTAACATTTACATGTATTTCTAAATAAGTGTAGATTTTTAAAATAAAAATGGAAAGTTTTAAGCAAGCAAACGCTGATAGTAAAGCCCTTAAAAGGCCAGTTTTATGGATCAATAAATGAACTAATCAAGCGGCTTTCGAGTCTTCATTAATTGTCAATATAGCAAACAAAGACTCTGTATTTTCTGACGATCTAAGTTTAGATAGTATATTTTTTTCGCTAAAAACTCTAGAAACCATTGCTAAAGCTTTTAGATGTTCAGTCCCCTTATTATTTTCGGGAGCTAACAAGGTAAATATAAGATCCACAGGTTGTTTGTCAGCAGCTTCAAAATCTATGGGCCGTTCTAAACTCGAAAAAAAGCCACAAATTTTTGTTAAACCTCTTATTTTTATGTGAGGTATTGCAACTCCATTTCCAATTCCCGTCGGCCCAAGTATTTCGCGTTGCTGTAGCGATTTTGCAATACTCATATTTGGAATACCTGTATGTTCTGATGCTATGTTAGCGATTTCTTGTAACAACTGTTTTTTATTTGCCACATTAATCTTTGCCTTTATAGCCTCTTTGTACAATATGTCTTGCATCTTCATTTGAAACAATCCCCCACTAATCGCTGAACGTTACATTAAAAATTTTATTTTTTCTAGAGTTTTATAAAATTTTTTATAGAGCGAACTTATCACCTAAATAAACCCGTCTCACGTCTCTATCACTAATAACAAAATCGGGAGTCCCATTCTTGATAATTTTCCCGTCGTTAATTATGTAAGCCCGATCCACTATTTTCAGCGTTTCTCTCACATTGTGATCAGTAATTAAAATTCCTATATTCCTATTTTTAAGCTCACGTACTAAGCCCCTTATTTCGTCAATGGCTATTGGATCCACTCCTGCGAATGGTTCATCAAGTAAAATATATTTAGGTTGGCTTGCTAAGCAGCGAGCTATTTCAACTCTTCTTCTTTCCCCTCCAGAAAGATTGACTGCTTTTGCGTTCCTAAGATGTGTTATTGAAAACTCACCCAACAATTCTTCTAGTTTCTTCCGTCTCTCCTTTGGATCTCTAATTTTAAGTTCCAATATTGCATAAATATTTTTTTCAACAGTTAGGCCTTTAAAAATAGACGATTCCTGAGGAAGGTACCCTAGTCCAGATTTTGCTCTTCTATACATGGGAAGATTAGATATTTCATCCCCGTCCAGTCTTATTGAACCTCCGTCTGATCTGTGTATTCCGGCGATAATGTTAAAAGCAGTTGTTTTTCCAGCACCATTTGGTCCGAGTAAACTTACGACCTCACCTCTGGTGACAAAAATACTAAAATCCATCAGAGCAAGTCTTGATTTGTAAACCTTTCTTAGTCCCTTAACACTTAAACCAACATCTTTGTTTGCGAAGTTGTCCACACTTAAATACGGCTTTGCCAATCTTTCCCCTCTAGTTTTTTAAAAATGAGTCTTTAATTCCTTCAAAGTCCACTGTTTCTGTCACTAAATCAACGTTTATTTTTTTTGCTCTGATAACCGATTTACCTTGAGAAAACTCCACATTGCCCTCTATTGAAACAAACTTTTGGTCTAAATCCATAACGAGCTTATCTCCTCTCGCTGAAATATCTTTATTATTGGAAAAATATATATTTTTACTTGCCTCAATAATTTTAACTTCGTGGGAGTCGACGCCTTTTGTTTTCGCAATTAAAAAATCCGACTTTATTACATATTTACCATATTCAATATTCACGTCACCTGATAAACGTAAAGTACCATCTTTCTTTTTAATATGAGCAGTTTCTGAACTAAATCGTATTGCTTCTTTTTTAATCTCTGACGAGACTCCATCCTCATAGGGCAATATTGAAAGAAGGACAATATTAACTAAGAAAAAAATTTTCCTGCTCAATGCCTCAATTAACATTGTTTTATTCAATAAATATTTCAACTGTTACTCCGTCGGTAAAAAATATTTCTTCATCCAATGCGGAACTGTAAAAGTATTCCATCCGCCCACTTTCCAAAGAACCAAATTCAGATTTCACTGTTATCCTCTTGGGTCCAATCAGTAATTTTTTCTCAAAATCTGCAACTAATTCTTCAGTTTTAATTAGTGTTCCCCATGAGTTTTTAAGTGATAGGTTGCCATTAAACAATATATTTTTCTCATCTAAATTGAGGGTAGCGAAATCTGATGAAAAATTAAACTTTTGATCACTTGAAAACGATATTTCGCCAAGCGGCTTCGATAGTATCACTGTTTTGTCATTTTGGTGACTAGGGTTTAGCGCCTTTGCATGAAAATCAAAAGTGCCACCGTCAGACGTATTTCCAGTTATATGGGTTTCCCTCGCTTGATATTTCACCCCAATTCTCACATCTTTTGTTACAACGCTAAAAGGTGGATCGACTTTCTTTGAATAAGAAAATTGAAATATTACTAAAAACAAAAGACCAGCGCTCAAGCCAAGCATTAGTTTTAACCAAAAAACTAGCCTGGTATATTGGGTTGTATCAGTTACCATTTTTTATTAAAAATCTGTCCTTTGGAAATAGAATTTATGCACCACGATTTTTAGTATCTCTTCAAAAAATTAATGAGCGAAAGGGTCTATATCTTCCCAACCCATATTATCTAATTGGCATCTTATGGGTAAGAAACCGCATGCTTTCTGGAAAATATCATATCTATCTTCATGTATCAAAATTTTGTCTAGGTATTCTTTGATTTTGTGTAAATACACAACGTCTTGTTTTGCATAATTAATTTGATTCTCATTCAAAACTTCTGCTCCCCAATATGATGACTGTTGTTCTTTAGAAATATCAATAGACAAAATTTCTTTTACAAGGTTCTTAAGTCCATGATTCTGAGAGAAGGTCCTTCCTAGTTTTGATGCTATTTTCGTACAATAAATGTTGCGAGTCATAAAGTGTAAGTTTTTGTTAAGAACACCAACATCAAATCTGGCATAGTGAAAAATTTTAACTATTTTTTCATTTTTCATTACCCCCGCCAAATTAGGAGCGTTTTGCTGATTTTTGTCAATCTGAATGAGATAAACTGAACCGTTACTGTCTGCTATTTGAACTAAACACAATCTGTCCCTACCAAACTTTAAGCCCATAGTTTCTGTGTCTACTGCTATCTCATTACCAAGCTCTAAATTTTCGGGTATGTCATTTTTGTATATAGAGACTGTCATTTTCTCCTCTAATTTTTATTTAAGCTTTTTTTATATTAATTTCAAAGAATTTGTAAATTTTTAATGATAAGTAGAAAAAATACTCTATCGTACGAATATCAAAGCATTTGGGAAAATTTAATGAATTTAGTAACTATTTTCGGTGGATCTGGCTTCCTGGGAAGGTATATAGTTAGGCAACTAGCCTCAAAAGGCTATTTCATCAGAGCGATAGTAAGAAAGCCTAACGAGGCTTTATTCCTAAAAGTATACGGCAAAGTGGGCCAAATAGAGTTGCTCAGAGGCGACATAAAAGATGAAAAAAGTCTCCGTGATTATGTTAAGGGATCTGTTTGTGTAATTAATTGTGTAGCAACTTTTTTTGAAACAAGCTCACAGTCATTTAAAAACCTTCACGTTTGTGCCGCAAGAAATTTGGCTGAATCCGCAAAAAAAGAGAGAGTAAATCAATTCATTCATATATCCTCTTTGGGAGCGTCCTCCAAATCGAACAGCCAACTACTTAAGTCAAAAGGGGTAGGCGAAGACGTTGTTCTCGAGCACTTTCCAAAGGCTAACATTATTAGACCTTCGTTGATATTTGGAAGTGAAGACACATTTTTTAATAGGTTCGCAGAAATATCATCGATTAGTCCATTTATTCCAGTTGTAGGGCCGAATACTCAGTTTCAGCCAGTGTATGTCGACGATGTCGCCAAAGCCGTTAGTCTGTTGATAGAGACTAATCAACACGAAAGATATCTAGAATTAGGGGGAGATGACATATACTCATTCAAAGAACTTATTGGTATGTTACTAGTTGAAATTAAACGAAGGAGAATAATATTTAAAATTCCGTTTTTACCAGCAAAGATAATCGCTTCAATAAACGACTTTTTTCGCCTAATATTGGGAGGTTTTGTCCCTCCCATTTTAACTTTGGCACAGGTTAAAAGTCTAGAGATTGACAACCTAGTAAGTAGTAGCGCAGAAAAGTTCTCAGATATAGGAATAGTTCCAAAAAAGCTTAGCATTATTCTGCCGAAGATCGTTTCCCGCTTCAATAGATCCTAACTATATATAAGGGTAAGCAAAGTTAAACCAAGCAAGATTCGGTATATTACATAAGGAGTGAAAGAAAAACTCTCCCCTAATCTTATAAAGAACTTGAGGACTAAATAGGAAAAAATGAACGAGAATAGCGTTGCATATAAAGCAAGGTCAACATCGATTTTACTTTCACTAGTAAAAAATTTTAAGGCGATATAACCACTAGAAACTGCTATCGCGGGTACACTTAGTATCACTGATATTATTATAGAGTCTTTTCTGTTGTAGCTCAAAAAACGAGCACCTGTTATTGAGGCGCCAGATCTGCTTGTTCCAGGAAAGACGGCAAAAGATTGCCAGATACCAATAACCAAAATATCTCGTGTTGAAATATTTGAAAGCTTGCGCCTACTTTTTTTTCTGTCTGACAAAAAAAGAAAAAAAGCGAATATTATATTTGTAAAAGCAATGATTTCTATTTGTCTTGATAAATCAATAAGGCGTACATACTCCAAGAATAAACCCATGGATAGTAGAGGGAGCGTCGCTAAAAACAATAAAAATAACGATTTTTTCACGCCATTTTTTTTCAAAAAGTCATTAGTGTTTTCTTTTAATGGTTTAACCAGTAATAAGACAACTGCCATTAAGCTACCGAAATGCACAGCGATATCTAGGCCTAAATTACCCTGAAGACCAATTACAAATTTGTTATAAAGAACCAGATGTGCAGAAGATGATACTGGTAGAAACTCTGTTGCTCCTTGAATAAGAGACAAAAAGAAA
Organism: uncultured Alphaproteobacteria bacterium; assembly: GCA_902537235.1. Taxonomy (GTDB): domain Bacteria; phylum Pseudomonadota; class Alphaproteobacteria; order Rhodobacterales; family Rhodobacteraceae; genus CACIJG01. The sequence continues at coordinate 110,337 of CACBAO010000001.1, forward strand.
ACGTGAAAAATGCTCATATTTAAAAGATAAATGTCAATTTTTTAAAAAATGTACAACAAAACACAATGTTTTTCCCTTAATTTTTTAGTAAAGAAAATTGTAAATAATTCAAACTATAAACTTTCTTTTCTTTTCATGAAAACTATATTAGAAAGTCATTCCATATATAATTTAAATATCGATTATTGAGCATATGAATATTTTTGAAAGAAAACGAAATAAAAAAGAAGGTCTCTATGACCCTAGTAAAGAACATGATTCCTGTGGTCTGGGTTTTATTGCAAATATAAAAGGTGTAAAAAGCCACAACATTATTCAGAAAGGAATTTATATCCTTGAGAACCTTGAGCATAGGGGAGCTACCGGGGCGGATCCTTTAGTAGGAGACGGTGCTGGGATGCTAACACAAATACCTCACGATCTTTATCTGAATGAAATGGAAAAATTGAATGTAAAGCTTCCCACCCCCGGCAATTATGGTGTTGGAATGTTTTTTTTCCCAAGAGGAATTAAAAATAATGCGCGGATAAAAAAATTGATTAGGAACCTAAGCGAGGAACAAGGAATAAGTCTCTTGGGTTGGCGTGACGTTCCTGTAAGTAATGAATGTTTGTCTAAGGACAAAGAGATTCTTGAATCTGAACCTAAGCACGTGCAGGGTTTTTTTAGTAAGCCTGTGGGGATGAAGGAACAAGACTTCGAAAGAAGCCTCTACATACTCAGAAAGAAAACGACCAACCGAATCTATGAAGATCTAGGTAATGAAGACTTATATTATGCAGTTTCGCTATCATGTAGAACTATTGTATACAAGGGTATGTTTTTGGCTGATCAATTGGCTAAATACTACCTAGACTTACAAGATGAGCGATATGTCTCAGCTCTATCATTAGTGCATCAGCGATTTTCCACAAATACTTTTCCTTCATGGAGGTTAGCTCATCCCTACAGAATGGTGGCTCATAATGGTGAAATAAATACCAGCAGAGGCAATGTTAATTGGATGGCGGCTAGGCAACAGAGCTTGAAGTCAGATCTCTTGGGTGAAAGTTTGAACCAAATATGGCCAATTACAAGAGAAGGTCAATCAGACACAGCATCATTCGATAATGCTCTTGAGTTACTCTATCAGGGAGGCTATCCACTCCATCATGCTGCAATGATGTTGATCCCAGAAGCTTGGGCCGGAAATATCCATATGGATAGAAAGCGAAGATCGTTTTATGAGTTTCATGCTTCTATTATGGAGCCTTGGGACGGCCCAGCTGCAATTGCTTTTACAGATGGAAAAAAAATTGGAGCAACACTTGATAGAAATGGATTAAGACCGGCGAGATATTTTGTTTCTGACGATGATACTGTTGTCTTAGCCTCAGAAGCAGGGACTTTACCAGTGGATGAAAGCAAAGTGATAACAAAGTGGCGACTGCAACCTGGAAAAATGCTTTTAATTGATATGGAGGCTGGCAAGATTACGTCAGACGAAGAAATAAAAGCAGAGCTTATTAACGAGCTCGATTATGAAGGTATTTTAAATAAAACTCAGATTGTTCTCGAGGATTTAGAGTCAGATGGAATACGGAAAGCTTCCTTATCGAAAGAAAATTTATACTCAGGCCAGAAAGCTTTTGGTTATACGCAAGAGGACCTAAGGATACTTATGTCACCAATGGCCGTAACTGGTCAAGAAGCCATTGGTTCGATGGGTACTGACACACCAATTTCTGCGATATCAAACAAAAAAAAGTTACTATACACATATTTCAAACAAAATTTTGCACAGGTAACTAATCCACCGATCGATCCAATTCGTGAGGAGTCGGTTATGAGTTTAGTTTCTTTCATTGGCCCACGACCTAACATTTTTGATAACAAATCTTTGGGGGACGTGAAAAGACTGGAGGTTAAACAGCCGATATTAACAAATGAGGATATGCAAAAGATTAGGACGATCAGTGAAATTGGTGATAATCATTTTGTATCAAGAGTATTAGATACAACCTTTGATAAGAGTAATGGATCTGACGGCTTTAAGGAGTGTTTGAAAGGCCTATGTAGAAAGTCAGAACAAGTAGTCAAAGAGGGTGGAAACATTATTGTGCTATCAGACAGGCAGTTCGGCAAGAATCGGATAGCTTTGCCTGCTCTTCTGGTTGTTGCGGCGGTACACCACCACTTGATTCGAAAGGGGTTGCGAACGGCTGTGGGGTTAGTTGTGGAGTCAGCAGAACCGAGAGAGGTTCATCATTTTGCAGTACTAGCAGGGTATGGAGCCGAGGCAGTAAACCCATATTTGGCTTTTGACACTATATTGGATCTACAACAAAAAGATATGTTGTCGAAAGATGTAAGTGAAATTGAAGCGGTGAGCCGATACATAAAGTCGATCAATAAAGGACTACTGAAAGTTATGTCAAAGATGGGTATATCAACCTATCAATCATATTGTGGAGCACAAATTTTTGATGCAGTTGGCTTGTCAGAAGATTTCGTTAAAGATTATTTTAAGGGTACGTCGACGCAAATTAGCGGTGTTGGCTTAAATGAAATAGCTCAGGAGACGATTACAAGACATGACGAAGCCTACTCAAACCTCGAGGTCTTAAGAGAATCACTAGATGTTGGAGGTGATTACGCAGTTCGAAAAAGAGGAGAAGTACACGCCTGGAGTTCCGATGAGATTACCAATCTTCAACACGCTGTAAGAAGAAATTCGTTTGATACTTTTAAGGAATATAGTAGGTCTATGGATGAACAAGAGGAAAGGCTATTTACCATAAGAGGGTTGTTTAGGCTTAAAGATGCTAGAGAAACTGGGCGAAGAGCAGTAAACATTGATGAGGTAGAGCCTGCTAAAGAAATTGTGAAAAGATTTGCCACTGGCGCAATGTCTTACGGATCAATATCCGCTGAGGCTCATGAGAATCTGGCAATAGCCATGAATAGAATTGAAGGAAAATCGAATACTGGCGAGGGTGGCGAGGAGGTTGAACGCTTCTCTGTTGACAAAAATGGAGACAATCGAAGATCTGCAATAAAGCAAGTAGCTTCTGGTAGATTTGGAGTAACAACTGAATACTTGGTAAATTCTGATTTGATCCAGATTAAAATGGCCCAAGGAGCAAAACCTGGTGAAGGAGGTCAGTTACCTGGTCACAAAGTCGACGCAGTAATTGCAAAGGTCCGACATTCTACTAGAGGGGTTGGACTGATATCCCCCCCACCTCATCATGATATCTATTCTATCGAGGATTTGGCTCAACTGATATTTGATCTTAAAAATGTTAATCCAAAAGCTGATATATCTGTAAAACTAGTTTCTGAGGTTGGCGTTGGTACAGTAGCTGCTGGAGTGGCAAAAGCAAAAGCGGACCACGTAACTATTTCTGGTATGGAGGGGGGCACAGGCGCAAGTCCTTTAACGTCTGTAAAACATGCCGGTTCTCCATGGGAGCTTGGATTGGCAGAAACCCACCAAACTTTAATGAAAAACAAACTAAGATCGCGAATATCTGTACAAGTAGATGGTGGATTAAGGACTGGTAGAGATGTGATTATTGGAGCATTACTAGGTGCGGACGAATTTGGCTTTTCTACAGCACCATTAATAGCATCAGGTTGTATTATGATGCGGAAGTGCCACCTGAATACTTGTCCTGTAGGTATCGCAACCCAAGACCCAGTGTTGAGAAAGCGATTTGTAGGAACGCCCGAACATGTTGTGAATTTTTTCTTCTTCATAGCTGAAGAAGTGAGAGTTTTAATGAGCAAATTAGGGTTCAAAAAATTTAATGAAATGATTGGCCAAAGTGATGTGCTTGATAGGAAAAAAGCAATAAATCACTGGAAAGCAAAGGGCCTTGATTTTTCTAAGCTTTTCTTTGATCCAAAAATGGGAGAGAGTGTGCCAAAATATAATTGTGAAAAGCAGCAACACCCAATAGAAGATATTTTGGATAGGCAACTTATTGAATTGTCAAAAGATACCTTGCTAAAGAAGTTGCCCGTGAGCATAAGTTTACCAATCCATAATTATAATAGGTCTACTGGAGCTATGTTGAGCGGGGAGGTCGCACGGCTGTTTGGGCATGAAGGGCTTCCAGAGGACTCAATAAAAATTCATTTTAAGGGCACAACAGGCCAAGCATTTGGAGCCTGGTTATCCAGAGGCATTACATTGGAAGTAGAAGGTGAGGCGAATGATTATGTTGGGAAAGGTCTTTCCGGAGGAAGAATAATAGCTTATCCACCAAAAGAGGCGAAAAGAATAATACCTAAAAATTCCATTATCGCTGGAAATACAATTCTTTATGGTGCTGTTGATGGTGAATGTTTTCTAAGAGGTGTCGTTGGGGAAAGATTTGCTGTTAGAAACTCTGGCGCTACCGCGGTTGTCGAAGGAGTGGGTGACCACGGCTGTGAATATATGACAGGTGGTGTTGTTGTAGTTTTAGGAAAAACAGGACTTAATTTTGCAGCTGGCATGTCTGGAGGCATCGCTTACGTTTTGGACGAAGACGGAACGTTCAAAAACAGATGTAATTTATCAATGGTGGAGCTAGAGCCAGTACCAGAAGAAGATGATTTACTAGAATCTGAGCATCATCATGGGGGTGATTTTGAGCACCATGGCCGTGTGGATATATCGAATGACATGACCAGGTATGATGAAGAAAGGCTGAAAAATCTTATAACGAGACATTTTAAGCTAACTAAATCAGACGTAGCAAGAATAATACTTGACGCCTGGGATGACTATAGACCTAGATTTTTAAAAGTAATGCCTACTGAATATAGAAGAGCACTAGAAGAGATAAAGGCAGAAAAGCTCAACAATATCGTCGCTGCAGAATAGCAAATACTTTGGAACATAAGGGAATTTAAAATGGGTAAGGTTACAGGTTTTTTAGAGATCGACAGGCAAGATAGGAAATACAGGCCAGCATCAGATAGAATAAGAAACTTCAAGGAATTTATCGTACCTCTACCTGAGCAAGCAATAAGAGATCAGGCCAGTAGATGTATGGAATGTGGAATTCCATTCTGTCATGATATGAAGGGATTGAAAGGATGTCCTGTAAATAATCAGATACCAGATTGGAATGATTTGGTCTACAGGGGCGAGTGGGAGCAAGCTTCTAATGATTTGCATTCAACTAACAACTTTCCAGAGTTTACAGGGAGAATTTGTCCTGCCCCCTGCGAAGCTTCATGTACATTAAATATTGTTGATAGCCCAGTAACAATAAAGTCAATAGAGTGCGCTATAGTAGATAAGGCGTGGGATAATGGATGGATAAAGCCACAAGTAAACCCAAGAAAGACAAATAAGAGAATAGGAATAGTTGGTTCTGGCCCGGCTGGCCTGGCAGCCGCGCAACAATTATCGAGAGCTGGACATAATGTGGTGGTTTACGAAAAAAACAAGAAGATGGGTGGTCTTCTTAGATACGGTATTCCCGATTTTAAAATGGAGAAAACTCATATTGATAGAAGATTAGAACAAATATCAGCTGAAGGGGCCCATTTTCAAGGTGGTGTGGAGCTAGGTGTGGATATTGAAATTAGTGATTTGATAAAAGAACATGATGCTGTGATCTTAGCTTGTGGATCAGAAAAACCACGTGATCTGGCGATCGAAGGGCGTAACTCTGATGGAATTCATTTCGCCATGGATTTCCTGCCTCAACAAAATAGAAGGGTTGGCGACGAGGACCTAAAAGGCACAAAAGAAATTATTGCCGACGGAAAGCATGTTGTTGTAATTGGGGGGGGAGATACGGGATCGGATTGTATAGGAACATCAATTCGCCAAGGAGCATTGTCTGTCACACAACTTGAGATTATGCCCGCTCCCCCAGAAAGAGAAGATAAATTGCTAACATGGCCTAACTGGCCTCTTAAAATGAGAACGTCTTCCAGCCAAGAAGAAGGAGCGGATAGAGAGTTTTCGGTATTAACAACATCCTTCGGGATTAAAAATGGTAGGGTAAGCTCTTTAAACTGTGTGAGAGTAAACGAGAAGTTTGAAAGAATAGAAAACTCGGAATTCGTTATTAGAGCAGATTTAGTATTACTCGCAATGGGGTTTGTTTCTCCTATTACAGAAAGGATTTTAAAAGATACAAATATATCTTTAGATAAAAGTGGAAATGTTTTAGCAGACGATAAATCTTACAAAACTTCTCATGAAAAGTTGTGGGTAGCGGGTGATATGCGACGTGGTCAATCGCTTGTTGTGTGGGCAATCAGAGAAGGCAGACAAGTTGCAAAAGCGGTAGACCTAGCTTTAATGGGTCATAGTAATCTTTCCGACTGAGTGAAAGGTGTGAAACTCATAAAGAAATTTTTGTGTTAAATAAATACAATTTAATACTTAAATCAATCGAATTTGCCAAAGTATCGATATTCTGCTTTATGTTATTAACTTTTTTTTCCGTTTTCCTATTGAGGTTTTTTAACCCCCCTTTTACCAGCTTTATGATTTGGGAAAGCAAATTTTTCCAGAAACAGATAGACTATAACTGGACCCCCTATCCTCTTTTGGGTGAAAATATTGCACTATCTGTAGTGGCAACAGAGGATTCTAGTTTTTGTAACCATATAGGAATTGACATTAATGAGATTTATAAAGTTATTAGTGGTGGAGAGAAAAGAGGCGCTTCGACAATAACCCAGCAATTAGCAAAAAATCTTTTTTTGTGGTCTGGAAGATCATGGACAAGGAAGTTTTTAGAATTGTACTTTACGTTATTATTAGAAATCAGTGTTCCTAAAAGAAGAATTCTTGAAATATACCTAAATACGGTTGAAACTAGCTTCTTGACGTTCGGAGTGAATCAAGCTTCAGAAAAATATTATAGAAAGCCATCAAATAGACTGACCAAAGAACAAGCAATTCGAATTGCATTAACGCTACCAAACCCCAAAATGCGTAGACCTAAAAAATTAAACGCACCTCTGCTCCGAAGAATTGCGAGATTAAAAAAAGATATGGAAATTCTAAAAAAAGATGACAGATCTAGCTGTTTTTTATAATTATATATGGACCTAATAAAATTTATTAATTATGAGAAAACTGCATCATTTAACACTTTCACCTTTTTGTCGAAAGGTAAGACTTGTACTAGCAGAAAAAAAGCTTGAAGTTGAATTAATCGAAGAACCTGTTTGGGAACGAAACTTGGATTTTATTAGATTTAGCCCTTCCGGTAAGGTTCCCTTGTTAAAAGAAGGGTTATCTGTTTTTACAGAAAGCACCCCTTTATGTGAGTATTTGGATGAGACCTACCCAATTCCAAAACTTATACCAACTGACAAAAAGCTTCGATTCGAAACGCGTAGAGTGTCATCTTGGTTCGATGATAAATTTTATAATGAAGTCACAAAGAATTTACTTAACGAAAGAGTTTACAAAAAAATATTTAAAATTGGCCAACCCGATAGCAACGCAATAAAGGAAGGGTTGAGAAAAATAAAGTTTCACTTTGATTACTTGGAATGGCTTTTGGAAAAGAGAAATTGGCTAGCTGGAGAAAAAATGTCATTGGCAGATTTTTCAGCAGCCGGACATATTTCAGCATTAGATTATATCGGAGACATCGACTGGCATTCTAAGCCAATTATTAAGGAGTGGTATGCAAAAATAAAGTCGAGACCAGCTTTTAGAAATGCTGGGCTATTAGTGGATTTAGTTCCTGGTTTCGTGCCGACAAGTCATTACAGTGATTTAGATTTTTAGCATGGACATTCAGGACTTTAAGTTACAACTTCAGCAGATAGTATCTGATGTGGGATTCTCATCCTTTGGTATAACCAACCCAAGCAAGGTTGATCACTCAGTTAAAGAAAACTTTATGAACTTTATTAAAAACGACTGGAATGCCGGAATGGATTGGTTGGAGAAAAGAGTCAACGAAAGAACAGCCCCAGAAAATTTATGGTCCAGTGTTAAATCCATTTTGGTGTTTACGGATGATTATACCCCAGCAGAAAATCCATTAAAAAAATTAAAGGAAAAAGAAGTGTCTAATTTCTCGGTCTTTGCTACAAAAAGAGATTATCATAAAGTAGTCAAATCTAAACTAAGAATCGTGGCCTCTTGGATAAAAAAAAAGATAGACTGCGACCTTAAAATATTTGTGGATACAGCACCGGTTTTGGAAAAACCTTTAGCACAACTATCTGGATTAGGTTGGCAAGGTAAACACACGAATCTAGTAAGTAAAAATATGGGAAACTGGTTTTTTCTTGGAGTAATGTACATTGATAAATTATTACCAGTGGATGAACCAGAAAAAGATTTTTGTGGATCATGTACAAAGTGTTTGGATATTTGTCCTACAAATGCTTTTGAGGGCCCTTATAAGCTAGATGCCAGAAAGTGCATTGCTTATCTTACAGTTGAACATAAAGGTGCCATAGATAAAGAGCTTAGATCATCGATTGGGAACAGGGTTTTTGGATGCGATGATTGCTTAGCTATATGTCCTTGGAACAAGTTTGCCAAATTGACTAGAAATGTGAATTATAGAGACAGGTTTTCTAACTTGTCTTTGGAGGAGGCTCTAAGATTGTCAGATGCTGAATTTAGAAAATTCTTTAGTGGAACTGCAATAAAAAGACTAGGATCAACTAGATTTCTTAGAAACATAATATACGCAATGGGAAATAGTGGGAAAAAGGAATACATCGAATTATTGGAAGATTATGTGAATCATTCAATTTATTTCATATCTGAGGCAGCTGAATGGGCAATATCTGAGCTAAAAAAATGAATAAGAAAAACACATTGTTAATTTTTGGTTTTGGCTATACGGCAAAATTCATGTGTAAGATGTTTTCAAAAAAAAATTGGCAAGTATATTGTACAACCAGGAGTAGTGAAAAGATCAAAAAAATAAATGACGTCGAAGCTTTACCAATTTTTTTTAATGACGAAGAAAAAATAAAAAATATTCTCAATAATGATGTGTACATATTGGCCACAGCTCCTCCAGAGAATAGCAAAGACCCTGTTGTTGAAAATTATGGGTATCTAATCAAGAAAAATAGAGAAAGAATTAAATGGGCAGGATATCTGTCAACTACTAGTGTTTATGGAGATAAGAAAGGTGAATGGGTAACTGAAGACACAGATCTAGAACCTAATTTAGAAAGAAGCATTTCACGTGTTGCCGCAGAAAATTCGTGGTTGAAATTAGGAGAAAAACTTTTGATAAAAACAGTTATTTTCAGGTTGTCAGGGATTTATGGACCAGGACGAAGCCTTATCGATCGTTTGATGAGAAATGAAGAAGTTTATATAGTTGATAAACCAACACACTTATTTAACAGGATTCATATTGATGATATAGTAGGTGCAGTAGAGTCGGCTATGAGTTCTAATTCGAAAACAAAGATTTTTAATTTATCCGATGATCTTCCAGCAACGCAATTGGATGTAGCGAAGTTCGCGGCAAGATTACTTAAAAAAAATTGTCCGGAGATAGTCAGTTTAAAAAGTGAGATGGTGAGTGAAATGGCAAAAAGCTTTTATAGAGAGGAAAAAAAGGTATCAAACAAAAAGCTCAAAGATGAATTGGGGTATAACCTTGCTTTTCCTTCATTTAAGGAAGGACTTTTTTCAATCTACCAAAATTCTAAAGAATTCTAACAGGAGTTCCTATTTCAACTAAATTGAAAAGCTCTTCTATTTGTTCATTATATAGCCCCACACACCCAGACGAGCTTTGTCTTCCGATTTTCCTGGTATCACTTGTTCCATGAATACGATAACTTGGCCAGCTAAGATAAAGAGCGTGAGAGCCGAGAGGATTATCAGGGCCGGGAGGCATAAACTCTGGGAGTTGAGGATCTCTTTCTCTCATTTTTTTAGTAGGTCTCCATTCAGGCCCAACTACTTTTTTTGTAACTTTCGTATATCCCAGTCTCGTCAACTCTCGGTTAAGGGGTACGGAGGTTGGAAAGACCTTATATTCTGTTCCATTCTTATTCCAGTAATGCAATGATCGTGTTTTGGTATCAACGAGTATTGCTCCTTTATTTAGATTATTAAAATGATCTTGCCAAGACTGTGCTCTAAAAGAGAAGATATTATGTTTTGGTTTTCCGTCTTGGCCAAAATCTACGGCAGTTTGAGCGATAATAGGGTTGCTTATTCCCACATAAACCAATAATAGTATCCAAGAATTTAATATTTTTAATACAACATTGATCATTTTAATTGTTTTAGTTAAAACTCGCTTATTATAGATAACTTGTTAGACATGAGAACAAAAATATACGTCATATCTCAAAAATTAAAAGAAGGAACTTTCAGTTATTTGAGCAATTTTATTTTTAAGATACCACTTTTTATTATTCTAGTAAGTTGTGTAGGAACAAATTCTGATGTATATCATGGCTATTCTAAGTCTGGCGTTATTTCTAGTTTTGAAGTTGCCGCTTTAAAATCAAGGCACTTAGAAATGATTAACGCGTTAAGACTAGAAAATGGGCGATCCCCACTAAGGCATTCAAATAGTCTTTCAGCAGCCTCTAAAACCCATGCTTTTGATATAGCAAGACAGCAGAGAGCATGGAACTACGGTTCAGATGCATCATCTGCAGTAGATAGAGCAAAAATAGCAGGGTTTAAAGGCTCAGTTATTGGTGAAAATGTGTCGGAGACTTATGAGGGTGAGTATGATGTGTTGAATGTATGGTTTCAAAGTAAAATAGGAAAGGAAATTATTTTAGACCCCAATGCTACCCATTTAGGTTTAAGTTGGTATCAAGATAGCACTGGAAAAGTTTGGTGGGTGCAAATGATTGGCCAATCTTAGTAAAAGCTGATTTTCAAGCATAAATGTAAAGAACCGTACCGGTTTCAACCATTCCATAAATTTCTTCTATTTCCTTGTTTGTTACTGCAATGCAGCCCTCGGTCCAGTCAAAAAAATAATGCAGGAGTATATTTTTTTTTCCAAGTCCATGAATAAAAATGTCGCTACCAGGATTAAGGCCTCTCTTTAGGGCTCTTTGCTTATCAGATTGATTTGGAAAATTTATTCCAAGACTCAGATAAAAATTACTATTTGGGTTTTTGTGTGTAATGTAATATTTACCTTCAGGAGTTTTCCCATCTCCTTCCTTTTCTTTTTGACCTTTTGGATTAAACCCCAAGCGAATTCGATATGTTTTTATTACCTTATTATTTTTGTAGAGAGCTAAAATTCTCTTTTTTTTCCAAACGACCAGCAAATTTGGTTTGTTCGAGTGGCTCCAAGTAGGTTTGAAAAAAATAAAAGGAAATAAAATTGAAAAAAACAAAAAGCTTCTTTTACTAATCTTTTTCATATATTCACTTTTTCCTTTATAGAACTGGATTTCAATTGACCACATGCCGCCATAATATCTTCTCCTCGAGGTCTTCTTATTGGACTTGGTATTCTTGATTTAATTATAATATCTCTGAAAGCTTTTATTCTATCTGAAGATGAGCGCTTGTAATTACTTCCAGTCCAACTGTTAAATGGTATTAGGTTTATTTTTGAGGGTAGCCCTTGTAATAATTTGACCAATCTTTCCGCGTCTTCTTTTGTATCATTAACCCCGTCAAGCATTACATATTCAAATGTTATCCTTTCTGAATTACGTAAATTAATATCGTTTTTTAGGGAGCCAAGCAACTTTTCTAAGTTCCATTTTTTATTTATAGGAACTAAAATATCTCTTGTTTTGTCGTCAGTAGCATGAAGGCTAATAGCAATCATGCACCCTATTTCTTCATGAGCCAATTTTATTTTTGGAACTATTCCTGCAGTTGATAAAGTGATTCTTCTTCTTGAAAAGTCTAATCCTTTATTATCCATTAAAATATTGCAGGCTTTTTTTACTTCCTCATAATTTAATAAAGGTTCGCCCATTCCCATGAAAACAATATTGGTAATTACCTCAAAAAAAGAAGATATACCCCTATTATTCTTCATTTTCTCCCATAAACCCAGGTCATCATAAACTGCAATGACTTGTCCTATGATTTCCTGACTTGATAAGTTCCTTACCAGCTTTTGGGTGCCTGTATGACAAAATGAACAGTTTAATGTGCAGCCAACTTGTGAGGAAATGCAAAGAGTGCTTCTAGTCTCTTCAGGTATAAATACAGTTTCTATTTTGCTTTTATCATCCAAACAAAATAGATATTTTATAGTGCCGTCATTGCTCATCTCTTTTTTTTCAATATTTGGCCGTGAAATTTTAAAAGCTTTTTTTAGTTTTGCGCGAAGGTTTTTATCTATGTTGGTCATTTTTTCAAATGAGGTTATTCCATGACAGTAAATCCAAGACCATAGTTGACTAACTCTCATTGATGCTCTTTTAGGATGGTCTTCAAATTCTTGCATAAAAGAAAGAAGTTCTTCTCTACTAAGTCCTATAGTGTTTCTTTTCTTAAAAAGAGGCGGTGAAGTCAATTTAATTTGCACCGTTTATCTAACTCTAACAAGGCATCTGAAAAACCTGTTAACATAAACGTATCCTTCGTTACCGTATTTCGGTGAGATATAGCGCTCATAATGGCCTTGCTACCTCTCTTAAGATAATCAACTAATTTTTTCTGATCAAATTTTTGAGCCCACGCGTGATCCTTCTCAGCCTTAGCTTTGGGCGAGGGGTGTGCAAAAAACACAATCTTTTCTTTATTATCAATTTCAAGGACTGCTTTGGAGCCTACCTGTAGAGGATATCCGGCATAAAATGTTCCTTCATATTCGTTGTCTTTATTTAAAATTTTAATAATATACAAGGTACCCTTTTCTCTGTTAACAGATGAGAGTTTTTGATTGTTTCTGAACGCTTCACCTTTGATAGATTGAGAAGCAATGAAGCACATCTTGGGATCATCTTTGGATATGAATACACTCCAATCTCTAAAACTTTTTTCAGCTTTCCTAAGATTTTCTTGCCCAATAGAATCTGTTGTAACAATTAAAAAACATAGGCACAAACAAAGCAAATACTTTAAAACTAGTTGAAATCCTGGGAATTGAGTTTTTACATTTATTCTAAAATTCATAACAAAATATTGTGATGGTTTATTAATGAGTATTACTAATACAATTTATTGTTAAACTAAGGAAGACTTTTTATACAGACCTTCATCTATAAAAATAAAAGTGTTACATTGCCACTAGATTTTTGAAATTAAAAATTATACATTCTTTGGATATTTTAGAAGGTAAAACTAATGAGCAAATTCAAAACGTTATACGATAAAATCTGGGACAATCATCTCATATACTCCAATGATGACACTTCACTTATATACATCGATAGGCATTTAGTCCACGAGGTAACTAGCCCTCAAGCTTTTGAAGGCTTAAGGACTGCGGGTAGGCGGGTGCATTCTCCTCAAAAAACTATAGCTGTACCTGACCACAATGTAGCAACAACTCCAGATCGGCTAACAAATTTTGGAAATGAAGAGGGAAGAAAACAGTTAGAGACACTAGACAAAAATGCTAAAGAGTTTGGAGTTCATTATTACCCAGTTAATGACATTCGCCAGGGTATTGTTCACATAATTGGGCCGGAACAGGGTTGGACACTTCCCGGTATGACCATTGTTTGTGGTGATAGCCATACGGCTACCCATGGCGCATTCGGTGCTTTAGCGCACGGGATAGGGACTTCTGAGGTTGAGCACGTACTAGCAACACAAACACTAATTCAGCAAAAATCGAAAAATATGAAAGTCGAAGTTTATGGAAAGTTAGGAAAAGGTGTAACTGCAAAAGATATAACACTATCAATAATTGGAAAAACCGGGACAGCTGGTGGGACAGGTCATGTGATCGAATATTGTGGTAGTGCAATTCGTGATCTTTCTATGGAGGGACGAATGACTGTTTGTAACATGGCTATAGAAGGGGGGGCAAGAGCAGGGCTGATTGCTCCAGATGAGAAAACAATAAATTATTTAAGAGATAAACCAAATGCCCCCAAAGGTAAAGAGTGGGATAAGGCGTTAGAATTTTGGAAAACATTATTTTCAGATGAAAATGCTACTTTCGATAAGGAGGTCTCTTTGAACGCTGCTGACATTGCGCCAGTTGTCACTTGGGGCACCAGCCCTGAAGATGTGCTTCCAATAACCGAAAAAGTTCCCAGCCTCAGTAATTTTGAGGGAAGTAAAATTGATGCAGCAAAAAGATCTTTAGATTATATGGGTTTAAAACCTGGTATTAGACTCCAAGATATTAATGTGGATGCCGTTTTTATTGGGTCATGCACCAACGGCCGGATAGAAGATTTGAGAGAAGTAGAGAGGATTGTTCGAGGGAAAAAAGTTAAAAGTGGAGTTAGAGCTATGGTAGTACCTGGTTCGGGGCTAGTTAAAAAACAAGCAGAGGAAGAAGGTATAGCGAATGTACTTATAGAAGCAGGTTTTGACTGGAGAATGCCTGGATGCTCCATGTGCCTGGCGATGAATGCCGATCAGTTATTGCCTGAAGAAAGATGTGCAGCGACTTCAAACAGAAATTTTGAAGGTCGACAAGGTAGGGGTGGAAGAACCCATCTCATGAGTCCTGCCATGGCAGCTGCAGCTGCAATAACTGGAAGACTAACAGACGTAAGAGATCTTTAAAGGAGTTCATTAATGGAAAAGTTTACAAAATTTCAAGGCATAGCTGCTCCAATGCCTTTAATAAATATTGATACGGATATGTTAATCCCTAAACAATTTCTTAAAACAATTGAGAGGACTGGGTTAGGAAAAAATCTTTTCTATGAAATGAGGTATGATCAAAGTGGTAATATAATTAAAGATTTCGTCCTTAATTTTGAGCCATATAGTAAATCATCAATAATTGTTGGAGGTGCAAACTTTGGTTGCGGATCCTCAAGAGAGCATGCGCCTTGGGCACTAAAGGATTTCGGCATAAAATGTGTTATATCAACAAGTTTTGCAGATATTTTTTTTAATAATTGTTTTAAAAACGGAATATTAGCCATCGTTCTATCAGATAAAGATAGGGATACTTTAATGGATGATGCTCAAAATACAGAAAAATCGGTTCTAACGATTGATCTTGAAAATCAAATAATATTAAGAAGAAATGGAGACTCTATAAAATTTGAGGTGGACGATTTCAAAAAATATTGTTTATTGAATGGCCTGGATGATATTGGATTAACATTGAAAAATTTTGAGAAAATTTCTGAGTTTGAAAAGAACTATACTGACAAGTTTTCTTGGAGCTGAGCAGAGAGGTAAAAAATGCATTCTTTACTTATTCTTCCAGGAGACGGAATTGGTCCTGAAGTTATGACTGAAGTCCGGCGTATAATTGCCTGGTTTCAAGACAAAAAACATTTAAAAATTACAGTTGAGGAAGACTTAGTAGGAGGAGCGTCCTATGACATGCATGGTACACCTCTAACAGAAGAAACTTTGGCTAAAGCGCTTGAAGTTGATGCAGTCTTATTGGGAGCAGTGGGAGGCCCTGACTACGATAACTTGAGTTTCGACTTAAAGCCAGAAAGAGGTCTTTTGAAGCTGAGAAAAGAACTAGACTTATTTGCTAATATCCGCCCCGCTCAATGTTTTGATGCTTTAGCTTCTTTCTCTTCTTTAAAGAAAGAAATAGTTTCTGGACTGGACATAGTAATTGTGAGAGAGCTTACGTCTGGAATTTATTTCGGAGAACCTCGTGGCATTCATACTGATGGCTCAAATGAGAGAATTGGTATAAACACGCAAAGATACACAGAATCTGAGATACGCAGAGTAGCGATAAACGCTTTTGAACTAGCTCTTAAAAGAAATAAAAAATTATGTTCTATGGAAAAAGCTAATGTAATGGAGAGCGGTGTTCTCTGGCGAGATGTTGTTAATGAAGTTCGCGTTGATTATAAAGACGTAGAGTTAAGTCATATGTATGCTGATAATGGAGCAATGCAGCTGGTTAGAGACCCTAAACAGTTTGATGTAATTGTTACAGACAATCTCTTTGGGGATATACTATCTGATTGTGCCGCTATGCTTACAGGTAGTTTGGGAATGCTACCCTCAGCTAGCTTAGGGAATAAAAAAGAAAATGGGTTGCCGCGAGCAATGTATGAGCCGGTACATGGTTCAGCGCCAGATATAACTGGTCAGTCAAAAGCTAATCCAATAGCATGTATTTTGAGTTTTTCTATGGCGTTGAGGTATTCATTTTCAGACATACAAAATGCTGATCTTCTTGAGCAATGTATAGAAAAGGTTCTTGCTAAAGGGTATAGAACTCCTGATCTCATGATGGGAGATCAAGGGCATCTTTGTTCAACTAGGGAGATGACGGATAAAATACTAGAGGAGTTAGATTTGAGTTTGTAATTATCTGCCCATCCAACCACCGTCTACATTAAGTAGCTCCCCATTAACATAGCTTGAAGCATCTGAAGCTAAGTAAACAGCAGCTCCTGCCATATCGTCTATAGTGCCCCATCTTTTCATGGGAATTCTTGCCATTAAGTCAGCTGATCTATTTTTGTCTTGGCGAAGAGCACTGGTTATATCAGTCACCACGTAGCCTGGAGCAATAGAATTTACATTTATCCCTTTATCCGCCAGTTCATTTGAAAGAGCTTTTGTTAGTTGCGCTATTCCACCTTTTGATGCTGTGTAACTGGGAACAAACAAGCCACCCTGGTAAGATAAAATTGATGCGGTAAAAATAATTTTTCCCCAGCCTCTTTCAACCATTTTTGAACTCAGTTCTCGCGCAAGAACAAACTGAGATGACAGATTAATTTCCATTATTCTATCCCAATGCTCATCGCTATGTTCACTAAGCTCTGTTCTAATTAAAGAACCGGCATTACTGAGGAGAATATTTGGTTCTAAATTATTGTTTTTAAGGTCCTTCAAAAAACTATGAGTATTTTCTCTTTTTGAAAAATCACAGTTAAAGCAATGAAATCTTTTGCCAATTGATTCAACATATTTTTCTATCTCACTTCCTTTTTTTAATGTCGAACTTACTCCAATTATATCTGCTCCCGCTTCGGCTAATCCTTTAGCAATTCCAAAACCTATACCTTTGCTGCAACCTGTTACTAAAGCAACTTTTCCATCCAACTTAAACTTTTCCATTATCGACATAAGTCTATTCTCCTGAATTTTGGCAATAGTCTAAATATTCCCTGAGCCTATTTTCACTGCTTGTTATCTTAGTACAAAAATCTTTGATATTTCCAACTCTTTCTGAAAACTCCTTCATTCCAGCATTCAACCAACTTCTATCTACCTTTAAAAGCTCTTTAATGCCGATTTTCTCAACTTCACCCTCAACTTTCTGAGTAGGCTTGTATGTTTTATTTGAGAGCAAGTAATCATTTATAATTGTGGTGTGTTCCACTCCGAAAAGAGTTAAAATTAAAGCTGAGGCAAATCCTGTTCTATCTTTCCCAGCAGTACAGTGAAACATTATAGTAGAGCCTTGGTTATCAAATAATATTTTGAAAAATTCTTCAAAGGTTCCAATATTTTCAGTTGTATATTTTCGATATGCTTGTTGAAAAATTTTATCTATTTCTGTTTTTTTGGATCTATCGACTTCATTCAATCCTCTCAACAATTCCGTCACTTTGGGTTCAATAGGTAGGTGTACTCTTTTGCTGAAAAGGCCTTTCGGAATCTTAGAAGGATTATTTTTCTCCTCCTGAACGCCTCTGAAATCTATTATAATCGGCTTATTAAGTGCCGCCATTTGATTTTTAACCTGCTCATTCCACTCCGTTGGAGCTGCACATCTTAAAAACAAACCCTTTTTAAGAGTTCTTTTTTCAGATGTTTTTTTACCCCCTAGGTCTCTTAAATTATTGATCCCCATATCATTTAACATATTACCCACCAAAAAAAGTATTAATTTTGAACTAACATAAGTTACAATAAAAAAAATTATTATGGAGGAATCATGACTGTAATTGCAACAAATACTGTAAGACCACATATAGGGAAAGCAAAATTACAACTAAATAATATGTTGGAAGTAACCAAAGCTTTCGGGGATATGGGAATTACCGCTCGGGTATCAAGAGTTGTTTTTGGTCAAAATGCCGGATGCCTAGTCTTTTCGACATTTGCGTCAAATTTTGCTGAAGCTATGGCAAACACTCAAAAGGTTTTCTCAAGTGAGATGTGGGCAAAAGTCCAAATGAGACTAGATGACAATCCAGCAAGCGATATTGTGATGCCATTAAACCTGGTAAGAGTCGCTGCAGGAGAAATGAAGCCAACACATCGAGTTATAAATTATAGGTGGTACTTAATGAAAAAAAATAAAACTCCTATGGTAATGGATATGTTTGAGGAAGTTAAAGAGATGTGTGAAAAGGTTGATGTCAATCCTACTCTTTTGGTCCCGGTAACAGGTGAAAACATGAGTAGTGTGGTTATTGCCTATGGCGCAACTTCCTTAGAGGCTTCGGGAAAAGCATTTGATCAAATGGGGATGACAGAAGAGTTCCAGGCTCTAGTGAGTAAGGCTGCTGAAGTAGGTGAGTTACATTCTGGATGGATGACAGTACCAGCTGATCATTAAAGTTTTAAAAGACCTGTCAAAATAGGGCCTTTTAAACTTCATTTTTAAAATAGTTGCCAATACTAGGCCCTATGTACTCAGAAATGTTACTTGCAGTTAAGCCTGCGCCTTTGTTTAGTTGTAGGAAGTTTTTCGCGCACTGAGTTTGTACATATACTGCGCTTCTGAAAGGTGCATTTGATCCAGAGGCCCAGAGACCCGCAATTATACCTGCGAGAACGTCCCCCATGCCAGCTGTACCAAGCCAACCATTAGAATACAAATTTAGCCAGAGCTTTCTTTCTTCTGAAACAAGGGTTCCTGGACCCTTTAATATCCATTCGCCACCGTAATACTTCTTAAGCTTAATGATGTTTGACCATTTATCTGAGAAGTCATCTTCTAAAAGCTTTTTTGTTTCACCAGTATGAGGAGTGCCGACCCATGCGGCAGTTCTTTTTTTCGGTTTTATTCTGGACAACCAATCCAATCCGTCAGCGTCTAGAATAATTTTAAGTTTGCTTTTCCATAGAAATTCAATTTCTCTATCGAAACCCGTACCTAAGCCGGGGCCAATAATTGCAGTACACATATTTTTATCTATTACATTTTTTATACTATCAATTGTTGGGTCTATATTAATAAGCTCTGGAGGCCTTCGTAATTTTTTTGTATTTGAGGCCCAAAACACTTTTCCTCCGCCGGAACGTAACGCAGATATACCAGCTAAAATTCCAGCACCCTCCATTGATTTTGATCCACCAAGGCAAAGTATAGAACCTCTGTTCCCCTTATGGGCAGACCTAGATATGTTGGGAATGTGTATTTTTTCTTTGGCAATCGACTTCATGTCAGGTTTATAACCCACTTGATCGATGCTTAAGTTATCAAAATAAATGACACCTGAATGATCACACGAATTGTCGATAAATAGGCCTGGTTTTACAGTAAGAAATGTAATAGTTGCTGTGGCTTTTACGGCGCTATTAAAAATAACTCCTTTTGAACCATGCAGGCCACTTGGCAAATCTAAAGACAATATCCTTTTTGATCTGGAACATTGGAGAAAATTTATGACTGTTAAATAATCACCTTGAAAATCTCTGTTTAATCCAATTCCAAAGAGTGCATCAACATACCAATCACTTTTTGGTATCTTTTTCCCACTGTATTTTTCAATCTTAACTCCAAGGTCAACACATAATCGATAAGCATGGCTATCTGGTCTCCTTTTATTATCGAGGTCAATTATGTGGGTCTTTATATTTTCAATTTTTAAAAGAGCTGCTAAGCAAAGCCCATCTTCACCATTATTTCCTTTACCAACAAAAATTGTTACTGATCTAGCCCTTTTGCTCACTAAAAAGTTTTTTGCTGATGAAGATGCTCTTAGCATCAAAAGAAAAGGAGTTTCTTTAGTCTCAGTAATTTTATCGTCGATCAATTTAGACTTTGTCGATCCAAATAAATCTAACGAAATATTAGCGGTCTCTAAATCATATTGCATTATGAATATATATAGTCCAATAAAGTGTTAATAAATAAAATTTTGATTGCTTATGAAAAGATTGAAAATAAAAACGGCTAGAGGTAATTTATCTGTTTGTTTTTGGGAAGGTCCAGTTGATGCGCCAATTTTACACTGGGCACACGCAAACGGATTTAATGGACAGACATACGACAGGTTGCTAAGAAAATTAACTGATAGGTTCAATGTATATGCTTGGGACGCGCCAGGATATGGGATGACTGATAAAGGGTCTTTTTATGATGAGATCAATCCTGTTCTAGGGTATTCCTATGATTTGGAGGCGTTGATAATTGAATTATTTAAAAAACACAAACGTAAAATTCTGTTAGGTGGTCACTCAATAGGGGGATCGCTTAGCCTAATGGTGAGTAAATATATAGAAGAGAAAATATCTGGGCTAATATTAGCAGACCCGGTAGTTATAAATTACCATTACCAATATTTAACTAAGTACCTTAGTCCTTTTGGATATGACTCAAGTACATTAAAACTCACAAAACAGGCTTTGAGGAAGAGAGATAGGTGGGATAGCCTCGAGACGGTAATAAAATCCTACACTAATAGGGGCATTTTTACTACGTGGAAAGCAGGTTTTCTAAAAGATTATTTATTAGGTGGAACAAAAAAAGACAAGAACGGCGTCTACTTATCATGCATTCCAAAAATAGAGGCAGCAAGCTTTAAAAATACCGAGATTGTAGCAACACCAAAAATAATTAAAGGAACGAGAGTACCGATTTTGCTATTGATAGCAGAAATTGGAAGCACGACGGCATCTCTAAATACCTTTAAAAGGCTGGTTAATTTAAAAAAAATTGAGGTAATAGAAAGGGGAACTCACTTTTTCCCGATGGAGCAACCTGATAAGCTAATATCTTTCATTAAAGGTTTTAAATATCATTCTTAGAGATTATACTTACATCGAAACAGAAAGGCGGGGTACAAGATGAACAAATTAGAAGTCAGTGATCAAAAACATTATCAATCGAATTATTTTGATATTGAATTTCTTGGTCATGTTGCTCACATAAAGCTAAACAGGCCTGAGAAAAGAAACGCCATGAACTGGGATTTTTGGAGAGACCTACCAAGGATTGTTGGAGACATCGACACACATGCGCGCGCAAGATGCATTGTTCTTTCGTCAACTGGTCCTGTATTTTCAGCTGGTTTGGACCTAAGCCTTTTCGGTCAAGATGTTTTTGCAAGCTCAAAGACAGCTAAAATGAATGAAAAAGAACTGCAAACGCCTCAAAATTTCATGAGCTTTTTGTCGTTTTTACAAGACTCCATATCATCTTTACAAAAAGCTAGAATTCCCGTTATTTGTGCCATTCAGGGTGGATGTATAGGAGGAGGTGTTGACCTTATCTGTTCCGCAGACATTCGATTGGCAACAAATGACGCTTTTTTTTCAATAAGAGAAACAAAAATAGGAATGGTAGCAGATGTAGGAACATTTCCTCGAATTGTAAAATTGCTTCCTGAAGGTGTTGTCAAGGAACTGGCTTTTACAGGAAGAAACTTTTCTGCTCAAGAGGCTAAAGAGTATGGATTTGTAAATAGGTTATATGAGAGTCACGATGCTCTAATCGAAGGAGCATTAGAAATTGCTAACGAAATAGCGTCTAATTCCCCCGCTGCTGTTTATGGTTGTAAGAGGGTTATTGACTTTTCACGGGATCATACGATTGATGAGGGGTTGGAATGGATAAATATGTGGAATGCATCTATGCTGAGCCAATCTGAGTTGTTGGAAGGTTTTCAATCCTATAAAAGTAAGAAAGAAGGCAATTTTGCCGAATTACCAAAGCTCAAAGATCATTTTTCAAAAGAGTAAAAAGGACAAAAATGGGATATAACGTTGCTGTTTGTGGTGCCACTGGTAACGTAGGTCGAGAAATGCTTAACATTTTGGCTGAGCGTTTATTTCCGGTGGATGAGCTGACTGTTTTAGCTAGTAGAAGATCATTGGGAACGGAATGTTCATTTGGCGATAAAACACTTAAGACAAAAGATTTAGATACTTTTGATTTTAAGGGAGTAGATATTGCGCTTTTTGCAGTTGGATCAGAAGCAACAAAAAAATATGTGAAAAAAGCTACTGATAGTGGTTGCATGGTAATAGATAATTCATCGCTCTTTCGTTATCACCCCGACGTTCCCTTAATAGTCCCTGAAGTAAATCCTGACGATATCCATAAATTCAATAATAGAAATATTATTGCAAACCCTAACTGCTCAACGGCCCAATTGGTCGTAGCATTAAAACCTTTACATGATAGAGCGCAAATAAAGAGAGTCGTGGTAACAACTTTTCAGTCTGTTTCAGGATCAGGTAAGGAAGCAATGGACGAGCTTTGGGCTCAAACCAAGGGGTTATATGTGCCAGGCCAGGAAGTAGAACCTAAAGCGTATCCCAAACAAATAGCTTTTAATGTTATTCCTCAAATAGATGTTTTTCTCGATGACGGTCAAACCAAAGAAGAGTGGAAAATGGTTGCTGAAACCAAGAAGATTTTAGACAAGAAGATAAAACTTACAGCAACTTGTGTTAGAGTACCGGTATTTGTCGGCCACTCAGAAGCCGTGAATATAGAGTTTGAAGATTTTTTAGATGAAGAGGAAGCTAGAGAAATACTGAGACAATCACCAGGCATAATTGTGGTAGATAAGAGAGAAGAAGGAGGTTATACAACGCCAATAGAGTGTGCGGGTGAATATGCAACATTCATCAGTCGAATCAGACAAGATTCAACAATAGAAAATGGTTTAAGTTTATGGTGTGTGTCCGATAATCTTAGAAAAGGTGCTGCACTAAATGCAGTTCAAATAGCCGAGCTTTTAGGAAATACAGTTTTAAAAAAAGAATAATAACATTTTATCTGATAACTTTTAATTTATAGCTAAAACTGTCTGCTAACAATAAAGTTAGCAATTTGGCAAAGGTTATTAGATCGATCTTTAAAAACTGAAATAGCTTCACAAGCCTCTAGCACCAATTCAGTGGCTTTTTTCCTAGCATTATCAAGACCTAATTTTGAAACAAAGGTCGCCTTATTTTTTTCTTTATCTTTACCAGCCTTCTTTCCTAAGTTTTTTGAAGAACTAGTAACATCTAATATGTCATCAATAATTTGAAAAGCGAGGCCAATTTTAGAGGCATATAAAGAGAAAGGCTCAATGTTTTGACCAGCTATTATTGGGCCAACCTCACATGCCCATGATATCAATTTCCCAGTTTTATATTCCTGTAATTTCGAAATTTCAGTTATTTCCAGTTGTTTTTGAGAAGATTCGGCACTTATATCTAGTGCTTGCCCCAATACCATTCCGGACGCACCAGATTTGCTTGCCAACCTATAAATTAATTTATTTTTCACTTGATCACTAACTTTAAATTGATCTTCACTGAGCGCTTCAAAACTCAAACTTTGAAGTGCATCTCCAACTAAAATGGCTGTTGCTTCGTCCCATTTCTTGTGGATAGTTGCTTGACCTCGTCGCAAATCATCATCATCCATTGATGGTAGGTCATCATGCACAAGAGAGTATGTATGAATGCACTCAATTGCGATAGCACAAAATATAGATACATCATTTTGAATATTGAAAACCCTTGATGTCTCCATACACAACAATGGTCTTAATCTTTTTCCAGGTCCTAATATCGAATATTCAATAGGTTTTTTTAATATTCCAAAATTTTTCGTGTCTAAAAATTTTTTGAGTTGGTGATCAAAATAAATGGAATTATTTTCAAGTAATTTTGTGAAGTTAGTTTTATCGAACTCTCTAAAGGCTTTATTCATTATCGCCCACTTTTAACTCTTCTGTAACTATTTTCTCTTTGTCAGATACTTTAAGGATTTTCAACTCAGCCGTTTTTAAGAGTTTCTCGCAGTGACTTTTCAGTTTAATCCCGATTTCATAGTAAGAAATTGATTCTTCTAGGCTCAAATTCCCGTCATCTAATTGAGTTACAAGCTCCTCTAGTTTTTTTAGTCCATCTTCAAACTTTAGTTCTTTAATTTCGTCTTCTGTAATCATAATAAGTCTTATGTTATTTGTAGATATACTCTATAGTATAATTTTTTAAATCAATAGCCACTTCATTTTTACAAAAAAATTGCCAGAACTCCCGGAAATAGAAACAGTTAAATTGGGCATTGAGAGCACCGTTTTAGGTAGTGTTATAACTTCCACTAAAATATTTCGGCGCGACTTAAGGTTCCCTGTTGATAAGAATTTTGAAAAATTAATTATAAATAAGAGGGTTTTGAGTGTCGGTAGAAGATCAAAATACCTTCTTTTTTTTTTAAATAAAAAAACCATATTGGTCATGCATCTTGGCATGTCTGGTAAGATAAACGTGAGCATAAATGGTGTATCTGAATATGAGCCAAGTAAACATGATCATATCACAATGTCATTTGATAATGGTGTTTTCCTCATATACAACGATCCTAGACGTTTTGGTTTTGTTGAGACAATAAAGGGTGATCTCGCTGACTATAAAAGGTTCAAATACATGGGAATAGAACCCCTTTCAAAAAAGTTTGACGCACTACATCTTTGGTCTAAAATCAAAAACTCTTCGAGAGTTTTAAAAAATATTTTTCTGGATCAAAAAGTGGTTGCTGGATTAGGAAATATATACGTTAGCGAGGCTTTGTGGGACAGTCAAATCAACCCAAAAAGGACTGGCAAAAAAACCTCTTTAGCTGATTGTAAAAAATTGGTCGTTTCCATTAAGAAAGTTCTTGAAAAAGCAATTAAATATGGTGGTACCACTCTAAAAGATTTCAGACAGATTGGAGGGGAGGTTGGGTATTTTCAAAATAAGTTACAGGTTTATGGTAAAGAGGGAGAAGCATGTTGTCGCCGGAAGTGTAAAGGTACTATAGAGAAAGCTGTAATTAGTGGGAGAAGCACATTTTATTGTGCTACCTGCCAGAAGTAATTGATTATTTTCTTGATAAATTCAGATTAGAAAATTAAAAGGATGTGCATATTATTTTTTAGGAGAGTCGAATGGCTTACGAGACGCTTATCATCGAGCACGAAGAACCGATTTTGATTATAAGGCTAAATAGACCAAATGCTTTGAATGCTTTAAATAGCAAATTGCTTGAGGAACTTAATAACGCATTAACAGATGCAGACAACAACGATTCTGTTAGAACAATTATTCTAACAGGCTCAGAGAAGGCATTCGCTGCTGGTGCTGATATCAAGGAAATGATATCCAAGAGTTTCGTCGATATGTTTTATGATAATTTTTTTTCTCACGATTTAGATAGAATTCAAGCGACCAGAAAACCGATTATTGCTGCAGTAGCTGGTTATGCCCTAGGGGGAGGGTGTGAACTGGCAATGAGATGTGATTTTATATTAGCAGCAGATAGTGCAAAGTTCGGGCAACCAGAGATAAATTTAGGCGTTATGGCTGGTTTTGGAGGAACACAGTTGTTGTCAAAGTTCGTCGGAAAGTCTAAAGCAATGGAGATGCACCTTACAGGTAGAAATATGGACGCTGAAGAGGCTGAAAGAGCCGGATTGGTGAGTCGAGTAGTTCCTGCTGAGAGTCTTTTAAAGGAAGCAAAAGCTGTTGCTCTTAAAATCGCAGAAAAATCTATGTTATCAACGGTAGGAATAAAAGAATCGATAAACCGTTCATTTGAAATTGGAATGTCGGAGGGCATATTATTTGAGAGACGTATATTCAACGCTCTATTTTCAACCGACGATAAAAAAGAAGGAATGTCAGCTTTTATAGAAAAAAGAACACCGAAGTTTGAAGACAAATAGCAGTTCGCTTGTTGACAATTACAGCCCTATTGTGTAATTGGTTGCGTATGAAGGAGAACAATAAAAATGCCAAATAAAGCATCAGCTAAAAAAAGATTGAGACAAACGGTTAGAAAAACTACCGAAAACAAGAATAGAAAAACCAGAATTAAAACATTCGTAAAGAGAGTTGAGCGAGCGATAGCACAAGGTGATCAAGATGCTGCAAATGGTGTTCTAAGGACGGCACAGTCAGAAATCATGAGAGGCGTAACAAAGGGTGTTCTCCACAAAAATTCTGCAAGTCGAAAAGTATCTAGATTAAATTCAAAGGTTAAAGGCTTAAAAAAAGCAAGTTAGATTAAAAATTTTTTTCAGTTGTTGCTAGAATCCTTTTGCAAGGTTATCTTACAGCCTAGAATTACTACTAAGTAAAAAAACAGAACGTAAATATTCTGGCTTATAATAGGTTTCGATTTGGTTGAGAATATAAATTCAAAAGAAGCTTTTGATCTTCTACGGAAAGATGAAAATGCACTTTTGATTGATGTAAGAACTAAGAAAGAGCATTTGGCAGTTGGAATACCTGATCTAAAAGAAATCGGAAAAGAGACACATTTAATAGAATGGAAAAACTCAATATTTCCAGTATATCAAAAACACTTTGTAAACGATATTAACGAAAATTTAGGCCTTCGTGACGAAGGAAAATATATTTTTATATGTAGATCTGGAATTAGATCAAATTTCGCTGCATTAACTGTAGAAGAATCGTTTGATTCAGGTAATTATAATGTTAGGTGTTTTAATGTTGAGGATGGCTTTGAAGGAAATGAACAACATTTAGGCTATCCTCAAAAACTAACCGGATGGAAGAACTTGGGCTTGCCCTGGAAGTAGAGTTAATTGATGGAAAAAGATGAGTGGTCAAAAGTAAAGGAGTTTGTGAAGAGTAATATAGGTGAAAGCGCTCATACAAACTGGATACAGCCTATTGAACTTAAAGAGATTAAAGGTTCTGTTGCAAAATTTAAGGTTCCAACGAGGTTTATCGGGACTTGGGTACACAGAAATTATGGCGACCATATAATACAAGGATTTAAAAACCAGAAACTGAGTATAAGTAGGCTTGAGTTCATTACCTCCTCAGATAAAACATCAGCCCGGAATAAAGTCCCAGATAAAAGTATATCAAAAAAAAGTGACCAGAAATCTGAGGAAACTCAACTCGACTTACCAAGCTCACCTCTAGACGCCAGATTTACATTTGATAAATTTGTGGTTGGAAAACCAAACGAGTTAGCACATGCAGCAGCGAAAAGAGTTTCAGATGGAGGAAAGGTGACGTTTAACCCTTTATTCTTATATGGAGGAGTAGGTTTGGGGAAAACCCATCTAATGCATTCTATTGCTTGGGCTACAAAAGAAAAAAGTAAGAAAGCAAGGATATTATATCTATCTGCAGAACAGTTTATGTATAGATTCGTTCAAGCCTTGAGATTTAAGGATATGCATGGTTTCAAAAAGTTATTTAGATCAGTAGATGTTTTGATGGTAGACGATGTTCAGTTCATAGCTGGAAAGGAATCAACCCAAGATGAATTCTTTCATACATTTAATGCCCTCATAGAACATGGAAAACAGATTGTTATATCAGCTGACAGAGCGCCTGGTGAAATTGATGGTTTAGAAGAGAGAATTAAATCCAGACTAGCTTGGGGTCTAGTCGTTGATGTACATCCAACAGATTACGAATTGAGGTTAGGCATTTTGCAAGCAAAAGCTGAAATTCAAATGGAACTGAATAGAGACGTAAAAATTGATGAAGGTATATTAGAGTATTTAGCCCATAAAATTTCTTCAAATGTCAGAGTTTTAGAAGGTGCACTTACGAGGCTATTTGCTTTTGCATCGCTAGTTGGAAAAGAAATAAATATCGATTTAGTTCAAGAATGCTTGTCAGATATTCTTAGAACATCAGAGCGAAAAGTTACTATTGAAGAGATAATTAGAAAAGTTGCTGAGCACTATAATCTCAGAATGTCAGATTTGATATCTGCACGAAGAGCAAGGGTGGTAGCTAGGCCGAGACAAATAGCTATGTTTTTGTCGAAAAGTCTTACCTCAAAATCTTTGCCAGAAATTGGAAGAAAATTTGGAGGAAGAGATCATACAACTGTTATACACGCGGTTAAGAAGATTGAAGAACTGAAACTCGTTGATGTACAGGTCGCCGATGAGGTTGAAATTTTGCGTAGAACTCTTGAGGCATAAAATTTTTTTCTTTATTATTCCATTTAAAAAAGGATAATATTCGTCCAATACATTTTTTGGGTATGAAGCAAAAATGAAGATTAGTGTAGAAAGAAACGACCTACTTAGGTCAATGAGCCGAGCTCAGGCCATTGTGGAAAGAAGAACTACTATTCCCATTTTATCAAATGTCTTAATTGAAGCCAGAGAAAATAGTCTGACTTTAAGAGCTACAGACTTAGACATAGAACTATTGGATTCCGTCAAAGCGGTAGTTGAAAAAGAGGGAGCTGTTACAGTTGGCGCGCATACCTTCTATGAGATACTTAGAAAAGTTCCCGATGGTTCTAGAGTCTTGATAGATCTTGATCCGTTGAATCAGAAAATAAATGTTAAAGCTGGCCGTTCTACTTTCTCATTAACAACAATATCTGTAGATGATTTTCCATTGATGGCATCATCGGAATATGATTTTTCTTTCTCTATAAAGGTTGAAGAATTAAAGAGGCTTTTTGAAAAAGTAAAGTTTGCTATGTCTATGGAGGAAACAAGATTTTATCTTAACGGTGTTTTTTTGCATGAGTTTATTGATCTAGACACCAAACTTATGCGTACTGTGGCTACGGATGGTCATCGACTTGCAAAAATAGACTCTATATTACCAGAAAATGCTAGCGGAATGCCTGGAGTAATTGTACCACGAAAAACAGTTTCTGAATTAAGAATGATATATGAAACCACCGAGGAAATGGTAAAAATCTCCGTTTCTGAAACTAAAATACGTTTTTCAAACTCAGTGTTATCTTTAACATCTAAGGTAGTGGATGGTTCATTCCCTGATTATGATAGAGTCATTCCAAAAAATAATGCAAAAAGATTGGTTATTGATGCTTCAGAATTTGCTAAGTCTGTAGATAGAGTAGCAACTGTTTCATCAGAGCGCGCCAGGGCGGTCAAACTTAGCTTAAGCAAAGAAAAACTTATTTTATCTGTTAATGCTCCAGAGACAGGATTAGCGATAGAGGAAATTCCAGTTGTCTATGAAGGAGAAGAAATTGAAATTGGATTTAATGCTAAATATCTTCAAGAAATTTCTAATCAAGTAGAAAGTGGGGAAGCAATTTTTCTATTCAATGACGTAGGGGATCCTGCTCTTATGAAAGATAATAATGACGATACTGCAGTTTATGTTGTTATGCCCATGCGTGTTTAGACCATCCAAATTGAGATGAGTTTGGTGGGAATAGATAAACTCAAAGTAAATAATTTTAGATCGTATAAAGCTTTAGAACTTGCATTTGACTCTATTCCTACAGTGGTTTATGGAAAAAACGGAGTCGGAAAGACAAACCTTTTGGAGGCCATATCACTCTTATACCCTGGAAAGGGTATAAGGAGATCCAGTTTTCAAGATATGATAAACAAGACTGATAATTATCCCTGGAAAGTTGAGGCCATATGCCGTGCAACAAATAATCTATTTGAACTTGAGACTTCTAGCGACGGAAAAGGAAGAGTTGTAAAAATAGATGGAAAAAAAGTGCCTCAGAATAATCTTAGTTCTAATATGAAAATTATATGGTTTTTACCACCAATGGACAGGATTTGGATGGAAACCTCGAGGGACAGAAGAAAGTTTTTAGATAGAATGGTATTTAGTATTGATATTAAGCATGCAAAAAGATGTGCCCAGTATGAAAAACTGCTCAGGAACAGGAATAGGATGCTTAAAGACCGTGTAGAGGACAGCTCTTGGTACCTTTCTATTGAAAAGGAAATGGCCATACTTGGGTTTGAAATAGATAATTGTAGACGAAATTTTATTGAAAAACTTAATACAGTTTTAACTGAAAAGAATAATTATTTTCCGCTAATCAAGCTCAGTCTAAAAGATGATCCTATAGAAAACAAGGAAGTGTTTTTTGAAAATTTGATTAGCCAGAGGGGGAAGGACCTAGCATATGGTAAGACAAATTGTGGTCCTCACACAAATGATTTGCAAGGATTTTATTTGGAAAAGGAAATAGATACAAAATACTGTTCTACAGGCGAACAAAAGCTTTCGATAATTTCTATTATTTTATCCAATGCAAAATTGATCAAAGAGCAACACAAAATCTCTCCTATTTTGCTCCTGGACGAAATAACTGCTCATCTGGATGAGGTACGCAAAGAGAATCTATTTTCAGAACTAGTATCTTTGGAAAGCCAATTTTTTATTTCAGGAACAGAGGTAAGTATATTTAATTCATTAAGCACAAAGGCAAAATTTTTGGAACTGGACGAAAGCCAAAAATTTGTCGCCTAGTTTTTCTCAAAAAATGGACAATCTTTAATAATATCTCTACTAACGTCTTTTATATCTCTTCTGCCACAGAGTGCCATTGTCATATCAAGCTCTTTGTTTAAAATTTCTAAAGCATTCATAACGCCCTCTTTCCCTTTTGCTGACAGACCATAGACAAAGGATCTGCCAATCATTACACCTTCAGCTCCTAAGGCAATAGCTTTCAGAATATCCTGTCCAGAAGAGATACCCCCATCCATCAGTATTTCTATATCGGATACTGCTTTCTTTATTTCTGGAAGTGTCGAAATAGAACTATTAACGCCATCTAATTGCCTTCCTCCATGATTAGAAACCACCAAAGCATCCGCACCACATTTTTGTGCCATTTTAGCGTCATCTGGGTCCATGATCCCTTTAATAATTAGCTTGCCTCCCCACCAGTCTTTTATTCTCTTGACATCATCCCAGTTAAGTTTTGGGTCAAATTGACTTTGTACCCATTTAGTTAGAGAGGTTAGGTTTTTGATATCTTTTACATGACCCATAATATTTCCGAAGGTTCTATTTTTTGATCTTACCATTTCAAAACACCAATTTGGTTTTGATATCAAGTCAAAAACATTAGACATTTTTATCTTGATAGGCACTGATAAACCATTCCTTATATCGGCGTGCCTTTGGCCTAGTATTTGTAAGTCCAAAGTAAGCACCAATGCTGAGCATTCTGCTGCTTTTGCTCTTTCAACTAATCGTTTGGCAAAATCGTGATCTCTCATTACATAAAGTTGAAACCAAAATGGTTTTGAAGTATTTCTCGCAACTTCTTCTATTGAACAAATCGACATGGTAGAAAGTGTAAAAGGAACTCCGAAGCTCTCCGCTGCTTGTGCTGCCAATATCTCACCATTTGCTTTTTGCATGCCGAGCAAACCTACTGGAGCTAAAGCAACTGGCATCCTGTAGTCTGTACCTAATAAACTCTTCCTAGTATTTCTATTAGAAATATCGACGGCAACCCTCTGTCTAAAGGAAATTTTTTTAAAATCGTTACTGTTGTCTTTCAAAGTAGACTCTGTCCAAGAACCTGACAGAACATATTCGTGAAATGCTTTAGGAACTTTTTTTCTTGCTTCGTTCTTAAGATCGTCAATAGTGAGAAATTCCATGTGACACTCTCTTTAAATCTTAAGGTCTAATCTGGGTTTCCAAAAGGGACGAAAGAGTTCAATTTTGGGACATCTATTCATTATAACTTTTAACCCAGCTTTCTTTGCTGTCTCTGCAGCTTCGTCATCGTAAACTCCTATTTGACCCCAAAGCACTTTTGCTTTTATTTCAATTGCTTCTTTTGCTACCGATAAAAGCTCTTCTTTTCTTCGAAATACCTGTACCATATCAACTGGCTTATCTATTTGCTTTAGACTGCGAAAGACTTTGAGACCTCTAATCTCTTTAATATTCGGATTTGGGTTAACAGGTAACATTTCATATCCAGTTTCATGCAACACCCTTAAAACACCATAGCTAAATTTTGTCTTATCCCCACTAGCTCCGACCATAGCAATAGTTTTGACGGACTTCAGAATGTCTTCGATATAACCTTTGGGATAATTGTATATGTGGTCTATATCAGCTTCGGGCATTACTTCTCTCTTTCTTTTTTTGCAATATAATCCTTAAGTTCATGAGGCTCCAAAGGATCTAAAAATGGATTTCTGTAAAGCTTGTCATGACTCTCAACACCAATTTCAAGAATAAGATTCGACTTAGGTCTAGCTACGCAAAGTATAATGTATCCATCATTTATCTGTCTATTATTAAGTGCCACCTGCCTTCTTTGATCGACTTCTCCATCAATAAGTTTTGCAGCACACGTAATGCATCCCCCATACTTGCAACCATACGGTAGATCAACACCTTGCTGCCTCAAGCTATCAAGCAATGGACGCTGATGTTCAACTTTATAGGATTTACCACGTCTATTTGATATTTCGACCTGAAATGTTTTCACAGCCATATATCACTAGTGCAATCGCCACCGGGATATCTACTTTCATGACAGCGGCTTGGACCATTTGGTTCTTCCCCAAAATTTACCATAAAATCAGGATTAATTTTCATCCCTCCGTTTACTGGGTCACAGTCAATCATTATCAGTACGCCACCTTTTTCCCTAATATCTGGATAAAATTGATTATCCCAAGTAGAGAATAGAGAAGTTGTTACGTACAGTCTTTTTCCATCTAGGCTGAGTTGAAACATCTGTGGGCCTCCAGCAATCTTAAGACCATTGACTTCAGGAGCTCTATCCAGTAGACCACCCATCCAAACTTGACCAGTAAGTTTTGGCTTGTGAGGGTCTGATATATCATATTGCCTCATGTCACCGTGCAGCCAATTATTGAGATATAAATATTTATCATCCATTGAAACTAGAATTGCTGACATCACACCTGGAATAGGAATTGGCCAGTCCGGGTGTGGTTGGTTCTCTACATCAATAATTTTTTCCCATTGCCATTTTTCGTTTTTGTCTTTCCACCAATGTATCACGTTTGCGCTTAGTGCTGCACCACAAAAACCATGACTGCTATCTGGATTATGGTGAAACTTTACTTCTAAAGGAACAAGACCGTCTTCACCCAAATACATAGTTTCAATTGGCTTACGCTCCTTGAAATCCCAGAAATGAAGTTGTCTTCCATACTTGAGGTGCCCAACTTCTTCTAAATCAAAGCCCGGCATAAATGTGTTGGGAGCAGCCCACTCCGATGAAACCATTATATTGTGTCTTGGTTGATACCAAAAATCATACCCAAATGGTATATCTCCCATTGAGTTTTCCCATCTTCCAATAATTTCGAAATTCTTATCCAGATGCAAATATCCTCCAGGTGCTTCCCCCTTTGCATCACCCAGCATAGATATAATTATCTCTGAGCCCAGGCAATGAACGGTATGTGGGCCACTTAAGTTGGTTTTTGACTTAATATCTGTTCCGTTAATAATTTTGTGGAGAGTGGGCATTCTAGGATTGGTCGCGGTATCCACTATGTGAATGTTATTAGATCTCACTCCCGGAAGTAAAAGATATTTGCGGGTCATGCTAGAGTCATCATGGCAGGATGAACACGCATTCCATCCCATATGATGAAGCTCGTCACCAATGCCTGGCATTTCCAACCTATGTATAACTTTCGAATAAGTAGGGCTATCTGGGTCAACGTCGACTGTAGCCAAATAGTCTGGCTTTTGTATTCCCGTTCCTGTATATATTGCAATTGTATATAAAAGTTTCTCCCTCGGTGCTTTTACAGCTTCTGCAGGGGAAGAATATCCAGGGCCACAACAATTTTCATTCATACTTTATTCTTTCGTTTCAATAGGATTTCCAGATTTTTTCCATGCGGCAAATCCTCCCTCTAGATGAGATACGGGGCTCAGACCCATGTCTTGTGCTACTTTGGCTGCAAGAGCAGATCGGCCAGCTGCAGCACAATAAAAAACATATTTCTTGTCTTGGTTAAAAATTCCTTTGTGGTAGGGACTATCAGGGTCTATCCAGAATTCGAGCATTCCTCTCGGGCAAGAGAACGAATTTGGAATTTTTCCTTCTCTTTGTATTTCCCTAGGGTCTCTTATATCTACAAAAACGTACTTACTATCTTCGAAATATTTTGAGGCATCAACTACAGGTGTTATTTCAACCTCTTTATTTGCTTCTGCTACCATATCTTTCACATGTTTTACAATTTTTTGTGCCATTTTGTCTATTCCTTCCTATTTTAAGCGAAGTTTTTCTGAAACTGATCTAAACTTTCATCTATTTTAATTGAGGGTATTTTTTTTGATACCCAAACGTCTCCTTGTGGTTTTATCACCAGTAATTCATTTACAGTTCCTGCATGTATCCTCACTAATCCAGGTCTACCTTCATTTAAGGAGAACATCTGACAACCGCATTGATCGCAAAACTTTTTAGTTATTTTGTTGCCACTTTCTGATTGATGTATGTAGCTTTTTAAAGTCCCTTGAATATATAAATCGTCTTCTTTCACAAATATATTGGTAAGATAAGGGGCACCACTACATTTTCTGCAGTCCTCGCAATGACAGTTAAAAGTCCTTAACGGGGCAGTGTTACTGTTATAAGTTATAGCTCGACATAAGCAACTTCCGGTGAACCCTTTCATCTCTACCTTTTCTCTATATATCATAACTCAACTCATTGGTTTTAAGTTCAAGAGTTTATCCACCCACCATCAACATCAACCGTGGTTCCGTTCACAAAATCATTTTCAATGACAAAGATAATTCCTTTTGCAACCTCATCCGGTTTTCCAGCTCGCTTTATTGAGTGAGATGCTGTAGCTGAATTTAGAAATATTCGTCTATCCTCACCTTCTTGTGAAAACATGGGCGTATCTATTAAGCCTGGCGCTACAGCATTTATTCTCTTTGGAGCAATTTCGTTTGCAACACCTCTGACTAGGTTCTCAACCGCGCCACCAACAGCAGAAAGAGCTATTTGTCCAGGCTTCATTCGCCTAGCAGGTGCACCACTGACCAAAACTATTGTTCCATCCGAGCTTAAATAATGTGTACCAAAGCGTACAACATTGGCATAACCCCATAATTTATCAAAAGAGTTTTTAAATCCAGTCATATCCATTTCTAGAAATGGGCCAGCAGCTCGGCTTCCTCCAGTCGCAGCACTTACCAATATTTGGAAGGGAGCATGTTTTTCAAAAATATTTTTTACTTCCTCTTCAATTCTTACATCACAGCTTTCAAAGGATAGTTTGTTGTGTTTAACACTGGTCGCCTTGCTTGGGTCTCTGCTGATGGCAATAACGTCTGCACCTTTTTCAATTAATTGTTCACATGCAGAGAGCCCAATGCCAGAGGTTCCACCAAATACGAGGGCTTTTTTATTCGCTATGTTCATTTTTTATCTATCCATAAAAGAATTTGTAATTTACTCCATTTAATATTAAAGCAAATGGTGGTTAATTGAAGTTTTTTTGGGCTATGCATGAATAATAATTATATGGGAATATTAGCAATCATCTTGGGTACAATTTGTTTCTCAATAAATGACATATCGGTTAAGCTTTTCAGTTCTGATATGCCATTACATCAGCTCATGTTTTTTCGAGCTATTTTTGCCATTTCAATTTTACTTTTTATTATTCTACCTTTTTACGGTGGCTTTAAATACCTTAATACGAATAATCCTACTTTTCATGTGTTTAGGGGACTAGCTGTTGTTGGGGCGAATACTTTCTTCTTCATATCCATAGCTGAGCTTTCGTTGGCAGAGGCAACAGCAATATTTTTTATAGCACCAGTTTTGATTACAGTTTTTGCTGTATTTTTTTTGAAAGAAAAAGTGGGTATACGTAGAAGCTTGGCCTGCTTTATCGGATTTTTGGGCATGTTATTCATAATAAAGCCAGGTACAATTTCGTTTGAATTAATTTCATTATTTCCTCTAATCGCTGCTCTTTTTTATACAGTTCTACATATAATTACTAGAAAGTATGGGGCGCAAGAAAATCCGATCACAATGGGCTTTTATATCCAAATATGTTTTTTAGTCACAAGCCTTACATTTGCTGGAGGCTTTTACATAGCTGATTTTAATGTTGGACAGAGCAATGCTTTGATATTTTTGACGGGTTCATGGGTTTCAGTAAATACTTTTGATTTGTTACACATTTTTGTAGGTATAGCCTTCCCAATCTCGATAGGAGGTATTCTTGTTTCTTATGCATATAAGAATCATGAGGCGTCTTTTTTAGCGCCATTTGAATATGGGGCTTTAGTTATTGCAGTAATTTCTACCTATTTAATTTGGAACGAAATCCCAGATAGACTTTCTCTTATTGGTATAATTTTGATAATGTGTTCTGGTATTTTTGTGTCGTTTAGAGAAAAGCAAGTAAGCTCAATACGTTCATCGCGAAAATTAACATATAGACGATAAATATCTCAATAACTTATGATAAGTAGAAAGGCTAGAAACAGAAAAAAAGTCATATCTTTTGTTATGAGACTTTTGGCTTTAATTAAACCTGTAAGCCTTAGCCATTTTCAGATTAAAATAATGCGATTGCTTGTTTTATTTGCATCCTTTAGAAGACCAAACGTAAACAATGTCGTCGTTAAAAAAATATCTCTGGATGAGCTTGAGCTATATCGGATTATACCAAATAAGATTTCTGATAAAGTAAAGATCTTATTCTTTCATGGGGGTGGTTTTTTTGTTGGTAACTTCAAAATTTATCAAAGTTACGCATCTTTTTTAGCGGAGATCCTCGGCAGAGAAATAATATTTGTTGAATATAAACTCAGTCCTGAGTCAAAGTATCCAAGCCAATTAGAAGATGCGAAAAAAGCATACTCTTTTCTTTTAGGAAAAACAGAAAAATCTAATATTATCCTTGCCGGTGATTCAGCTGGCGGCAATTTAGCACTAGCATTATTGTTAGCACTGAAAAAAAACAAATCAAAAAAACCAAAAGGAATATTTTGTATTTCTCCTTGGGTTTATCCAACTGCTATAATGGCAGAATATCCTGATAGTTGCTGTCAAAGTGATGTACTAATAGGACCGTTTATAAAACGTGCAAAAGAAAAAGGTTCTGGTCCTTTATCCCATTTCTATTGCAATCCATCAGATCATAAAAATCCTCTCATTTCACCTATATTTGGCGACTTTAAAAACTCACCACCAATTATGATCCAATATGCAGAAAATGAAATTCTTTCAGTCCAGATTAGACAGTTTTTAAAACGACTAAAAAAGCAAAGAGTCAAAGTGGTAACAAAAACCTGGAAAGACCTATGGCATGATTTTCAGCTCGAAACAGATTTAATTGAGACTCGTAAGTCTTTCATGCTTTTTAAGGACTTTTTGGACGAACTATGCACTTAAGCTTTATCTTCGCCTGCTTGGGCCGCATAAATAGAAGTGTACCCTCCTGACCAGTCTGGGGGCATCTGGCAAGGTCTTGGATCATGGTGTGCCCATTTTACCTGCTCTCCCCTTACAATTTTATAAGTGTTCACGGTTGGTTGTGGGTGAGGTGTATAGGCTTTAGCGTCAGCAGACGTATAACAATTAAGTAAAAGTGGTCTGGGATTTTTAGATTTTGAAGATGGTGAGAAATGAAGTGCTCTTGCGTTATGTATTGTAATAGATCCAGCATTTCCCGTAAGATAGTCAACCATCGACATGTCGACAGTATCTGCGTCTTCATCGCTTAACATTCCTGTCCAATTACCATTTTTGTCGTACTGATCATATAGATCGTTTTTATGTGAACCTTTTAACACGGCTAAGGGCCCATTATTCATGTCAGTGTCCTCTAAATAACACCCAATTGTCAAAACGTTGTAATTTGTATGAGGAAAGAATTGAATATCTTGATGCCACTTGACGGTATCACTTTCGTCATACCACTTAAAGTTTAATTTTGAGTGATGAAATGTCACATTGGGACCAACAAGGTCACTAGCAACATCAGCCATAAGACCCTTTGAGAAATTCCAATACTCTCTATGATTCTCATCTGGACTCTTTAATCTTCTAAGTACCGGATTCTCATAAGAATGTCCTGGACCGATATCAAAAACATTATTTGACTCTGTTACCTCGCGACTTTTTTCAACGAACTCACTTGTAACTTTTTTAATCAGGTTCAGTGTCTCTAACGGAACCAAGTCTTCTATTCCTACGAATCCATGCTCAAAATAATGCTCCCTTTGCCCCTGAGTTAAGATTTTTGGCGGATAAGATAAAATTTCTTCTGGTGTCATATTAAAACTCTTCTAAAACCTATTAAATTTAAGTTGCATATTTAAGGTTAACAGCTCATATTTTAGTGTAAATATTTTTCTGGAGGTTTTTATGGCCGGCGCTTTAAAGGGGATAAGAATAATCGATTTAACTTCGATGATTTCAGGTCCAAGTGCAACGATGATATTAGGAGACCAGGACGCAGAAATCATAAAAATAGAAAATATTTCAGTTGGAGATTATACTAGAATTGTCAGCACACAGCGAGCTGGAATTTCAGCTGCTTACCTTAACAATAATAGAAATAAGAAATCTGTGTGCATAGATCTAAAAACGGACGAAGGAAAGAATATTCTTGAAAAGCTCATTAGAACAGCAGATGTGTTAGTTCAAAACTTTAGACCAGGAGTGATGGATAGGTTAGGTTTTGGATATAGTAGCGTAAAGGCGATAAGTCCTAATATTATATATGTTTCAATATCTGGCTTCGGCTTTACTGGTCCCTACAAGAAAAAACCAGTTTATGATCCCCTTATTCAAGCTTTATCTGGCCTAACTACTATACAAGCTGGGTCAGATGAAGAGAGACCAAGGCTTATGCGAACAATTCTTCCTGATAAGCTTACTGGGTTCGCCACTGCTCAGGCGATAACAGCAGCACTGTTTCATAAGGCAAAAACAGGTGAGGGACAAGAAATAAAAATATCGATGTTGGATACAGTTATTTCTTTTTTGTGGGGGTCCGATATGGGAGGCCATACTTTTGTTGGAGACGAACTTGATAAGGAAACTGCACAGAGTTTTATTGATCTAATCTACGAAACTAAAGAAGGCTTTATCTCTGTAGCAGTTCAGTCGGATAAAGAATGGTTTAATATTTGCGATGCTTTTAATAAGAAAGAATGGTTAAGTGATTCAAGGTTTTTGACTGCAGAATTAAGGCATCAGAATATAAATGAGAGGCTAGAGTTGATACAGTCTGAGCTCAAGAAAAAGACTTCGGATGAATGGTTGAAACTGCTAACAGCTAAAGATGTTCCTTGCGCTCCTGTTTTGACAAGAAAAGAAATGATAAAGAATGAGCAAGTAGTTGCAAATGATATTATAAAAATTTTTAAACACCCTACCGCAGGAAAGATTCGGCAGTCTAAGTTAGCGGCGAGTTTCTCGGTAACCAATAAGAATGATAATGTGTCTGCTCCGACCCTTGGTCAGCACACTGAGTCAGTTCTTTTAGGATTAGGTTTTACGGAGGCAGAAATTAATGGATTACTTAGTGATAACGTAATTAAGGCCAGCTGACTTATATTTTTTATAGTTAATTTATTTTGGTATGCGAATTGCACACTAGAGAATGCATGAAAAATTTTCATGTTCATACCTCCCTGTTGACTAAAGCCGAACATTTTTTTGTTCGGCTTTTTTTTTAATATTTTTGATGTATATTAAATGTATGTATTCATTGTCGGAGATCAAAATGTTAAAAACAATTACCTCAGTCTTAGCTCTATTTTCTTTTTCAACATTATTTGCAGAGACTTATTATGTCACAGGCACTGTACAGTCAATTGAGCCCGTTTACTCCAGTACAAACATTTACACACCAGAGACGCGTTGCAGAAATATAAAAGTACCTGTTTATGGTAAGGTGGTCAGTGGTAATGGTGCGTCAGGAGCCGATGTGTTAGGAGGAATGGTGGTTGGAGCCCTAATAGGTAAAGCATTAACAAATGATAATAACGCAGCCGGGGTTGGAGCAGTTATGGGGGGAGTTGTGGCAGCCGAGCAACAAAAAAAAACAGCTACCAAGGTTGTTGGTTATAACACAGAACAGAGATGTGAAATTGTACAGGTTGTTAGCCAACAAAATGCTGTAGAAAGCTATAGAGTGATATATAGTTGGAATGGATTTACTGGTTCGAGTGTGACGGGGCGCTATTATGAGATAGGCTCCAAAATTCAAATAAAAGTTGGTCTGTCTCTAGATTGAAAATTATGTATGGATAATTTTAATTTCCTCTAGAAGTGTTCTAAATGTTTAGAATTTAATTTGTTTATATCAAAAGTGCCCATTTGAGCCATTGCTATCTCTATCTCTTTTTTCAGATTGTTCGTCATTTGAACTAAGCCATTAAATCCTTCGGCTGCTATAGAAAACAATGCATGCTTTCCGATCATTACAAAGTCCGCCCCCAAACAGAGCGCTTTAAGAATGTCTTCTCCATTTCTTATTCCTGTATCATATATCAAAATAGTATTTTTGTTTATCGATTTTCGTATTTTCAATATTTGATTTATGGGAATAGGGCTACTATCAAATTGTCTTGAGCCATGACCGGAGACATAAATGGCATCGGCCCCAAGGCTCTCTGCTTTTTTTGCATCTTTAGGGTTAAGGATACCCTTTATAATTAATTTACCTTTCCAAAGCGCTCGTAAGTTTTTAAGAAAATCCCAATCGGCAGCTCCTCGTGGTTTATTTCTGTCTACCTTTAAATTTTTATCAAAGTTTTGGGGTCTTGGAATGCCATTAGCTAAAAGATCAAAACTCCATCTCGGATGCATGGCGCAATCTAAAACTTGTTTAAAATTTGGTTTAAATTTTGCTGAAAAATTATGTTTAAGCTCTCTTGGTCGTCGACCTAATTCAGGAACATCGACCGTCAGTATCAATGTCTTATAACCAGCGATTTGTGCTCTTTCGGCTAAACGTAACCCTGATTTTAAATCATCATAAACATAGAGTTGAAACCAGCCTAAATCACCAGTGATCTTAAGAGTTTTCTCTAGTGATGTGGAAGCCATTGTAGAATAGCAAACAGGAATATTAAACTTTTTTGCTAATTTTCCAATTGCATAATCCGCTTTTGAACTCACAAGATTACACATACCCATTGGCGCTACACCAAAAGGTAGGTCATATGATTTACCCAATATTCGTTTGGAAATTTTTTTAGCACCGCCACCCGCCAGCACATTTTGTGATAGCTTAAGTGATTTAAAGTACTCAGCATTGGAATAGTAACCGTCTGCCTCAAGTGCTACTCCATCGACATAATCAAAGATCATTGAAGGGAGTCTTTTCTTTGCCAGGAGACGAGCATCTTGCATACTATGTATAGAGCTTTTTTTCATAAATATTTGTGTTCGTAGAAGATTTTATTTGAAATATTGACGATAAGCTACTAAACCGAAAGTGTCAAAAGCAATAAATAAAATTAATTCACAATGAACTTTTCTCTTGTCGAGCTGGCTCAAGTCATTTTAGCTGATATATTTTTATCTGGCGATAATGCAATTATTATAGGTATGGCTGCAGCTGGCCTATCAGAGAAGTTTAGAAAGAGGGTAATTTTCTGGGGGTTAGCATTAGCAGCAGGGTTCAGAATTATCTTTGCAGCTATAGCATCTTTTTTAATTCAAATACCTGGAATATTAATTTTAGGTGGACTACTTTTGGCTTTTGTTTGTTGGCGGTTTTTTAAAGAAATCCGTCATGCTGGCCAAAAAACCGATCCAGAAATTAAGTCCAATTTGTCAGAAAAGCTGACTGAAAAGCAACAATTTTCGCAAGCGCTATTCACAATTGCGGTCGCTGATATTTCAATGTCTTTAGATAATGTTGTAGCTGTTGCTGCCATAGCAAGGGAAGATACGGCATTATTAGTGTTTGGGCTCGTTTTAGCTATAGTTCTGATGGCGTTTTTTGCAACTATTATAATGCGTGTAATGACGAAGTTCCCATGGCTTTCGTGGATCGGACTTATTTTCCTGGTCTATCTAACCATAAAGATGCTTGTTGATGGTTGGTTTGAGCTTTTACATATACTCTAAGCTTTATGAAGAAAAAAACATTGGATGAAAACGACTTTGACATTTTTGTTATAGGTGGCGGAGTAAATGGTGCAGGAATTTTAAGAGACGCTGCAGGCCGTGGCTATAAGTGTGGGTTGGCTGATATGGGTGATTTTGGCTCAGCAACATCCTCCTCATCGACAAAATTATTTCATGGTGGATTGAGGTACTTAGAAACTTATCAGTTTAGACTTGTAAAAGAGTCTCTTCGTGAACGTGACTTGCTCCTTAATCTCATGCCCCATATAAGCTGGCCAGTAAAATTTATACTTCCCCACAATAAAAACCTGAGACCCTATTGGATTTTACGGCTTGGTTTATATATATATGATCTCTTGGCGGGTTCAACGAAACTTTCAAAAAGTGTCGGTATTAATTTGCGAAATAACACAGTTGGTAGTTGTTTGGACAAAACTTACACAAGAGGACTAGCATATACAGATTGCTGGGTGGAAGATTCGCGATTAGTGCTACTAAATATTTTGGATGCAGAGAAAAAAGGAGCAAAAGCATTCTCTTATTCCAAAGTAACAAACGTTCAACGAAAAAATGGTCATTGGCTTGTTTCGATTAAATCAAAGGATAGGTCATTCGAGGTAAAAACTAAGGTCTTAATAAATACTATGGGTCCCTGGGT
The DNA here is from genome assembly GCA_902537235.1 of uncultured Alphaproteobacteria bacterium. GTDB lineage: Bacteria > Pseudomonadota > Alphaproteobacteria > Rhodobacterales > Rhodobacteraceae > CACIJG01. The sequence goes on from CACBAO010000001.1 coordinate 153,048, forward strand.
CAATTCTCTGAGTCAACTTGAAAAAAATAAAAATAATCAAGTAATGGTAAGACTAATAAAAGGAAGTCACATAGTCGTAAAAAAGCTTTTTGATCACGATAGTGCATATATATTCCAAGGAAAAGATGGAAGAATAATATTTAGCATTCCCTATGAAAACGATTTTACCCTAATTGGCACAACTGAAGTTGAGCACAAAATGGGTAACGAAGTTAAGTGTTCCGATGAAGAAAAAGATTATTTGTGTAATTTTGCTTCAAGTTATTTTCAAAAAAATGTAACAAAAAAAGATATTGTTTGGGATTACTCTGGAGTGAGGGCTTTATACGAAAACAAAAATGTAGAAGCTCGAAATGCAAGTAGAGATTATTCCTTTCAAATTGAAGAAAAGGAAGGAGCGGTACTCCTTACCGTTTATGGAGGGAAAATCACAACATATCGAAAACTGGCTGAAAAAGCTGTTTCTAAAATCACAGCATTATTAAATTTAAAAAGAAAGGAATGGACTGCCACAAAACACTTGCCAGGTGGTGGTTTCAAATTAGAGGACAAAGAGAAACTTATTGTAGGTATATTGAAAAAATACAAATTCTTAAATAAAGATTGGGCAGTAAGACTATTTAAAACATTTGGCACAGATGTTGAAAAAGTTCTAGGTAAGGCGAAAGCAAAAAAAGACTTAGGTAGGAATTTTGGATCTGATCTAACGGAAAAGGAGGTACTTTGGTATATTAATCAAGAGCATGCCAGATGTGTTGAGGATTTGATTTGGAGAAGAAGTAAGCTTGGTTTACGATTATCAAGTAAGCAGGTAAGGAAACTTAATTCCTATATAAAAAAATTAAATTAGAGAAAGTCTTACTATGAGTTACGTTCTTGCGATCGATCAAGGGACAACATCAACTAGAGCTATAGTTTTCGACAAATATTTACAAATAGTGGCATCATCTCAAAAGGAAATAGAGCAATATTTTCCTTTTCCCGGTTGGGTAGAGCATGATCTAGAGGAAATTTACGCAACAGTTATTGCTACAGTACGTGACGCTGTAAAACGAGCTAAAATATCTTCGCAAGATATTTTAAGTATTGGGATTACAAACCAAAGAGAAACTACAGCTATATGGGGCGCTGAAACGGGCGAAGCAATTTCTAAAGCAATAGTGTGGCAGGATAGGCGCACTTCTGAATTTTGCGATAAACTTAAAAAAAATGGGAAAGAGGGAAGTTATCAAAAAAAGACTGGCTTACTAATCGACCCCTACTTTTCTGCAACAAAAGTGAAGTGGCTTCTAGATAAGTATGACCCTGAAAGAACTATGGCAAATTCAGGAAAATTATTATTTGGTACGATTGATTGCTATTTGATTTGGAGGCTTACCAATAAAAAAAGTCATTCAACGGATATAACCAATGCATCCAGAACCATGCTATTTAATATCGAGAGTTTAGATTGGGACAGTGAAATTCTCGGTGATTTAAATGTGCCGAAAAAAATTCTTCCAAATGTCAAAGAGTGTGCTGATGATTTTGGGGAAATGGTATCAGAAATACTTGGTTCCCCAATACCAATTAGAGGAGTTGCAGGTGATCAACAAGCGGCAACAATAGGCCAAGCATGTTTTCAAAAGGGCATGATTAAATCCACTTATGGAACAGGATGTTTTGCGCTACTGAACACGGGAGATAAATTTGTACTGAGTAAAAATAAGCTTTTGTCGACTATTGCATATAAAATAGATGGGAAGATTTGTTACGCCCTAGAAGGGTCAATATTCATAGCCGGTGCGGTTGTCCAATGGCTCAGAGACTCGATTAATATTATAGATAAAGCAGACCAAGTGGGTGAGCTTGCATCGGAAGCAAAAGATCAAGATATTTATTTTGTTCCAGCTTTTACGGGTCTAGGCGCTCCGTATTGGGATCCTAATGCACGTGGAGCGATTTTTGGATTATTAAGGGACACAGGGAGAGAAGAGATTGCTTTGGCAGCGCTAGAGAGCGTTGGTTTTCAAACAAGAGACTTACTAGAGGCCATGATAAAAGATGTAAATGGGATGGAAAGAGATCATATAAAGTTGCGCGTAGATGGTGGGATGACCCAATCAAGTTTAACCATGAAAATCTTGGCTAATCTTACAGGAGTAGAGATCAATATACCTGAAATACAGGAGTCTACCGCGAAAGGAGTAGCATGGTTGGCAGGTATGAAAATAGGTCTATATAATCGGTTGGAAACGTTTGAAGAAGAGTGGACTCTCAAGGAGAAATTTTCTCCCAAACTTTCTCCAGACGAACGCGATAAGAAATATGAGGGTTGGAAAAAAGCAGTAGGAAGAACGAGAATTTCAGCTTAAAGAAGTAACGATCTCAAAGTCTTTTTCGATTAAAATATCATGTAAATATTTGATGTGGCTTGGTCCAATCTCACAACAACCTCCAACGACGGACGCGCCTTGATTAGCCCAATTTAATGCGTATTTTGAGTATTCTTTAGGCCCCAAATCGGTTCTGGCTGATAATACGGATACATTGCTAGCTGTCTTTAAGGGTTCTATTGATGTAAAACCATTTGCATAGCCTCCAAAGAAATTAGTGTTTTTGCTCAGAATCTCAATTCCTTTGTTGATGACTTCAGGAAACGAGCAATTAAGTAAAAACTCTTCTTGTCCAAAAGACTGTAACGCAATTACACTGTCCAGTAATTTTTCACCTGATCTCAATTCACAATTTTCATTATCCTCAAGCGTTAATCCGCACCAAACAGGTTTTCCGCTTGTCTTTGCGGCCGAAACTGCAGCCTTCGCCTCTTTTAACGATGCCATGGTTTCGCAAATGAAAAGATCAACGTCTTCTTCCTGTTCCCTAACTATTTGTAAATATAAGTCAACACATCTTTCATAATCAGGAGCTTTATCTGGCCGATAACTCCATACTAAAGGAGGAAGACACCCCGCAATAAGTACATTCTTTTTTGTGTGGTCAATTGCCTCTCTGGCCAAATCAATAGCTTTCTTATGGAAAAAACCGAATTTATCTGATAGACCATTAGCTTCTAATCTCTCCGGTGTTGTCGAATATGTATTAAGTGTGATAACGCTTGCTCCTGCGTCTATAAAATCTATATGTGTTTTTTTTACGAGTTCTGGCTCCTCTGACATGACGTATGTTGACCAAAGTGTATGGGGTTTTGACTTCGAATTTTTTATAAGTTCTTGTCCCATTCCTCCATCAAGAAGTATTATTTTTTTTTGCATTTAATATCCTCTTATCTACCTTCCGGGAAAATACCTTTTGGAGCAAACCTTAAAACTAATAATAATAATAGGCCCATCATCATGTATCGCATATGCGCGGCGTTAGTTATTAGCTGAATCCTAAGAGGGTTGGTTTCACTCAATGGTGATGTAATTAATTCAACCAAATATAGGCCTAGTGGCTCTGCTTCAACCCATAAAAACCAAACAAGAAATCCGCCTATCAAAGACCCATAGTTATTTCCTGTTCCTCCAATAATTACCATAACCCAGACTGTAAAAGTAAATCTTAGGGGCTGATATGTGGTTGGCGTAAACTGTCCTTCCAGAGTTGTAAGCATTGCCCCCGCAAGTCCTATAATAGCCGAGCCAAGGATAAAAATTTCTAGATGTCGAGCTTTTACATTTTTCCCCATAGCTCTAGCTGAGATTTCGTTGTCTCTAATTGCACGCATCATCCGCCCCCATGGAGATTTTAGTGCTACTTCAGATAAAATAAATAGCGTTAGCACTACAATCGAAAATAAAAAGCAATAGCTTAATTTCACAACTATCGAAGAGGTCTCCACTAAAGGAAAACCAAAATTTTGGCATAGCTCTATGAACCATGTACTTTCTTGCAAATCAATTTCGTAGGGAACAGGTCTTGGAAGACCATTTACATTTTTAACTCCTCTAGTAAGCCAATCTTCATTTTTCAAAATATAAATAATCACTTCTGCTATACCCAGTGTAGCAATAGCCAAGTAATCACTCCTTAAACCAAGTGTAATTTTTCCAATAAGATAAGCTACAAGACCGGCTATTACACCCCCAACTATCCAAGATAAAATAATAGGCAAGCCGAACCCTCCCAGAAACCCAGATGCCGCTGGCTCAAAAGCTTCGATTCTTTCAACTGCAGGTGCACCGATTAAATTTAGTAAAAGAAGTACAACAATGATTATAAGTGGAAAAAGTATTTTTTTATAAGCTTGACTGAGGTTTGATTTATAAACAATAACTCCCAATACTGACCCTAAAAGTAAGATTAGAATACATATTAAGATACCAAGCCCTCCTAAACTGATTGTTTCAGATACGGGTTTGTAGGATATTATAACAGCCGAAAGCCCGCCTAGAGCCGCAAAGCCCATAACACCAGCATTAAATATTCCAGCATAGCCAAGTTGAATATTCACGCCCAGGGCCATTGTAGCTGAAATAAGGCACAGATTAAAAATTCCCAAAGCTACATTCCAACTCTGAAGGAAACCTATAAATACAATTGCGACTGCAAATGTTGAAAAAACTAAAGATCTGCGTAATACATCATTCATATAGTCTGCCCTCTAAATATTCCTGTTGGCCTTACAATCAATACAATGACTAATATTATAAAAGAAACTGCAAATTTATAATCGGTGGATAAAAACTGCATCATTCCCGATGGTTCCATACTCTCGGGTAATAAGTACGCTAGAACCTTTCTGTAAGCAAAAGTGACAAATAACTCTGAGAGTGCAATTACGTAACCCCCAACGACAGCTCCAATTGGGTTTCCCACACCACCTACTATCGCAGCAGAAAAAATTGGAAGCAACATTTGCAAAAATATAAACGGTTTATAAATTTTATCTAAGCCATATAAAACTCCCGCAAATGTTGCCAAACCACCCGCAATAACCCATGTTAATAAAACAACCTTATTTGGATCAATTCCCGAAAGTAGAGCCAAATCTTCATTGTCGGAAAAAGCTCTCATGGATTTTCCTGTTCGAGTTTTATTTAGAAAAACAAACAAAATTGAGCAGAGTATTATAGTCGTTAATATAGTTATAGCTTGAGATGTTTTCAGTCCAAAACCTTCATCCAATCCTGTGAAAGCTTTAAATTCTCTCACATTAAATATAAAGCGAACACCGTCATTAAAGTTTTGATCACTAGGTCCTATAATAAATCTAATTAAACCAGCTGTAAAAAACATTACTCCAATCGACGCAATAAGAAAAATGATAGGGTCTGATTTTTTTCTGCGATAATAAGCAAAAACAAACTTTTCTATGAAGAAACAATAAAGAGCAGTAAAGCCAATTGCAATCGGCAGAAATATTAGTGCAGTTGGCAAAATGCCAAAGTTAATTCCATAGCTTTGGCCAAGCCAAGTAAAAAGAATACAAATCATTGCACCAAATGACATAAGCTCTCCATGCGCAAAATTGGAAAAACGCAGTACCGCGTAAATCAACGTGACACCCAAAGCTCCAAGAGCCAACTGACTTCCATAGGTAAAGCCAGGTAATAATATATAATTTGTTATTAAAGCGAGAGCGTTTAAAAAATCCATTTATCCACCTAAAAACGCCTTTCTTACTTCTTTATTTGAAAGGAGTTTAGAACCTTTATCTGTATATTTATTTTCACCTTGTACTAAAACAAAACCATTATCTGCGATCTCTAGAGCTTGCCTAGCATTCTGTTCTACCATTAAAATGGCTATTCCTGTTCTAGCTATCGAGGTTATTTTTTCAAATAGCTCTTTGACTACCAATGGTGACACGCCAGCTGTCGGTTCGTCTAGCATAAGAAGTTTTGGGTTAGTCATAAGGGCTCTGCCAACAGCAACTTGCTGCCTCTGCCCTCCAGATAACTCTCCAACTAGCTGTTTTTGTTTTTCCTCCAGCACAGGGAATAACTTAAAAACTTCACTGATATTTTTTGACAAATTTTCTTGGTTCGTAAAACCTCCTATCTCTAAATTGTCCATTACAGTCATCGATGTGAAAACGTTATGTGTCTGAGGAACGAATCCCATTCCGCTTTTAACTCTTTCTTGCGGTTTTAGATCGGAGATATCTTTTCCATCAAAAATAATATTTCCTGCTCGTAAATCAAGCATTCCAAATATAGCTTTCATGGCGGTTGATTTTCCAGCCCCATTGGGGCCAACAATAACAGCAATTTCACCCTTCCTAACACTTATCGAGCAATCGTTGAGAATCGTTGTCTCGCCGTATCCACCCAACATGTTTTCTGCACTAAGGAACATTTAATTCTCTTAATTTCCTAAATAAGCGTCAATAACTCTATCGTCGTTTTTTATTTCGTTAACAGTACCTTGCGTTAATACTGATCCGTCAGTCATAACGATAACAGGATCACAAATCGATGAGATAAAATCAATGTCATGTTCAATCATAAAAAATGTGTAGCCCAATTCTTTATTGAGTTTTTTTATTGATTCTCCAATTTTCTTAAGAAGTGTTTTATTAACGCCCGCTCCAACCTCATCGAGAAGTACAAGTCTTGCATCAACCATCATAGTTCGACCCAATTCCAATAGTTTCTTCTGACCACCTGATAAACTACCCGCTTTTTCACTTTCTAAATGGTCGAGACTAAGAAATTTCATAACCTTAGTGGCTTTTGTGTGATTTTCTTTTTCTTGAATTTTTATTTTCTTTCTGGAGATCCAGGTATGTAGAATGCTTTCTCCAATTTGCCCGTCCGGTACCATCATCAGGTTTTCTCTAACGGTTAAATTTTCGAATTCATGAGCAATTTGAAAGGTTCTAAGTATACCTCTTTGAAACAGCTCATCTGATCGCAGCCCGCTAATATTGTTTCCTTCAAACTTTATATCACCAAAATCAGGAGTATAAAATCCCGCAATAATATTAAATAATGTTGTTTTTCCTGCACCATTAGGGCCAATTAAACCGGTTATAGACCCTTCTCGAATTTTCAAAGAAACATTTTCAACAGCTTTTATGCCACCAAAATGTTTAGAAACGTTTTTAAGTTCAATCATATTTCTAAAAACAATGCCCTAGCTTTTCGAAAGGCTGGGGCATTGCTCGTTGATATCAACTTATCTGTAAGCTACAGTTTCGTTTACTCCACTCTTAACTTCGATTTGAGCATAGTTTCCGGCGCTTTCACCGCCGCCAATTAACTCAACAGCAGAGGCTCCGACGTAATCAACGTCCTTTCCTTCGCTAATTAGTTTAAGAGCTTTTTTCAAATCGCCAGGAAATATTTTTTCGCCTGGAGCATTCGCGATATCCATAATTTTTCCCTTATAAGCTTGGCTGTCTGAAGACTTAGCAGCCTCCATTGCTAGTAGCATCAATGCAGCGGCATCATATGATTCCATTGCAAATGGGCCACTCTTGAAACCGGCAGCGGTTGCCATGTCACCAAATTTTGCGGCGCCTGGGCTATCTGTTCCAGGGACTGTGCCTATGGATCCGTTTAGACCAGAACCAATATCTTTAGGTAATGACTCTCCAATCATACCGTCTGGTAGAAAGAACAGATCAAATGCTCCAGAGTCAAGAGAGGCCTGAATAATTCCCTTTCCCCCAGAGTTTAAATAACCAGCGACGATTAAAATATCTCCACCTGCTTGGGCAAGGGCGCCAACTTCAGCACTATAATCACCTTTATCATCCTCATGTGGAGCACTGATTGTTACTGTCCCTCCGGCTGCCTTATGATTTTCTTCAATACTTGCTGCTAAACCTTTTCCATAATCGTTATTTACATAAGAAATAGCTACTTTTTTCAAGCCTTTTTCCTTCAATATGTCGGCAACAACTTGACCTTGTCTAGCATCAGAAGGAGCGGTTCTGAAGAAAAGATTATTATCTTCTACAGTTGAAAGAGCAGGAGACGTCGCTGATGGTGATATCATGACAACACCATTGGCCATGGCTACTTGCTGAAGAATAGCGGTTGTAACGCCTGAGCAGTCAGCTCCCATAATCCCATTGACTTTATCTGATGTAATTAATCTCTCTGCAGCAGCCGTGGCAGCTGAAGAATCTATGCAGGTAGAGTCGGCTCTAACCCCAGAAACTTTCCCCATAGAGAAATTTCCGGCTTTGTTTACTTCATCTATTGCTAGCTCAGCACCAGCTGCCATGTCTGGAGTGAGACTTTCAATAGGTCCCGTGAAACCTAGTATTATGCCCAATTTGACGTCAGAGAAAGACGCTGTATTTAAAAGACATAAAGCTAGGAGTGTTGCAAAAATTTTTTTCATTTCTTTCTCCCAAGTTTGTTCTTTTTTGCAAAAAAAAGAATCTCTTTTCAAAAAATGAGTATAGGCAAAATGATATGCTTTTAAAATAATAATTTTTAGTTGCTTTTCAGTGAAAAGTAAGAGACTCAAGTAACTGTAGTTAAGTTTGTTTAAGAAAGAGTTAATATTGATAGTTAAACCTACGATCAACATCAAAGGCGAATATTTTTTAGGGTTAATTGCTGGTATCTCAGTTGTTTTTATCTGGTCATTTTGGTTGGTAGTTACGAGATCTGGCGTTAGTTCCACTTTAACTATTTACGATTTTGCCGCATTTCGTTATGGGTTGTCGTCATTAATAGCATTACCTATTGTAATATATTTTAAACCCTGGCAAACCATGAGTTTTCTTAGGGTCATAGTAATCACTTTTTTACTTGGACCAATTTATATTCTTTGCGTTTTTAGTGGGTTTATTTACGCGCCAGCGTCTCACGGAGGTATATTTATGAACGGACTCATGCCGTTCTTCACCTTGATATTTGGATTTTTTCTTCTGAAACAAAAAATATTCTCTCAACAAATGTTTGGAGCGGCAACAATTTTGCTCGGAGCTTGTCTAGCTGTTTATGATGGATTAGAACTAAATTTTTCAAACACCTGGATTGGAGATATATTTTTTATCATAGGAGCAATATTTTTTTCTATTTACGTTGTTTTAAGTAGGTTGTGGAATGTTACAATGACCCAATTGCTTTTATGTGGATCGGTGATAAATGCAATCTTGTACCTCCCTATTTACTTCATATTTCTTCCTAAAGGTTTGGTAGAAGTACCAAACGAAATTTTAGTGTTACAAATGATATATCAGGGTTTTGTTCCTAATCTTATAGGAATATTTTTTATAACTTATGCCTCACAAAAAATTGGATCTGCCTCAATATCAGCTATATTATCCTCTGTTCCACCAATTGGGTCAGTTTTAGGGTTACTGATACTCGGCGAACTTTTAGGACTTTCTGGATGGTTGAGCCTATTTATGATTACACCTGGAATACTACTAATTGTCTTAAAAAGAGAATAAATTATTTGATACAAAGATAAGGAGAGCAAATGCTTTTTGAAAATTTAAAGATACGTGATGTAAACCTCAAAAATCGTGTAGTTGTGTCTCCAATGTGCCAATATTCGGCTAAAAACGGTTACATTCAAACGCACCATAAAACTCATTACGGCCAACTCGCTATGGGTGGAGCGGGGCTCATTTTTCTTGAAGCTACAGGTGTTACTGCTCAAGGACGAATAACTAATGGGTGCTTAGGTATTTGGGATGACAGGCAAATAAAAGGATTGAGAGAAATTACTCAATCAATTAAGGTATTAGGGTCAATTCCAGCTATCCAATTAGGTCATGCAGGACAAAAAGCGAGCATGCAAAGACCGTGGCACGGTAACGGTCCGCAAACAACGATCGACACTGATAGAGGTGATATTTTATGGGAACCAATTGCGCCTATGGATCGGCCTTTAGATGAGGGTTGGTTAAAGCCAAGAAAAATGGAAAGAAAAGAGTTGGATGAAGTTAGAGATGCATTTGTAAAGGCATCTCAGAGGTCGATAGAGGCAGGGTTTGAAGTTATAGAAATTCATATGGCACATGGATACCTTCTTCATAGCTTTCTGTCTCCATTATCTAATTCAAGAAGTGATGAGTATGGTGGCTCAATAGAGAACAGAATGCGTTTCCCTTTGGAAGTGGTTAAAAAAGTTAGAGAAACGATAGGAGAAAAAGTTCCTCTTTTCGTTCGAATATCTGCTGAAGATGGATTAGATGGAGGATGGACTATAGAAGATAGCATTAATTTTTGCCATATTTTAAAGGAACAGGGAGTAGATGTTGTCGACTGCTCTTCAGGTGGCAATTCCTCTAAAGGGGCTACCGCTTCTGGCCAAAAAAGAAAGTCTGGTTTTCAAGTTCCCTTTGCAGCAAAAATTAAGAAAGAGGTAGGTATTAAGACACAAGCTGTGGGGCTGATTAGAACTTTTGATTTTGCAAATACCATCTTACAAGAAGAAAAAGCAGATTTGATCGCTTTGGGAAGACAGCATCTGTTTAATCCGTTTTGGACAAATCAGGCAAGAGAAATTGCAAATCAAAACAAGGATTTCAAGGAATGGCCACAGCAGTATCGCTGGTGGTTAAGTAAGTGGAAGTCTGCATTGAGCGACATCAATGAGAAGCCCTAATCAATGAACCCGCTATTCGATCAGTTGTTTGCGAAGAACCAAGATTCAAAAATTTTTCTAAGTTTTTTTGACCTGGATAAGACACTTACATATGATAAATTTCTTAATGAGATAAAGTGTACGGCAAATTGTCTAAAGAAATGTGGCTTGGAAAAGGGGGATTGTTTAGTTCTTCAAATAGAAAAATCTCATCACGTTTTTACAATTTACGGTGCCTGTGTTCAACTAGGTATAATATTTATACCTTTAAATACGAGCTATACGGGGTTTGAAGTTGAATATTTCCTGAATGATAGCGAATGTAAAATTTTTATAACCACTTCAAAAATGCTGAAGGAATTGGGTTCATTAGAAAAAAAAAGAAGCTTCAATATAGAAACAATAGATGCTGATTACAAAGGAAGTTTTTTTTCAAAATTCAATGAAAATGAACCTCTAGATTTCATTGAAGGACTAGATGAAAATGATACAGCAGCAATTCTTTACACTTCAGGAACGACTGGTCAATCGAAGGGTGCCATGCTTTCTCAAAAAAACTTGCTTTCAAACGCCCTAACTCTTTCAAAGGCGTGGGAGTTTACTGCTTCGGATATATTGTTGCATGCCCTACCAATTTACCATACACACGGTCTATTTGTAGCAACAAACATCGCCTTAATCTCAGGAAGTCAAATCCGATTTCTCAAAAAATTTGATGTAGATGATATCATATTAAATCTTCCATCTACAACTGTGATGATGGGAGTTCCAACTTTCTACACTAGGTTGCTGGAAAATAATAAATTGAACAAAGAGATAACTAAAAATATGCGCCTTTTTATTTCTGGAAGTGCTCCACTATTGGAAGACACTCACAAGAAGTTTAATGATCTCACAGGGCATAATATTTTAGAACGTTACGGAATGACAGAAACAAATATGATAACTTCAAATCCCTACACTGGAGATAGGAAAGCTGGTACTGTTGGGGTTGTTTTAGAAGATGTAGAAATCAGAGTAGTCGCCGTTGAGAATAAAAAAGAGGTTTTAAAAAATGGAGAAATAGGTGTTATAGAGGTTAAGGGCCCCAATGTTTTCAAAGGTTATTGGAAACAACCCGAAAAAACAAAAAGCGAATTTAGAGAGGATGGCTTTTTTATTACTGGTGATATGGGATACCTGGATCAAGATCAATACCTCACAATTGTGGGTCGAAATAAGGACCTTATAATCACGGGAGGTTTAAACGTTTACCCAAAAGAAATCGAGACAATTATTGACACACATAGCGATGTTGAAGAGTCTGCGGTGGTTGGAGTTTTGCATCCAGATTTTGGCGAGGGTATAATAGCGATAATAGTTGAGAAAAGCGGGCAGACTGTTAATCTTCAAAGCCTCAAGGAGACCCTTAGAAAAAACATTGCTGGTTTTAAATTACCAAAAAAATTTCATATTATTAAAGAATTACCAAGAAACTCAATGGGAAAAGTGCAGAAAAATATTCTGAGGGATACATACAAAGATGAATTCAGGGAAACCAATAAGTAAATTAGAAATAATAAAGCAGCATATCGCAGCACAGGAAATTGAGGCAGGCCGAAAAAAAGGTTCTGTTAAACTAATTGCTGTGTCCAAAACAAAACCTATGGATCAAATAAAGTCCATTTTAGATGAGGGCCAAATTCACTTTGGCGAAAATAAGGTCCAGGAGGCTTTGTTAAAGTGGCAGGAAATTAAGAGCGAAAATAAGGATGTTGAGTTACATCTTTTAGGTCGCCTACAGACCAACAAAGTTAAAAAAGTGTTCGGCCTATTTGACTATATACATAGTTTAGATAGAAACTCTCTAGCTGAAAAGATATCAGATGAAGTACAAAAGAAAGGATTCTGCCCAAAAATTTTTATTCAGGTTAATACAGGTTTAGAGCAACAAAAATCTGGTATAGAGCCTGAAAAACTACCTGAATTTTTGAGTGAAATTCGAAAGAACATGGGGTTGAATATTGTAGGTCTTATGTGTATCCCACCTTTTAATGAAGCACCTGAAAAACATTTTAAGTTTCTGAAAAATTTAGCTGATAAAAATGGTCTTCCAGAGTTATCAATGGGTATGAGTTCAGATTACCTAACAGCAATAAATTTTGGTGCAACATTTGTACGAGTTGGCACAGCCATTTTTGGTTTAAGGGAATGAGTTCAAAGAATGTGACCACTTTTTTCGGCTTTTGTTCTCAAGTAGTCTTTATTATTAGGATTTGTATTTGCTATTAAAGGTACTCTTTCTTTCACCGTGATTCCATTTTTAGTTAAATATTCAATTTTTTTTGGATTGTTGGTCATCAACTTTATTTCAATAACATCTAGAGATTTTAAAATTTTTGCGGCAATCTCTAGATCTCTTTCATCATCTTCAAAACCAAGCCTATGATTTGCTTCAACGGTATCAAAACCAATATTTTGGAGATGGTAAGCTCTCATTTTGTTTGCTAAACCAATTCCCCTTCCTTCCTGGTTTAAGTATAACAAAATTCCATTTCCTTCATCTTTCATTTTTGATATTGAAACACTCAATTGTTCCCCACAATCACATTTTTCTGAACCAAGTAAATCACCTGTAAAACAAGCTGAATGTACGCGAGTTAAAGCAGGTTGACCTGTGTTAGGATTTCCAAATACTATCGCATAGTGTTCTGTTAGATCTGTTATTTCTCTGAATACGGTTAAACTTACATTTTTGTATCCTTTTATTGGTAATTGGGCTGTGCTTAAAGTTGGCAAAAAATTTTCGTTATCATTTTTAAATTCCAAATCCCCAATATCAGCTTCAGATATCTGAGAAGATACTAATTCTTCTTTTATGCCTTCTGATATTTTTATGAGTATCGACGCTGGTAAAAGTCTTGCTTTCTTACAGAGAGATATTGATACAAAAGCGATTTCGAAGTTACCTTCCCTCTCACTATAAAATGGTCCCTTGAATGGGTAATCGAGATCTCTTGATGGATCAGCAATAGCTTGGAGAATGTTTATATCGACTTGGTCTTCTGTCGAAAGTCTAGTAACCGATTCATTATATATCCTGGCTTTTAATACCTTTGCTCTTCTATTTGTTATAGCTATCTCAAATTTTATGTTTTTTGTAATCTGATTGATCTTTTCTAGTTTCTCTGAATATAATGTTTCTATAGCGGCTACTAAAATAGACTGCTCTGAATCATATAAAATAATTGGTAGCCCTAATCGTAAATCTGATATTAATCTAGAGGTTATTTCGGATGAGCTTAAAAACATCTTTATTGTTTCAAATAGTTTAGAATTTTAAATTTCATGTTAAATTGATGCTAAGTAAATTTTTATTGAATGTATATCCTATAATTATTATTAGCTTAAGGTTAAAAGTATGAGATTGGCTATTATAACATCAAATAATTTTTTTAGAGAAAGCTTGAAGAGCTTATTGGAAAATTACAATTTCGAAAACAATATATCCATAACTTTAATAGATTTTAGTTTGGATAATATTGAGGAGCTTGATGTAATAGTAAGTGATTATAAATTTGAGAAAATAGAAAATTTGTTAAAAAAAACCAATTTAAAAAAAAATCAATTTCAAGGGATAGAAATAATATTAATTAGCGAAAAAGAATTCGAATTGCCTTCAAAGAATAATTTTTATATACAGCAACCATTTCGATTTATTGAGTTTGTTGAAGTGTTATATACAATAGTTGAAAGGTTGAAAAAAAAGAAAAAGGACAAAAAACTTTTGGGGTACCTAAGTTTTATAATCCCCGATAGAAAATTAATTTACAAAGATAAAACGTTCGTTGAATTAACAGAAAAAGAAGGCGATATAATAATGTTGTTATTTAATTCTTTTGATAGAGGAATAACCAAAGAGGAGGTTATGTCGCAAGTATGGATGTTGAGTCCAAATATAGAGACGCACACTTTTGAAACACACCTTTTTAGACTAAGAAAAAAAATAAGAGAAAATCTTTATCTCGGAAATTTAATAATGAATAAAGAAGGTAGATATTATTTGAATCATGAACTTATAGGACAGAAAAATTGAAACCACTTGCAATCGCTTCATGGAATATAAATTCCGTGAGACTGAGAGTTGAATTAGTCTCAAGATTCCTAAAGCTTGCCAACCCAGATATAATGTGTCTTCAAGAAACAAAGTGTATTGACGAAAAACTTCCTTTAGAAAGCTTTAAAAAGTTAGGATATAAATTCGCTGCTTTTAGGGGAGAGAAATCATATAATGGTGTTTTGATCCTATCAAAAAAAAAAATAGTAAACGTGGAGAAATTTAATTTTTGTGGCAAAGACGACGCTCGGCACATTGGGATTGAACTTGAAGACGGTATAAAGGTTCACAACCTCTATATTCCAGCTGGAGGAGATTTGCCTGATACAAAATTGAATCCAAAGTTTGAGCATAAAATTAATTTTCTCTCGGAAATTAAGGATAAATATTTTAAAGGTGAAAAAAAGAAAACAATAATTTTAGGAGATTTCAATATAGCTCCTTTGCCAGATGATGTTTGGAACCACAAAGCTCTTCTAAACGTAGTTTCTCACACAAAAATAGAAACAGATCTTTTATCAGAGATAAAAAAAAATGGAAAATGGCTTGATGCATTTCGAGAAATAATACCATCTGGAAAATTATACAGTTGGTGGTCATATAGAGCGCGCGATTGGGAGGTTTCAAATCGTGGAAGACGTTTAGATCATATATGGGCAAGTCAAGATCTAAAATCTAAATTGAGTAGAGCCGAAATTTTTTCAGAAGCTAGAGGCTGGGAAAGACCATCCGACCACGTTCCTATACTAGCTATCTTTTAATTCTCTCATAGTCTCTATCAGTTTTAAAAATTTCATTCGACATATAATTATTTTTCTGAATATTTTCCAGCGTGACCTTTATTGTTTCTCCAATTTGATTTTTGAACTCCCATCCGAGTAGTGATAAAGGGTTTTTATTAAATTTGATCCTAAGATGATATTGAGGATCGTAAACATTTAAAAAAAGAAAGTCATCTAATTCAAAAACCTCGCCATTTTCACCTATTAATGAGCTCAAATCATTTCTAATCAAGAAACCTAGAGGAGTGGAAGACAACGGATATGTCAAAGGACCACTACCGTTGTTTTCAGGATCAAATATCAACACGGCCTTTTGTTTTGAAACAATTTGTAAGTTATTCGGGGGATCATAAGAAAAGCGAATTTTCCCAGGTTTTTTTAAAAACAAAGCGCCTGTCACAATGTCTCCCAGATTATTAGTTTGAGAGAAGTCTGCTTGAAGCGTCCTAATGTCTCCTAGATAATCCTCAACTAGTTTTAGGGTTTTGTTTTTAGGAATCGCGACATTAGTTGAAAAAGTCAAAATAAGAAAGATGCTTAAAATTGTTTTAAGAAACTTTTTTTTTATCTTAATTAAATACATCATGTATTGTTTTCAGGGATTAACACGTCACGCTTACCAACATGGTTTGCAGGAGATACAAAACCTTTTTCTTCGAGTGCCTCTACTATCTTTGCTGCTCTGTTGTATCCAATAGACAATTTTCTTTGAATATATGATGTCGAGCATTTCCTATCCCTTCTCACGATTTCTAATGCGTCCTCAAGAAGATATTCCTCACTACTATTTTCGCTTGTTGTAGATGGGACATAAAAGCTATCTGTATTTTCGATATTCTTTGAATCCAATATTTCTTCTCTATACTCAGGAACACCCTGCTTTTTAAGATGAGATACGATTTCTTCAACCTCTGCATCGGATACAAAAGGACCATGAACACGGGTAACTTTACCTCCATTAGCCATGTAAAGCATATCGCCCATGCCAAGAAGTTGCTCAGCACCCATCTCCCCTAAAATCGTTCTACTATCTATTTTTGATGTTACTTGGAAAGAAATTCTTGTTGGAAAGTTAGCTTTTATTGTTCCAGTGATCACATCTACCGACGGCCTTTGGGTCGCCATTATAAGATGTATACCTGCTGCCCTAGCCATTTGTGCCAATCTTTGGATACACCCTTCTATCTCTTTTCCAGCAACCATCATTAAGTCTGCCATCTCATCAACTATAATGACTATGAATGGTAAGGCTTTGGGCTCTTCTCTCTGTTCTTCATAAATGGGTTCACCGGTAGTTTGATCAAAGCCTACTTGAACAGTTCTTGAGAAAGTTTCTCCATTTTGGATCGCTTCACTTACTTTTGAGTTGAAGCTTTCTATATTTCGAACTCCCATTCGTGACATCTTTTTATATCTATCTTCCATTTCTAACACCGCCCATTTCAGCGCCACCACTGCTTTCTTTGGATCTGTAACCACAGGGCTGAGTAGATGAGGTATGCCATCGTAAACAGAAAGTTCCAACATTTTTGGGTCAATCATTATTAGTCTACATTGCTCTGGGGTAAGTCTGTACAAGAGTGATAAGATCATAGTGTTGATTCCAACAGATTTCCCTGACCCTGTTGTACCTGCTATTAAGAGATGGGGCATTTTTGCTAGATTTGCTATAACGGGTTCACCACCTATATCCTTACCCAACGCGAGTGGTAAATGAAAACGACAATCCTCATAGCTCTTTGATGATAACAACTCTTTTAAAAAAACTTTTTCTCTAATAGAATTTGGGAGCTCAATTCCTATAACGGAACGACCTGGTATAGTAGAGACTCTCGTCGCCAAAGCAGACATTGATCTTGCTATATCTTCAGATAGAGAAATTACCCGACTAGCTTTTAACCCAGCAGCTGGCTCCAGTTCATATAAAGTTACCACAGGGCCTGGTTTTACGGAAATAATAGATCCCTTGACGCCATAATCTTCTAATACTGCCTCAAGCATTTTTGCATTTTCGTTTAATGAAACAGAACTTACGGAGCTTACAGATTGATGACTATATTCGCTAAGAAGAGCTAAAGGAGGAAAAATATATTTTTCTTTGTTAATTGACAAATCAAGTGAAGGCTGTGCCTCCGAGGCAGCCCTACTACTACTTTTAATTTTGCTTGATCTTGTCTTTATTCGTCCATTACCAAAAATATTGATTGATGGTTTTTTACTAATTCCTTTTAAGAGGTCCTTCCCGCTACCCTTAGCGGTTGAAAAATTTTGGTCTGTAACACCATCGTTTTGATTTTCTTTAATTAGGCTGTTTTGTGCTGTTGAGTTAAGCTTAAAATCACCCTTCTTATAACTTTCTTTATTGGAGGACGATATTATTTCTATAAAAACCTTAATAGCCTTATATGATCCAATTAACAATATAGATAAATGCCTAAGCCTATTTTTTGCTAACGCTTTTACCTCATGCTTTTTTATGCCAGCAACAAGAAAAAACAAAAAAATAGAGAAGGTTAAACAGACGAGCGAAATCGACTGAAGCCATTGGTTTATTTCAATAGGTTGATAAATTAGCAGTTTCTTTAAAAATGTGTCACCAAATATTCCACCGAGACCGTACTCAAAAGGCCAGTTGATAGGGGGGGCATTAGTTGATAAAAATATTGAGAAAAAAGCGATAAATAGAGGCAGCAAAATTATTCTTCTAAAGATATAAATTGGAGAACTAGCAAAGAGAAACCTACTCGACCAAGTAAATAGAAATACAGGTAGTGTGATCATAGTAACCCCAATCGATACATGCAGAGAATCCGCTAAATAAGACCCAAATTTGCCAAATAAATTTGCTATTTCTCCATCATTTGCATTACGGAAACTAGGATCATTTTGAGAGTACGTAACCAGAGATAGTAGTAAAAAAAGAGATGAGAAAAAAAGTAGAGTCCCAAAAGACTTGAAAAAAATGAATTTTAAAAACTTTCTTGAATACTCCTTACTGGCTGAGTCTGGGTAGTCAACTTTTTCTAAAAAAGACATTTATTCTGCTCGTTTTTTCTTGGTTAGTACAAGATGTTTTAAAAATAATATACGTTTTTTTGTCTATCTGGTAAAGATTAGACTTGTTTTTATTGTATTATTTTCTCGATTGTTAATCCGATGCTCAGCAAATTAAATTCGTTATTGGGGCGTCCCATAAGCATTAAACCCGAAAAATCTGTTTCAGTAGGCAATGTTAGAGCACATAAGTTTAACGAATTTGCAATTCGGGTATTTCGTAGAGCTAATAAATTTTTTTCTGTAAAAAATTCATGGTCATCTATTAATTTTGTAATTCTCGGCGGCTTTATCGGTGAGGTTGGGACCAAAATAGCGTCGAAATCCATTATTTTTTTGAGAAAACTCTTTCTTAACTCAAATAGTTTCTGAAGGGAAAATACATAATTGTGTGCTAAGATGTGCTTACCGCTTCGAAACCTTTCCCTAATAGGAGCAAACATTTTTTCTGGCGACTTTTCAATTTCATGTTGCCACATGCCGTAAGCCTCTGCTGGAAAAACTATTTTGCTTATTTCAAGTGCATTATCAATTTCTGAAACGGATTTATATTGTACTCTAGCACCGTTTTTAATAATTCTTTCAATAGCAGAATTAAAACTATCGTTTATCTCGCTATCTATACTGTCAAAAAACATATTCTTTATTATTAAAAATTTAAAATCGCTAGCCTTGTATTTTTTTAGTTTTCGAAACTTCCTTTTTTTCATTGCATTGAAAAGCAAATGGGTGTCATCTACATTTTTGCAAATAGGACCAAGCGTGTCAAAGCTAGGGCAAAGCTTCAAAACGCCAGTTAAGTCTATAAGGTTATGAGTAGTTTTTAGTCCTACTAAATTGTTCCACGCAGCAGGAATTCTAACAGATCCACCAGTATCTGATCCAATTGATCCGATGCAATAGTTTCTACGAACAGATACAGCTGATCCTGAGGAAGACCCTCCAGAAACAAGTTCCTCATTAAATGGATTAGCCGGTGTCGCAGTAGTTGTATTTAGACCAAGACCTGAAAAAGCAAGTTCAGTCATATGTGTTTTACCTAAAATTATTACTCCCTGAGATTGTAATTCATCTACAAAAGCAGCGTTTTTCTTTGCTTTTCTTTTATTAGTTAAAGAAGATCCACCGCGAGTGAATTCTCCTTCAATATCAGCTAAGTCTTTTACTGAAATTGGAATTCCATCAAGAATCCCTTTTCTTAATCCGACTTTAGCTCTCTTTTTTGATTCTTTAGCTGAGTACAGAGCTGATTTTTTAAATACTGTAGTAAATACATCTTTCGACTTTGAATCGCACTCTATCCTATCTAAGTAGTAATACGTCAATTCCTCCGGACATATCCGCCCTTTTTCAAGCAATTCGCTAGCTTCCTTTATTTTTAACTTCTCAAGGTCCATTTCTATTGGCGGTTGGTTTTATTTTCTTTTTGATATAATAAACTAGATAAACCATATTCTAAATATTTTCTTTTTTCTTGAAGTATGAAAAATGTCACTAATGAAAAGTTCAAAAAAAAGGCAGGTTGTTATAGCAGGTGCAGGTTTGATCGGAAGCACTATGGCCTTAGCACTTGCTTCAAAAGGGTTTGATGTAACTGTATTTGATGGAACTACAGAAAAAGATCGTATAAATAGAAATAAGGGACGGACTTATGCTTTATCTAGAGCTTCAAAGAATTTGTTTTCTAATCTTGGTGTTTGGAACGAAAAAAAATTAAACGTAAGCCCTATTGAAAATATCATTCTTTCGACAAGAAAAGACTCCAACGATCCCATTCGCCATTTGGTGGAGTTTAAAAAAGAAAGCCCTGCGTTTGACCCATCGAGCTATATGATAGAGGACTTTTATTTGAGAAAAGTTCTTAGTTCTGAGCTAAATAAAAATACGAATATTCAAGTAATTGACTCGACAGAAGTAATTCAGGATGAGACAAATAGTTTTGAGACCAAAATTAGTTTATCTGATAACTCCTTAATTAGCACTGAAATTTTAATTATCAGTGATGGTAGAGACTCCGGATTTGCTAGACGCCTAAATAAAAAATTCTTTAAAAAAAACTATAATCAAGTTGCGATAGTAGGAAACTTGTCTCACAAAAATGACCACAATTGCACAGCTCATCAATTATTTTTGAATGGTGGCCCATTAGCAATACTGCCTTTGCAAGGAAATCGGTCGACATTTGTTTGGAGTCTACCAGTAGAGGTCGGGAATAAATTAAGTGAATCCACAGACGAAATATTTACTAGTCATTTAAAAGAAAACATTGGCGATATTTTGACAAATGCGTCATTGATAGATGAAAAAAAAATGTTTCCTCTGTACCTTAAGTTTCTCAGAGACTCCATCGATATTAGGAAGGTTTTTATCGGTGACTCTGCGCTAGCAATCCACCCACTTGCTGGTCAAGGTCTGAATATAGGTTTAAGAGATGTCGCTTCTTTAGTAGATGTTCTTTTTAAAGGAAAAAAATTAGGTTTAGATCTTGGAAGCTTCGATCTTTTAAAAAAATATGAAACTTGGAGATCATTCGATAAGATATCTATAGCAACCTATACAGATTTAATAAACTCACTTTTTTCGAATGACAACATTTATCTTAAAGCCCTTAGAGAATTGGGGATGAATACTATTGATAATTCTAAGCTGTTGAAAAATTTTTTTGTGAAGGAGGCGGCAGGTGAGTACGGGAACGTGCCTGAATTACTTAAAAACTGAAGGGATTACCTTGGGCTTCTTTTTGCCAATATTCTTTGTAATGTTCGTCTGTGCATTTTAAGCCTTCTGGCTGTTTCTGAAACATTTCTATTACATAGTTCGAATATCCTTTGAATATGTTCCCACTTTACTCTATCCGCAGACATGGGGTCAATTGGTGGGGGAGGCCTACTTTGGTCGCTAAAGACAAGTGCGTTTAAAATATCATTTGCATCGGCTGGCTTTGATAAATAATCAATCGCACCTATCTTCACAGCAGCTACAGCTGTAGCTATTGCACCATATCCAGTCAGAACAATTATTTTTGATTCCGGATTTTTTTTTCTAATATTTTCAACGGCGTCCAGCCCGGCTCCATCGTTGAGCCGCAGATCAACTATAGCGTAGTTTGGACATATAGTTTCTATAACTCCGCCAAATTCTGCCATTGAGCTGACAGGGAAAACATTAAAACCTCTTTTCTCCATTGCCACGCTCAACCTTTTCAAGAACGGTTGGTCGTCGTCTAAGATAAGGAGTGAATTGTCCTCATCTATCTTGTAGTTATTTCCATCTAACATATAGTATAGTTCCTCTATGCGGATAATATGTTGCAAAATTAGACTTCGTCAAATATTTTCCTTACTCTTATAAACTTCTTGACCATGCAATTTGATTTTATGAGCATTTCGAAAAAATCATATTAGATATTCTTGAGAATGTTAAATTTAAGCTTACAGAATGATAAACTATAATAAAAAGCAAATCTATTTAAATGAAAGTTGGATAAAGCCTAAAACGCTGATAAACCTTAGATGGTTAGCAATAGCTGGACAAGGTGTTGCAATATCAGTTACTTATTTCATACTGGAATTCACTTTTAATGTTCAGGCATGTATTTTTATAATCTTATTTTCCTGCATAGTTAATCTTACTACCAGCATTTACTTTAGAACCGAAAAAAGATTGTCAGCTCTAAAGACATTTTTGTTTCTTTCTTTTGACTTGACCCAAATTTCATTATTACTTTTATTTTCTGGTGGGATAAGTAACCCCTTTTCGATCCTTATGATTGTTCCGACTATTGTTTCCGCATCTCTTCTACCAATAGCTTACCTGATTACTCTTGGTATTATGACATTTTTGAGCATATTTGTTTTGAGCACTATATATTTCCCTATTCTTGATAGCTCAGGAGATATATTAAAGCCTCCAGAAATATTGTTATTTGGTTTCTCAATATCGTTAATGGTTACCGTCTCATTTTTAGGGGGCTATGCGAGAAGGGTTTTTCTAGATAATTCAAGTATGAATAAAGCTCTTCAGGCTACTCAAGCTGCTCTTGAACAAGAAAAAAAACTAACAGCCTTGACAGGGGTGGTTGCTGCGTTAGGTCACGAATTGGGTTCACCTCTTGCGACCATAAAATTGGCTTCATCTGAGATACTTAGTGAACTTGATCGAAACAGCCCTATTTACCAAGACATACAGTTGATATTCGACCAAATAGAACGATGTAAGGAAATTATGTCAGATATGGGGTCACTTGGAAAAGATGATCAATATGTAAAAATCATTGATTTTTTTACACTTATTTTTGAAGCTAGCCAGCCTTACAAAGAGTTGGAGAAGAAAATAAATTTTAAACTTAATGGAGTGAGACAAGGTGACAAGGGTATTCCGATAAAAGAAAGAATGATACCTTTCGTGAGAAGAGAACCTGAACTGATTCACGGAATTAGAAATATTATTCACAATGCACTTAAATTTTCAAATTCCCTAGTGGATATAAATTTAATCGTTACCGCTAGAAAAATTAATTTAGAGATAATAGACGATGGTCAAGGATTTCCTGATGATCTTGAACATATTATTTTTGAACCATTTGTAAAGCAAAGTGATTTCAATTCAGTTGAAGCAAGAACCAGCAAATCTGATGAAGGTATGGGCCTTGGTTTATTTATTGCCAATATTCTATTAGAAAGAACAGAGGGCAAATTAAGATTTTCAAACGTGCAACAGACTGATAGTGATGGCAATAAGAGAATAATTGGTGCAAAAGTCGAGATTTCATGGGATAGGTTTGCAATTGAAGTTTTGCAAGGAGACAAAAAAGCTAAAGTAAAGGAAAACCCAAGAAATGTTAGCTAAGCCATACATTACTTTGAAGGCGCATGGTTTGCAAATATTTAACCTCTCTGATATAGCAAGAGTATTTGCACAGTTTACAAAAAATGGTGATGTCATACTACTTTCAGGTAGAGTGGGCGCTGGGAAAACTGAGTTTGCAAGGCTTGTAATCAAAGCTAAAGCGATAATTAAAAATTTAGATATTGAGGAAGTGTCGTCTCCAACGTTTTCTCTTGTTCAAACATATGAGTTTCAGTGTTGTAAGATTTCGCACATTGACCTTTACAGAGTTAACAGTGAGGTGGAGCTATTTGAGTTAGGCATACCAGATAATTTTTTTGATCAGATAACACTTTTAGAATGGCCAGAAATTTTGGAGACAAAAAACCTGTCACGGTATGTTTTTATAAAGATAAAAGAAGCTAAAAAGCTTGAAGACCAAAGAGATTTTACAATTGAATTTTTTGGAGATAGTTGGGATGATTTGAATAGGGCCTTATTAGGAAGTAAATATTTTATAAGTGAAAAGAAATAGATGTAAGAATTATGGATTTAGTTTTTTATGATTTTGAAACTACTGGGAAAGAACCGCATTGGGACCAAATCCTCCAAGTTGGTGCAACTAAAGTATCAAAAGAATTTAATGAGATAGACACATTTGAATATAGATCCAGATTAAAACCTGGCTTAATTCCTAGCCCTTTTGCGCTCGCTGTAAACAACACTGATTATGCAAAACTAATCAAAACACAATGTTCGCACTATGAGATGCTTCGTAAAATTGAAGATAAATTCACAAATTGGTCACCCTCAATTTTCATTGGCTATAATAGCATTAATTTTGATGAGGAATTTTTGAGAAATTCATTATTCAGAGCGCTTCTTGACCCATATTTGACAAGTAGAAATAATAACAATAGGGCAGATTTACTAGAACTATTAAGGACCGTTGATTTTTTCTTTCCCGATACGATAAATATTCCTAAAAATAAAAAAAATAAAAAAACGTTCAAGCTAGATCAGATAGCGCCAGCAAACTCTATTTTTCAACTTGCTCATGATGCGCTTGGAGACGTAATCGCCACTAAACAGCTAGCTCAACTTGTATCACAAAAAAAACCATCTCTTTGGCAATCATTTTTAGAGGGATCAAATAGATCATTAGTTTATAAGATTCTATCAGAAGAAAGAGTGGTATTTTTATGTCAAACCTATTATGGGAAAACCACGGCAATCTCGGGAAGTTTTTTATTTAATCATCCAGTCTATAAATTTCCGGTTCTCTTTGATCTCAATTTTGATCCTAGAGAATTAGTTGAATTAAATATTAGAGATTTAAAGGATGTTTACATTGGAGGCCAAAGGTTTCTAAAATTTGTGAAAGCAAATAAAGGTCCAATATTATTAAACAAAAACCAAATTGAAGATAGCTGGTTTTTCAATTCAATAAGTATAAACGAATTCCAAAAGCGATCCGAGATTTTAGTAAATGCAAAAACCTTCCAACAAAGATTAGCGTCAATGCTTTTGGACATTGCAGAGGAGGATAAACAAAATAAAGAGTTGAGTGGCTCACAGGAAGATATAATGGCAGAGGAAACATTATATACTGGCGGGTTTCCAACCAATAAAGACCAAAGCCTGAAGCAACAATTTAGGAACGAAAATTGGTCAAGTAGATATGAAATATGTAAGCAGTTTTCTGATAAACGTCTTTCTTATTTCGGTTTAAGGCTCATCTATGAGGAATGTCCTGAAATTTTACCATTGAGCATTAGAGAAAACATTAATCTCTCAATTGCCAACCAATTAAAAAGCCTAAATAAAGAAAAATGGAAAACTTGTGAAGATTTTTATAAAGAGATTGAAATTATTGAAAACGACCCTAATACTAAACTTAACGAATTTCTATTAGAACTTAAAGATATAAGAAAATACTTTGAAGAAATTTACAATGAAAAAGCATAGAAAACTAGGAGTAAACTATGGCGACACTTAATGTAACAGACGAGACTTTTGAAGAGCAAGTAATAAAGAGTTCAGTTCCTGTAGTAATTGATTTTTGGGCAGAATGGTGTGGTCCATGTAAACAGATTGGACCAGCTCTAGAGGAGTTGTCTGAGGAATATGGAGAAAAAGTTAAGATTGCTAAAATCAATGTCGATGAGAATCCAGATAGTCCAAGCAGATTAGGTGTTAGAGGAATTCCAGCACTCTTTATATTTAAAGAAGGTGAGATGGTTTCATCTAAAATTGGAGCGGCACCTAAGACCGATTTAAAAAATTGGATAGACGAAAGCACTTAGATTTCAACACCATTTTCTTTCAACACCTCGCCCGCTAAGTATAGGGACCCACAAATTAAAATTGAAATTTGTGAATCACAAGAATTATTAGCTGAGCATATCTGATTTATGGCATCTCGTATATCATTTGCTGGATAGATTTTTGTCCATCCTGCTGCTTTAGCAGCGACAACTGCTGTTTTTTCGGGAAGTGAAGAGGGTTGGGTTTTTATTTCAACTAAACAAAGAGATGAAGCTATGGTTGTTAAATTTTTAAGGAAAGAAATATGATCCTTATTTTTAAGGGAGCCATAAATAATATGCAGGTTTTTTTTATTTATGAAACTCATACTCTTCTTAAGTTGAATGCTGGCATCCTCATTATGGCCTCCATCGATCCATAATTCATTATTGATGTTATAGTCTGTGATTAAATCGAATAGATTTCCTTTTTCAATCTTTTGAAGTCTAGCAGGCCAATAAGTGGAATTCAGTCCATTACATATGTACTTTTCCGGTATATCCAAATGAATAAGTGCAGAAATAGCAGTCATTGCGTTTCTAATTTGATGTTTGCCAATCAGGTTAGGAAAAGGAAATTCTATAATTCTATCTCTATGCTTTAAAGTGATAGATTTTCTTGAATTAGATACAGAGAATTTATCTGACGACCAAATGATATCACTTTTTTTTTCTCTGCATTTTTTTTCAAGTATCTTTCTTACTATTGCAGATTGATCCGATATAATAGTAGGGACGTTTTTCTTAATAATACCAGCTTTAGCCGTTGCAATTTTTCTTATTGAGTTTCCCAAATACTCCTTGTGATCAAAGGATATCGGAGTAATAATAGAGATTATTGGGTTTGCGATCACATTAGTAGCATCAAACTCTCCACCTAATCCAACTTCTAAGAGTGTATAGTCAGCAGTCTCTCTGGAGAAAGCGAGAAAAGCTGCACAAGTAGTTATTTCAAAAAATGTTATTGGCGCAGAGCTATTTGCATTTTCGCATTCAGAAAGAACTTTCTTTAATGCATCTTCAGTTATTCTTTTGCCTCCTAACTCTATCCTCTCATTAAAACGCACTAAATGGGGCGAGGTATAAGCGTGTGTTTTGAGCCCTCTACTTTGTAAACAAGCTTTTAACATGGCAATGGTTGATCCTTTTCCATTTGTGCCAGCTACATGTATAACAGGAGGCAATGATCTTTCAGGGTTCCCAAGCTTTTTTAAAAGCCTTTCTACTCTATCTAATTTAAGATCGATTATCTTGGGGTGTAAAGACTCCAGTCTTTTAAGTATCTCGTCCATTAGATCCATCAACTTCTGCAATATTTCCCCTAATAGGTGGAGGTTGATTTTTTAGTAGATAGATTAACTTTATTAGTTCTTCTCTCAAAAACTTTCTTGATACCACTTGATCAAGCATACCATGATCAAGCAGATACTCTGATCTTTGAAATCCCTCTGGTAGCTTTTCCCTAATTGTTTGCTCTATCACTCTTGGCCCCGCGAAGCAAATAAGAGCGTTCGGTTCTGCTATTTGTATGTCGCCTAGCATTGCATAAGAAGCGGTAACTCCGCCAGTTGTTGGGTTTGTTAATACTACTATATAGGGAAGCCTGGCATCTTTTAGCATTTCAATCGCCACAGTTGTTCTCGGCATTTGAATTAAGGATAAAACACTCTCCTGCATTCGGGCACCCCCTGCAGCTGCAAACAAAATGAAAGGAGATTTAATTTCAACCGCTCTCTTTACACCTTCCAAAATGGCATTCCCTACGGCCATTCCCATGGAGCCTCCCATGAACTTAAAGTCTTGACACGCAACTATAGTTTTCATGCCTCCCAGATTGCCTTCAGATATTGAAATTGCCTCTTTTTGCCCAGTGCTTTTTTGTGCGTCCTTAATTCTGTCAGCATATTTCTTTGTGTCTTTAAAATTTAAAGGATCATGTGCCGGTGATTGATAGTCAATAGCTGAGTATATTCCTTCATCAAATATTGACTTAAAACGCTCCTCAGGGGAAATATACATATGATAGTTACAACTTGGGCAGACATTCAAGTTCTGGCTAAACTCTTTATGAAAGATCATAGAATCACAGCTCTCACATTTAATCCATAATGTTTCAGAGTTGCCTTTGCGTGAAAAAATCGCGTTAATTTTTGGTCTAACAAAGTTAGATATCCAATTCATTTCTTATACCGATCATTTATCCTAATAATATCTATTGCTAAACTAAAAAATGACATTATACAAAAAAAAAATAAACCAACTGTTTTTTCTGCGTAAAATCAGCAGTAAACTTTTCTAAAAAGTTGGAGGTTTGGACTTGAGAAATTTAAGAAAAGTATTCGGAGTATTTTATTTACTTCTATTTCTAGGCGGATGTTTATCTGTTGGATCCGGACCGTTAACCAATTTTATTTATATTCCATTAGGCCAGACTAAGTTAAAGCATAAACTTCCAAGTGGGTTTTGTTTGGATAGAAGCGCAAATACCCTCACCGGTTTGCAAGAAACCCTTTTAGTTACAAACTGTATAGAAGTGAATAATGATGGTAAAGCGTATTTTAGCCGTAGGCCGGTTGACACAATAATAAACATTACATTTACGCGTTCCAAAATCCCAAAAAAAATGTCTCGAGAAAAGTATTTATTGGCAATTGCTGAAAAGATGGAATTTAAAAAATTTCTAACTGCCTCAAGTGACAAAAAACTGATTTTTGGTAAAGAGCAATTGCAGGATAAATTTTTCCACGTTAACTTTCGGCGAGTAAACTCTTCTCAACGAAAAGAATTTGTCAGAAAATACTTTTTTTTAGTAGATAATACGGTAGCTGTAATGACAATCTTGTCATTTCAAAAACCAAACATTAATACATACTCTTCTTTTGAGAGATTTATTAGAAAAATAAGTTGATTTAGTTCTTAAATTGTTCGGTTGCTTTCACCAGTGCTGCGGTGATACCAGACTCAGACATCGCATGACCAGCTTTTGACACCATAACTAAATTCGAGTTTGGCCAAAGTCTGTGAATTAGCTCCGCTGTTCCGGGTGGACAAATCATGTCATATCGCCCTTGAATTATGATGGATGGTATGTCTAATATTTTATGCATGTTGTCTTTAATTTGCTGGGATTTACTTAGAAAACCTTGGTTCTTAAAATAATGGGCTTCAATCCGCGCAAATGCTCTTGCATAGTCAGTAGAAGGGCTAGAGCCAAACCCAGGACTTTCCAGATTAGCAAGAGCGTTCTCCCAAGCTGTCCAAGCTCTAGCGAACCGACCCTGCTCTGTAGGAGATGATCCAAACAACCTTGAATGATAGCCCTCTATAACATTGTTCTGCTCTTTTTGCGGAAGCATGTCCCTAAAGGCTCGCCATGCTTCTGGCCAAAACATGCTCGCTCCTCCTTCCTTATAGAACCAGTCTAATTCTGATTGAGTCATAGTAAAAACACCTCTGAGGATTATCTTGCTTACCATTTCTGGATAATTTTGAGCATATATTAGAGACAGAGTAGCTCCCCAGCTTCCCCCAAACAAAATCCATTTATTTATATGTAGTTTCTTTCTTATAGCCTCAATGTCTGACACAAGATGCCATGTCGTGTTATTTTCCACTGATGCATAGGGTTTGGATCTCCCGCAGCCCCTTTGATCAAAAAGAATTATATAATAAGCGTCAGGATCAAAGAATCTACGCATCGTTGGACTGCATCCACCACCTGGGCCGCCATGTACTACCAAAACAGGTATTCCGTTGGGGTTTCCACATTCCTCGTAATATATTTTATGCCCGTCCCCACTATCAATAAAGCTTTTTCTGAAAGGCTCTATTTCAGGATACAAATTGGTTCTTTGCTTATTAAACTTGGTGATATTTTGTTCAGGCATTCTTGAGACTAAAAAAAAAAAGTATATATATAGTATGTCATGTGTATGGGAACAATTCAATGAAAACAGTATCATCTATAAATGCGGAAGAAGTTACAAAATTTGAAAAATTAGCTAATGAATGGTGGGATGCCGAGGGTAAGTTCAAGCCACTGCATATGTTGAATCCATGCAGATTAGAGTTTATAACAGGTCACCTATCCCTACATTTTCAAAAGGATATGATTTTCGATAAAAAGCCTCTAAAAAGGATCAAAGTTTTGGACATAGGATGTGGTGGTGGTCTGTTATGTGAGCCAATGGCTAGACTTGGAGCTGAAGTACTCGGTATTGACGTAGTAGAAAAAAATATCAAAGTAGCATCGTTACACGCCGAAAAAATGGGCCTCGACATAAAATATCGCCATGTATCGGCGGAAGAACTTTTAAAAGAGAAACGTACATTTGATGTTATTCTTAACATGGAAGTTATTGAGCATGTCGAAAACCCAGGTTTTTTTGTAGAAGTTTGTTCAAATCTGCTCAAAAGTAGTGGTATTATATTTTGTTCAACTATAAATAAAAATGTAAAGAGCTACCTTTTTGCAATAATTGGTGCTGAATACGTTATGCAGTGGTTGCCAAAAGGAACACATAGTTGGAACAAATTCATCAAGCCTAACGAATTAAATCAATTCTTTTCTAAAGCCAATCTACAAGTCAAGGATACAAAAGGATTAGTGTTTAATCCCCTAAATTGGGGATGGCAATTGTCAAAAACTGACTTCTCCGTAAACTATACTGTTTGTGCAACAAGGTGAATATTTAGTTATTATTAATAACTTCATTCCAGAGATCATCCAATAAATCGATGCTCTCTTGTTTAAACTTGGCTAAGTGTTTCCAATACCTTCCATCTTCAATAAAGTACCCTAAATCTTCCTCCTTTTTGAGTACGCTTTTCAATAGGCTGTTGTTAAGGGTTCTTGGAATATTATGTTTGGAGATATGTTCTATGCTACTGCGTCTAAAAACTAAATTACTATTTGGCTTTTTGGAGAGGTTAAATATTGAGCAATTCTGGGTTGCAGCAATAGCCTCTAGGCGAGCAGACTTAGCCTTTAAATTTTTCAAAGTCGGATCTTTTCTGAGAGGATCTGGTGTGCCTTTACCATAAAAATGAGTATTTTCCCCATCATAAACCATGTCACAACCTATATAAGCAATAGTTTTTGGTTTAAAGTACCCCAGAGCCCAGTAACCTGCGGTGAATGCCATTGTACCTCCAGAATAAACAAATCCTCCATACTTATTTTGTAATGGAACATATTGCTTTGAACCAATTAGTTTTTGATTTTTATTTCTAGTGGGTCTTCTGTTTTCTGGAAAATCATCAGGAAATATACAATAATCCCAGTCATTCCTAATATTCCAAGCATTATTTATAACTACTAGATTTTCAAAAAGCTCTCTCTTTATACTTCTTGCTTCTAGTGCATCTGGCGCGCTTCCAATAATTATAATTAGCAAAGAAACACCCTTTAATCCTTATCTTTTTCTATTGATTCTCGAAAGCTTCTTAAATCTCCTAACAAGGTTTTTTTGGTCATGTGATCAGTTTTTTGAATAATTTCACCTAATATAGGCTTTATGGATTTCATAGCATGATTTCTTGCATCTATACCACTTTGGCTGATTGAAATACGTTTTTTCCTTGCATCTTTCCAGTCAGGGCGAACATGTATATACCCTTGTTTTTCTAGTTTATTCAATGTATTAGTCATGGCTCCTTTAGTAACATGAAAACTGCGTGCCAATTGTAAGGGGGTTTTTTCTGTTCTAGATCCAGAAAAATGGTTCAAAACAGAAAAAGTAGATATGCTTAAATCTTTAGGAAGAGCGTTATCAAGTTTGCTTCGTGCCAATTGTTCAATAGTGGCTATCTCACTAAGCAGAATTAATAAGTTCATATCTTTATTGTTGAATTCCAGCATAAAAACACGCTATTGATTGTTTGGCCATAATAGATTTTCAATAATAAAATATTTTTGGATCAATAAGCAATGCTATTTGACATCAAGAAGGTTAAAGAAAACAAAATTAGATCTAGAGAATCAAGGTCAGCGAACTTTCTTTTGAAAAGAGTATTCAGTGACATGGAGAAGCGTATCTTAGAATTAACTATCGCTTGGGAGTATGGTCTGATTGAAGGCTGTAGAAGAAATGACTTAAAAGAGTTAAGCAAAAATGATAAAATAACAATATCCGAGTTTGAACACTTCTCCACTGAAAATAAAAGTATAGATTTATATGCAAATTTAATGCAGATGCATTGGTCAAATGATCCATACAGTGATTTTTCAAAAAAGGTTAAACTCTTAAAACCCAAAGGCCAATTTTTGTGTTGTCTTTTTGGTGCAGAGACCCTTAATGAACTTAGAGACTCTTTCTCTAAAGCTGAGATAGAATTATTTGGAGTGACTAGCCCAAGAATTTCCCCATTACCTGAAATACGAGATGTTGGTAATTTGGCTGCTAAGGTTGGACTAAATAACACTGTAGTTGATAGAGACATAATCAAAGTTAAATATAAAAGAATTTTAGATTTGTTTTTGGATCTTAAAAAAATGGGGGAAACAAATGCTATTCTAGGACGCCGTAAAGGCCTAACAACCATGAAATTTATCCATATGGTAGAAAAATTTTATTTTGAAAATTTTTCGGATACAAAACTGGAAGCAGGTGTCCCATCTATAAGCGCGACTTTTGAATTGATTTTTTTGTATGGGAAAAAATAGAAGCAAAAAAACTGTGAAATTGATTTGATATTTCTAAGGTATAACTTAGTTAAAACGTATTGGAAGAAACAAAAATGAATACCAGACAGGCAAACATCCCAGAAGATCACCCAAAAATTCAAAAACCAAAAGTCGGTGTGATAATTGGTAATCTTGGCACACCGGATGCCACAGATTATTGGTCTATGAGGAGATACCTTAAAGAGTTTCTTTCCGATAGGAGGGTAATTGACTATTCACCCTGGGTATGGAAACCGATATTAAACTTAATTCTACTAAGAAGACCTTTCTCCTCGGGTAATGCATATAAAGAGATTTGGAATAATGAGGAAAATGAAAGCCCACTTTTAACGATAACAAAGTCTCAAGCTCAAAAATTGAAAGTCAAGTTTAAAACGGAGTATGGTGACGATGTACTTATAGATTTTTGTATGAGATATGGCAATCCATCTACAGAAAGTACACTAAAAAAGATGGTATCTCGGGGGTGCACTAAAGTAATTTTTTTTCCACTTTACCCTCAATATGCTGCTCCTACGACAGCAACCGCCAACGATCAAGTATTCAAATCACTTATGAAGCTAAACTGGCAACCATCTATAAGAACAGTCCCTCCATACTTTGACAATATTGATTTTATAAAGGCTGTTTCAACATCCATAACGGCTGCTTATAAAAAGTCAAAATTTAAGCCTCAACACTTAGTTGTATCTTATCATGGTGTTCCCGAAAGGTATTTAATGAATGGAGACCCTTATCATTGTCAATGCCAAAAAACGACTCGACTAATAAGGGAAAAGCTAAATTGGAAGGAAAGTGAATTAACAACCGCGTTTCAGTCAAAATTCGGTCCAGAAAAGTGGGTAGGACCATCCACAATTGATCTCGTAGCAGATCTGGCTAAATCCGGAAACGAAAGCATCGCTATTATAGCTCCATCTTTCGCTTCTGACTGTGTTGAAACATTAGAAGAGATATGTGGTGAGATCTCAGAAAGTTTTATTGAAGCTGGTGGGAAAAACTTTTTGTATATTCCATGCCTTAATGACGATAAAGCTCACATTGATATGTTTTTTAAAATTATAAAGAAAGAATTACTAGGTTGGATATAGCTTAATCTTCCTTTTTTAACTCCTTTCCTGTCTTCTGATCTACAATTTTCATCGATAGTTTACTCTTACCTCTGTCATCGATACCCATTAATTTTACTTTTACAGAGCCTCCTTCATTCAAAACATCCTTTGGATGATTTACTCTCTCATCGGATATTTGGCTCACATGAACAAGTCCATCTCGTTTCCCATAGAAGTTCACAAAAGCTCCAAAGTCCATCAACTTTACGATCTTACCCTCATAAATTTGCCCAACAATAGGATCTTCAACTATTTCTTTTATCATTTTCCTCGCGGTCTGCAGGCTTTCTGCATTTTGCGATGATATTCTAACTACTCCGTCGTCATTTATATCAACCTTAGCACCTGAAACCTCAACTATTTCTTTTATCACTTTTCCTCCACTTCCTATCACCTCGCGAATTTTATCGCTAGGTACAGTTAAAGACTCGATTTTAGGTGCATATTTTGAAAACTCTGATGGAGCTGACAAAGATTTTGCCATTTCGTTTAATATGTGTAAACGAGCTTCCTTTGCTTGATCTAGAGCTTTTTCCATAATTTGGGGGGTAATACCTGCGACTTTTATATCCATCTGCAAGGAGGTAATTCCTGCCTCTGTTCCAGCTACCTTGAAGTCCATATCTCCAAGGTGGTCCTCATCTCCCAATATATCTGTTAGAACTGCAAACTTTTTCCCTTCTAGTATGAGGCCCATAGCGACGCCCGCTACAGGTGCTTTGAGTGGAACCCCGGCATCCATCATTGATAAAGATGAACCACAAACTGTTGCCATCGAAGAAGATCCATTGGATTCTGTTATCTCCGAAACAACTCTTACTGTATAGGGAAATTCCTCAGCCGATGGTAACACAGCTTGTAATGCCCTCCAGGCAAGTTTTCCATGGCCTATTTCTCTACGACCAGGGCCAGCCATACGACCGCATTCTCCAACTGAGTAAGGTGGAAAGTTGTAGTGTAGCATAAAATTTAGCTTACCTTCTTTGTGTAAAGCATCAATAATCTGTTCAGAATCCCCAGATCCAAGTGTCGTAACAACAAGACCTTGAGTTTCACCTCTAGTAAATAGCGATGATCCATGTGCTCTTGGTAATAAACGCGTCTCGGTTTCTATTGATCTAACGGTTGTTAAGTCTCTACCATCTATTCGAGTACCCTTATCTAGAATATTTTTTCTAACAACCTCAGACTCTAGTCTTTTTATGAGTTCGTTTACCTCACTACCTTGATTTTCTTCATCTGATAGTGAATTTTTTATTTTATCTACTGCTTCAGCTACTGAAGCTTGGCGCGCTTTTTTGTCAGATATTTCAAAGGCTTTTTTGAGATCTTTTTCTCCTACTTTAGATATCTTTTTATATAATTTATCATCAATCTGATAATCAAAAGAAAATGGTTCATTTGCAGCCTCTTTTGCTAAATCAATGATCATGTCAATTACTAATGCCATCTGTTCATGTCCGAACTTCACAGCTCCCAACATTTCTTTTTCCGATAATTCGTAAGCTTCAGATTCTACCATCATTACCGCATCTTTTGTTCCAGCAACTACAAGATCAAGTCTTTGCTCGCTGGTTTCTTTTAAATTATCCATATCATCTACTGAAGGATTGAGAACATAAGAGTCATTAACAAAACCTACTCTGGCAGCCCCGATTGGACCAAGAAAAGGAGCTCCTGAAAGTGTTAAGGCCGCAGAGGCTGCTATAATTGCGACTATATCGGGATCGTTCTCCAGGTCATGACTGAGAACGGTGCATGTTACTTGTACTTCGTTTTTAAATCCCTCGACAAATAAAGGTCTTATCGGCCTATCGATCAAACGACTGGTCAAAGTTTCTTTTTCTGTCGGTCTAGCTTCTCGTTTGAAGAAACCTCCCGGAATTTTCCCCGCAGCATAATACTTTTCTTGATAATTAACGGTTAATGGGAAGAAATCTTGGTCAGCCTTTGACTCCTTTGAGTATACAACGGCAGCCATAACTACTGTTTCACCATATGTTGCTATTACGGTCGAGTCTGCTTGTCTAGCTATCTTGCCAGTTTCTAGTGTTAATTTATCGTGTCCCCACTCAATAGTCTTCTTTATTTCATTAAACATATCTTGCCTTTGTTTTGCTAAATTTTATGGACAAAAAACGGAATATTTTATCTTCTAATTTCTAGTCTTTTAATTAGTTCCTTGTAGCGATTCTCGTCCTTTTCTCGCACATAGTCCAAAAGTTTGCGTCTTAAAGAAACCATTTTCAAAAGGCCTCTTCTAGAATGATTATCTTTTTTATGAGTTTTGAAATGCTCTGTTAAATTGACAATTCTCTTGGTCAATATAGCTACCTGAACTTCGGGTGAGCCAGTATCTCCCTTTTTTGTTGCGTAGTCTTTGATTAAAATTTTTTTATCTTCTTGAGTAATCGACATCGTTATTCTCCATTTCTTATCCTACCAGGATGTCGTCCAGTTAGGATTGATTGTTTGAATAGTTATTAGTGTGATTTTGCAAAAAAATAAAGAAAAAAATAAATAATACTAAATTACCAGCGATATTTATGTTTTTTCCATTGTAATATTTAAGTATTAAGTTTTCTTCTTATTTTCAAAAATGATCCATCCTTGAAAAGAATGGCTGCCACCCTTCCTTTGTATTTCGCAACGAGTTCTTCTCCTTCAATTAGACAGACGGTTGTTGGACATTTTATTGGTTGACCATTTTCCAGATGTTTTAAATCATCTACAGAACATTCAAAAATTTTTAGGTTTGGGATACCAATCTCAAGGCCCTTTAAATTTGACTCTAAACTCTCTCTAGAAAGATCTAATAATTTGGACAGACTGCATGCCTCTGTAACTTTAAAAGGACCATACTCTAGGCGACTCAATTCTCTTACGTATCCGAAACACCCGATGAAATCACCTATATCTCTTGCAATGGATCTTACATACCCGCCCTTGCTACATTCAAAGTGAACAATGGCCTTGCCACTTTCATCGTAAGATTGTAATGAAAGCTCAGATACCTTTATACTTCTTGCAGAAAGTTGGAAATCCTCGTTGGCTTTAAAACGTTTGTAAGCTCTTTTACCCTCAACTTTTACGGCTGAGACTTTAGGGGGGATTTGAAAAATGACCTCTGAATAGTAGTTAAGCGCTTCCAATATTTCATTTTTTCTTGGAACGTAGAATGACGATTTTAGAGTGTTTCCAGAAGCGTCATCTGTGTCAGTTTTTGCACCATACAAAATAGTAGCTTCATACTTTTTTTTGGATTTAAGGAGATATGGAACGGCTTTGGTGGCTTCACCTAATGCTAATGGTATTAATCCCGTGGCGTCAGGATCAAGTGTTCCAGCATGGCCGATTTTTGTTGGGTTCATTTTTCTTTTTAAAACTCTAACGACGTCTGCGGATGTAATTCCTGCCGGCTTATTTACTAAGAGCCATCCGTTAAATATATTCTTGTGCATTGTACACCTAATCTTTTCCAAGAGCTCTAAAGATTTTGTTAGTTTTTTCTATTTGTTCGAAAAGTGTGTCTTCTTTAAACCTTAAATCCGGCAAATATTTCAAAGACACCATTTTTCCAAGAGCGTGCCTGATGGCATTTTTATTTTTACCGAGAAAAGCAACTAGGTCTTGGGAGTGAGTCTTATTCAAAGGAAGAACATATACTGTTGCAATCTTCAGGTCCGCAGAGCAGCGTACCTCAGTTACCGATACCGAATAATTCTTCCTATCTTGATCGTAAAAATTTGACTCAATTAATATTTTGGCGATATTTCTTTTTATTAACTCGGAGACTCTCAGTTGTCTTTGAGAAGTCTCGTCTCCAAACCTACCTTTATTTTTTCTTTTTTGCATATTAGCTTCATCCAGTACAACGATTGGTCTATACTATCTACTAAAATTAAATTGAATATTATTCAATTATTTGTTGAGGAAAAACATGAAAAATCGTTTCAAAGTTAGTGTTTTAGGAGCTTCAGGTCGAATGGGATCTAAAATAATAAAAAAAATTTCTAAATTATCCACCATAGACTTACACTTTGTATTGGAGCATAAAGGGCACGGTTGGATAGGACAAGATTGTGGAGAAAAACTTCTAGGTAGACCTAATAATATTTTGATAACGGATGATTTAAACTTGGCTTTAGACGGTGCAGAAGCTGTTATCGATTTTAGCACGCCAGATACCTCGTTGGAGTGTGTCAAGGTTTGCGCACAGACTGATACTGCTCATGTAATTGGAACAACTGGCTTTGACCTAGGACAAGAAAATGAGATCAGCGAGTATGCAAAGAGAGTAGTGGTTGTTAAGGCAGGAAATATGAGCCTAGGAATAAATGTATTAACCAGCTTAGTCGAGAAGGTTTCATCTTCTCTAGACCTAGACTTCGATATAGAAATTTTGGAAATGCATCATCGAGATAAAGTTGATGCACCCTCTGGAACTGCTTTAATGCTAGGTGAAGCAGCAGCTAGAGGCAAAGGAAAAAGTCTTCCAGAATTAAGAGTGGCGTTACGTGATGGCATATCACATGGTCGTGAAAAAGGCTCAATAGGTTTTGCTTCCCTTAGGGGTGGTGGTGTAGTGGGTGAACACGAAGTTTCTTTTACATCTGACTCGGAACGAATATCTATTAAACACGAAGCATTCTCGAGAGATATTTTTGTAAACGGAGCAATAAAAGCAGCCTTGTGGTCTAAAGAAAAGGAACCAGGTCTCTATGACATGTTAAATGTTTTAAACTTGAGGTAGTCAACACATGAAACCCAATCTTAAAACTTTAGCTTTTTTACTGATATTTAGCTTACCGTCGGTTGTATTGGGCAAAACGTTTACTAATTGTGGAGGGGATTTTAGTGTTTTTTTAAAAGAAACAGAAAGGTATGCAACTGGTATCAGTATAAGTACGGAAGTTGTAAAAAAAACTATTAGACTAGCAAAATTTAACCCGGCCATTATTAAACTTGATAGACAACAAAGAAGTTTCAAATTGAGCTTCCTTGATTTCTCCAAAAGAGCAATAAATGATTACAGATTGGTAAATGGGAAAAAACAATTTAAAAAATATCAAACTGTTTTTGATAAAGCATTAGCTGTATATGGAGTGCCAAAAGAAGTGATTACGGCTTTTTGGGCTATGGAGACTGATTTTGGAGCCGTTCAAGGAAATTTTAATACTCTTAATTCCTTAGCTTCCTTGGCATTTGACTGTAGACGACCCGAGCTCTTTCAGCCTGAATTCATTGCAGCAATGCAATTGATTGAGCGTGGCGATATTGATTATGATACAACAGGAGCTTGGGCAGGAGAAATAGGGCAAGTTCAGATGTTACCGCAGGATATCTTGGAATTTGGTATTGACGGTAACAAGGACGGCCAGATTTCTTTAAAGGAAACGCCTGAAGATGCAATTTTAACAGCAGCCAATTTGATAAACCATATGGGTTGGGAAAAGGGGGAGGCTTGGTTAGAAGAAGTGATATTACCGAAAGACTTTTATTGGGAATTAGCGGGATTTGGAAGGGGAAGAGCTCTTAAAGATTGGGAAAACTTAGGCCTAAAATTAAGAGGAGAAAAATTCAAAATAGATAAAAACCTTTATTCAACGCTCTTATTGCCCCAGGGAAAGGAAGGTCCAGCATTTCTTGCATTTGAAAATTTTGAAGTTTATTTGAAATGGAACGATAGCTTCATCTATACTGTTACAGCTGCTCACTTAGCTAAAAGACTTGGTGGAGCAAAAAAATATAAGCATAACAACCCATCTGATATTTTAGATATTGAAGCAATGATAAAATTACAAAATGTTCTAAGATCTAAAGGTTATGATGTTGGAAAAGTAGACGGAATATTAGGTGCAAAGACTAGACAGGCTGTTAGGTCTGTTCAATTAGAATTTGGACTTTCAGCAGACAGTTGGCCAACAAAAGAGCTCCTAAGAAAGCTCCTAATAAATTAGCTAAATGTTTTGAATAAAATATTTGAACCCAGTATCCACAACTTTTTCAAAAGCTTTTTCTTTGTTCATAATTACAGAGCGATGATTTTTCTCAAGGTGTTCTGTTTTTCTCATCGTTGCGGCACATCGGTAAATATGGCATATTTTATGGGCCCAAATTTTATATTCCGGCATGTACGTAAAACGTTGGAATATCCCTTCTTTTTTAAGAACTTTAATGCCCCAACCTGTTTCCTCTATTACCTCTCGATAAAGAGCACGAATGAGTGACTCATTCTCATTCGTGCCCCCTCCGGGTAATTGAAGCTCTATACCATTCTCTTTAGTTATTTGCTCTGTTAAAATTAAGCCATTCTTTTGCAAAATAATACCATAGGCACCAACTCTTCTCTGGTATTTAATTTTGTAATTAACTCTTTCACCAAACAGCTTCAATGCTTACTACCGAATTATTGTTGTTTTCGCATTTAATATTAAATAAACATCAATAAACGCCAAATAAAAACGAAGTATATGAAAAATAATTTTTTAGACTCAATTTTGCCCTTTCAGATTGATGATAACAATCTAAGAGGTCGATTTGCACGCATAGAGAGGTTAGCTTCTGATATAATAAAACATCATCGCTTCCCTGATAAAGTTTGCAAACTCCTATTTGAAGCACTACTACTCACCATTTTAATAGGAGAGATGATTAAAATAAGATGGAGACTTTCATTACAGATAAGAGGTAATGAGAGTATTAAGTTGTTGGCAACAGATTATTATGCCCCAAAGGATCAGGGAAAGCCTGCAAATATAAGAGCATATGCAGATTATGATAAGGAAGCTACGCATTTAAATCTCGATACAGGATTATTCGCAATTACTATTGATCAAGGTAAAAACATGGAGCCATATCAGGGCATAACCCCAATTATTGAGGGCAGTCTTAGAAAATCAGCCGAAAATTATTTTTTTCAGTCAGAACAAATTAAAACTTTTTTTGACTTAAATATAACTAAGAAGCACAGTGAAAAAAGCGGAAGAAATTGGATTGCCTCAGGGTTTATGTTGCAAGCATTGCCAGACGAGCATGATAACAAATATATTGATGACAAAAATTGGGATATTTTAAAGGAAAGAATAACTGAACAAATAAAAGATTCAATGAATGCAGAATTTAATCAATATCAATTTTTGGATAATATTTTCCAACACAGCGCATTAAGAGTATTTAAAGAGACAAAGATAAAATTTGGATGCTCTTGTAAACGAAAAACACTACTCTACACTTTATCTAAGTATCCAAAAGAGCAGCTAGAAGATATGTGTGATAAGAAGGAAAAAATTTCTGCAAACTGTCAATTCTGTGGACGAAAATTTCAGTTTTCACTTAAACAAATTCTTGACTACTATGAAGGTTGAATTTTCAAAAAAAGAAGAACTAATAGAAAAAATAAGAGGTATTATCAACCCTACTGACTATCATAACGATTTTACAAGAAAAGCGGATACCACCTTTGATTTACACCATACGCAAAACAGAACAAATATAAATTTACACCCCGCTTCAGTCCTGGTTCCATTACAATATGAAAATTCTGTGTGGCAAGTTATTTTAACTCGCCGTTCAATGAATATGAAAAAGCATTCGGGACAAATTTCTTTTCCAGGAGGCAAGTTTGATGATAAAGATAAAAGTCTTGACGTTACAGCGCTAAGAGAAGCTTTTGAAGAAATCGGTTTAAGCTCGCTAAATGTATTTCTAATTGGTTCTTTACCATCACATGAAACAATAACTGGTTTCAGGATATTCCCGTTTATTGGAATTGTAAGTGGATATGAAATTCAAATAAATAGCTCAGAGGAGGTCTCCGAAGTATTTAAAGTACCACTAGAGTTTTTATTGGATAGTGAAAGGTATTCGGAGCACTCTTTTACTTGGAATGGAGAGAAAAGATCATTTTTGGCGGTTCCTTATGGGCCGTATTATATTTGGGGTGCGACAGCAAGAATTCTTTATAATTTCTCAAAAATTTTCTCAAGTTAGAGATATAATATGAAAAAAGTGAATGTAGAAAAGGTTTTCGGTTCAGAGCTAAAAGAACTTATGCGTCTACTTAGTTCATCAGGAAAGGAATGCTATATTGTTGGAGGAGCAGTTAGGGATTTATTACTCGGGTATAAAAAATTTAAAGATGTTGATCTAACCACTTCTTTAAGCGTTGAGCAACTAAAACAAATTTTTCATCAAAACCAAATAAGGTTTGATGATAGAGCACTAAAGTACGGTTGCTTGACAGTTAGAAATAAAAAAAGAAATTTCCAAATAACATCTTTTAGGAAAGACATCCGAACTTTCGGTAGGGGGGCTGATATTGAGTTTGTTGAAAATATTGAAGAGGATGCAAAACGACGTGACTTTACTATTAACGCTATTTATTGTTCCTATAGTGGGCAAATAATCGATCCATTAGGAAATTTAGAAGATTTAAATAAAATAAAGTTAGACTTTATAGGTGATCCTGAGTTTAGAATAAAAGAAGACTTTTTAAGGATATTAAGATTCTTTCGGTTTGTTGCAGTCTTAGATTTAAAAGATGAAAATGTCGCTTCAAACAATTTACCGATTATCAAAAAGCATATAAATGGAATAAGTGACTTAAGTTATGAAAGGGTGGCTTCAGAGATTAGAAAAATACTTCTTGCTAGGTCTCCATTCTTTGCTTTGAAGCTCATGAATAAAGTGGATCTTTATAAAAAATTCTTCGGAATTTACTCTCAATCCGCACTCCTTAAATTAGAAAAATTGGAGATTAGGTTTAATTTGACACCATCTTTGGTAAGGAGATTATTAGCTCTCGAGATTAAGACCTCGTTCCCTCTTTTGATAAAAAAAGAAAAAAAATATTGCAATCAATTAAATAATCTATTGGGTCTGGACCATAATCCTGATTATCTAGGGTATAAATTAGGTGAAAAAGCCAGCATAGATTTGCTAATAATAAAAGAAGTCAAAGAAGGATTTACTATAACGGCCAAAGATATAGAGAAAATAAAGAAAGCATCTAGAAAAATTTTTCCAATAAAGTTCTCAGATGTTCATCCTTTGACGAAAAACTTAAATACAACTAAAGAAAAAATAAACTTAATGGAAACATTTTGGATAGGTTCTGGGTTCAAAGCATCTAAGGAAAAGTTGCTAAGTTTGCTGAGTTAAACCCACTCTGCTGTTGGAGGTAAGCTCATTAATACTGCATCTATATTGTGTCCTGTCTGTAAGCCAAACTTTGTGCCTCTGTCGTAAACTAAGTTAAATTCAGCGTAAAGGCCCCTCTTTTGTTCTTGGATTTTCTTATCCTGTGGTGTCCAATCTTTCAGATAGTGTTTTTTTACTATTGGTATATAGGCTTCAATAAATGCTTCTCCAACATCTCTGGTGAAAGAAAAATCCTTTTCCCAGTCACCAGTGCAGAGATCATCAAAAAATATTCCACCTACTCCTCTTGCAACTTTTCTATGTGGTATGAAAAAATATTCATCAGCCCATTCCTTAAATTTTTTGTAGTAACTCTGATTATGCTTATCACATTTCTTTTCCAGAATTTGATGAAAGAAATTTGTGTCATCGTCATTTTCTATCGACGGATTTAAGTCGGTACCTCCTCCAAACCACCATGCATGAGGTGTCCAAAACATTCTTGTATTAAGGTGTATGGCAGGTGTATGAGGATTTCTCATATGCGCTACAAGGCTGATGCCTGAGGCCCAAAATCTGGGGTCATCTTTGAGCTCAGGGATAGCTTTCCTAGCTGTAATACTCTTTTGTGCTTCTGGTGCAAGGTTTCCATATACTGCAGAAACATTTACGCCTACTTTCTCAAATATTCGACCACCTTTAAGCGTTGCCATGACGCCCCCACCGCCATCTTCTTTGTCGTCTGTTTCTCTTACTGTACTCTTTCTCTCAAATTTTTTTGCCGCCAAATCACTCTTGGGAGACAATTTTAAGTGATCTTCTTCTAATATTTCAAACTCTTCGCAAATTTTATCTCTTAAATCTTTGAACCATTTTTCTGCCTGATCTTTTTGTTGCTGACCTATCATCATATTCCCAATTTTTCTAATCTTTAAAAGACAATGCTATTAATAAGATAGCATACGAAGTACTTTTAGATAAATGAAAATAAGATTAGATCAATATATTATGGAATTGGGTCTGGCAGGATCAAGAAATAGGGCGCAGGAGCTGATAAAGGAAGGATTTGTTTTACTAAATGGAAAAATATGTAACAAACCTGCAAAAGAAATTATAACAGGATCAAGCGTTTCTATAGTTGAACAACAGCAGTGGGTAAGTCGAGCAGGAAAAAAATTGTTTGAAGCTCTAAAAAGTTTTGAGGTGAAGGTTGAGGGGAAAACGGCCTTAGATGTAGGCTCGTCTACGGGTGGCTTTACACAAGTTCTGCTTTATGAGGGAGCAGAAAAAATTACATCAGTTGACGTTGGAACAGAGCAGCTTCATTCAAGTCTAAGAAATGTCGCACGGATTTCTTTATTAGAACAAACGGATATAAGAGATATTTCATCAAGACTGAAAGATTCCTTTGACCTAGTTGTTGTAGATGTTGCCTTTATTTCATTATCAAAAATTATTAAAGATATAGAAACTGTTGCAAGAAAAGAGGGGGACATTATTTTATTATATAAACCTCAATTCGAAGTTGGAAAACAGAATATTTCAAAAAATGGTGTAGTAAAAAAGGAGACAGACACTCAGAAAATACTTGGTCATTTCCTTAAATCCTTGGAAAAGAGTAGCTTATATTTTGTAAAGTGCAGAAAAGCGTATATCACTGGAAAAAAAGGCAATCAGGAAATTTTCGTACATCTAAAAAAGTGCTGATTGCTATAATATAGTGCCAG
Source organism: uncultured Alphaproteobacteria bacterium (assembly GCA_902537235.1). Lineage (GTDB taxonomy): Bacteria > Pseudomonadota > Alphaproteobacteria > Rhodobacterales > Rhodobacteraceae > CACIJG01. The sequence continues at coordinate 197,263 of CACBAO010000001.1, forward strand.
AATTGGGCCCAATTTGGCCCCTATGTAGTAAAAAATGATCCAAAATAATACAAGCTACCATAGCTTCTCCTACTGGCACTGCTCTTATTCCTACACACGGGTCATGTCTTCCTCTTGTCGAAACTGTGGTTGAAGATCCTGCTTTTGTAATTGACTTTCTCTCGCTTAAAATTGATGACGTCGGCTTGACAGCAAATCTTGTAACAATATCCTGACCCGAAGTTATACCACCCAAAACACCTCCGGCATTATTTGATGTAAAAGAGATTTTTTCGTCCTCCAAAAAGATTTCATCAGCATTCTCTATTCCTTCAATCTCAGCAGCTTGCATACCAATGCCTATCTCAACACCTTTCACAGCATTAATCGACATCAGACCGCTTGCTAGATCTGAATCCATCTTTGCGTATAAGGGCGCTCCCAGCCCTGCGGGTACGCCCTTAGCAACGATTTCAATCATCGCACCAACAGAATTACCACTTTTACGAAGTTCTTTTATATACTTCTCCCAACTTGGAACCATAGTCTTGTCAGGACACCAAAAGTCATTTTCTCTAATTGTAGTTTCAGAAAAATTTTCTCTATCAATTTCCAATTTTCCAATTCGGATCAGATAGCCTGTTATCTCTATGTCTGGAGCGATATCTGCTAGTATCTTTCTAGCTATTCCTCCTGCCGCTACTCTGGATGCTGTTTCTCTTGCTGAAGATCTTCCGCCTCCTCTATAGTCTCTTATTCCATACTTAAGGTGATATGTAAGGTCCGCGTGACCTGGTCTAAATGTATTTGCAATTTCACTATAGTCCTTTGATCTTTGATCTTGATTTTCAATGAATAGTTGAATTGGAGTGCCTGTGGTTACGCCTTCAAATGTTCCTGAGAGTATCTTAACCTTATCCAATTCTTTTCTTTGGGTTGTATATTTGCTTTGGCCCGGCCTTCTTCTGTCTAACCAAGGTTGTATATCAGCTTCACTAAGTTCTACGCCGGGCGGGCACCCATCAATTGTTGCTCCAATTGCACTCCCGTGGCTTTCCCCCCAAGTAGTTACTTTAAACAAGTGGCCAAATGAATTAATCGACATTTCTAACAATCTTTCTATTTAGATTTTTGTCAGTTAATAAATCAATAATAGATGAAAAAAGGTTGCTGCCTACTAAATTAAACTTTTTTGTACTTGTGTGGTGCCCAAAGCTTTTTATTCGTAAAATATAATAATACAGAAAGAAGCAACAGGAGTAGTACCGCCCTAAAGCCCGTTTCCTTCCTCACGTTCAACTTCGGCTCTGCAGCCCACATTAAAAATGCTGCTACATCTTCAGCTTCTTGTTGGAGGGTAGCCTCAGTCCCATCCATATATTCTACATCGTCACCCCAAAGAGGCTGAGACATAGCAATCCATCCACCAGGATACAATTTGTTGCCATATAAAACAGAGCCAGCTTGCTCTTTCTCTTCTTCAGTATAACTTTTTAAAAGCGATACGATATATTCCGCCCCTCCCACGCGCGCTTTAGCCATAAGGCTTAAATTGGGGGCGTTTTCAACCATTGATCCGCTAAAGTAATCAGAAGGTACTGCACTTCTATCGTCATCAATGTCAGGGTCATAAACATCAAACTGAGCAGCATACGCTTTGACTTGCTCAGGGGGTAGTTCAGGTCCTCCCTTATCGCCAAGATTACGATATGCTACATGCGTCAGTCCATGACACCCTGCGCATACCTCAGTGAAGACTTGAAGTCCACGCTGCAATTGCTTTTTATCATATGTCCCAAAGACTCCTTCAAATGAAAAATCTACGTTATCTATCTTTCCAACTGGTCCAGCTGAATAGGCCTGACCTATAAATAATAGCTGAGCTACTAGGACAAAGTTACAAATAGCGCCCTTTATGAAAGCCTTATTCTGCAGGTTCATACACACCTCCGTTAGGTGAACTTTCCTTTGTTTCACTTTTCTCCAGTTTCTTGTTCCAATCTTCCTCAATTGTTTTGGGTTGCTCATCTGGGGTTTCGGTGATCCCTAGTAATGGAAGTATTATTAAAAAATAAGCAAACCAATAGCTGGACCCGATAAGTGATATTGTGGAATAAGGTTGCTCGGCAGGTTTTGCACCTACCCAGGTCAGAACAAAAAAATCTAACACCAACAAACCAAACCACCACTTGAATTGAGGTCGATATCTTCCGGATCGAACAGAAGACGTGTCAAGCCATGGAGCAAGCGCCATAACTGCAATTGCACCAAACATAGCGAGAACTCCAAAAAATTTTGCGTCGATTATTCCCCCTGATATGAATGAAGTGAATTGAACGATCCACACATCAGCAGTGAAAGCACGAAGAATTGCATAGAAAGGTAAAAAGTACCATTCCGGGACAATATGGGCTGGTGTTACAAGAGGATCAGCTTCAATGTAGTTATCTGGGTGCCCAAGATAATTTGGAATAAACCCCACAATAGCAGCGAAAATTGCCAAAATAATCGCAAGCGCAACAAGGTCTTTCATTACGAAATAAGGGAAAAATGGAAGAGTGTCTTTCTCTGCCTCTTCTTTGGATCCGCGCCTAACTTCTACGCCGGTTGGGTTATTATTTCCAGTTGTATGAAAAGCCCATATGTGAGTAGCAACCAATCCCAGGATTACAAACGGTAGCAAATAATGTAGGCTGAAAAATCGAGTTAACGTTGCATTATCTACTGCTGGGCCCCCTAAAAGCCACGTCTGAAGTGACTCCCCTACGAACGGGATAGCTCCAAACAAACCGGTGATAACTGTAGCCCCCCAGAAAGACATTTGACCCCAAGGAAGTACATAGCCCATAAAGGCTGTTGCCATCATCGCCAAATAAATCAACATACCTATTATCCAAGTTACTTCTCGAGGTTCTTTGTAAGAACCATAATATAAACCCCTAAAAATATGCATGTAGACAGCTATAAAAAACAGAGAAGCACCATTAGCGTGAATGTACCTAATGGCCCATCCACCATTCACATCACGCATTATATGCTCAACACTATCAAAGGCGTGATCCACATGGGGCGTATAGTGCATAACTAAAATAATACCGGTGATTATTTGAAGGACGAGACAAAAAGTTAGAACTATCCCCCATATCCACATCCAGTTCAAATTCTTTGGAGTTGGGATCATTAAGGTGTCATAAACAAGTCTCCCGACAGGTAATCTCTTATCCAACCAAGTTTCAAATCCTTTTTTTGGTTCATATTTATCGTGTGGTATGCCGCCCATTTTTCTTTCCTTTGTCTATTAACCTAATTTTAATATTCCGCCATCGGACAACGATGCAACAGGAATGGGTAAATTTGTGGGAGCCGGTCCTCGTCTAATTCTACCAGCTGTGTCGTAATGAGATCCATGACATGGGCAAAACCATCCCCCAAAATCTCCTGCATCGCCGAGCGGGACACATCCCAGATGTGTACATACTCCCATCATTACCAGCCACTCACCGTTTTCATCAAGCGTCCTGAACTTATCCGATGCATCACCGTCTTTAAGATTAGCGTTTTGTGCGCTCTTATCAGGTAAATCTTCCAAGTTCACCTCTCTTGCAGCGGAAATCTCTTCTTCTGTTCGCCTCCTGATAAAAACTGGTTTTCCCAACCACTTAACTGTTAACTGTGATCCTGGCTCTAAATCGTTCACATCTACTTCTATAGATGACAAGGCCGCTACATCAGCTGAAGGATTCATTTGGTTGATTAGAGGCCATGTTGCTGCTCCAACCGTTATTGCCCCAACAGCAGCGGTTGAAATATAAAGAAAATCACGCCTATTTCCATTTTTGTTCTCTTTGTTGTCTTCCATGTAAATTCCGTATCTATTTCCCAGTTTTCCATAGATCTTATATATGGTAATTTAATATTTTTCAACAGATTGTCTATTGGACTTTAAGACGCACTGTATTTTTAAATTTATGTATAGTGTATATATGAGAATTTCTATTTTTCAACCAGATATACCTCAAAATTTAGGAGCACTTCTTAGGGTTTCTGCGTGCCTTAATGTGCCATTGGACATAATTGAGCCATGCGGATTTGCTTTTTCTGAAAGGAAATTGAAGAGGACCGCAATGGACTATATTAGCCATGCGGACTTTAGGACGTTCATTGATTATCAATCATTTAAGAAACAGCAACAAGAGGAAAACCCGAGTTCAAGAGTGATTCTTCTCACAACGAAAAGTAAAAAAAATTATTTAGATTTTAGATTTCAGAAAAATGACCGACTAATGCTAGGTAGAGAAAGCGCTGGAGTACCTGAATATGTTCACGAATCTGTGGATGACGCTGTTACTATAGAGATGCCAGGTAAAGGACGGTCTTTAAATGTTGTAGTCAGTTGTGTGATGGTTTTATCAGAAGCTTTAAGACAAACTAGGGACTTGTAATGTTGTATAAACTAGTGGTTATATGACAGTAAGAACAAATTGAAAATGGAATCGTAAATATGTTAGATCAAACAAATCTCAGTGTTAAGCTTAAAAACAAAAACCTTCTTAAAAATAAATCATACATTAACGGTGCTTGGGTAGATGCAAATAGTGGGAAAACTTTTGAAGTGGTTAACCCCTCTAATGGAAATTTAATAGTAACTGTTCCCGATTTAGATGTTAAAGATGCTCGAATTGCAATTGATGCTGCGTACGAAGCTTTCCCCAATTGGAGTAAAAAGACCGCGAAAGAGAGAAGTATAATTCTAAATAAGTTCTGCAAACTAATGTTAGAAAATGCCGATGATCTAGCTGCAATCCTGACCGCTGAAATGGGAAAACCGTTGGCAGAAGCAAAGGGAGAAATTACTTATGGTGCAAGTTTTATTGAGTGGTTTGCCGAAGAAGGAAAAAGAATTTACGGAGAAACCATTCCCGGTCACCAAGAAGATAAAAGAATAATAGTACTGAAGCAGCCAGTGGGCGTCGTCGCTGCTATAACGCCTTGGAATTTTCCTAATGCGATGATTACTAGAAAATTGGGCCCAGCACTGGCTGCTGGTTGCTGTTTTGTAGCAAAAGCTCCAGAAGACACTCCATTATCCGCTTTGGCCCTTTGCGACCTTGCGGAAGAAGCAGGAATTCCAAAAGGAGTATTCTCTGTTCTGACTACTTCTGATCCAGTCGAAATAGGCAAAGAACTATGCTCAAACGATAAAATTCGAAAACTAACTTTTACTGGATCAACAGAAGTCGGAAAAAAATTGCTAAAACAAGGAGCAGACCAAGTTTTAAAGATGTCAATGGAGTTAGGTGGTAATGCACCATTTATTGTATTTGATGATGCGGACATTGATAAGGCGGTTGAGGGGGCAATAATTTCTAAGTTCAGAAATAACGGTCAAACATGTGTGTGCGCAAATCGAATCTACGTGCAGGATGGAGTGTACGACATATTTTCCAAGAAGCTGGAAGAGGCAGTTTCAAAAATGGTAGTAGGGGACGGTTTTGCTACATCGAGCACCCTTGGTCCTTTGATCACGAACGAAGCCCTCAAAAAGGTTGAGGAGCATATTAAAGATGCCTTAGATAAAGGTGCAACAGCTCAATGCGGTGGAAAGAGACATAGCATTGGCGGCACGTTTTTTGAACCGACGGTATTAACTAATGTTGATAAATCGATGTTAATTGCGGAAGAAGAAACTTTTGGGCCTGTCGCACCTTTATTCCGATTTAATGATGAAGACGATGTTATAGAACAAGCTAATAATACTATATTCGGTCTGGCCTCATACTTTTATGCCTCAGATCTTAAGCGTGTTTGGAAAGTAGCAGAAGCTTTAGAATACGGTATGGTAGGCATAAATACGGGATTAATTTCTACAGAAGTGGCACCCTTTGGAGGAGTTAAGCAGTCTGGACTTGGTCGCGAGGGATCGCACCATGGGATTGAGGAGTATCTGGAGATGAAATATCTCTGTCTATCGCTCTAGTTTCTTGCGATAAGGCTGTCAGCAGTGAAGTTATGTACCTTTAGTGCATAAATTTCGCCTGTTTTGAGAGGGGTGCTCGTAGTAATTTCAGTAAAATCTTCAGCCCGTCCTTTGAATTCAGACTCCATCAGAACTGATAGCGTCTTTTCTTTTAGTTTTGCAAAATGCTGTACTTTTTTCCGCTGAGCTAGATCTCTTAGGGCCTTTGAGCGCTTAGATATTTCATGATTATTGACTTGTGGCATCCGGCTCGCAGGGGTGTTTGGACGTCCAGAGTAAGGAAAGATGTGAAGCCAGCTTATATCGCACTCCTCTACAAGTTTAATAGTATCTAAAAACATTGTATCGCTTTCTGTAGGAAAGCCTGCAATTAGGTCCGCACCGAATGTCAGCTCAGGTCTAGCGGCCTTTAGGTCTCTGCATACATCAATTGCCTGCTCTCTGGAATGCCTTCTTTTCATTCGTTTTAGTATTAGGTTGTTACCTGATTGCAGAGAAAGATGGAGATGTGGCATCATCCGTCTATTGGTTTTAATAACATGTAGGAGATTGTCATCCATTTCACTAACATCTAAAGATGAAAGCCTCAGGCGAGGTAAGTCAGGTGTTTCATTTAATATATTATTTACTAAATCACCAAGCTTATCGTTTCCAGCGATATCTGAACCCCAACAGGTAATGTCAACACCTGTTAAAACGATTTCTTTGAATCCTTTATTAACCAGATTACGTATTTTTTCTAAAATCGTGTCAATAGGAACGGATTTTGAAAGACCTCTACCTTGAGGAATAATACAAAAAGTACAAGAGTGGTTGCATCCATTTTGGATTTCCAAATAGGCTCTTGATCTTTTAGTGAAATTGGGAAGAATTTTTGTCTTCTCTTTTTTAAGTTTCCTGACCGATTCCCCCAAAAAACCAGATCTCCCACGTTTTTTAATTTCACCCCAAATCGACTCATCGAGTTTAACGTCATTTCCAACAACCACATCAACTTCAGGCATATTCATGTATGCTTCTTTTTCAATATGCGCATCGCATCCTGAAACAATAACCGTATTGTACGGGGAGGATTTTTTAAGCTGACGAACATATTTCTTACTATTCTTGGAGGCTTCTTTTGTTACTGAACAGGTATTAACGAAAGTAAGATTTTTAAAATCTAATTTTTCTGTTATTGACTTTATTGTTTCAGTCTCAAAAGTATTTAGGCGGCATCCAAGAGTTTTAAATTTCATCGCTACTCAGTTTCGAATCAAATTATAAATGCCAGAAAATACATGCTTGGTTGGCCCAGTCAACCATACACCGGTCACTTTTTTCTCTACTTCGACGGTTCCTCCGTCAAGTTCTACCTTAACTCGATTGTCAAGTAGGTCTCTTCTGATTCCTGCATCAACTGCTGCACAAGAGGATGATCCAGATGCTAATGTGATACCGGTCCCACGCTCCCATACCTTTAATTTGATATGAGTTCTATTTAAGATTTTTACGAATTGAACGTTTGTTTTTTCAGGAAACAAAGCATTATTCTCAATAGTGGGACCTTTACTTTTAACATCTATTTTACTTAAATCATCAACAAAAAACGTGCAATGAGGGTTGCCAAAGTTTGTTCCAGTTGGCTCTCCTTCGATTGGAAGATTTAAAGTTGAGATTTCCTTAGACAACGGTATTTCCTCCCAAGCTATCTTTGGTTGACCAATATTAACCGATATCAAGTCATTGTTTTTTTTATGGCACTCTATAATTCCATGTTGAGTTTCAATATTAAGTGTTTCTGTTCTGGTCTCTGCAAAAAGAATGGTGGCTATACATCTTGTAGCATTTCCACAAGTAGCAGAAACAGAGCCATCTGAATTCCAAAAAAGAGCATAAGCGGAGACGTTATCTTTATTGTTATCATCTATAACAACAAGCTGATCACACCCAATACCGTAATGTCGGTCACAGAGCAGTTTAATTTCATCATTATTTAGTTCCAATTTTTGATCGCGATTATCAATAATTACAAAATCATTTCCACAACCGTGCATTTTGGTGAATTTTAGTTTCAATCACTTCCCCGTAATGTTCTGAACTATAAGTAACCTAATTTTGTTTTTACGTCATTTAATATAATTGAAGACTTGACCAAATAGTAAGTAAATAATAAAACTCAATTGTGGGCCCGTAGCTCAGTTGGTAGAGCAACTGACTTTTAATCAGTGGGTCACAGGTTCGAACCCTGTCGGGCTCACCATAATAAACAAGACCTTAGTTACAACGAGGTCATTAATTTTTCTAAAATACTTTTCCTCACTGTCTACTTTCTTGAATTGGATCTCTTAAGTATCTGGTTTTCTTTTAGTTGTTGATTTTTTTTGCTTTTGTAACATTATTCCGCAATGAACCATCGAAAAAATCTTCCTGCGTCTGCTTGTGTTACAAATATTGGAAGAGACGGACGCCTCTATGCACCGTCTGCCGTTAGAAACGCTCAACATATTGTCGAATTAGTAAGAAATACTGCGATCAAATCAGGAAACGCACTGGAGATAGCAAGTGGTACTGGCCAGCATGTTGTAAAACTCGCCGCTGCTTTGCCACTTCTAGATTGGCAACCTTCTGACGTTGACGAAACTCGTATTAAAAGTATTCGATGTTGGAGCGATGACCATCATTTAACAAACCTAAAGCCTCCATGCTTGTTAGATGCAACGGAGGAAGGTTGGGCTGCTGATCATTACGGCCAAGATCTCATTCTCCTGGTAAACTTATTGCATTTGATTAGCTTTGAGGAAACAAAAATATTGGTTAAGGAAGTGTCTAAGGCGCTAACCCCTAAAGGACTTTCAATTATCTACGGACCTTTTATGCGTAAGGGAAAGCTAATTAGTAAAAATGATATGGAGTTTCACCATAGTTTAATTAATACTGACCCCGCTTTGGGATACAAAAATGACATAGATATGTTGGATTTATTTCGTGAAGCAGGATTGGTTCATTTGAGTACTAATAAAATGCCTGCGAATAACTTGGCTTTTATAACTCAAAAACCTTGAGCTAATTTATAAAAATTACAACAAATCAGCAATTTCCTTAGGCATGCCTTTATCCCCGACAAGCCCCATTAACGCATTAAAAAAACCCTCTATTTGTTCTTTCTTTACATTTCTTGTGATAAAAACGAGCTTTGTTTGTCTCTCGCCGTCGGGCCATTTTTCCAACCAATGAACAGGATGAAAAATATGTTGGACGCCGTGAATAACTGCCGGGCGATCTTTACCTTCAATATTTATTATACCCTTTAACCTGAGTAAGTCGGGTCCCATCTGAGCCATTAGCAAATCCTTAAACAAACCAAATGCCATCATGTTGATCGGTTTATCACTAGTCATAGCAAATGCCTCAATATTTTCATCATGCCGATTTACATTAATATGGTGGTGGTCATGATCATGGTCGTGATGGGTGTCCATACTCTCTGCAGCAAGCCATTCCTTGACATCTCTTGATTTGCTAAAAGGATCGTATGCGTCCAAATTAATTAAGTCTGAAATTGAAACTTTGCCAAAGCTACTTTTGATAATTTTTGTCGAAGGATTTATTGCTCTTAATCGATTTTCCAAAGATATTTCTTTACTTTTTTCTATTAGATCAATTTTACTGATTATAATGCGTTCGGCTAGCGCAGCTTGTTTAACTGCCTCTGGCTGTAAATCTAATGTTTTTTCTCCATTAGTGGCATCAACTACTGTGATTACACCATCAAGAGTATAAATTCTTTGCAAATCCACAGAACTAATCAAGGTATGAATAATGGGAACAGGATCAGCAAGTCCCGTTGTCTCTATTATTACTTTATCAAAATAAGAGATGTCTCCTTTCGACATTTTATCGATTAAATCGAGCATTGTCTTCTGTAGATCGCCTTGAATAGTACAGCAAATACACCCATTTTGTAGCTCGACAATATTCTCATCGCTGTGTTCAACCAAAGCATGGTCTAGTCCAACCTCACCAAACTCATTAATGATTACCGCTACATTTTTCATTTCTTCTTTTTTAAGCAATGCAGAGAGCAAAGTTGTTTTGCCACTTCCAAGAAAACCTGTGATTACTGTTACTGGTTTAGGTGCAAACTTATCCATTTTTTCTATCTTAATAAAATTGTTTAATACTTGCGTTGAAATCGCTCTGTAAGCAAAGAAAAGGTCAGAGTGAAAAGAAAAATTAACGATGCTACACAGACAATTGATGGACCCGTTGGCGTATCAAACACATAAGAGGCGTTAAAGCCTAATATTGCCGATAACGCTCCTATTAAGGAGGCAAATATAGCCATTTTCTCTGGAGTCGATCCAAGTGAACGCGAAGAAGCGGCCGGTATAATTAACAGAGAGATAATAAGGAGTACGCCGACAACCTTTATGCCTACGGCTACAACCACTGCTAGCGCGATTGTCAGCACAAAGTTTTCTCTTTTGGGATATAGGCCGCTTGCAGCTGCTAAATCTTCATTTAGAGTACACAATAAAAGTGCTGACCATCGCCAAATCAATAAAAGTAATACAAGAGCTAAACCTAACCAAATCAATAAAACGTCTGTTTTGGATACAGCCAGAATATCACCAATTAGGTAGGCCATGAGCTCTATACGTACCCCAGAGATGAAAGAAACTATTATTAAACCTAATGCCATACATGAATGACCCGCAACCCCAAGAAGAGTATCTAAAAACAGTGACCGGCCTTGACCAATTGTAACTGCTGTAGCCATAATTACAGAAACAAACAACGCTCCTGCAAACACCGAAAATTCAAACATTAGAGACAATGATATACCTAAAAGAGCGGCGTGGGCTGTTGCTTCACCAAAGTAAGCCATTCTACGCCATACAACAAAACAACCTAATGGAGCGGCTGCTATTGCAACACCAATACCAGCAAGAGTGGCTCTAATCATGAAGTCATCAAGCATTACTGTTATTTATCCTGCTTTTGTTTTCTTTGTGGTTATGTTGGTAAAGAGCAAATGTACCATCTATATTTGAACCAAACAGATCCCTATATTCTGGTGAAGAAGCAACTGATTGCGGTTCACCCTGGCAGCATATATGTCCATTAAGACAAATTACTCTATTTGATGCGCTCATAACTACATGTAAGTCATGACTTATCATTAGCACTGCGCAGCCAGAGGACTCTCGAAGTTCCTCTATTTTTTTGTAAAATGCCGCTGATCCCGGTTGATCTAATCCTCTAGTCGCCTCATCGAGCAATAAAACGTCTGGGTCATTTAATAAAGCACGTGCTAAAAGCACGCGTTGCAATTGACCACCTGAAAGGCTGCTTATTTGTGTGGATAAATAATCTTCCGAGCCCAAAATCTGTTTGGCCCTCAAGGATCCTTGGTCATTACGATTAGTAACAAGACTTAGAAATCGCTCCGCCGTCAAAGGGAGTGATCGGTCAACATTTAAAACTTGTGGTACATAGCCTACTTTTAGACTTGGGCTCATAATTATTTTACCAGAGGCAATAGGCGCTGAACCAATAATTGCCTTGAAAAGAGTTGTTTTTCCTGATCCATTTGGACCCACTATGGTAACAATTTCACTACTGCTAACAGAGAGGTTTATGTTTTCTAGTACTTTTTTATTTCCATATTGTACATTTAGACTCTGAACCTCAATGAGCATTATCTAATCTCTGCATTTTCGCAAGTGCTACAAATTCCAGTTAATTCAATAGTGGTTTTTTCAATTTTGAAATTTGTTATTTCGGGATTCGGAAGGTTAAGCCCACTTTTCTCTTCACTGACCTCCGCTACTTTCTCACATTTTCGACAGATAACAAAAGTAGGAAAATGCGAGTGTTTAGGGTTGGAACAGGCGATAAAGGCATTTAAACCCTGTACTTTATGAACAAATCCATGTTCAATTAAAAAGTCAAGAACCCGATAGGCTATGGGTGGAGATGATGAAAACCCTGCCTTTCCCAACTTTTCAAGAACCTCGTAAGCGCCTAGAGGCTTGTGGTCCTCGATTAAAATTTCAAAAACTTTTCGACGTAAAGGAGTTAATTGTAATTTTTTCTGGATGAAATAATCCTCGATCTGTGTTATTGCATCGCCAAAGCAAGCTCCATGGTCATGACCTAAAAATATCTTTGAAGAATTTTCGTTTTTTTTCTTTTTTTTCATCCGAATACGCGCTCTGTAGAATTAATCTTTACTTTGCTCAGATGTTAAGTTATATCATTACATGTTATAACATAACACACTAACATAAATACCCCATGGAGAGCCAAATGTCTAATAAATTTCTTTCAACAACGTCAGCATTTCTATTAAGCACCAGTATGCTAGTTGCAGATGTGCCGAAGGTTACAGTAGATATTGCGCCCGTTCATTCACTAGTCTCCAGCATAATGGAAGGTGTGGGTAAACCAGACTTGATTATGCCAGCAGGAGCGTCGCCTCACGAATATCAACTTAGACCTTCCAATGCAAAGTCTTTGGAAGATGCTAATGTTGTTTTTTGGATAGGAGAGGATCTCACACCGTGGCTGGAAAATGGTCTGGATAGTTTAGCTAAAAACGCTTCTATAACCTCTCTTCTAGGCGTTGATGGCATCGAACTTCTCAGTTTTCGCGAGGGAGCGTTATTTGAAGCACACGATCATGGAGATCATGACGATCATGACGATCATGGTAAGAAGAAGCATGATGACCATGATGATCACGATCATGGCAAGAAGAAGCATGATGACCACGACGATCATGACGATCATGGTAAGAAGAAGCATGATGATCATGACGATCATGACCATGGTAAGAAGAAGCATGATGATCATGACGATCATGACCATGGTAAGAAGAAGCATGACGACCACGATGACCACGATGATCATGGTAAGAAGAAGCATGATGACCATGATGACCACGAGGGCCATGCTCACGGAGAGCACGATCCTCATGCCTGGTTATCACCAAAAATTGCGAAGGTATGGTTAAATTCTATTGCAGCAAAATTGTCGGAGGTTGACCCTGATAATGCTGCAACTTATTTTTCAAATGCAAAATCGGCTAGAGATAACATTGACGCATTAGTATCTGAAGTGAATTCCATACTAGATCCAATAAGAGAGAAGAAATTTGTCGTTTTTCATGATGCTTATCAGTATTTTGAGAAAGATTTTGGTATTAGTGCTTCCGGAGCTATATCATTAGGGGATGCTTCTGATCCAAGCCCCGCTCGTCTTTCCGAGATACGCAAAAGAGTGGTAGATGAAGCTGTCGAGTGTGTGCTTGCGGAGCCCCAATACAAAAAGGGCCTAGTTAAAGCGGTTGTTGAGGGGACCAACGCAAATACAGCTGTGATTGATCCACTAGGCGTTAAATTAGAAACTGGCCCAAGTCTATATGAAAACCTCATTCGAAACTTGGCAACCAACTTGGCTAAGTGCTTCTAAAGAAAAATTATCAACCCACTTTTAAGTGGGTTGGTTAATGCCTATTTTTACTCATTAAAGTTAACTTGATTAATGTATTGATCTTTGTTATCGATGGGTATGCAAAATGAATTCATATTGGAGCGGATTGAAAACCTTCGTGGGCGAAAACCGTATGAAGAAAAGAAAGCGGCAAAACTAGGGTTTGCGTCACTTTATGAGTATTTTGAAGACAAAATTTCAAAGGAAGCTCAGGCGTTAGAAGCGGATCAAGCTCATAAAACTAAAATAAAAAAAGTAATAAAGACAAAAGCGGTAGCAAAAAAGCAAACTGGGTCTTGTAGCTGTTGCTAGGTCTTTGCTATATTTCTAAAGATTAATATCCTCCAACTTAAATCGAAAAATTTATTTTGAAAGCTCGTCCAGAATGGGGCACGATGGTCTATCATCTCCATTACAACAATTAACTAAGTGACTTAATTCGTCTCTGAGGGAATGGAACTCCTTAAGCTTTTCATCGATAGAAGCAATTTTGGCTAAGGTCAGTTTTTTTACCTCTTTGCTAGATCTATTTTTATCCTGATATAATGAAAGAAGCTCTCTACATTCTTCAATGCTGAAATTAAAGCGTCGTGCTTTTCCAATGAAGTTTAATTTTGCCACATCATCATTGGTGTAGCTTCTGTAGCCAGATTGAATATTCCTTGCTGGTTCAACCATTTTTATATCCGCATAATACCTGACTGTTTTTACAGATAGTCCCGATAATTTTGCTGCCTGACTAATATTCATAAATAAACTCTTTACATTCCAGTAACTGGAGACTTTATATTGAAAATAAAGAGAGGTCAAGATGTCAGAACTAGCCCAAAAAATCGATATAAACTGGTATTGTAAGCATACGTGGAGAAGGGCGTCTTATAATACAATGTGGTGCCTTTTAGGTTGTTCTATTGGGGATTTTGGGACAATAGCATATTTTCAATTTATGGGTATTGCTTGGCCGGTTTTAGCAATTATGACGCTAGCTATCATTAATGGCTTAATCACATCCATTCTACTTGAAACATTTATTCTGTTTCGACAAATGCCTTTAAAGGCGGCTTTTCAAACAGCTATAGGTATGTCCCTAATTTCAATGATTTCGATGGAGGCAGCCATGAACTTGACAGATTTTATTGCCACTGGAGGCGCAAAATTGACGTGGTGGGTGATACCATTAATGCTTATAGTTGGTTTTATAACACCTCTTCCCTATAACTACTGGCGACTCAAAGCTTTAGGAAAAGCATGTCATTAAAATGAAAAAATTTTCTGTGTCGATCCTATTTGTATTTTTTGTTTTAGTGAGTATTTTATATTTTGCTCCAAGCCTATTTTTTGATAAGGCTCTCCGGGCTGACATTTCTCTAAAGCCAGATGATCAAGGTTTGGTAGATCTGGGAAAGTTGGTTTATAAAAATAATTGTGCGTCATGCCATGGTGTTAATCTTGAGGGTCAAGAGCAATGGAGACAACCAGACGCCGACGGTTACATGCCCGCACCTCCTCATGATGAAAGTGGTCACACATGGCATCACCCAGATGAGTATCTTTTCTTAATGACCAAATATGGGTTGGAAGAAATTATCGGGCAAAAATATCCAAATAATATGCCCGCATATAATAACCTTTTGTCCGACCGGGAAATTGTTGCAGCTTTATCATTTATCAAGAGTACATGGAGTACGACGGTAAGACTGCAACACGATAAAATCAATAAAATGAGCAAAGAACAGAGGTAGGTATGTTAAAAAAAATCATATTAGTTTTTATACTATTCAGTTTGCCAACAACGGTGTTTCCACATTCGCCTCTAAAGCAAGCAAATCCAATGGATGGAGCTTTGTTAAGTGAGGCTCCGACGGAGTATAAAATGCTATTTAAATCTCCTGCAAAACTAATAAAGTTTGAGATTTTCCAAAAAGGCGAAAATAACAATAAAAAACCATCATTACTAAAAGGTCTTTTCAAAAAATCAGATGGGAAATTGATAGAAATAAATTATAAACCTTCGTTGGTTTTGTCCGAAAGTCATTTAATAAAGTTACCTAAGATTAATTTTGGCTCTTATGAAGTGCGTTGGCGAGCTATGGGGGAGGACGGCCACGTTTTAAAAGGCATCCTCACTTTCGAAGTTAAAGGTAGATAAAAAAATGGAAATTTGGGCTATACTTGCGCCTCTTGTTAAAGTTTTACTTTATGTTCTGTCTTTTCTTGCGGTAGGAACAGGCTTATTCATTCTCCATTTTAGATCTTTCCTTTCACAACCGACACTAGCATACTGTCGCAACTTAGTACGTAAATCATCGCTTATTGGGTCTATCATAGCACCACTACTATTGTTAATGACAGCGGGAAATATAGGTGGAGATTTACAAAGCGCGTTTGATCCTTTGATGATTAATATAGCTTTGTCGTCGAAGGCAGGTCAGTCCATTTTAGTACTATTTTCTGGGTTCTTATTTGTATTATTATGGATATCTCTTTTTCAAAATCAAAGACCTATCCCAGGGATATTAGGCTTTGCTCTCATACTTTCATCATTCTCGTTATATGGGCACTCCACAATAAATGGATTTAGCTCTCAGCTACTGATCGTCTTACACTTGGGTGCTATTTCTTTCTGGGTAGGCTCGTTTTTACCGCTCCGCCACTCTACTCAGGGAAAAATTGAGGAAGAAAATCTATTTCAATTAGCACATCAATTTGGCGTTTATGCTGTCTACTACATAGGGATCTTGCTAATAACTGGATTAATGCTGGGGACAATTTTAGTAGGTGGAAAAGATGAGTTGCTGAATTCGAATTACGGAAAGGCATTTTTATTAAAATTAGCTTTTGTAACCACTTTGCTTGGGATCGGTGCTCTAAATAAGTTCCGGTTAGTACCACAACTTAAAAGCAACAATTTTTCGCACGCAATTAAATTGAGAAAATCAATCAATGTAGAGATCGGCATATTATTTATAATTTTGATAATATCTAGTTTACTAACAACCTCCATAGAGCTACCTTTGAAGTAGAAAAAATAGATTAAGGTTGAAATGGCTTCCGGGGAAAATATAAAAACATATTTCAATGGCTCATGGCATGATGGGGATAAGTATATTCTCCGAGCCGCTGACCATGGTGCATGGTTAGGATCAAGTGTCTTTGATGGAGCTCGCTTTTTTGAAGGCGCTACACCTGACCTACTTTTACATTGTGAGAGAGTAAATAATTCAGCAAAGGCAATGATGCTTGATCCCTCTGTTACACCTGAAGAAATGGTGGAAATAATTAAAGAGGGGCTTAGCTCTTTCGATAAATCTTCATCGGTTTATATAAGGCCAATGTATTGGGCGCTTGATGGGGCCGAGTCGTTAGTGTTGCCAAAAGAAAATAGTACCGCTTTTTCAATCTGTCTTGAGCAAATTCCAATGGCTGCAGCAACCGTTTCTGCAACACTCAGCAGAACTAAATTTAGAAGACCTGTTCTAGAGGATAATGTAGTGAATGCAAAAGCAGGGTGTTTATATCCCAATAATGCAAGAATGTTGGCCGAAGCACGATCTAAAGGATTTACAAATGCCTTAGTTGCCGATGCTGCTGGCAATGTTGCTGAGACAGCAACAGCTAATATCTTTATGGTAAAAGACGGTGAAGTATTAACACCGATCCCAAATGGTACCTTTTTGGCTGGTATCACTAGGGCGAGACATATAAAAAATTTACGAGAATATGGAAAATCGGTTTCAGAAACTGTTCTGTCTTTCAAAGATTTTGAAGAAGCCGAGGAAGTATTTATGACAGGAAATATGACCAAGATAATGCCTGTAACTGCGTTCGAAGATAAGAACTACCAAGTCGGGTCTATAGCAAAGCTGGCAAGAGAATTATATTGGGATTGGTCGCGCTCTCAGACACTTTGATTATGTAACTGTACCCTTTCTCGATACCAAGTGTATATTCCTGCTCCAACGATGATAACTGCACCAATAATCAAACTCTGACTTGGGTATTCGGTGAAAAATATGATGCCAAGGCAAGCTGAGAAGACTAAATCAAAATACGAAAATGGAGCAAGTAGAGATGCTTCAGATTTTCTGAGTGCTAAAATAAGACAAAAATGACCGAAGCCACCAAGAGTTCCCAACATGGTGAAATAAATAATATCCAATAGCTCTATTTTTTGGAAATATGGAAATAAAATCAGTGTGGAAACAATAGTTCCTACTAAGCCAGTATAAAAGAAGTTTGTTCTAGGATCCTCATCTGTACCGAGGTGACGTGTGGAAACCGCATAACCTGCGTAGCATAAAGCTGATAGAAGTGGAAAAATACTAGCGAATAAAAAGGTATCTGTTCCTGGTTGTATAATAATTAGTGCTCCGACAAATCCAACAAAAACACCTAACCATCTCTTAAACCCAACTATTTCGCCCAGAAAAATTACTGATAGAATAACAACCAATAATGGCGCAGTTTGAAAAATCGCCATAGTTGCAGCCAAAGATAAGTTAGCAAAACCGGCAAAAATAAAAATGGTCGCTCCAAAAAGTAGAGCCGATCTGAAAAGGTGAATTTTTAACCTGTGTGTTTTCACAATTGTTTTCAAATTTTTATTGAATACCAATATTGTTAGCACTGTTTGGCTGAGGTACCGCGCCCAAACCACCTCAATTATGGGATATTGAAGAGCCATTCCCTTGGCAAGGGCGTTCATGCATACAAATGATAATATGGCACACAAAAAAAGAGGTATGCCTCCAAGATTTAAATTCAATGATATTCCTTCTTAGGGTTAAACCAATTGATTGGTAATTTGACTGAAAATATCAGACATCTGCTCAATATTATTCTTCATAATAGGTTTAGGCTCTGAACTCAGGCACACAAAAGAAAGCTCTTTATCAAAATCGATCCAAATCCACTGGCCATGAATTCCGAGTCCAAAAAGAACGTTTCTTGAAGAGTAGGGCCTATACCATTTTGACCTATAAAGCCCTTCAGGAAAAATATCATAATGTCCATCAAGACTGAATTTTTTATTAGAATCTGAATTTAGTATATCTTTGATCCAGTTCTCAGGAAATACTTGCTCGCCCTGACTATTTTTTCCATAGCATCGAACCATTTCACATATACCCATTATATCGCTTGCCGATATGCATACCCCTCCTGCGGCTCTTGACGTACCCATTCTGTCCAGTGTCACATAAGCATCGTCTTGTGCACCTATAGGTTTCATAAGTTTTTCAAAAAAGTACTGCGCGTATTTTTTACCAGTGCATTTTTCAATTATAATTCCGAGCATGTCAGTGTTTGTTGAATGATATTCAAACTTTTCACCGTGTTTATGCGTATTTTTTTTCAAGCTAAAAAGAAATGATTTTAAATGCGATGTATCATCTATGTCTTGCGGGTTCCAACCGGTTGATTGCCGATAATCGAGAAAAATACCGGATGTTGCTTCATAGTCTTCTATGAAATTAGATGAAACGCTCATATCCAATAAATTGCGCACTGAGGCATCTTCGAAAGCACTTCCATTTGTCTCGGGAATAATCTGGGAGACCAAAGTCTCTTCACGTAATAACCCTTCATCTATTAGGCAACCGATAAGTAACGCGGTTAGTGACTTTGACACAGAAAAGATAATATGTGGAGTTGTGGAGGAACAATAATCAGAATGCCACGTATATATGGTTTTACCTTTATGAGATACGTGAAAAGCGTCTACTGTTGTTTGACTTAAAAACTCGTCCAACGGTGTTCCCTCGGTTTCTCTTATTTTTACGGTTAGCTCTTTATTTTTAAACTCACTATCTTTTTTATCTGGCCCTTTGGTCCAATTTATTGAAGCTGTAGGTATTATTTCCCTTACTTTAGAAAATGCTTCTCTATTAAAAGGGGGTAGCCTCCAGTTTGCTAATGTGGGGTGAGAATCTTCCAATTTAATTCCTTTGATGATAAATAAACTCTATGATCTAATTATAGGACAATTTCTTGTACAACAAGAGATAAAATGTGATCATCGACTTCAAGAGGGGATTATCTAGATCTAATGATAACGGTTTACAGAAACTCAGTCCAATCTTGGGAAATAGATCAAATGGGTCATATGAATGTTCAATTCTATTTTGAAAAAGCACTTCAAGGATGTGTTGTGCTTTGGAACAAACTAGGGATTAACGAGAAGCCAGTCGAGTTGGGGAATACATATCTTTCTCTCGCACGTGCCCACATACGTTTTCTAAAGGAACAAAAACCAGGATCACCTTTTTTCTTAAAAATGGGAATAGCTCAACTCGGAGATACCGAAGTAAAACTCTATTTAGAAATGGTAGAAACGATTACAAAGCAACCCTGCGCAGCTTTTAATTTTCAATTTTTATGGACGCGTAAACCTCCAGAGGAAGTTAAAAAGAATTTTTCTAAAGTGTTCGAGGAATTGAGAGTAGATATTCCAACCTACGGTCAACCAAGAGGATTATCTTTAGCAAAAGAAGATGTAATGTCTCTCTCACAAGCTTCTCAGAAAAATATGATTGATTCATTTGAGTCGGTAATTTTGCTGAGGCAATGCGATAATATGAATAAGATTAAGCCCTCTGCTTATATGGGTGTTGTATCGGACTCAACGCCTCACTTGTTAGCGTATACTGGCACTATAGATGAAAATGGTATGACAAATGTCGGAAGCGCTGCTCTAGAATACAAGTTTGATTTTTTTGAATACGTCCCCTTGGGTACGCACTTAAAAACGAAGTCAGGAGTTCAATCTATGTCTAATAAGACTTTTGTATGGAAGCACTGGATATTTAATGTTGAGAGCGGTATGCCAGTCGCTATAGCAAGTGCTGTCGCCGTTACCATGGATCTGCAGGCTAGGAAGTCGATTCCCATACCACCGGAAATGGCTGAGGCCTTGACTAAACTGATTTAGTGAGAGGGTTTGAAAAATGAAATTATATTATCATTCATCTAGTAGTGCCTCTTTGCGCGTTTTGATTTTTTTAAGCTGCAGAGGTATCCCCGACAGTAAAGTTAAACTAATTGAGACGGGAATAGATTTTGATAATCGTGGAATACCTATTTGGACGATCCCCAGCGATGATGAACAATACAAAAAGTTAAAAACCAACGACTATAAAGCTCTAAACACTGAAGGAAGAGTGCCTCTACTTTTGCTTGAGGATGGTAAAAAAATGACTCAGACAGGAGCTATCATAGATTTGATAGATGATCTTTTGGGTGAACCCTCTCCATTAATTCCAGAGGACCCCTATTTAAAAGCCGAGATGAGAAGAATTCAGTGGATTGTAGCCGCTGACACCCAACCCTATCAAAACATTCCTTTTATTATCCAAGCTATGGGTGAGTGGGGAATGAAAAAAGCACAGCCGATTATGCATCCCCTGAGGAAGCATTTTATCAATCGCGAGTTTTCCGCCATAGAAGAAATTTTGAAAAATACTTCAGGAAAATATTGTGTTGGGGATAATGTCTCTTATGCGGATTGTTTTTTAATTCCCCAAATAAGAAATGCTCTTGCATCAGATATTCCTTTAGAAAAAGATTTCCCAAATCTAAATAAGGTGTGGGAAAATATGCTGGCTTTGCCAAACGTACTTGATATTTTTGAAAGGGCTGGAGGCATTATCCAACCTATAGTTGTTGACGAAAAAAAACTAAAAGAATATGTGGAGTAGGAACAAATGGAAAAAACTGAAAAGCATGTGATATGGCAGCCAAATGAAGAGATTTACAAGGCAGGGGATAACCCAGAAGGTGCGTATCTGATTAAGTCTGGATACGTTTATATTTACACATCAGGTGGACTAAAACTTAATAGGCTGGGTGTGAATGAAATTTTTGGTGATGCCTCGCTTGTTTTAAAAAAGCCACGTTCGGTTACGGCAATTGCCGGTGAGCATGAAGTTCATGCCTTATTCCTTCCGGCAAGATCGATAGACAGTTTTTTACAACAGAACAAGGTTATTTCTGCGTTGATAAGAAAAACACATTTGAGACTCATTGATTCAAACGCGCAAAGTGAAGAATTATCTAAGGATTTGGAGAAACTGATGGCGATGGTAAAAAAAACTGAGACAATATCCGAAGATATCACAAAATTAGTCGAGCAGATGAGGAAGAAAGTAAATAAGACTCTTTCAGAAGATTGATTTTATTGTCCGAATAAAGGGAAAAAAAAGTATAAGGTATAGGCCATTACAAAAGCTGGTATAGCCGAATAAATCGTTGCGAGTATGGCAGCTCTAGGTGCGATAGCTATAGCAGGAAACAAAGCATCACCATCGTTTGATATAGCATTCCCTAAAAGAGCACTAAAAGGTATCATTCCATTTATAAAAAGAGTTGTGACCAATATTTGGGGTCCGCATCCAGGAATAAACCCTATAATTACAGCAAGTAAAGGAATCAGCATTCCTACCGCCTTAAACATCACGTTCAAGTCCAACGGGGTTAGATAAACGAGATAATCGTATGCTAAATAAGCAGCTAAAACCCAGATGGCAATAAAACTTGTTTCTTCAGCTACGCGAACAAGCGGTTTGTCTCTCGGGTTGGTCATGGTTTTGATTTGTGAGTTAGACCATATAAAAATGCTTGTCACCATTCCAACTATGGCAATAATCTGTGGGAAAATACCAAAGAGCTCTTCAAGATCATACTGAAGTATTTGGAGAATCCCCAGACCAAAACCCGGTATTATCAGACAAGTAAATATGATGTCGCGTTTCCTATTTTTGCCAATTATGGGAACGTCACTTTTCAGATTAACTGCCTTCTCCTGATGTGAAAAAGTAAGAAAATTATCAGCGATATATCCTGTGATAATTCCAGCGAGTAGCGTAAGAGGAAGCACTAATATTGCAATGTCCGGTCTGACCGCAATTAATAAAAATGCGGCGTCTCCCATAGTGGCGGTTAGGGTTGCTATAACTGCTCCAAACGACACGTTGCCAGAAGTATAGGCCGCAACCACAACAACGGCACCGCCGCATCCTGGCGTTGCACCAAGAATAGCAGCTATTGGTATTTGAAAGGCTGAAGATTTTCGAAGAATATTCCCTACATTAAAATTAAACCTATGCTCTGATAAATAGAAGATAGATAGAGTAATGGCTACGAAAGCACTTACCTGAACATATGCGTCAGTAACTAAGGCTCTTGTAAGGTCGCCCAACTCCCCTGGCAATGCTGTTAAAACAAGCAGTAAAAGGGCAATGAAATACTTTTTTCTAATGGAATAAATCAACTTAAAACTTTCTATAAAATATCTACTTGATAATGATTATCATTTGCAAGAAAAAAATATTTTTTAAACTAGATAATTCCAATTTTTTTAATCATTACTTTTTTAGTCAGAATAAATGTTGACAAAGACGAGTAAATTAGTCATCTTTAATCCTGACTGGGATCGTCGGAATTAAAATTGAAGGATTATATAATGAAAAAACTTATCGTTATGATTGTTGCGGTATTTGTAGTGACAGAGGTAGCAGCACATCATTTTTATTCAAAGTTTCCAATTACACTGAAAGGTTATACTGGAGACAAGACCAACTCAGTCTCTTACTCAGGGCAGATTGCAAGACATGTTTTACATGATTCTCTTAAAAAGCTCGCTGGAAAAGGTGATGGAGGATCTAACGCTGCAGAAATCGAAGCTCAGATGATGAAGTATTTTAAGGGAAGTAAAGAGGACCTTGATATTATTGCACCCAAAACAAAGGGTGATTTTAAAATAAAGCAAACAACGCTGAACCAAATCAGCAAAGGTAAAAATCTTTCTGGTAAGACTTATAAGGGTGTTATTAATGGATGGCCTGGTCAAATGACTGGACCAGAAGTCATCGAGTTTATGATTAAGAAAGCTGCTCGGACAAAAGGTGGTTTTGACCCTGCTACTGGTTATAATTATCCTCAATTGATTTCAAAGTTCGCAATGGGCGCTGTGTTTTATAACCAAGCAGTTGATAATTATCTAGATGAAAAAATGGCTCCTGGCTCAAAGACAAATGATATGCCATATAAGGACGGAGCTTATTATACCTATAAAGAGCACGCTTGGGATGAAGCATTTGGGTATTGGGGTGCTGTCTCACATGGGCTCGGTCTCAGTGCAAAGCAAAACTACGACATCACTAAGATGAAGGATATGGCTGCCGCAGACCAAAACAAAGATGGTGTAGTAGATCTTAAGAGCGAGTACAATTTTGCGCACGCGTACTATGCATCAAGCTTTGATAAAGGTGGTAAGACAAATTACTATAACACAGTCACCCAGGCTTTTTTAGACGGTAGAAAGATAATTGCAGGAGCAAAAGGTGAAAAGCTTTCATCATCAGAAAAAGCTGCACTGCAAGGTCACATCGCTGTTATCAATGCAAATTGGGAAAAGGTTATTGCCGAGTCTGTTTTTAAGTACGCAGGTTCCGTTTACAAGGATATTGTAAAGCTTGAAGAAAATTACTCAGATAAAGCCTTCTCCACCTATGCGAAACATTGGGGAGAACTTAAAGGTTTTGCTCTGGCTCTCCAGACAGGCAAATCAAACTTGGGTGAAACAGCCGTGAAGCTAAACAGGCTTACAGGTATGGGACCAGTTCTGATGAATGCTTCACAAGTAACAGGTGTAGATTCTGCGGGAAATTACATTAAGGAAGAAGCACAGTCTTGGGGGGAGTTTAAGCTACACATGCTTAAGATCCAAAAGCTGATGGTCGAAAAGTTTGGTGTCAAAGCAAAAGGAAACGACATGTTAGCAGATATGTCCTCTTTGGCGTCAAAGGTAGGAAGCTCCGATAGCGCGGAAAACGACTAAAAGAGCTTTCCTTCTCCAGCTTTCCCCCGGATTTCCCAGTCACGGGGGAAGGCTCCTAAATACCTTATAAGGGCCTTAAATAAGTTAGGAATAAAATGTTAGAATATATTGGCGATATTTTCCATCACTTTGTTGATCCAAAGAAAAGAGTTTTCCTTGGATACATTGCGTTATCAATCTTAATAGCGATTTTATGGCTTGTATTCCTTAAGAAAAAGAGGTTGAAATCAGCGATTTTTAAAGTGTTTGATAAGAAAATTCTCTTATCAGGTTCTGCAATCTCGGATTACAAAATGTTTTTAATTAATAGAGTTCTCATGTTGATATTATCTCCGTATCTTTTGACTCAGTTAGCCGTTGCAACATTTTTTTACTATTCTCTTTTATCAATACCGTTAAGTGGGCTTATTTCTTTCTTAAATGATACCCCGGCTATTGTAGTAGCTATTCTATTTACTTTCGTTTTCTTCACTTTTGACGACTTCACAAAATACTGGGTACACAGATGGATGCATAAGTGGCCTGTTTTATGGGCTCTTCATAAAGTTCATCATTCGGCTGAGACCTTGAATCCAATCACGGTATACAGAACACACCCTCTTGAGGGAATTCTATTTTCCTTAAGAGGAGCATTTTCTCAGGGTACAGTGATTTCCACGTTCTTTTTCATTTTTGGTGATAAGGTTGATTTAGTAACTATTTTGGGCGTCAACTTCTTAGTATTTTCTTTTCATGTTGCTGGATCAAATTTAAGACATTCTCATATAGATATCAAATATTGGGTTTGGTTAGAAAAAATTCTCATTTCACCAGCTCAACATCAGCTTCATCATTCTCTGGATGAAAGACATTACGATAAAAACTTTGGAGCCGCTTTGGCGATCTGGGATTGGATATTTGGATCGCTTCATCACTCCGAGGATATTGATAATCTAAAATTGGGAGTTGAAGATAATGACTTCGATCCTAATTCAATAACAGAATTATATTTAAAACCAATGAAAGAAATTTCAGACATAGCCTCAGAAAGTCTCTCCAGTTTAAAATCGCTGAATAAAATTTTTAAAATATAAAAGGAGCAATCCTAATGAATTTCTATCCGCTATCAATTATAACGCTTTTATTTCTATCGATTACTACGGTAATTGGTGCTGAAGTTAATATTTACTCTCACCGCCAACCCTTTCTCATCAATCCTTTTTTGGAAAAATTCACTGAAGAAACGGGAATTAAGACTAACGTAGTATATGCAACGAAAGGTTTAGCTCAACGACTGAAAGCAGAGGGTAAGAATAGTCCTGCTGATGTCATCTTGACCGTAGATATTGGGCGCTTATATATATATGATGATCTCGATCTCCTCGCATCAGTAAATTCGGATATTCTGGATAGGAACATTCCCCAGAATTTAAAAAGTCCCGAAAACAAGTGGTTTGCCTTATCAAAACGATCACGAGTTATAGTTACGTCCAAGGACAGAGTAAAAGAGGGACAAATTACTAAAATTGAGGACTTAGCCGACGAACAATGGAAAGGTAGGGTGTGTTCCCGACCAGGAAGTCATGTATATAATAGAGCCCTAATGTCTTCGCTGATTTTATCTCTGGGAGAGAAAGCAGCAGAGGAATGGGCAAAAAAATTCGTAGGTAATCTAGCTAGAAGGCCCCAAGGAAATGATAGAGCGCAAGTAAAGGCGATCTTTGAAGGCCAGTGTGACATATCTATTATAAATAACTACTATTTTGGTAAATTAAAATATTCTGGCGATCCAAGCCAAAGGGAATGGGCAAAAAGTGTTCGCTTAATTTTTCCGAATCAAGGTGCAGAGGATAGGGGAGCACATGTAAATATATCGGGTGGAGGCGTTGCTAAATATTCAAAAAATAAAAAAGAAGCGGTGGCTTTATTAGAGTTCTTATCAAAGGCGACCTCTCAGAAAATGTATGGAGAGATTAATTTTGAATACCCGGTGAACCCAAATGTTGAAACTACTGAAGAATTAAAAAGTTGGGGAAGTTTTAAGTCTGACAGTTTACCTATCATCTCAATTGCCCTGAAAGCTTATGAAGCTCAAAAAATTATAGATAAAGTGGGTTGGTAAAATTTTAAGTAATTCTGCAATATTTCAATCTAATTTTTTGGCTACAAATAAGGGTGTATTTAAAAATTTTCCTGCCGTTTTTCTCTCTATTCTTTTAATTGGCCCCATATTTGGCTTGGTTTTGACAGCTTTCGAAAGCAACCAAGAATTGTGGCTTCATCTTGTAAACACGGTATTGCCTATATACGTTGTAAATACGTTATTACTATTTATGGGGGTACTAACTCTATCGGCGGGTTTAGGCATTTCAACAGCATGGCTTGTGACTTGTTACTCTTTTGCTGGTAAAAAAGTGTTAGAATGGGCTTTGATATTACCATTGGCTTGTCCGGCCTATATCATTGCTTATGTCTATACTGATTTCCTAGAGTACGCAGGACCAGTACAAGGACTTATAAGACACGTCTTTGGTTTTAATTCAGCATCTGATTATTATTTTCCTGAAATAAGATCGGTAATGGGTGCTATTTTTGTAATGGGTTTTGTTCTCTATCCCTATGTATATATTTTAGCACGAACAGGTTTTAATAACTCTCCTAGAAGCTTATATGAGACTGCTAGACTTTATGGTCGAAATAAATTTTTGGCAGTTGGCCTGCCTTTATGCAGGCCATATATTGTGGCTGGTCTTGCCCTTGTTGCAATGGAAGTACTGTCAGACTTTGGAACAGTTGAATATTTCTCTGTCCAAACGCTCACTCTAGGAATGTTTAATGTTTGGATTGGGATGAACAGTATATCTGCAGCATCCCAAATAGCGATAGTGACATTTGTTTTTATAATAATTTTGCTATTTCTAGAAAGAAAGGCAAGATCTAGCCAAAAATTTAATGATACCTCAAAGAGACTGAATAATATTTCACCAAAAGAGTTGAGTTTGAAAAAAACACTACTCGCAATTTTCTTTTGTTTAGTGCCAATTTCAGTTGGTTTTATAGTTCCAATAATTATTTTGATAAATAACGTTTTTATAGGGCTAAAACTTGAAAGTTTTTTTACGATTTTTCCTGTACTGCTTAATACTATTTTTTTAGGTTTCACCGCGACATTTATTATTATATTACTTGCTTTTTTCTCAGCTTCTAGCGCGTATTTTGCTAAAAATCGTACTTTAGCAATTATCTATAACATTGCTGCTACAGGATATGCTCTGCCTGGAACTATGCTCGCTATAGGCGTGGTTATTTTTTTTGGGTTTTTAGATAATTTTACAGGAAATATAGTCTTTTTAGGAGGAACGATATATGGAGTTATATTCGCATTGACAGTAAGGTTTTATGCTATTCCATATGGAGGAATGATTTCAGGATACTCTAGAATTCCCTCAAATTTATTTGATGCGTCAAAAAGTTTGGGCTATTCCTCAATGTCTACATCATATAAAATTACTCTCCCTCTTATAAGGACATCGATTATAGCTGCCGCGATTTTGACTTTTGTAGATATAGTTAAAGAACTACCAATGACATTGATACTAAGACCTTTTAACTTTGAAACACTCGCAACTTATACATACCAGTTCGCGCATGACGAATTAATGATCGAGGCATCATTGCCAGCATTCTTCATTATACTTACTGGACTTATTCCGATTTTGTTATTACAAAATCAATTAAATAGCTTCTTTCATTCAAAAAACTGAACCGCGAGATATAAGAGCGTCAAAAACATCAGAATATATAAAAATATGATATTCACTTTATTATTGGAGCCAGTAAACTTTAGCGTTTCTAAAGTTTGTTTATGTTCTCTGAGAGTTTGCTTAGCTTTATTCGGTTTGGGTTTTTTTAAATCTTTGCTTGCATAGTATACGTCGACTATAAATGGGTTGCTTTTCGAAATGGAGCCTACAGATCCAAAGTAATCAGGCATTTCTGCATAATTGGAAACGTCCCCTTTTTCATATAAGAGCTTGTAAGCCTGACCATCGGTTATAAAGCCATTTTCAGTATATACACCGGTTGGTTTTTCTGCATATATACCTTTCAAGTTACCTAAATTACACCTCACAATAATAGCCTCAAACTCTGGATGATAAATCTTACCTAGTAGGTCTCTGAAGGTATCATCGTCAAGATATACCTCTAAATAAAACTCCTCACCAAAATTGTAGTCTATATTGTCACTCGCTTTGCCACAAGCGAGGGAAAAGAATCCGCTACCCTTTGAGTTATCAAAGTTTAGATCTCCTTGTATATAATTTCCAAGAACTGATTTTTCTCTGCTTGGTACCTCATCATTACTTCTTTTTAGGCAATGGATGGCGACATTAACCTTGTCTGAATATTCTCTTGAACCGAGTATTGAGAAAGAGTCTTTGTTCTTTTTATAGATATTGTTAAGAATTCTGCCTGTTCCAACAATTTGTTCTACTTCACTGAATCCAGAAGATTGCTTTTTGCTTATATTGTATATATCACCGTGCTTGTAGGACTTTGAGTATTCTGGTGAAACTATTTTAAGCTCAATAGTCCCATCTTTAACTGGAAAAAATTTTACTAGCTTCTCTATCTCATCGAAATCATTTCTTTTTTCTACTAGATACTCTGTTTCTTCTTTAGGGAGATTAAACGAATTCTGTTGTCTTACAAAAATCACCTCATTTGGGTATGTAGAATTTGTATTACTCATATTAATGATAATAGTCGAAAATGTAGTTAAAAAACCAATGTTTTTACAATATTATATATTAAATAATATTATTTGTTACGAGCACATTTATATTCTTTAGGACAAGCATCCCCATTCTCAATGACGATAGTTACTGTAGGTACATCCATTCTAGATCCTGCTTTCACATAAGTACACATTCTCTGAGTTGGATCATCGTCATTCCATTTCCAACTTTTATACCTGCACGTAACTGGAGCGTTTTTAGACAGTTCGGCTCTTCGACGACATTTGATTTTTTCTCTTCCCATTATTGTTTGAGGCCATTTAAGCCTCATTGTATCCCAAAGAGTGCAATGACCCTCTTTCTTATTTTCGTAAATTCTTCCCTCTGACAGTCCAATGGAGGGAAGAAACAAAAATATAATTAGTAACAGTAATTTTTTCATCATTAAGTACATAATTTTTCAATCATATTAGTAAGAGTCGACAAAAATCTATATTAATTTAGAATAATTTAGAAATTTTGATATTTTAGACTAATTGTTGTATCATTCAAACTGGAATGTGAATTTTTAGTTTAAATGATCAAGTTCATATAAAGGAGGGGGAAAATGGCTGAAGTATTCGAAGACTCATATTCGGCTGAAGCACTGCAAAACATGGCAGAATTCATGTTTGATTTCGGCGACACCATAAAAGACATTGGTTCTGAGGACGCATTTAAAAATGCCTTATTTGGTATGAAAGTTATGGTTGAAAAAAAACCTAGGAGAATTGCAGATATTGCCAAGGTAATGGTTGGAACGAAACCTAGAACTTTAGATGTTATGCCTTACAGCAGAGATCACGTAGAACTGGTCGCTAAAGAAATAAAAGCCAACAATTTCAAAAATGTAAAGTTTGACGTGCAGCAACAACTAGTAACAGTAACCGTGCCAAAGCCAACGTTAGACGATCTGCAAGCAATGGAAGATCAAGTTGCTTCTCTTACAAGAAGCTCAATTAATAGCCTTGTAAAAATTAAAGGATTAACCACAGCGAGGTTAAAAAAGGCAGTGGAAAACGAGTTCATTGATGGAGTAACAGCTTCAGGATCTACTAAAAAAGTTGACGCAGTATTCGATAAGTATGTATTGCAGATTAAGCTCCATTCTATAAAGAAAAGACAGAAAATTCTTGGTAATTATTATGAGCCAAAAGATGACGCAGAAGCTATGCTATTACCCGAAATAAAGAAATTAAAACCACTCCCTAAAAGACCAGAAAAATGAATTAGATATAAATAATTCCTGGAACTGTATTGAGAAAGAAGTATTTAACAGGTGGCGAGCTTTTAGCGGAGATACTTATAGATAATAAGGTTTCAACGCTTTTTTGTGTTCCAGGAGAAAGTTTTTTAGGTGCTTTGGATGGTTTTTATGGTCGAAAAGGTGAAATAAAAATTGTTAATGCTCGACATGAAGCCGGAGCCTGTAATATGGCTGAAAGTTTCGGTAAGATCACCGGCAGACCAGGGGTGGCATATGTAACTAGAGGTCCTGGAGCTTGTCATGCTTCAGTTGGACTACATATCGCTTACCAAGATAGTACCCCGATGGTTCTTTTTGTCGGGGACATTGATAGGAACTCTCGGGACAGAGAGGCATTTCAGGAAGTAGATTTCAAGACGTTCTTTAGGCCTTTATCAAAATGGGTAGCTGAAATTAATAATCCTGATCGACTGCCTGAATACATTAATAGAGCTTTTAGCACGGCCACTTCAGGAAGACCTGGCCCAGTAGTGCTACTGACCCCAGAGGATATGTTGATTCAAAAAACACAGGCAAATAGTCGTCCATTTAGCAAAGTAATTCAAGGTCAGCTACCTGATAAAGTACTTAATGCCTTAAAAAGCTCATTAGAAGGTGCCAAAAAACCTCTTTTTATAATTGGTGGGTCAGGTTGGACTAATAAATCATGTGCTAAATTTCAAAAGTTTATAAGCCGGAACAATATTCCAGTAGCGACTTCATTTCGTAGGCAAGATTTATTTGACCATAAAAACGAAAACTTTGCGGGTAGCTTCGGTACATCAGTAGCCCCGGACCTGATTTCTAGCACTAAAAAAAGTGATCTCATAATTGTCTTAGGAGCTAGGCTAGGTGAAATGACAACAAAAGGATATAGCATTATAAGTCCAAAGGATAACTTGAAAAACATAGTTCATATTCATGTAGACCCAAATGAGTTGAATAAGGTTTATAACGCTAATGTATGCATAAATGTTGGAGTAAATGAGTGCTGCGATAAGCTAGAAGACCTAAATCTGGGTAACTCCAGCAAATGGAAAGGATGGAGAAATAAGCTTAATAAAAATTACTTAGAGGACTCCAAACCACAAAAAAGTAAAAATCTCAATAATTTAAGTAAAATTTTTGAGATAGTTGAAAAAAAATTTCCCGAAAATTCTATTATAACTCTCGACGCCGGAAATAACGCTGCATGGCCTCAAAGATTTTTAAGATTTGGAGGGAGCAGAAGACAAATTGCGTCTACCTGTGGTTCTATGGGATACGCCATTCCGGCAGCAGTCTCGTCAGCACTGTCAAATCCAGAAAAAGCTGTCCTCTGTTGTGTAGGAGATGGAGGTTTTATGATGTCTAGCCAGGAAATCTCTACTGCAGTTCACTATGGTGCAAAAATAATTATTATGATCATAAATAACAGCAGTTATGCAACAATAAGAATGCATCAGGAGAGAGATTATCCAGGGCGAAAAATAGCCACGGATTTGAAGAACCCTGACTTTGTAAAGCTATGTAAAGCTATGGGTGCAAATGCATATAGAGTAAAGGGAGTAGAAGATTTTTCACAAACTTTTGTCAAGGCGCTTGGGTCAAAAAAAGTGAATGTCATTGAAATACCAATCTCGATTAAACAATTATCTCATAGGTATAATCTTAAGTAGCCTTCAGAACTTTGTTTAGCTCAACTCTAGTCGGGCTTGACTGAGCTGTTCCCTTTTTTAAGACACTAAGGCCCGCTGCAGCACAAGAAAATTCTACTGATTGTCTCAAATCTTTTCCAAAAGACAATGCGGTTGCCAAAGCACCATTGAAACAATCACCTGCACCTGTTGTATCAATCACTTTCCCAAACTTGTTTCCTCGGCAGAACAAAATTTTCTCTCCATCAAATAATGCTGCTCCCTTCTTTCCAAGTGTAATAATTACTTTTTCAACCCCCAGGTCTCTGATTTTATTTATAGCCTTTTCAATGTCTCTTCTGCCTTTTAAAGAGATATTTGTTATTTGCTCAGCTTCTGTTTCATTGGGAGTAATAATTTCACAAAATTGGTAAGCTTTCCTACTAATTTTTCCGAATGGGGCTGGGTTAAAAATTGTAATCATACCCAAATCTCTGGCTTCTTTTAAAACTGCAAATGTAGTATCAGATGACTGTTCAAATTGAGTTAAAAAGATGTCTCCTTTTTTCATTTTTGATTTCTGCGAATAAAAGTCATCTATACTCAGACGGGCTGATGCACCAGGATCAACAATTACACTATTTTCACCAGTTTTATCATCGATAAATATTCCTGCCATACCGGTTGGCAAATTTTTGTCAATTTTTGTACTCGCAAAGAGTTTCTCTCTTCTCCAAATACTATTTGCATAGCTATTAAAATTATCATTCCCTAATCGAGTAATTAATGTGGTGGATGCTCCTAGTTTTCTTGCTGATATTGCTTGATTTGAGGCTTTGCCGCCGGGGCCTATATTCGAACTTTTTGCAATAATGGTTTCTCCAGGTTTTACTTTCTTATTAACATAGAAAGATAAATCCACCGCAAAAATTCCAAAAACAAAAATATGTTTATTTTTTTGTTTCATTGAATTCTTTTCTCAATTGTTCATTATGTTGATTAAATTTAGGCGCTTTTTTTTCTGAATTCTCCCAAATAAGGGGTGGAGAGGGAATAGTTAAACTGTTATCTACTGAATTTCTTACACTTATTTTTTTCAACGCCAAATGCGTTTCTAGATCCTTAACGGTATTTAATCTTCCATACGCAATTGACGCGTCTTCAAGCCTAATTTTAAGAGTTGCATCGGTAAGTGAAAATAAGATGGACTGAATTGTATCATCTAGTAAACTCCTGTTTTTTACTCGGAGTGTATTGCTAGAAAACTTATTTTCTTTTGCCAGGGCAGGTGTTTTAAGAACCTCTACACAAAATCTTTTCCACTCCAATTCGTTCTGAATTGAAATGATAAAGCTAGTATTTTCCGAGCACAGGAAAGCACCATAAGGTGCGATAGAAGGATGCTTTAGACCAACCCGTTTGGGAGCAGCCCCTCCATATTTGCCATGAATATATGGAACAGTCATCCAGTCAGCAGCAACATCAAAAAGAGAAATCTTAACATCCTTAACTTTATTAAAACGTTCTCTTAATAATAAAGATTCTACAATGCCTGCATGTGCCGCCATTCCTGCGCCAATATCGCAAATTGAGACTCCTATCCTACCAAGTCCCTCCGGTGATCCAGATACATCTATAAGGCCACTTTCCGCTTGAATTAGTAAATCATAAGATTTTTTTTTCATCATTTCCGGAGCGTCTCCATAGCCAGATATATCGCAACAGATAAGTCTTGGGTTAATAGATTTTAAACTGGAGCTATCTATGCTCAATTTAGTTACAGTTGTCGGAGAGAAATTCTGAATAAAAATATCCGCTTTAGCAATCATATTTAAGAATATGTGTCTATCACTCTTTGTCTTTAGGTCCAGCGCGATGCTTTCTTTACCTTGATTCAGCCATATGAAATACGAGCTTTCTCCTACAGCGGCTGTGTCATAACCCCGAGCAAAATCTCCACCATCCTTTCTCTCAATCTTAATGACCCGGGCGCCTGATTGTTTAAGTCGATTAGAACAAAAAGGACCAGCCACAGCTTGTTCCATAGATACCACTAATATTCCATCAAGTGGTAAACTCATTTCAAAAGCTTCTTGGAAGATTTAAAACATGTTCAGCAATATAGCTAAGTATTAAGTTCCTCGATACAGGAGCTGTTTGATAAAGACGCGTTTCTCTGAACTTTCTTTCAATGTCGTATTCTCTACTGAAGCCAAAGCCACCAAATGTCTCCATAGCAGTAGTGCCTGCTTTCCAACTAGCATCAGCCGCCAACATTTTTGCCATATTAGCCTCTGCACCACATTTTTTACCCTCGTCGAAAAGCGTCGCAGCTTTATCGACCATAAGCGATGCCGCTTCGATTTGTGAATAGCACTCCGCAATTGGAAATTGAATTCCCTGGTTCATGCCAATTTCTCTATTAAAAATTGTTCTAGTTTTGGCGTAGTTAACAGACTTTTCTATAAAATATTTACCATCTCCGATACACTCTGATGCTATAAGGATTCTCTCGGCATTCATACCATCCATAATTGCTCGGAATCCCTTGTCTTCTTCACCTATAATGCTTTCATTCGGAATGAAAACATCATCAAAAAATAATTCGCAGGAGTGATGGTTAATCATAGAGTCAATTTTTACTATTTTAAGCCCACTTTCCTTAGCTTGTTCTATATCAATAAGGAAAACAGAAAATCCGTCAGTTTTTTTGGTTAGAGCTCCCTGTGGTTTAGTTCGTGCAAGAAGGATCATTAAGTCAGAGTGTTCCACTCGACTAATCCAGACTTTTTGCCCATTGATAATCCAACCATCATTAGTTTTTTTTGCCATGGTTTTGATACTAGTTGTGTCTGTTCCTGAGTTTGGCTCTGTCACGGCAAAGCTCTGAAGCCTTAGTTCACCAGAAGATATTTTTGGAAGATATTCTTTTTTTTGTTTATCCGACCCATGTCTTAGAAGAGTGCCCATAACGTACATCTGAGCATGACACGCACCAGCATGTGCACCTTGAAGACTAAGTTCTTCCAAAACAATACAGGCTTCTTTTAATCCCAGTCCAGCGCCACCATATTCTTGAGGAATAAGTATATTTAAGAACCCGCTTGCCGTCATTTCCTTAACAAAGTCTGTAGGGTATTCTTTTTTCTTATCTAAATCACGCCAATATTCTTCTCCATATTTCTGGCAAATTGTGGCTACAGACTCTCGGATTTGTTTTGTATCAATCAAATGTCACTCCCTTTTAAAATTTATACTCTATTAATAACAGTTTCTTTTAAGTTCAGCTATTAGACTCTTCTTATACTCTTCCGAGTTTATCTCCAAAAAACCCAAAGCAGGCAGACTTATTGCTCCCAAAAAATAGGTCGACAAAGCACCACGCGCGACGCTTTCACTGGGATCATTTTTTTGATCCAGTATTTTTTTTCTAATTTCTCTACATCCTGACGTATGGTAATTTTCATTAGTTGGGTCAAGTCTTATTATTTCACGGTTTAGATTTGACGAACACGAGCATAAAAAAATAAGAAGAAAGGCATTTAAAAGGTTTTTTTTATACATGTTACTAAATTCTTTTTTGCTAAGCTTTTTGACTTTCGTTTTTGTAAGGCTCATTTTCTCAGATATAGAAATCCTCTTATAGGTATATTAAAGACTTACCCTCTTCATTTAGTTACCTTTATCTCTCCCCGTCATTACTTGTAATAAATTAGACCCTAATTTTTTCTGAGCTAGGGTCATAAAGTGGTCTTGATGAAATTTTTGCCTTCGCCATAGTACCTGAAATTTCAATATGAAAATCAGAGGTTTCAACTGATTCTTTAGTTTCTTCTTTTAATGGAATATAACCCATGCCTACAGCTGATCCCAAAAAGTGACCGTAATTACCAGAAGTTAAATGAGAAACGAGTTCGCCATCCCGATAAATCGGTTCATTATGAAAAAGAAATAGTTCTGGATCTTCTAATTGAAATTGATAGAGATATTTTTCTAAGCCCTTATTGTTTTTCCTTATAACTGCCTCTTTACCTATAAAATCATCTTTATCTGTTTTTACAGCAAAACCGAGCCCTGCTTCCAAAACGTGATCTTCATCGGTAATGTCATGGCCAAAATGGCGATAAGCCTTCTCTATTCTACAACTATCTAAGCTATGGAGCCCGCAGAGCTTCAGCTCATATTTTTTTCCTGCCTCTCGGATTGTTTCGAAAACATGACATGCCTGCTCTGAACTAACATAAAGTTCCCAACCTAATTCACCAACATAACTTATTCGATGTGCTCTAGCTAAACCATATCCTATTTCGATCTCCTTGGCTAAGCCAAAGGAATGATTTTTGTTATCAAATTTATTTGGTGATATGTCTGATAATAGCTTTCTTGAATTAGGCCCCATTAATGCCAAAACGGCTTCAGATGAAGTAACATCAGTTAATACGATATTAAAGTCTTCTGTGTGGCGACTCAGCCAACTAAGATCTCGCACGAGAGTTGTAGCCGGTACTACAAATAAAAAACAATTCTGCTTTAAACGAGTGACTGTCAGGTCGCTTTCAATACCACCTTTTGAATTGAGCATTTGGGTGTAAACTATTTTCCCAATTTCTACATCGACGTTATTTCCACAAATTCTTTGGCAAAACAAAAGGGCATCACTTCCCTCAACTCTTATTTTTCCAAAACTGCTCATATCTACTAGTCCAACATTATTTCGAATTGCTAAATGCTCTAGTCTATGGTTTTCAAACCAGTTTTGTTTTTTCCAATCGTAGATGTATCTTTTTTCTTGGCTACCAATAGAAAACCAATTGGCTCTTTCCCATCCCGCGAGTTCACCGAAAACGGCATTTTCCTTTTTTAAATGCTCGTGTAATGGTGATCTTCTGACCCCTCGAGATGTTTCGACCTGTCGATAAGGAAAATGATCTGCAAACAATAAGCCTAATGTTTCCTTTACCCGGTTTTTCAAATAGAGACGGTTTCTTTGGAACGGTTGGGCTCTCCTAATATCAACGTCCCATAGGTCAAAGGGAGGTGATCCTTGGTCGATCCACTGTGCCAAGGCCATCCCAGCACCTCCCGAAGAGACTATTCCAATTGAATTGTATCCAGCCGCGACCCAAAAACCCTTCAATTCGGGAGCTTCCCCCAAATAGTATTTATCATCCGGAGTAAAGCTCTCTGGGCCATTGAAAAATGTTTTAATACCGTATTTTGCTAATATGGGAATTCGCTTTATAGCTTTCTCCAATATAGGTTCAAAGTGATCTAGATCTTCCGGTAATTGGTCAAAGCAGAAATCTTCATCTATTCCATCCATACCCCATGGTTTTGCTTCAAGTTCGAAGGCTCCAACTAAAAATTTACCTGCATCCTCTTTGTAATAAGTTTGTTCATCTGGCATTCTTAATACGGGCAAAGTACTTAGGTTTTTGACTGGTTCAGTTACGATATAGAAATGTTCACAGGCATGGAGCGGAACGGTAACCCCCTGGCTTTCAGCAAAATCTCTTGCCCACATCCCAGCACAATTTGCAGCATTTTCAGTTTTGATAAGGCCTTTTCCATCTTTATTCAGCCAGTAAATGCCACTAACTGAATTATTATGAGTGTTTAACCCAGTCACTTTTGTATCTTCAAAAATTTTTACTCCTAAATCTCGAGCTCCTTTTGCTAGTGCCATTGCAATATTCGCGGGATCGCCTTGACCATCTAGTGGGAGATGGACGGCACCCTTTACTCCATCGACATTTAAAAATGGATGATAGGACTTCAACTCGGAAATGGAAATCTCATTGACGTCTACATCAAATGACTTTGCTATCGATGATTGTCTCAGAATTTCTTCATGACGGTGATCTGTAAGTGCTACCGTTAACGATCCATTTTGTTTTACCCCTGTAGAAACCCCTGTTTCTTTTTCTAAGTTCACATAGAGGTCTGCAGAGTATTTTGCTAATCTTGTCATATTTAAGTTTGGTCTTAATTGACCAATAAGACCCGCTGCATGCCATGTGGTTCCAGAAGTCAATTTCTTCCTTTCCAAAAGAACAATGTCTTTCCAACCTATCTTAGCGAGATGATATGCTAGCGAGCATCCTGATATACCACCACCG
>CACBAO010000002.1 GCA_902537235.1 uncultured Alphaproteobacteria bacterium
GAGAGCAGGGTATTGGCGATGAGCTCATATTTTTAGGTTTGGTTCCTGAGGCTTGTGCATTATCGAGGAGTGTATCGGTATATGTTGATAAAAGGCTTATCCCGTTGTGTGAGAGGTCGATGCCAGATGTTCGATTTTTATCGGATCCAAAGCAGATAAGCGAGCAAGAGTTTGATTGCCACTTACCAATGGGGAGCCTGCCACGCTTGTTCAGATCGTCAGAAGAGGATTTTAAGAAGACAGTAAAAGGATATCTTAAAGCTGATGCAAATAGGGTAGAAGTGTTACGACAGGAGTTGAATGTTGGTGATAGAAAGATTATTGGCATTTCTTGGAAGAGTATCAAGTCACTGAACCAATTAAAGAAGAGTTTAACTCTGATGGAGTTTGGTAAAATATTCCAAGATTTAGATATTGTATTACTAAATCTTCAGTATGGTGAAGTGGGTGAAGAGATTAAAGCGTTTGAGAAAGATACGGGCATAGAGATTATACAGTGTTCTTCAGTAGATAATAGGGAAGACCTTGATGGTCTCGCGGCGCTGATTGAGTTATGTGATCTTGTTGTATCTACAAGTAATGTTACCATTCATCTTGCTGGAGCTTTAGGTAAGAACACTTGGGTTCTTTTACCTTATGTAGCCAACTTTTGGTGGTTGTTGGAAAGGACAGACAGTGTATGGTATCCAAGTCTAACGCTATACCGTCAAAAAACACTGAAAGATTGGGATAGCGTAGCTTTGGACTTAAAAGAAGATTTAAAGAAAAAATTTAATAAATAATGAAAAAAAAAAATATTTCAAATTACCTTTTAGTTAAGAAAATAAGTGATGTTCAGTTCTACTACTCTTTACTCTTTTTACTAATTTCCACAAAAATAATATTTTTGTGGAATGGATCATTGCTTCCCGACGAAGCCTACTATTGGCTATGGTCAAAGAATCCTGATATCTCATTTTATGATCATCCACCTCTATCATCTTGGGTTCAAGGAATATTAAGCCTCATATATATTGATAAATATTTTGAAATAAGGATAGTGCCAACTATTTGCTTCATAATTGTGTTTTTTTTTAATATACATTGGGTAAAGCAGTTTTCAAACTATAGCACCGATTTTTTGCAGCCTTTGAAGAGCAGCGTAATTTTTTGTTCGGTACCATTGTATGGAATTTTCCTTACTGTATCCTTCCCTGATGCGGTGATGATTTTGTGTCTTTATTTAAGTAGTTATTATTTTTTTAGATTTCTTCACTCATATACCCAAAATCAGAATAGATTTATTTTTTGGTACACATCGATATTTTTTTTCTCTTTATCTTGTCTTGGAAAATATAACGCAATTTTATATGGTTTAGGTGTTCTTCTTTTTGTCTTATCGAATAATTCATTAAGGAGTATCCTGCTACCTTTTCACTTATGTGTGGCCTTTGTTATAGTTTTATTTTTTCAGCTTCCAGTAATTATATGGAATATTAATCATAACTTTGCGTCTGTTAATTTCCATTTTAATACCAGACTCGACTTTGGTTTCTCTC
This sequence comes from uncultured Alphaproteobacteria bacterium, assembly GCA_902537235.1. Taxonomy (GTDB): domain Bacteria; phylum Pseudomonadota; class Alphaproteobacteria; order Rhodobacterales; family Rhodobacteraceae; genus CACIJG01. The sequence continues at coordinate 1,539 of CACBAO010000002.1, forward strand.
TTCAGTCGTTTATTACAGACACATTTGTATTCGCAAGTGGTGTGGTCTTGTCGGTCTCTCCACTTATATTTTTTAAAGTAATTCAGCATAGATCAAAAAAATTCGAAAAAACCAATGAGTTTTTATATTCAATAAGTTGTTACTGGGTTTTAAGTACAACTTTGGCTATTTGTATTTTCTTGAATGTCTTTACTAATGTTTTATACTATTGGGCTATTATTGGTTTTGTAGTGTTCATGCCATTACTTACCATTTTAATTGAAAAGAAATCACATATATTTTATCAGGCAATTTACGGTTTCTGCTTTCTCTCATTGTTATATGTTAACTCCACCATATATCCATTAGCACTTTTATTTGGTCCAGTTGATAGAGAAACTGCCATACTTTATGGCTGGGATGAAGTTACAAAAAAAGTAGAAGAAAATAAGAGAAAATATGGAGTCAATAAAGTTATTTTTATGGATTATCGATTAGCATCTCTATATAGCTTTCATGCCAACGATTTAGAGGCAGATGCGATTATGGCGGACCGAGAAACACAATTTGACATTTGGAGATTTGAAAAAAGCACTAAGCTAAAACAGGGCCTCATCATCGAAGATGAAGAATTTCCAATCCACAAAAAAATCCGAAAGGTATTTAACAAAATAATTCTTTTGGAGGAATTCCCTATAGTAAAGGGAGAGCACATAATCAAAGTATATAAAATTTACCTTGCCAAAGTCTGACTCATTCAGACATGATCTGTAAAATATCCTCTTTAGACAAATCCGTATCATTAGTATATCCGTAAGCTAATACCGCTTGGATTATATTCATTCTAAGACCATTTATGGTTTTTAAGCCAAGCTTATTTGCCCTTTCTAAAAGCTCAGTATATTTCGGCTCATAAATTATATCATAAACAATTGCTGATTTTTTAATCTTACAAATTAGCTCTATTGGTAAAGGACTTTGTTTTTTGGAAAGACTTGATCCAACTGAAGTAGTATTAATAAGTAAGTCAACATATGGAATTTTTCCCCCCAAATTATCTGCATTGAGTAAATTAAACTCTATATTAGCATTGATTTTGGAAGGCCGTGTTCTATTGAACAAATAAAAGCTATTTTCCTTGTGGGAGTATTTGAGTAAAAAACTCAATATTGCTTTACCTGCTCCCCCAAAGCCTAAAACAGCAATTGTTATTGGCCTATCATTTATAATATTATAAATAGGATCTAAGGCCGCCTCGCCGTCGGTATTAGTACCAGTAAACTTATTTTTTGAACCCTTTATTTGTCTGTAGAAACAGTTTACGGCACCAATCTGTTTAACGTTTTCAGGCAACTGATCTTCTATCAACTTGAATATAGTTTCCTTATAAGGTACAGCGATAGCGCCGCCCAGGCACTTTGGCTCGGACTCTAATAACTCGAAGACGGCTTTTATATTTTCCGGTCTCACATCTAAGGGTACCATCTTAACGTTCTTTTTCTCTCTTGCGTAGACTTTATTCCAAAGCAATGGCGATCTAGCTCCTTTGGAAGGACTTGTTCCTAGAATGACACTAAAATAATTTAGCGAAAATACGCTTAAATCATTTTCCACAAGTTTTGCTAATTGATCAATCATCCCTTAATGATCTGCCAATACATGTTGCAATATTGTTCATTTCTTCCATAAGGCCACCAAAAGCACTAAAGTCAATAGGTTGTAAAGGGTCTACTGCAGAATTTTCAGGATCAGGATGTACTTCCAACATGACACTATCACAACCTGCAGCTATGCTTGCAAGAGCCATTGGTTTAACCCAGGGTCTCCAAAAGGTTGCATGAGATGGATCAACTGCAATTGGTAGGTGCGTTATTTCTTTTGCGGCTGGTACTACCTGTAAGTCCAAAAGAAATCTAGAAGAATCTTTATGAGTGTGTGGAACACTGACACCTCTCTCGCATAATATTACTTTTTTATTTCCAGCATAAAGGGCGTATTCTGCAGCGCCTAGCCAGTCTCTTAGAGAAGCGCCATAATGTCTTTTTATCATAAGTGGTTTTTTAGTTTTTGCTGCTTCTGTAATCAGAGGATAATTTTGCATATTTCTTGATCCTATTTGAAGAATATCTGCTACATCACAAATCATATCAAGATATTTCTCTTCCATTACTTCGGTTATAATTCCTAGACCACTCTCTTTTTTTGCTATACCTAACCATTTAATACCATCTTCACGTGTCTCAGTATATTTTTCCGATCGATATGGGAAGCTCAATGGTTTAAAAGCACCACCTCTCAAGAAATGTGCACCGGCCTTTTTAACTTGTAATGCTGTCTCTACGATAAGACTCTCATTTTCTACCATGTTTGGCCCTGCCATTACCGGGATCAACTTGCTACCAAATGTCACCCCTGCTACCTCAAAATCAGAAAAATGTGTGCTATCTTTTTTTGCAACTAAAGGAAATTTTTCTTTCATATCTTCAATTGAAACGTCTTTACCAGGTGCTTTATTCTGTATCATTCTATAATCCTAATTTTGAGCTACTTAAGTTTTCAGATAATTCAACTTTTCTATTCAATTCTATGCTTGCATAAATGGAGTGTATCAGTTTGAGAGTATCAAGGCATTCAATTGCTAAAAAAGGTACCTTATAACTTTTACCTATCTGAAAGGTATCAAAAATCTTTCTAAGTTGTCGATAATGGCTTATACCGTAACCATTATCAACTTCCTCTGTAAAGTTATCTTTAATTTTTTTTCCATCGTCTAATCCATCAGTAAAATTCCATTGCTCTATTTTATTGAGAGCCACACCGCCAATTTGTACAACTCCATTAGTTCCGGTGATTGTAATTGATGCCTCTATATCTTTTGGTCGTGCAGCTGTTGTTAATTCCAATGTAGCTAAACCTCCGTTCTCCAACTCAATGGCTGCCACTAAAGTATCTTCTGCTTGCAATTGATTGGCTCTCCTCGCTGATATTGCAAAAACAGATTTGACCCTTCCACAGATCCAGGTTAGAGCATCAACATGATGAATAGCTTGTTGGTTAGTAACTCCTCCATCTTGTGCCCAAGTACCATGCCAGCCGTCATTATAATATTCCTGCAACCTGCACCATCTTAGTCTGACAGAAACGGACACCAATTTCCCAAACCTATTACTTTCAAAGGCCTTCTTAGTTATATCTACCGCCGGGTTAAGTCTATTTTGAAAAATTGAAGCACAAAACTTACCGGTTTTTGCAGAAATACGAATAAGGTCTTCTGCATGTTCGACCCTAAGTGATAATGGTTTTTCTACTATCACATTCAAATGGTTAGACAAACATACTTTTGCATGTTCATAATGCTGACCGCTTTTTGTCAATATGACCACAACTTCCATGTCTTTGTATTTGACGAATTCGTTAATATCATTAAATGCTTTACAAGAGAAAATCTTGGCAACATTTTTGCACTTATTTTCGTCAACGTCGCAACAAGCCACCACCTCATAGAGCTCTCCAACCCGTTCAGGTATAAGTATTTTTTCTATGTAATGCTCACATACACGACCACAGCCTAGAATTCCCAATTTTAATTTTGTTTTACCCATAACTAAGAGTTTTCATTTATTTGAAATGAATAAGGGTAGGCAGGTACTGAAGATAGGCCAACTTTATTTGATAAAATCTTCTTGCTTCTAATGTTGTCCACGTATGTAACCGCACCTAACCCAAACAAGTTTATATGAATTTTTTCCGGTTTTGTACTTCTTGACTCCATAAGGTTATCTCCAATTGAACTTATAGTCTCTTGAGTATCCAACCAGATACTTCTTTCTTCAATAATTGAGGCACAAACAGTATCATAACCACCCTCAATTATATTATTAATAAGTTTATTAAGTAATCCTTTTGGTCGAAATGGATAGTTTTCCTCTATTATAACAACTAAATCAACTTTCCTAATTTTTTCAATTTCCTCTATAGAATACTTCAAAACTTCTGGAAGTCCTACATCTTCAGATGATAATTCATTTGGTCTGATAAATGGAGCTAGGCCACCATTTTTTTTAGCAATTTTTGCAGTTTCTAAGCTGTCAGTTGACACATAGATTTCTGAGATAAGATTGCATTCCTTTAAATACCCAATACTTTCGATTAACAAATTCTTACCTTCAAAAGTGGTAGGTGATCCTTTAATTGGGATTAAGCCTATTATGTTTAACTTGTCTACAATAAGTTTTGAGAGTGAGATAGCTGGCCCCTCTAAGTTTTCAATTATATTTACAATCTTCTCTGCTCTGTCAAGCTTACCACCTTGGTTTATGCCGTGATAGTGGTAAACACTAGCGTGCGGAGTATAGTGGATGTGGAAACCATTTTTTATAACTTCAGCACCCCACATACGATCTTCAATATTCGTTGTTTTTTCGTCAAATGGAAATTTTTCCCACATACTTCTACTCAATGCACTATTTGCATTATGAAAAAAACTATCTTTTTTTTGAGTGCGTTCGTCTAATCCAAAAACTACTTTTAAATCTCTTTTATCTAGTGGAGAAGAAGAAGATAATGGTTCCTGCCTTCCATAAACTCCAGCAAGTAAACCAGTTTTGTCATTCTCAAGTGGTTCTATTAATTTTTCAAGCCACATTTTATTTTTGGGAATGCAATGTCCAGATATTATAACTATATATTTCCCAAGCGATGCTCTTATACCTTCATTTATAGCCTTCCCTGGATAAAACTCCGTTACATTGATAATCTTTTCAGTATATTTTTTAGCAACCTTTACCGATCTATCTTCGGAGTTATTGTCAACTAAAATGATTTCATGATCACTGAGTTTCTGAGTTTCAATAGCGCTAAGGCAATGATCAATCCACCGCTCTTCATTTTTAGTTCTTACTATTATTGAAACTAGCGGTTTTAAACGTTTTTGTTTATCTGTCATAAGAAAATTTTCACATTTTCAGGGTTGTGTACTTTTAAGTATTCAAGAGCTCTTTCCGCTAAGAAAAAGTCAAACTCATTGTGAATATCAATTGATGTCTCAAAGTTTTCGTTAACGATAATCTCAACATTATCGCCTATCCTTTTTCCAACTCTCCAAAGAGATGCACGGGAAACACATGCAAGACCTGTATCCTCTCTATATATTGGTTTTTTCTCCTGCCTACTTGAATAAAACTTCATTTCTTTTAAGACTCGCTTCAACTTACCATTATTATCTTTTTGCCAGTAATTCTTATGAGTTGGAGATGCAGCAAAAACTGAGTCAAGAGTACTATCATTTTCCAATTTTTCGATTGCGCCAGTAATCCAATTAACACTTCTAAATATGTCGGTGCATGTTAAAAAGACACATAAATCAAACTGTATACTATTAATCTTTTCAAACTCATTTAAGGCATGTTTTAAAGTAGCCTCTGTTGTTGTATCATCTTGCGCGAGATTAGCGGGTCTTAATGACGGTACAGTAGCGCCATAAACTACAGCCTTTTTAGCGATTTCTTTAGAGTCAGTAGTTACTAATACCTGATCAATCTTTTCGCATTGAGATGCTGCTAAAATTGGCCAGGCTATTAGTGGTTTGCCATTAAAAATTCTCATGTTCTTGCCTGGTAGTCCCTTAGAGCCACCCCTAGCAGGAATAATACAGATTGTTTTTAATTTTTTCTTCATCGATTTATACTTATATCAAGCTTTTCAAAAACTCAATATCATATGGTTTTAATTTAGAAAGCATTCTTTTAAGTTTAATGTTTTCTGTATTTATTCTCCGCAATAAACCTTCATGAATTAAAGGCTGGAAAAAGCTTTGTTGAGATATCTCAAACTTCCATTTTTTGTCAAATGGAAACTCTTTAAATTTCACTACATCTCCTGAAGTTTTTTTCTTATACCGGTTCACGCAGTAAAATATTCCATCTTCGATTATCATTCTATGTATATGAGAAAAGTAAAAATTCACAGTATTTATGTTCATTTCCATAAAGGATCTTGTATTTATAAAAATGTCAATAAAACCACTTTCAAAGGTGTTAATCAAGTATCCAGGCAATATTATGAAATCGAATTTTTCAATGTCATTTTTTTCTAATGCAAGGTTTTCAAACGACTTTACTCTCTTAATTTTCATTAGTGTCTCTAGGTTAAGGAATTTCGCTTTTGGATATAATTTTTTTAGATAAAAATTTGCTATGTAGTTTTGTTCTGGTAAGTCAAATAGTAAGCAAACTGCATTAGGGAAGCTTTTTTTAATTCTGTGAATAAGTCCTCCATAACCACCTCCTATTTCCACAACATAAAATTTATTTTTCTTAACTTTTTCCTTTAGGTAAGGAAATAATGTATGAAAAAAATATATGATAAACAAATCATGGTAATCATACTCATCACCACCAATGTAAATAGTTTTAGGATTTCCAAGAAATATTTCTTTATTTTTCTCTATAAAGTTTCTCCCCGTAATTTTTTTCAATCTATTGAGCACTCTAGTTGTTCTTGAAACCATTGTTTTTTCCAGTGAGTCATTGAACTTATAACTTAGCTCATTGGATCGAAAGTTCTTTAGTTTTTCATTATCAAATAGGACTTCCCGAAAGCTTGGGGGATAAATATCCCAATGTTTGCTAATGAGGTTTTTGGGGAATAAAGATTTGGATAAATTATAAGATTCTTGCATATTTTTTTAGTTCTTCTCTATGAAAAACAAACTAATAGTCCCATAGTTTTTGGTTCCTCTAAACAAAGGCAAAATATTTAACTTTCTAATTTTATAACCAAGTGACTGAATTGAATCTGTTAAATCCCCATGATCTTTATTATTTAACAAACGAACTACTACAAGTGTAAAGGATTTTCCAGAATTTAAGTTTATATATTTAAAGTGATTGTTATTCGGTCCAATAACTCCAACGTTATACTTATGATTTAAAGCTACACTTAACTGCCCGCTGTCATACCAGTTTAGGGTTACAATGGATTTCATTTCAGTTTCTTTTAAGTTATCAGTAATTGTTTCTGCTATATATTTCCAATTAAGAAGCTCTCTAGTATTATCCCACTCAGGAGTCTGTCTTGAATAACTATTCGTAAGAAAGCCTGTTCGTGCATGTAGGGAAATCGCTAATATTAATGAGAAAATTAGAAAAACATTTAAGGCTTTAAGGATCAAAAATTTCTTTTTTAATGAAGATTTGAATAAATGTAGGGTGTTAGAAGCCATCGGAATAAGTAGCATCCATCCCATCATAGACCAGTGAGCAAAGCTGTTTTCGGAAGCCATCATAAAAAAGTTAAATATGAAGATCGTTGGAAAAGATAAGAAAATCAGAAAACTTTCTTCGCTCTTTTGATCATTTATATAATTTACAAAACTTATACAGATTAAAATAGCTGTTGTTGGTAGAAGAAGCAATGATTGCAAAAATATAGAATTGAGAACATGAAAAACATCAAAGATAAATGAACTTCTCGTTTTATGGAAGTCAAAGCTATCAAAATTGTTCTCTATATTCCAAATAATAACAGGCAGAAGTCCACAAACGGAAATAATAAAACCAATATAAAAGTTTCTATCTAAAAAAGCTTCTTTCTTCCAAATTATAAACGCTATAAATAGGGTTAAAGCAAAAACGTAAGATTGATACTTTGACAAAAATGCTATCGCTAGTGACAGACCTAGCACAAACCACAGATAGCTTTTATTTTCGTTTCCGAAAATTATCTTTATTGCAATGTAAGTTGCTCCTGCAACTGAAAAATTTAAAAGACCATCTGGAACTACAAAAAACCCTCCAGAAAAAAAGAAAAAAGGAGATATAAAGTATAGGATGGCAGCAATAAAACCAGTTTGCCTAGAATATATCAGAGAACCGATTTTGTATAAAAAAACGCTAGTTAAGGTTCCAAATATAATATGGGGTATTCTAAAGGTGTATGCTTCTCGAGCATCAAAAAAGTGGAATAAATAAGAAATCCATGTCATTAATGGAGGATGATCAAAATATGATAGTGAAAAGTATCTGCCAATGGTTAGGGTGTAGGTTTCATCATTAATTAAGGGCGTGTGCTTTATAAGTGCTAGTTTTGTAAAGATGAAAACACTAAGCAAGAATATGAGATAGTGATTTTGACTATATGCGCGAGCAGTCATATTTCACTTAGACTTCCAGGTAAAGTTAGATGATAGAGTAAAATTCCAGACAGCTCCAAAAACAGCTCCAACAAAGCTCGATACTAACCAGTTTGATGATAGACTGAACAAGTATGTAGCGACTGCAATATTTGCAAAAGCACCCAAAGAACATATTAGGTAAAAAGAAAATAATCCTTGTAATAAAGCAATCGACTTTAATTTACGCTCTTGAAAAGTTATATAGTTATTTAAAAAATAATTCGAAGTCATCGCTACAAGAATTCCAACCGTTTGTGAAGTAGAAAATCCATTAACAAAGAAATACAAAAAACCTGTTGTAGCTAATTGAACAAAAATTCCACTAACTCCAACCATGCAAAAAAGTATAAACTTTATTGAAACTTTTCCGCCAAAAATTTGGGACAAAACTAGGCTAATCAATTCTAATCCGGTCAGTAAACTCATTTTGCTTTCACCCAGAACACGATTTTTAAATTTATAGCCAATCTCCTTAACGTCGATATTATGTCGCGATACAGCAAGAAAATCGGCTAGAACTTTAAATCCCTGAGTTTGTAACTTTTTTGAGTGAGCGAGGAAACTATCTTTTTTAACCATAAAGAACCCAGACAAAGGATCAGTGGAATTGATATATAATAGTTTTTTAATTATAATAGTTATAGTCTTACTGGCTACTTCTCTAACTTTTGAAAATGCACCATGAGAGATTTCCCCATCTTCGGTAAACCTACTTCCAATAACAAGATCTAGAGAAGTATTTTTTTTAAATAAAGCTAACATTTCTAAAAGCTTAGATTCGTCGTGTTGGAGGTCACAGTCCATTACACCCACAAGGCTAGCGTTTGATGCAAAAATACCCTCGATTATCGCCCCTGAAAGACCTCTCCTCCCAACTCGACGGATTAGTTTTACGTTTTGCGATTTCTTCATAAAAACTTCTATCTCTTCACTCGTTCCATCAGGACTATTATCATCAACAAATACTACCTCATACTTGATGTTTTTCAGTGAACTTTCTAACTTTTCAAGTATTTTGGAAATATTATCTCTTTCATTATAAGTTGGAATAACTATCGAAAGATTAAGTTTATTCAAGGTAATTCTCCTTTCCTTCATTGTAAGAAAACGCTAGTCTTCTTGTAAATGGAAAAGTGCTGTAATCAGAGACTTTTGGAGGGTTTATAATGTGGGGAGGCATTTATGCAGTCTTATTTTCAATAGCAACAATTACGTCTTCCGAAAATCCCATTAGGAATGGCTTTCCCAATGTTTTTACTGATCCCTATGAAAAAATAACCTTTTCAATGGTTGAATTTCAGGACAAAATCGTTGGCAGTGAATTACAATATGCCCATTATCTAAATAGAAAGTATGGACCTGTCCAACCAGGTTACTCGTTTTCAATAACTGATCAGGGAGGCGTTTGGTTTGGCTCTGGGTTCATCAGAAAAGTAAATTTGAATAATGTGATCAACCTTAACTTTGATTTTTTTCCAGGAATTTATGTAAAAAATAATGAAGAGGACTTAGGAGGGTGGCTTATGTTTCGATCAGGTATAGAACTAGAGTATTCAATAAATAATTATTGGAAGGTTTCACTTGGTTATGATCATAGGTCTAGTGGAGATTTGTGGAAATATAACCCTGGTATGGAAACGATTAAATTTAGTATCTCCAAAACCACCGAGTAATTTTGGCCAATTAGTAGAGAAAATATATTGCTATTAATGTACAAAATTTTTTGCTTCTTAAACTTCCCTTTATGGGCGATCATTCTACTGTATAGGAAATTCAAAGGAAAAGAGCATAATAAGAGGTTCATTGAAAAATTAGGGTATGGTTACCAAGAGCGCCCGAAAGGTGAAGTCATCTGGGTGCACGCTCTAGGTTTAGGAGAAACGCTTTCCCTGACACTATTCATAAAGACTCTTGCTCAACACCATAAAAATAAAACGGTATTATTTACTAGCTCAACTCTTCATTCTTTTATTGCATTTGATAAAGTGGCACTCTCTAAAAATGTGATCCATCAGTTTGCGCCTATAGATAATATAAAGTCCGTCAGGAGGTTTTTAAATCACTGGAAACCTTCTGTTTGTCTTATATCAGAATTGGATTTATGGCCAATAAGAATTATTGAAGCAAAAAATTATGGGATTAAGATGCTTCTATTCAATTCTCGGATGGATAAAAAAAAAAGAAGTGATCGGCTAATCTTTTCTTCAGCTCTAGCTAAAACTCTTGAGTCTTTTGACGCTATTTTTCTGCAGGATGTAGAGTCGATAAACCACTTCCTATCCTTCGGCGTACCGAGAAAAAAAATCTTCGTATGTGGATCTTTCAAGGCCGCTGGATCTTTAATGGCAAAGGATTACCGATTAATAGAGAACTTGAAGTCTTGGTCTAGTGGCAAATTTCTTTGGATTGCCGCTTCTATTCATGAGGATGAAGAAACTGAAATCCTGGAAGCTTTTATAAAAGCAAAAAAAAACATTCCAAAATTAATCCTGATAATCGTACCAAGGAGCTTGGAGTCAGTTGAAATGATAGAGAAAAAGTTGCATTTATACCCTTTTAAGTCTGTAACTAGAAGATTAGAAGATGAATTTCCTGAGTTGGATACGGACATAATGCTTGTATCCACAGTTGGCGAAATGGGATCATTCTATAACCAAGCTGACATAGCATTCATTGGAAATTCACTCGATTTTGAAAGAATTAAAACTGGCAAAAATCCATTCGAGGCTATTCAGGAGAGATGTGTTGTTTTTCATGGGCCAAAGATGTTGGAGCCTTCATACGCAGAAATTTCAAAATTAGGAATATCAGAGATTGTTTACAATAAGTACGATATTTCTAAAGTCCTAAAGCGATTCGTCTCTAGGAAAGAGCGAGAGATAAAAATTAAACGGGGGTTAAATTTTCTTAGGGAAAACAGAAAAATAATAAAACAATTTTTGATTAAAATAAAATAAAACAGCAAAAAGGGGACAAACTATATGTCCCCTTTGATAATTTTACTAATGTTTTAGCTGCTTGTTGAACTTGTAGTTGAAAGCGCCACTACTACCGCTGCGACCGCTGCTGCTGCGACAGCTACTGTTGTAGAAACAGCTGCTGCTGCTCCTGCTGCTGCACCTGAAGCTGCTGCGGTTGAACCAGCTGCTCCCGCACTACCACTTGCACCCGCTGCTGAGCCCTGTGCAAATGTTGGGGCCGACAACGATAAAACAAAAGTTATTGTTGCTAAAATTTTAAAAATACGCATTAGTTAACTCCTACGAATTGCTAGCTCTTATTTTTATACAATAAAATTCCAAAATATAAAATAGATTTTTTCTAATTTCTTTTTTTATTTTTGCAAAATATAAAGTGTGTCAAAAGCGCAACAAGACCTTGTATCAAAATAGATTATTCTGAAACGCATAGTAATTGTAGCATAGTATGTATCCATTGGTTTGACTTATCCATTGCTTGGACTTGAGTATTATTTCTGTGCCCGGAAGAAGATAATATAGATTAGTGTGGCTACTGTTTTCCGATTCACAAATTTCCGTTAGCTCAGTTGTTTTCAACTTAAGGTCTAAAATTTTAGAAATCATATTTTTTTTTACTGAAATAGAACAAGAAAATTTCAGTTCTTCATACTGATTTTGGCCATTCAAATATCTATAAGTTTTATTCCGGCTTTTAGACATAATATTAAGAAGGCTCTTAATATTACCATGTTCAGACTCCATGAGATCTTGAGAGTAACCTCGGGTTGCTATTAATATCCCATCTTCAAAACTTACGCTAATTCCGTCCGAACTAACCCAAGTCAATTTATTTTTGTAATTTCCTAAGGCCACAAGCGTTGCTTTGCTACTACCATCTATAGAAGATAGTAAAATTATTGGTTGCTTAAATTTTGAAAGCCACTTTCTGTCGTGTGAAATTTCTTTTTTTGAAATGTTAGAATTAGCAGCTCCCTGTTCTTTTACAAAAAGGTTTTTATACATCTTATAAAAATTTGTTTTTTCAGAATGAATTATGTCGTCTGAGCTGCAAGATAGACATAGTAAGAACAAGACGAAAAAAGTGTTTTTAATCATCGAAATACTCTTTTCCAATTATCCTTAAAGCTCTTCTCACCGTATCTAGCAACATTGTTATACAAAAATTTGTCATTTTCTAAATCAAGCCTTGCTCCTCCATCACCGGTAATTGGTTTTATGACAGTTTCTCTGTATGCCTGTGATTTTTTACCTGTAAACCATGTCAGTGGTGCCTTAAGAATAATTCCTTTATCGAAAGAGCCCTCTCCAAAAGCTGAGAATTTAGCATCAGTGATAGTAGCAAAAGCCCCAATTTCCCATCCGTTGTTAAACGTTTTTGATAATGAAACCGTTGCGCCAAAATCACCTGCTAGATATCTACCTACATCAAATTTAGCATTCCAATTGCTATACGGGTCATAATATAATGTTCCGATGAAAGTAGAATAGTTTTTATCAAGAATAGTAAAGTCACCAAAAGTGCCTCTTTTTCTAACTGCGGATATATCTAGCCCAAATCCATAGGGTTTTCTTACGTCTTTCCAGATTGCTTCTGCTCGTATTCCAGCATACATCATTTCTAAATAGCCAATATTTATTTGACTATAAATATTCTTAGAGGGTTTGTAATATTGGTCAATACTTAAACTATCTAGGTATGGACGCGTACTAATATCCCGATAGTAGTACATGAAATCAGACCTTACATTTGGCAGACCAGATTTAGGGCCTCGTTTAATATCATCTAGTGCAGTCAATATTGCCTGCTTGAAAGAGCCATTAATTTTTAATGAATTGCGTACTTTATAAGATAAATTTGTTACCCATCCGATGCTACCATTGATAGGTGAATGGGGATCAAATAACACTATATCAATATCTGGGTAAAAAGACCATGTAAGTGAACTATCTGATGGATTTGAACTTGAGTGTATGCCCGTTGCAGAGTTCTCTATTTTAACGTACTCCCAAAGTTTCATTGGTCCATCAAATACTAGTTCAAATTCCCTTAATTTTTCTCTTTCTATTGTCACTTTAGAAACAGAATATCCAGACTGATAATCGATCATTTCAATTGTTACAAATTTTATATCTAGAGGTACTGTCTTAGCTATAATTCTGGCTACTCTTCCAACCATTTGGGACACATCTCGATAGTTCCTGTCTATAATTTTGGCATTAATAGACCTATTTTCTATTTCTAAGTTAAGTAACGTAATTCCATCTAGCGCGAGTAGTTCTGCAGTTCTCAGAAAAATATCTTTATCCATATTGGATTGTATTTTTCTTAAAGAGCTGTCATCCATTAATGGCATTGGAGCAGGCTCAATGCCGCTTATATGAGGAGAGTTTCTTGGGTTTACTGCTAGTATTCCTTTTAGACCTATTGCGTTGCCATGCATTAAGCTCCCCATAATGGATAAATCAGGCGCTAGTTGATATTTAATTCCTATATTCAGATCACTTTTTCTATCAAATCCTTTTGGAGATAAAGCCTCTTTGTCATAATCGTCAGAAGACAATTCCGCGACAAACTGTGTTTTTTCATTGAGCTGATATTCCAGCCCAAAAAAGGGAGAATTCCTACCTGAAAAAAATTGATTAATAGATAAAGTGCCACCAAATCCCCTCGATCCTGTAGTACGGTTTGTTTGACCAAAAATATTTGAGAAGTTATTTTTGCCTGACAATCTACCCCAGCCTATTCCGGCAGTTAACTTTAGCCTGGAGCTTATATTTTTTGTAGCTACCAAATATTCACCAGAATACAAGCCTGTCCCTATAAAGTCTCTAAGACCTATAGCTATGGAAGGAAAAAAATGTGATTGGTTTTTAACTAAATAGTGAACATCAAAACTTCGATCCCAAGTATATCCTTTGAAATCACCATCTAGAGTTGGAATTCTTGAATATCTAAAGCTTGCTGTTAGGCTATCTGATATTTGGAAAGAAAGGTTGGTTCTTATTGTTCCTCCGAACATAGATGTTGAAACTGAGAATTGTCCCTCGGGGAAGGCCTCCGCTGCAGGGTTATCAATGGTTCCTGGCATGCCATAATTATTAAGCACTGTTGGACTTTCAAACAGTTTATTTTCTGTGGCATAAATTGCATTTATTCCGAGCAAAAAAAATAAAAGAAAGTTGAAATACTTCCAAAAAACTAATTTAAACAATCAAGTCACCTGATTACCTACAGATTTTTCACTTGTTTCTATTGATCCGTATGTTCTTTTTTTAGACTTGAAATATTTCAAGGCGTCTAAAAGGTCATTTCTCGTAAAGTCAGGCCAGGTTTTTTCGACGAAATAAAGTTCACTGTAAGCAGATTGCCACAATAAGAAATTCGATAACCTCTTTTCACCAGCTGTTCTTATTATCAAGTCTGGATCGTTCTGACCATTAGTGTAAAGGTAGCTTGAAAAAAGTTTTTCATCTATTTTTTCGGTATTTATAAGGCCTTCAGAAAAAGCTTGAACTATTTTCTTGGTAGCTCTGACAATCTCTGCTCTTCCACCATAATTCAAAGCTAAGTTCAATACCATGCCGTCATTATTTTTGGTCAACTCTTCCAAGTTTTTTATGTAATTCCTAATGACTTCTGGAAATGGGCTTATGTCTCCAATAATCATAACCTTGATGTTAGCTTGGTACAAAGATGTAAGTTTCTTTTTCAAGTAATATTGAAATAGCTTCATCAGTGCCTTTACCTCAAATACAGGTCTGCTCCAATTTTCCGTCGAAAAGGCATACATGGTAACGCAGGATAACCCTAACTCTCCACACTGCTTTAGAATAATCTCAACATTTTCAGCACCTCTTTTATGGCCAATAGACCTTGGTAAGGATTTATTTGCTGCCCATCTGCCGTTCCCATCTAAAATAAATCCTACGTGCATCGAAACCAATCTCAAAAAATTTTTAAGAGCTTATTCTAATAAATATTAATAATAAAGAAAAAAATATTGGCTGATGCAAAATATAGATAGGCAAAGAATTCCTCCCTAGAAACTGTAAACTTTTGTAAACGAAGTTGAAGCTATAGTGCCTGTAAAAATTTTTTTCATTATATTTAAGTAGATAGTTTCTAACGGGGTCACTAATCCATAATCCAAAAAAATAAAAGCTTACCCAAGGAAATAATGGATAGAAATCATTACTTCTAGGCACGTCCTGATTAAAACCTATCCAGGACAAATAAGTTGGCAAACTATAATTCATATTTGCAACGCTCAGCACAAAAGAAACAAAAAACAGGATAAAAAGTGTATAGTTATTAATTAACTTAATGAGAAGAAAACTAATTAAAGAGCAGGTCGCTAAGAAGTGTAGTATCCCAAAAAAAATGAAGCTGTTATTATCTATAAAAAAAGTAACCGAAGTTATAATAAAACAGATAATTACCAAAGTGCTGATGCGTTTTAGAAATTTTTTTCTAAATTTTTCACTGAGAATTAAGGCCTTGAAAGATATACCAGAAATTATTATAAAGCTAGCCCCTACGCATTGAGCATAAAATAATGATAATCCCTGAGTTACTTTCTCTAAATCGATAAACTTAAAATAACCCAAATCCCAAATGAAGTGATAGAGCAACATTGCCACTACCGATACGCCTCTAAGAACATCCAAAAGATGAATTCTCAATATTTACCTCACAAAATAAATTGAAATTGTAAGATTGTAGCGCAGTACTTATTTTCAGTAAACTTAAACAATTTCTTGCAAAAATAAGTTAAAAAATGTCTATTATTGATAAATATTCTAGATTAGGAAATAAATATGCAGCTCGAAGATGTTACAAGGTTACTGTCGGGGTACGACACCGCCTTGTTCGCTAGTCTAGTAGTATCAATTTTAATTGTTATTTCGGGGAAAGTTCATCTTCAATATTCGTCAAGAGGTCCACGAGAGCTTGAAGTTCAAACGAGTCATATCGGATCAACTCCTAGAATTGGCGGTGTAGCAATATTTTTTGGATGTGTCTATGCATGGTACAATTCTGATAATTTTTCGAGCAATTACCTTGGTTTCATTATATTATCAGGCATTCCCGTACTTTTTCTTGGCCTACTTGATGATTTATATTTTAAAATAAGTCCGATTTATAGATTACTCGGAGCTTCAATTTCGTCTATCGTAGCCATCGTGCTCTTGCAAACTTGGCTTAATAGAGTTGACGTGTTTTTTGTTGACCAACTTTTTCTACTCTCACCTTTAGCTATACTTTTTACAATATTCGCAACGACAGGCGTTGCTCATGCTTTTAATCTTATCGATGGCTTAAACGGTTTGTCATTGGGCATCTCTTTAGCAACTTCTTTTTTCCTAACGGTTATTGCTTGGATTACCTCTGATACTCTTATTGTATTGCTTTGTATGGTTTTTTTTCTAAGTTCTTTGGGGCTATTCTTGTTGAATTTCCCCTGGGGAAAAATTTTCTTAGGGGATGGTGGAGCATATTTCCAAGGTCATTGCTTATCGTGGATAGCAATTCTTTTACTTGTAAGAAATCCAGAAATAACAGCTTGGTCAATATTGTTGATATTTTTCTGGCCAGTTGTAGAAACCGTATTCTCGATATACAGAAGGGTTTACAAGAGGAAATCAGCTTCAACAGCTGATAGAGAGCATTTCCATCAGCTAGTGTTCGATAAAATTAGA
This sequence comes from uncultured Alphaproteobacteria bacterium, assembly GCA_902537235.1. Taxonomy (GTDB): domain Bacteria; phylum Pseudomonadota; class Alphaproteobacteria; order Rhodobacterales; family Rhodobacteraceae; genus CACIJG01. The sequence continues at coordinate 18,372 of CACBAO010000002.1, forward strand.
AGATTTAAGTTTTTTAAAAATAGTTCTAATTTCGCAAACTCTTTTTCAACTTTTTTGATTTTGCCACTTTTTATTGCACCAAGTTTTTTAGCGCTGATTTTCTACAACGATGTAACAAAAGCCACTATAGCTTTCTTTATTCTTCTAGCATTATACGTTTTTGCTTATTATCGTATAAAAGCCTCTTTTTAGGGGTTTGATACCCAATCTCGTAGCATGGAGTTCAAGAAAGAATTTGGTTCAGGCATTTTATATTGAATTAAATCAATAGGTAGAACCCACTCTATTTTCTGACCTAGGAGACTCTCAGGAGTTCCTTGCCACTTTCTGCAGACATGTAGCAAAAGAATTGTTTGATTGATTTCATCATAAGTTACCGTAAACGTTAGGGGAGCCACACAGTTACTGGAAATATCTAAATCTAGTTCCTCTTTGATTTCTCTTACTAATGCCTGATCTGTAGTTTCACCCATCTCAACTTTCCCTCCTGGATACTCCCAATAATCACTATAGTCAGGTCTATTTTTCCTAAGGGAGATGAGAACCTCATTTTTTTCATTGATTAAACCGAGTAAAGCAACTATTCGCGTATTCATGACCTGTAATCCGCATTTATCTTAATATATTCCTCAGTTAGGTCTGACGTCCACGAGGTGAATTCCCTGTTACCCTCTGCTAAATCAATCAAAATTTTTATCTTTTTGTTTTTTAAGGAATTAGATAACGCGAACTCGTCAACTTTCTCAATGCCACGACCATTCAAACAAAGTAATATACCCTGAATGTATATCTTAATTTTTTTGGTTTGAACATTGATCTGAGTCTTTCCTATAGCCATTACGAGTCGTCCCCAATTTGCATCCTCTCCAGCAATTGCAGTTTTAACCAGTAATGAATTTGCAATTGAAAAACAGATTTTTTTAGCTCGTTGGATGCTTTTTGAATTTTTAACCCTAATCTCAATAAATTTTTTTGCACCTTCTCCGTCCATGACAATTTTTTTTGCCAAATCAACCATTGCCTTTCTTAGCTCTGTGTAGAATTTATCTAAAGCTTTTAACCTATCTTCTGTTGCCATCTTAAGATTTTCTTTATTGGTTGTGCTTACAAAAACAGTATCAGAGGTCGATGTGTCGCCGTCAACGGATATTCTGTTGAAGCTTTCGTCAACAGCTCTTTTTGTGAGGGATGCAAGTGTGTCTCTATCGACTGCAAAGTCAGTAAATATAAAGGCTAACATCGTTGCCATGTTTGGAAATATCATTCCAGAGCCTTTTGCAAAACCTGAGATAGTAAATAATTTATTACAAACTTTAAACTTTTTTGAGTAAGTTTTTGGTTTTAGATCTGTGGTCAATATTGCGCTAGATGCTGCGTCAAAATTATAATAAGACAGATTGTCTTTAAGATAAGTAAATTGATTAATAATTTCCTTATAGGGAAGTTGTTCTCCTATTACTCCTGTTGAGGCTAGGAAAATATTCCTTTCATCACAATTAAATAGATCTGACAGTGCTTTGGCTTTTTCTTTGCAAGCAATTAACCCTTCCTCACCGGTGAAAGCATTAGCATTTCCAGCGTTTATTAATAAGACGCTTTTTTGCTTTTTGTTATTAGCTTTCTTATTATTTTTTTTTGACCATATGACAGGTGACGAGGGCATTGAAGATAATGTAAAACAACCACATATATAGCTACCGGGATCGAGTACTATAAGTAAAAGATCATCTCTATTTTTATATTTTGTTCCAGAACAGCAAGTAGCATAATTTACGCCAGTAATAGTTGAAGATTTTTTAGTGCTTAAAGATCGTTTGTATAATTTAGTCATCAAGCTTTTCTAGAAGCTGCATATTTGTAATTTCATTTGGATTTATATCTTTACCTAAAAAATTAATTTCCGAGTTTTCAGTCAAGGAACTCAAATAATCATTTATTTTCTTTTGTCTTAGGTTTTGCACTAATTGAATTCTTACTTCTTCCAACCCTGGAACCTGTTTTTCTCTTGTTTTATTCAATTTTATTAGGTGCCAGCCGAATTGTGTTTTTACTGGTTGACTTATGTCTCCTTCGGATAAAACCATTAATGCAGTTGAAAATTCAGGTACCATAGTGCTCAGGTCAAACCAATTAAGGTTCCCACCATTTTTTCCGGTTGGACCTATAGAGTGCTCTTTTGCCAAAACTTCAAACTCTTTTCCTTCCTCAAGGTCTCTTAAAATGGTCTTAGCCATATCTTCTTCTTTTACGAGTATGTGCGAAGCGTTATACTCTAGAGATCCTCTAAATTCATTGGTAAGATTTTTATATGCAGAATTTACTAGTTCTTCGTTTGGAAAATTTTTTAGTATTTTTGAAACCATTTGTGCTGCCTTGGCACTTCTTTCTTCGTGTTCGATAGCTAGTAATGTAAGTTGGTTTTCTTTATCAATCTTTTGAGATAACAATTCTTCATTAACAAGTTGCTGAATTATCTGAGAAAAGATTGTTTTTTCGTCAAATTTCATATTACTTTGTCTAATTTTTGAGAATGCAATTATAGCACTACCAAATTTTATTGTCTTACCATTTACCTCGATAAAGGGAGTGTCTGCCGACAAACTTTCTTGAGCATAGATTGTTTGAGTTGATTGAATAAAGAAAAAAGTAATTAAAATTAAAGAAGTGTATTTATAGAATTTTTCTTTCATAACTTTCCCTAAAACTTTTTATCCTCTGATCTTTTTGATACAAAAAATACGTGCGTTAGTATAGTAGTTTTTATTTGATTTATAATTACTAGAAAATGTAATGCTTTCCAAGCGCAGATTAACCCTATATAAAGCTTGGTGATATTAGTGGAAAAAAAATGGTAAGCTTTTCGATTTTTAAAAAAATATTTGGGAATTCAAATGATAGGCTGTTGAAAACAGCACAACCGTTCGTAGAGAGTATCAATTCTCTTTCAAGTGAAATGAAAAATAGTTCTGATGATTTTTTTTCGGGGAAGACGATTGAATTCCGACAGAGAATTGAAAATGGAGAGGATTTAGATTCAGTATTACCTGAGGCGTTTGCAGTAGTTAGGGAGGTTTCTGAGAGAACAATCGGTTTACGACCTTTCGACGTTCAACTAATTGGAGGTTATTTTCTTCATAAGGGTTATATCGCGGAGATGAAAACCGGGGAGGGTAAAACGCTAACAGCAACTTTGCCTCTTTATCTCAATGCCTTAAAAGGTAAGGGAGCTCATCTTGTAACGGTTAATGATTATCTGGCTAAGCGTGACGCAGAGTGGATGGGAAATGTATTTTCTGCTCTTGGACTAAGCGTTGGTGTAATAACTCCAGATATGAATGAGTTTGAGAAAATAAATGCTTATAAGGCTGATGTTACATATGCTACTAACAATGAGCTCGGCTTTGATTATTTGCGCGATAACATGAAATCTGACCTGTCAGAAATATGCCAAAGAGCTCCTTATTATGCTATTGTAGATGAGGTAGACAGTATTTTAATTGATGAGGCAAGAACACCCCTAATCATTTCCGGTCCAACTAATGATAAGTCAGAATTGTATACAAAAGTAAATTCGTTAATTCCTAAACTGAAAGTAAGTGACTTCGAGTTAGATGAGAAAACTAAGACGGGAAGTTTAACTGATAGTGGGAACCAATTGATGGAAAACTTACTAAGGGAAGAACAACTCCTTACTTCAAAATCTAGTTTATATGACCCTGAAAATACAGAGTTAGTTCATCACGTCAATCAAGCTTTAATCGCTAATAAGTTATTTAGAAGGGAAAGTGACTATATAGTCAGAGATGGAGAGGTTATCTTAATTGATGAGTTTACAGGAAGAATGATGTCTGGTAGACGCCTATCCAACGGCCTACACCAAGCGATTGAGGCAAAAGAAAAACTGATCGTAAGACCTGAAAATACTACTCTCGCGTCGGTAACCTTTCAAAATTATTTTCGTTTATATGAAAAATTGGCCGGTATGACTGGTACAGCGGTAACAGAGGCGGATGAATTTTCAGAGATCTATGGCTTAGGTGTTGTTGCAGTGCCCACCAACATGCCGATTACTAGACTAGATGAAGATGATCAAGTGTACAGAACTAAAGAAGAGAAATACGATGCTGTTTTAAAAGAAATAAAGAAATCTTATGTCAAAGGACAGCCTATATTAGTGGGAACAACATCGATCGATAAATCAGAAGAAATTTCAAAACTGCTTAAAAAAGAAAATATTAAACATAATGTTCTTAACGCTAGATACCATGAGAAAGAAGCAGAGATAATCTCACATGCTGGAACATCTGGAGCTGTTACTATAGCAACAAATATGGCGGGCAGGGGAACAGATATACAGCTTGGTGGAAATGTTGAAATGCAATTGAAGGCTAAAATTGATAAAAATGATCCAAAGTTTGATCATAAAAAAAATAAGATTGAACACCAAGTTCTTAAGGATAAGGAAAAGGTAGTTAAAGCGGGCGGGTTGTATGTCTTAGCTACAGAGAGACACGAAAGTAGGAGAATAGATAATCAATTAAGAGGGCGATCAGGGAGGCAGGGAGATCCTGGAAAAACTACTTTTTTCTTAAGTCTCGATGACGATTTATTAAGAATATTTGGATCAGATAAACTGGATGGAATGCTGTCCAAGCTAGGATTGAAAGATGGAGAAAGTATTGCACACCCATGGGTTAGTAAGGCTTTGGAACGAGCACAGGGGAAAGTTGAGGCCAGAAACTTTGACCTAAGGAAAAATATTCTCAAATATGATGATGTAGTTAATGTTCAAAGAAAAGAGATATTTTCTCAGAGGCGAAATATAATGGAAACAGCTGATGTCACAGAAATGTTCGAAAACATATATTTGGACGTGGTAGAGGATGCCATTGTTGAGAGTATTCCTGAAGGAGCTTTTGTCGATCAATGGGATATAGAGGGATTAGAGATAAAACTCAAAGAGCAATTCGGTCAGGACATTCAATTGAGTGGTATCGTTAAAAAAGATGGAATATTAGAAACCGAGATAAGAGATATCATACTGAAGGACATTCAAAATAATTTAGACAACAAGAAAAAAGAAATAGGCGAACAGGCATTTAAAATGCTTCAAAAACAGATTTTGCTTCAAGTGGTTGATCATTGTTGGTCTAGACATCTTTCGACATTGGACCACTTAAGATCTGTTATAGGTTTTAGGGGATATGCTCAACGAGATCCGTTAAATGAATATAAACAAGAAGCATTTATACTATTTGAAAGCTTGTTGGAAAAGATAAAGAGAGAAACAATTAAAGTGGTTTTTTACGCAAAATTTGTATCTGAAACTGATAGTAAATCATATGATAAAGAAGTAAAAAGTTTTGAACCAACTACGTCTGACAATAACTCAGACGATCTCTCTTCTTCTAGTAATAAGAAAGTCAGAAGAAATAGTCCCTGTCCATGTGGGTCTGGGAGAAAGTTTAAACATTGTTGCGGTGCAATTTAGCACCATCTGGAAAAAAAGTATTGTTGTAGGAGAGGGTTAATATATCACACCCCTCTTTTTTTACAAATACGGTGTGTTCAAATTGAGCTGAAAGTGATTTGTCTCTAGTCACAGCAGTCCAATTATCGCTTAGAATCTTTGTCTCTGGTCGACCAATGTTTACCATTGGTTCAATTGTAAAACACATGCCACTTTCCAGTTTAGGTCCTGAGTTTTGTATGCCATAGTGAAGAACGTTTGGTGCTTGATGAAACTCACTTCCAATCCCGTGACCACAGAAATCTCTAACAACAGACATCTTATTTTTTTCAACATATTCTTGTATTATTGCTCCAAGATCCCCAAATGTATTTCCCGGAGTAACACTGTTTATCGCCAATATAAGAGCATCATGAGTTATCTCAATTAATCTTTTTGATCTTAACCCTATGTTACCTACAGTGAACATTCTACTTGTGTCCCCATACCAGCCGTCAAGAATGCAAGTCACATCAATATTTAAAATGTCACCATTTTTAAGTCTTTTATCACCAGGAATGCCATGACACACCACATGGTTAAGAGAAATACAACAGGATTTTGGATAGCCTCTGTAACCTAATGTTGCTGGTACTGAATTATGTGACAACATAAAATCATGACACTTTTTATCTAGCTCTTCAGTTGTTACCCCGGGTACAACGTATTGACCAATCATATCAAGAGTTTTAGAGGCAATCTCACATGCTTTTTTTATACCTCTGTAGGCGTCTTGATTATATATATAAATTCCGTCTTTATTCTTATGCATTTTTTTTGTTTTTATTCTTTGGATAGTCTATGATTATTAGCCAAATTTTATTCAGTAAAGAGTAAACTTCATTTAACAATATATATATTCTAAAAAAATGAAAACAGCTGCTATTATAATCATAGGAAACGAAATTCTTTCTGGCAGAACGCAAGACACTAATTCTAATTATTTAGCAAAATTGTTAGTGGAAAGAGGAGTCTCATTACAGGAAATAAGAGTCATCCCCGATGATCACCGAATCATAGAAGATGTCGTTTATGAAGAAGCTTCTGCTAAAGATTACGTTTTTACTAGTGGGGGAATTGGACCTACCCATGATGACATAACCGCTGAGGCTATTGCGAATTGTTTTGATGTTCCTTTGAGTATTAGAGATGACGCTGTGGAATTACTGGCGATGTATTATAAAAATGGGAAAAAAGACCTTAATGAGGCCAGATTAAGAATGGCAAGAATACCTAAAGGAGCGAAACTTATAAAAAATAAAATTTCTGGTGCGCCTGGCTTTGTAATTAGAAATGTATTCGTGATGGCTGGAGTTCCAAAGATCTTCGAAGCTATGGCGCAAGAAATAATCTTAGGCCTAGGATCTAAGAACCCTATTCTTTCTAAAACTTTAAAGATATTTAAAACCGAAAGTGAAATATCGGAAAGACTTCGGAATTATGCTGATAAGTATAAAGAAATATCTATTGGATCATATCCCTTCAACAATTCAGGAAAATTTGGAGTCGAAATAGTTATAAGGCATACTAACCGAATTCTACTAAATAAAGTTTTCAATGAAATTTTAATAGATTTCAATGAGCCACAGACCAATTAATTCCACGCCCCCCCTCAACCTTAAGGGGTACGTCCAGATCTAAATATGGTAGTGTTGCTTTTTCCATAATTTCAGTGGCTCTTTTTTGTATTTCATTAATAGTGTCATTCCTAGCTTCAAATATCAGTTCATCATGCACTTGCAATAAAAGGTCGGCGTCTAGTTCGGAACTTTTCAGAAACTCATGTATTTTAATCATAGCTCTTTTAATTATATCCGAGGCACTACCTTGGATTGGCGCATTTATAGCAGCCCTTTCTGCAAAGCCACCAAGTGGACCCTTTTTTCCTATGTTTGGTAAATGTATTTTTCTATTGAACAAGGTTGTTACAAAGCCAGAGTTCTTTGCTTTCTCTACGGTAGTGTTCATAAAGTCTCTAATTTCAGGAAATTGTTTGAAATAATTATCTATGAATTCTTGTGCTTCAGTACGAGTAATTTTAAGATTTTTTGATAGACCAAATGCAGAAATACCGTAAATTATTCCAAAATTTATCGCTTTTGCTTTCCTTCTAAGAGAACCATCGACGTCTCTAAGACTTACCTTAAATATTTGGGATGCGGTGCTTGAGTGAATATCGATATTATCTTTAAATGCATTCTTAAGCCCTTTTACGTCAGCTATGTGAGCTAACAGCCTCAATTCTATTTGGTTATAATCAAGGCTTAATAGCTCCGCTCCATCCTTTGCAACAAAAGCTTCTCTGATTTTTCTACCTTCTGTATCTCGTATAGGAATATTTTGGAGATTTGGGTCAGAGGATGATAGCCGACCCGTAGATGTGCCGGCAAGATTAAAAGAGGTATGCACTCTACCTGTTACATTATTTATATGAAGCATGAGCGAATCTGAATATGTAGATTTCAATTTAGAAATCTTTCTCCATTCAAGCAAGTAAGATGCAATTTCAAATCCTTTCATTGATAAATCTTCCAATATATCTGCTCCAGTTTGAAAACCACCTGACTTATTTTTTTTTCCATTTGGTAAATTTAACTTTCCAAAAAGAATTTCACCCAATTGTTTTGGTGACGCAATATTAAATTTAACGCCCACTATTGAGAATATTTTATTTTCCAGATCACTTAATTTCTTCTCAAAGAATTGAGACAGCTTTTTTAGTTGTAGCTTATCTACCTCCACCCCTTTTAGCTCTGCGTCTATTAAAACTGGCACCATCGGCTTATCGATATTTTGATAAACGCTATAAACTGATTTTTTAATTAGCTCTCTCTTGAAAATTTTCCATGCTCGAAAAGTCATATCAGCATCTTCAGCTGCATAATCTGCCGCTAAACTTATAGGCACATTCTGAAAATTGAGTTCTTTCTTTCCTGATCCAATTAGATCTTTAAGCTTTATTGTTTCATGATTTAGAAGATCGTTTGCTATTGAGTTCAAACTGTGTCTCTGTTGTCCACCATTTATACAGTGTGACATTAACATGGTGTCATCAAAAGAGTTTACTTGACATTTATATTTATCCAAAACCTTGATGTCATATTTTATATTATGCCCAATTTTCAATATACTTTTATCGATCAAAAGTGGCTGCAATCTTCTCAAGACTATATCTCTATCTAATTGTTTCTCTTCTAATTCTCTATGTTCAGATTGATCGGCCTTATGTGCTATCGGTATGTAGCAAGCTTTACCTATCCCAATACAAAGGGAAACGCCTACGATTTCAGCGGATAGAGTATCAAGGGATGTGGTCTCGGTATCAATTGCAAAAAATTTTTGTTTCAATATTTCTTTGCACCACTTATTTAGATCATATTCAGTTCTAATTACTTCATATTTTTTTGAAGAAATTAATTCACTTTGGTCGACTTTGGATGTGTTTGATGAATTCAATTGCTCTAATTGGGACGAGATTCTTTTTGATAATGAATTTAATTCCATTAGTTGTGTGAAAACTAGTAATTTGTCGAGATTTAACGTTGCTAGTTCAAGATCTCGAAGATTGGTATTAATTTCGACTGTTTTAAGTAAGGTAACGAGCTTTTTTGACAAAATTATTTTATCGATATTTTGAGAAATCAAATTCTTTATTCTGTCCTTATCTATTGCCTCATATTTCTCTATCAAGTTTTCTACAGTCTTAAATTCTGAAATCAAACTTGAAGCAGTCTTTATGCCGACGCCTGGTACACCTGGCACATTATCTACTTTATCACCAATAAGAGCTTGTACGTCTATAACCTGTTCTGGCGTAACGCCAAATTTTTCTTTCACTCTTGCAATATCAATGAAAGTATTTTTTATAGGGTCGTACATTTTTATGTCGTCTGTAACAAGTTGCATTAAATCTTTGTCTGATGAAAAGATTGTTACAATGGCACCTTCCTCAGCTGCGTTCTTAGCTAGAGTTGCAATTATGTCGTCAGCTTCATACCCCTTCTTGTCAATTGCTAAAAAACCAAATGCTTCGGTGGCGTCTCTTATCAACTGAAATTGAGGCACTAAATCATCTGGGGGAGGGGGTCTATTCGCTTTGTAATCTTTATAAATATCCGATCTAAATGTCTTCTCTTTATGGTCAAATACGACTGCAATATGGGTTGCTTTGAATTCTTTAAGCTCACTTATCAATTTAAAGAGCATATTACAAAAACCTGAAACCGCTCCTGTTGGTGTTCCGTCTGACTTTGTTAGAGGTGGAAGAGCATGGTAAGCTCTAAATATAAATCCTGACCCATCTACTAAAATGAGATGTTTCCTAGAGTTAAGATCATTCACAATCTAGTCCTTCGGTGGTTGATAGGAGAACCTTCGCTCGCAGTAAGGGCAGTCTATAAAATTCTCCGTCTCTTTTATTTTTAGCCATACTTTTGGGTGATTGCTTCCTTTGCTATCATCTCCATTACATGATACAACAATTTTATTTGTGATTATAACTTCTTTCGACATAACAGAATAAATAACATATTTTATGTTTAATACTAATATAAAAGTGATTATTAAATATGATGAGAACAGAATTAACAGAGCTTGGTCTGGAGGTTCAAAACTTACAGAAGGTTTATAAAAGTAATGATGGAAGTGAGCCAATTGTTGCTCTTAAAAATTTAAACTTACAAGTAAAAAAAGGATCCTTTTTCGGGCTTTTAGGACCGAATGGTGCGGGTAAGTCAACTCTGATAAATATCTTAGCTGGTCTGGTAATTAAAACGTCTGGAATAGTGAAAATAGGAAGTATTAACCAAGACATTAATGTCAGAGAATTTAAAAGAAGTATTGGAGTTGTTCCCCAAGAAACAAATTTTGATCCATTTTTGACACCCTATGAGAGTCTCGATATACAAGCAGGTCTCTACGGTGTTAGAAAATCAGAAAGAAAGATTACTCAAATATTAAAAAACCTTGGATTAGAATCAAAAGCCAATGCTTATATGCGATCTCTCTCTGGTGGAATGAGACGGAGGTTACTTATTGGTAAAGCGCTTGTCCACTCACCAGAAGTAGTGATCTTAGATGAACCAACGGCTGGTGTTGATATTGAGCTCAGAGAGATGTTATGGAACTATTTGAAGAATTTAAATGCTAAGGGAACAACCATTATCTTAACTACTCATTATCTAGAAGAAGCCGAGGCACTTTGCGAGAGAATTGCTATACTAAACGAGGGCGGGTTAATTGCGTGTAATGACACTATTGACCTGTTAGATAAGGTGAATTTGAAAGTTATAAATATTAGATATAGTAATTCGCACATTAAGAAGGTCAATCTTCCCAAGAAAGCAAGTTTAAAGGAAAATAAAAATAAAAAATTATCTATATCTTATGATAGAAATGAAATAAAAACCGATCAATTGCTTGATTGTTTAAGATCTCAAGGGGTAGAAATATTGGATCTATCAACAGAAGAAGCTGATTTAGCTGATGTTTTTAGGTTATTAACTAAAAGTAATTAGCTACTAACGCACAATAAAGTCATTTAGACTTTTTTCAATCCTAGGGCCATAAACTTTCAGTACTTCACCTGCTATCGAATTTCCGAAAGTAGCACAATCCTTTAAAGTAAAATTTTTTGAAAGGCCGTATAAGAAACCTGCAGCAAAGTTATCTCCAGCTCCGGTTGTATCAACCACTGTTACCTGTTTTGTAGAAATTTTTGTTATAGTTGATTCATGAAATAAATAAGCGCCCTTTTCTGCACAGGTACAGGCCAAACAGCTTATGTTTTTTGCAATTAAATTCTGAGCCATATGAATATCTTTGATTTGGTATAGTGATTTAAGTTCTTCCTCATTGCAAAACACTATGTCTGCTGATGTATTCAAAAGATTAATAAAATCAGATCTATGTCGATCTACACAAAAGCTATCAGAAAGTGTAATTGCAATTTTCGTTTTATTTTTTCTAGCAATTTCTATAGCTTTATAAAAAGCTTCTTTGCTTTTTTGCCCATCAAATCGATATCCTTCAAGATATAGCCAATCACTTTGTGCTATCAGCTCTTCATCAATATCAATTTCCGTGAGAAATTCCGTTGCGCCAAGATAAGTATTCATTGTTCTTTCTTTATCTGGGGTGATCAAAACAATGCATTTTCCAGTTGCCTCTGTATTATTCTTTTCCAGAAATTCTGTATTATAAAATATCGAGTTATCTAGCACATCTTTTTTGAACAACTTTCCTTTTGGGTCATTTGCTATTTTACCAATATAACCAGTATTTAAACCCAGCTTAGCGAGCGTTGAGATTGTATTTGCGGCTGATCCACCAGCAGTCTCTTTGATTGGTTGAACTAATTTTAAAATATAATTTGATCTTTCCCTAGATACTAGATTCATAGCACCTTTCGAAATTGATTCTTTTATAAGCAATTGATCGGGAACTTCACACAACACGTCTAGCATTGCGTTCCCTATGGCTGTTACGCTATATTTTTTTTTATTTATCATTTCGACGTTTCTTAAAGTACGCTAAGGATGATTTGTGTTCCGCAAGGTGCGTGATTAACCAACATTAACCGTAAACTTGCTTTAGACCTTTTTCGACTGAATTCATGGAAGTATCAAGGTGCTTATTGTAATCTTTTACTGACAGGCTTTCAGATAATTTTACTCGGACTTTTTCTATGCTTAAATCTATGGCACGCCTCTCTATCTCCTCAAGTATTTTTCTCTCACTTGATTTTACCTGACCTTCAGCCGAATTAAGTTTATTTTTCATCAATTCTTCAATATATTTTTTTGCTTTATCTTCCTCCTCTACCGCTCGATCTTTTGTGCTGGCGATCATCTTTTCAATTGATTCGCTAGTTTTTATATGATCAGCTTCAATTGAAGAAAGTATTTTCTTTGCCTCTTCCAATATTTCGCTTGCTCGCTGGATTTCATCTTGAATATCATTAGACCTCTTATCTAAGAAAGTAGCGATAATAGAAGGAACCTTGAAATAGACCAAAACACCTATAAATAATAAAAAGGAAATTAAAACAACAAAGTCTGTATTATCTAAACTAAACATTTTTTTTGAGCCGGCAGCATAAGATGCTTTGAATGAAGTAGTCAAAACAACAAGTGTTAGCACAAAAGATTTAAGGTTTAAGATAGTTTCTTTAAGCAATTTGTTTAACCCTGCTTTTCACTTGTAATCTTTTTTATTATATCAGATGCTAATTCTTCCGATATCTTTTCAATCGCTATCTCTGAACCATCTCTAAGCTCTTTCAACCTGCCTTCTGCTTCACTTATAAGTTGAGAAGTGGCTACCTTACTATCTTCCAGGGCTGAGGCCATTTGTTCTTTGATATTAAGTCCGCTGGTTTTCATAATTTCATCACATTGTGATTTAGCGTTTTGGAGCTCTTCTTCAATTTTTTTCTCTATCTCGTCCACTCTTAACCTAATTTCTTCAGCTTTTGCTATATTTCCGTCTATAATCTTTCTTCGATTTGCGAAAATATCTTCCATCCTTGGAATAATAAAAAATTTTACAATAGCAAATAAAACAACACAGAAAACCGCCAACCAAAATATTTGGTTGGGGAAGGTGGAGAAATCCAATTGTGGCATCCCCACCGCGCTATTATCAGAAGTCGAAGCCATTAAATTTAATAATAAAATTACATTGCGTACATTAATAGTAAAGCTACCAGAAAGCTAAAAATCCCTAGAGCTTCTGCAAATGCAATACCTATAAACATTGTGGCTGTCTGACCGGAAGCAGCACTTGGGTTTCTTAAAGCTCCTGAAAGGAAGTTTCCTACTACGTGCCCAACTCCAATCGCCGCTCCACCCATGCCGGTACAGGCTAGACCTGCTCCTATAAGCTTTCCCATTTCTACTAAATTTCCATCAACCATAATATTGCTCCTTTATAAAATTATCAGTGACCTGGATGCAAGGCATCATTCAGGTAAACACAAGTTAATATAGTAAAGACATATGCTTGTATCACTACAACAAGCATTTCGAGTCCGTAAACTGCTGTAATTGCGAATATAGGTGCAATTGCCCCTAATCCTAAGGCTCCAGCAAACCCCGCGAATACCTTTATAACTGCATGTCCAGCCATCATATTACCGGCAAGCCTGATAGAATGACTTACAGGTCTCACAAAATAAGATATAACTTCTATGATTAACAAAATTGGTCTCAAGGCTAAAGGGGCACTGCTTATCCAAAAAAGACTCAAAAACCCAAAACCGTTCTTAATAAAACCGATTGCGGTAACCGTTATAAAAACAGAGAGGGCAAGAAATCCAGTTACAGCAATATGGCTGGTATAGGTAAAACTGTAGGGTAATAGACCTAGTACGTTACCGAACAATATTAAAATAAATAGAGTAAATATATAGGGAAAGTATCTCAAGCCTTCTTGACCTGCTATATCGATGATCATATCCCTTATAAAAAAATACATAAGTTCAGCAATAGACTGCAGTCTTCCTGGAACTAACTGATGCTTTCGAGACCCATATATAAAGACGAAAGAAATGCATGCCAGACTTATAAGCATCCATAAGGCTTGGTTTGTAAAGGAATACCATTCCAAGCTTTCTCCCGTCAAAATCGGGTCTATAATAAACTGATCCATTGGATGGATATTAAAAGCTGATTGTTTTTGCATCTGTTTATATTTTATTAGTTATTTGTTTCATTCATTTTTTTTGCTGTAGCTATCATAGTTTTAACTCCAGCCATAAAGCCCAAAAGCGAAAATACGATTAAAAATAGAGGTTCGCTCCCTATAATGTGATCAAGTGCCATTCCCAAACTTACACCTATTAGCATCCCCGTCACAAGCTCAATAACCATTCTCCACCCATCATTCTTAACTTTCAGTTGTTTTGGCCGATTTTTCTCTTTTTTTTGCTTAAACTCCTCCATTTTTATATCCAGGTTACGCAAACTAGTTTTTTTGGAGAATTCTTCCATTATAAATTTCTTAGTCATCCTTAACTAGAAGAACGTTATAAACACATAGAAGTCTAGTCAACCCTAATTTGAGAGCTATAAGCATTTTTTAAGTTGTCTATCAAACACTTTTTTATTAATTGCTGTTTTCCTAGCAACTTCTAATAGACCCTTTTTACTTTTGTATGCCCCTGTCTTAAATCCTGCTTGACCTTGGTGATACGCAAGATATTGGAGATATGCATTACTCTTAGCTATTCCTAGAGTCCGATTAGTCTTGTCCACATACCATCCAATAAAATTTGTTGAATGCTTGAAATTGGATCTTCTATGATATCTATTTCCAGTACTTTTCTTATATTCTTTCCACGTTCCATCCAGTGCTTGAGAGTATCCATATGCTGAGGAAATTCTGCCTGAAGGGATTAATCCAAATATATACTTTCTTTGAGTACGAGCGGTTGGTCTGAAATTAGATTCAGTTTTTATAAACGCAAGCTGCATTCCTGGGCTGATACCCCATTTTCTTTCGGTTTTCTTTAATGCAGACCTCCAGCTTTTTTTTTGTTTTATTATTGAGCATGCGTCCCCTTGATTTTTTGGAACAACGACACAACCAGAGATGATTGTGTAATTAATCAGTATAAAAATTAAAAAAGTTTTTTTTAACATAGAAAGTTATTGTATTTAGATCGCTAGTTAATTTACTATTTAGCTATTATAGGCCTTGTATCTTTTTTAAATTCGATTATTTAAATGTCAAAGGTTTTGATCTAGAAGGAAGACAGATGTTAAATAGAAATGCAAAATTCTCTATTGGGGAAGTAGTAAAGCATCGTATCCATCCCTTTAGGGGAGTTATATTTGACGTAGATCCTACTTTTGATAATACAGAAGAGTGGTGGAATTCTATCCCAGAAAGCTATAGACCTAAAAAAGATCAACCTTTTTATCATTTGTTAGCTGAAAACGATTCAAGTTACTATATTGCTTATGTGTCGGAGCAAAATTTACTCTACGATGATAGTGGAGAGCCAATAGGACATCCTGAAGTAAAACAAATATTTGGCAGCTTGTCAGAGGGGCGATATCTTTTATCAGATATTATGCATTAAGGAATAATTAAAAACCTAACGCACATCCATCTTTCCGGGGATCTGATGCTCCTATCAACACTCCAGACGAGTCTATTCGAACTACTTGTGCTCCGCCTATGGGAATTGTAGCTTCTTCAATTTTATAGCCAATATCACTGAGATTTTCTTTTATTATTGAAGAGTAACCCTTCTCTAGACTTAATATTCCATTAAAATAAAAGCTCCTTGGAAAGTTTAAAGCTTCTTGGAGGCCCATTCCATAATCTTTTACGTTACTTAGAATTCTCGCATGGCCATTAGCTTGGTATTGTCCACCCATAACCCCAAAGGGCATTATGCTCCCATCTCTTTCTTTTAGGATAGCAGGAATTATTGTGTGTAGAGGTCTTTTCCCGCCCAACAACTCATTTGGATGATCTTTCTTTAAAACAAATCCAGCACCACGGTTATGAAAAAGAAGACCATATTTTTTAGAGCATAAACCTGAGCCAAATGCATGAAAACTTGAGAAAATCAAAGATATTGCATTTCCTGCATTGTCAGCTGCGCATATTAAAACGGTATCCTTATTTCGAGTAAAAAAATCGTCCTTAAGGTTATTGCTCAAAAGTTTTCCAAAGGTAATCTCTTTTGACAATTCTTTCAAATATAAGTCATCCAAAAATATATTATGTTTTATATCTGAAAAGTGTGGATCTCCAATAAAGTTGTTTCTTGCGGAGTATGCTATTTTTGCTATTTCAGCCTCTAGATGAACTCTTTCAAAGGAGTCAGCACTAAATCGATCAATATTACAGAATTCCATTAGTTTCTTCATCATTATAGCGGTTATGCCCTGACCATTTGGGGGCAATTCGATTAATGTACTGCCATCTTTCAAGTTTGCAGAGATTGGATCAACATATTGGACTTTAACGTTTTCAAAATCACCAAGCGTATGGACTCCACCCAAATCTCTTAGGGAGTTTACAAGGTCAATTGTAACATCAGACTCGTAAAAACCCTTTGACCCATGAGTTGCTATTTGCCTAAATACTTCTGCTTGCATTGGGGCTTTAAATAAAGAACCTGCCTTATATGCCCTTCCTGAGTCTAGATAAAACTTCTCGGAAGCTCCAGTAAGCTTCTTTTTGTGTATATCCCAATCAAATGAAACTCGGGGACTTACTACTACACCTTCTTCAGCGTACTTTATTGGCTCTTTGCAGAGTTCTTTTAAGCCCAAATTTCCAAATTTGTCAGCAATCTCTTCAAAGAGAGATATAGCCCCTGGGACAGTAACAGAATGAGCACTATCTAATGGAATTTTCTCCAAGCTTTTTGATAGTAAAACGTGACTAGACAAAGCCATCGGCGCTCTACCAGACCCATTCAGACCGATTATACCATCAGATTTTTTTGGTTTAATTATTGCAAATGCATCCCCAAACAAACTTGTAGATTGGGGTTCACACAAAACTAACATGAGTGCAGCCGTAATTGCCCCATCGATCGCATTCCCACCTTTGCTCATGACGTCGATACCTATTTTTGCAGCTAGAGGGTGAGAAGTAGCAATTATTCCATTCGATGAAAAGATTTCAGAGCGTTCAGGTTTTTGAAAATCTCGCATATCATTTTTTTCTTACACTATGTTAATTTTGAGCTCTTTATGTTTTAGTACTCTCAGGGTCGACTTTAAATCATTAGAACACTTGAGTATTCTGCCATCCATTGCCACTAACGAATACAGTCTACCATATTTTGAGTTTTTGGGTGTCTTCTTTATACTAAAGAGAGCCCAATCAGAATATTTCCGATAAACAGAAAACACAGCAAAGTCTTTTAAAAAAGATATGCTGTAATCCTTCCACAGACCATGCGATACCATTATACCATATAGCTGTAAAATCTGATTAAGCTCTATTTTATCAAAACGTGCTTGTTTCATTTTCTTCTTGGTGGAGCCAAGGGGGATCGAACCCCTGACCTCTTGCATGCCATGCAAGCGCTCTCCCAGCTGAGCTATGGCCCCCTTTTTCTTTTTGATAAAGTTTAACACTAAAAAAGATAATTTGAATTAGTTTTCTTCACCATCATTAGAAGGTACATCCGTAATTTCTTCCAATGGAACTGTATCCTGATCATCTTCTTCTAAAAGCTCATCATCCAATTCAGATGAATCATCCTCTTCATCTAATATAAGATCATCATCGATTGTCAGCAACTCATCTGACCCATCAAACTTCGTATCATTTGGATTTTCTTCGCTTTTTCGGTTTGCTTTAATTTTCTCAGATGCGGACTTATCAAGTGTAATTTCTTTACCAGTATATGGGCTTATCACAGGAATGCTATTAAGATCATAAAAGCGTTTTCCAGTCTCAGGACAAATTCTTTTTGTTCCCCATTCTTCTTTTGCCATTACCCTATCTCCTAGCTATTAGTTGCCTTGAATGTTGATAATTGTTTGTTAATTAATTTGCAAGCAATTAAAATAGCATAGCTTGAAATATTAAGAATGAATCGCACCTAACCCACAAGCTAATGCAGCTTCGCGTACAGCCTCTGAAAAAGTTGGATGAGCGTGACAAGTTCTTGCTAAATCTTCTGTGCTCGCACCAAATTCCATCGCAACACATACTTCATGAACTAGATCTCCTGCAGCAGGCCCAATAATGTGAGCCCCTAATATTTTATCGCTATTAAAGTCGGCTATAATCTTGACAAAACCGTTATGGGAAAAAACTGTTTTTGCTCTGCCATTGCCCATAAACGAAAATTTCCCAACTTTCACAGCTGTACCTGCTTCTTTCAACTCATTTTCTGTTTTGCCAACAGAAGCAACTTCAGGATGAGTATAAACAACGCTTGGTATTAATTCAAAGTTTACATGCCCAGCTTGTCCAGCAATTATCTCAGCTACTGCTATACCCTCCTCCTCTGCCTTATGAGCTAGCATTGGTCCAGCAGTTACATCTCCTATAGCAAAAATATTTTTTGCTGTTGTTCTCCAATTGCTATCGGTTTCAATTTGCCCTTTAGGGTTCAGCTCTAAGCCGATCTTTTCGAGATTGAGACCTTTGGTTAATGGTTTTCTCCCCGTTGCAACTAAAACGACGTCAGCAGATAAATCATTAATTTCATCAGATTCTCTGGCCTGAAAAGTAACTTTCACTCCCTTTTTTTCTTTAGCTATCATTGAAACAGAACAATTTAAATGGAACTTAAAGCCCTGTTTTTGCAATATAGCTTTAAAGTTCTTTGATATATCATGGTCCATGCCATTGAGAACCTTATCAAAGTATTCTAATACAGTTACCTCGGTGCCAAGACGACTATATATTGACCCCATCTCTAAACCTATAACACCTGCACCAACAACTATCATTTTTTTTGGGATTTTCTTTAACTCCAATGCACCCGTAGAAGAAAGTATGACCTTCTCATCAAAATCAATGTCGTTGAAGATGGTAGCTTCAGAGCCAGTAGCAACAACAAAATATTCTGCTTGATAATTTTTATCATCAACACAGATCGTATTTTGATCTATGAAGCTGGCCCAACCCTTAATAAGGAAAATTTTATTTTTTTTAAATAGGTACTCTATCCCCTTTGTATTGTCTTTTATTAGTCTTTCCTTATACTCGAGCATTTTATTCCAATTCACAACAGGCCTCTCTACCTCTATTCCCATCTTAGAAAAATTTTCTGTTGCATTATGATAGTTATGGGAAGCATTTAAAAGTGCTTTGGAAGGAATGCACCCTACATTTAAACAGGTGCCTCCAAGAGCCGAATTGCCTTCAACACAAGCAACCTTTATGCCAAGCTGAGCCAATTTTATTGCACAAACATATCCTCCAGGCCCACTCCCAATAACTATCGCATCGAATTTTTCCATTTGAAACCCTTAGTTTAAAATTTACAGATCAATCAATAATCGACGGGGATCTTCCAGGTTCTCTTTTACTCTGACTAAAAATGTAACAGCACCTTTCCCATCTATAATACGATGGTCATAACTCAGAGAAAGATACATCATAGGTCGTATCTCAATTTTCCCATCAATGGCCATCGGCCTTTCTTGAATTTTATGCATTCCAAGTATGCCTGACTCTGGTGAATTTAAGATTGGAGAGGACATTAGAGATCCATATATTCCACCATTAGATATAGTGAAAGTACCACCGATCATATCGTCCATAGATAGTTTGCTATCTCTTGCTAATAAGCCCAACTTATTAATTTCCTTTTCTATATCAGAGAAGCTCATGGCATCGGCATTTTTTAAAACTGGTACAACTAAACCGTTATCTGTTCCTACTGCTACGCCCATATTGACGTATTGCTTGTATATTATATATTCCCCATCTATTTGGGCGTTAACCTCGGGTACTTCTTCTAGAGCTTTACAGCAAGCTTTTACAAAAAAATGACATAAACCCAAGCTTTACGCCGTGTTTTGAGAAAAATTGATCTTTAAATTCACTTCGTATTTTTAGAATTGCTGTCATGTCTGCTTCATTGTATGTTGTTAGCATTGCAGCAGTGTTTTGAGATTCTTTAAGCCTTCGGGCTATTGTCTGTCTTAACCTCGTCATTTTTACTTTTTCTTCTGATCCCATTGAAGGCGTTAGGCTTTCCTTTAAATTTTGATTGTTTGGCAAGCTAATCACGTCTTCTTTCATTATCCGACCCTCTCTTCCAGAGCCTTCAAGGGATCTCGGATCAATGTTTTTTTCCTTCATGATCTTTTCTGCAGAAGGAGCATTTTTTACGCTTTTAGTTCCTTCAGCCATATTTTTTTCAGCGGTTTTATTTTTTGGCATTTCATTCTTTTCTATCGCTACTGCACCTTCCTCTAAAACAGCTAGTATTGCATCTAACTCTACCGTCTCCCCTTCCTTAACCATTATTTTTGACACAACTCCGTTTATAGTACTAGGTACTTCAATAGTGACTTTGTCTGTCTCGAGTTCGCATATCATTTCATCAACCGCCACATTGTCGCCCACCCTCTTAAACCAAGTGCCAACAGTTGCCTCAGTTACACTTTCACCTAATGTAGGAACCTTCAACTCTATCATAATAATCCCCTAAATAACGTCTTAAACTTTTAAAGCTTGATCAATTAATTTTCCCTGCTGTTCAATGTGCTGCTTAGCTAAACCTGTTGCTGGCGAAGCAGCGGACTGTCGTCCGGCATAATCAGCTCTGCCAGAGCAATGGCCTATGTGACCTAAAATCATTTCAAGTATCGGTTCTACGAAAAACCATCCTCCTTGGTTCCTCGGTTCTTCTTGGCACCAAGTTATTTTGGCGTTTTTAAAACGTGACAATTCTTTAATCATTGATTGTGAAGGAAAAGGATACAACTGTTCAAGTCTGAGTAAATACACCTCTTTTAGATTTCTCTTGTTTCTTTCTGAAAATAGCTCGTAATAAATTTTTCCGGAGCAAATAACTACTTTTTTAATTTTACTGTCCTCGGAAAGCTTAAAGTCACTCGATGTTTCGGCGTCATCTTTGAGTATTCTGTGGAAACTCGAGCCATTTGTAAAATCTTCCAACGAACTTACAGCTAGTTTGTTTCTCAGTAGTGATTTTGGCGTCATTATGATAAGTGGTTTTCGAAAATGCCTCAGCATTTGTCGTCTCAATATATGGAAATAGTTCGCCGGAGTCGAAACATTAGCCACTATCCAATTTTCTTCTGCACATGCCTGAAGAAATCTTTCTAATCTAGCAGAAGAGTGCTCTGGCCCTTGACCTTCATAACCGTGAGGAAGTAGCATAACAAGCCCAGACATTCTCAACCATTTTTTTTCTCCAGATGATATAAATTGATCTATCATGATCTGTGCCCCATTAACAAAATCTCCAAACTGAGCTTCCCACAGGGTTAAGCAATTTGGTTCTGCAAGAGAGTACCCATACTCATAACCCAACACAGCGTACTCAGATAACATGGAGTCAATGACTTCGAATTGGGTTTTTTGACTAATATCTAATTTGCTACCTATCTTAGAGACACCAAACTCAATAGAATTTTGCGTTATATTGTAAAGAGGATAGAAGCGTTCTTCTGTTTCTTGATCTATGATTGCAGAATGCCTCTGGGAAAAAGTTCCTCTTTTCGAGTCTTGGCCAGATAGCCTAACCGAAAACCCCTCATTCAATAAAGAGCCGAATGCAAGCGCTTCAGCTGTTGCCCAGTCAATACCCTTTCCTTTGTTTAAGGTATCTTTTTTATTTTCAATCATTCTGGACACTGTTTTGTGCACCTTGAGATTATTTGGTATGGTTGTGAGTACCTTCGATATTTTTTTAAACACATCCTTCTTTATTGAAGTTTTTCCCCTCTCGTAAAGGTCCGGTCGCTTCGTAAGCCCAGACCATTTTCCATCAAGCCAGTCAGCCTTATTTGGCTTATAGTTTTTTCCTGCCTCAAATTCGTCATTCAGAAAGCTTTGAAAATTCGATTTTAGCTTGTTCAATTCACCATCTCTTAGTATTCCTTCTGCCTCCAGCTTTTTGGAATACAATTCAAGGGCGGTCTGATGGGTTTTAATTTTTTTGTACATGATAGGTTGGGTAAACATTGGTTCATCACCTTCATTATGCCCAAAACGTCGATAGCAAAAAATATCAATCACAACGTCTTTCTTAAATTTTTGTCTAAACTCGGTAGCCACTTTTGCGGCGTGAACTACCGCTTCCGGATCATCACCATTAACATGAAAAATCGGTGCTTCCACCATAAGCGCAATGTCTGTTGGGTAGGGTGATGATCTTGAATAAAGAGGGGCGGTTGTGAAACCAATTTGATTATTTACGACGATATGGATAGTGCCGCCGGTGCGATGTCCTTTCAGACCCGAAAGTCCAAAGCATTCAGCAACGATACCTTGGCCTGCAAAAGCTGCATCACCATGGAGCAAAACGGGCAAAACTTTTTCTCTTTCTCTATCATTTAGTTGCTCTTGCTTAGCCCTTACTTTTCCTAACACGACAGGGTTTACTGCTTCTAAGTGAGATGGATTTGCCGTTAGAGATAAGTGTACTTTGTTGCCATCAAACTCCCGGTCAGACGAAGCACCTAAATGATATTTTACATCGCCGGAGCCATCAACATCCTCGGGTTTATAGCTCCCACCTTGGAACTCGTTAAAAATCGCTTTAAAAGGTTTGCTCATCACGTTAGCTAGTATCGATAATCTTCCTCTATGAGGCATACCTATAACGATCTCTTTAACTCCTAAATTTCCTCCTCTCTTTATTATTTGTTCCATTGCGGGGATTAGCGACTCTCCTCCATCCAAGCCGAACCTTTTTGTTCCTGTATATTTAATATGAAGAAATTTTTCAAAGCCTTCAGCTTCTATTAGCTTGTTTAATATAGCTTTTCGTCCCTCTTCTGTGAACTGGATTTCTTTGCCCAGTCCTTCAATACGCTCTTTTAGCCAAGCTGACTGGTCCGGATTCGAAATATGCATATATTGAAGTGCAAAAGTTCCACAGTAAGTTCTTTCAAGTAGAGACATAATCTCGCTCATCGAAGCAACTTCCAATCCCAATACATTGTCAATATAGATATCTCTCTCCATATCTTCCTCTGAAAAACCATAATTTTTTGGATCCAGCTCTGGATGATATGACAGGCTATTGATTTCAAGAGGGTCAAGCTTTGCTTTTAGGTGGCCTCTTATTCTGAAAGCCCTAATAATCATAAGAGCTCTCAAACTATCTAACACTTTTTCTTTCAAATTATCTGAGCTTGTGAAGAATTCAGATTTTTCCGAATATGCTGTAATTTTTTCTTCTAATGCTTCTGTTGATTGTAAACTCCAAAAACTATTATCTTGTATTCCAAAGTCTTGCTTGTGATCTACAGGCCAATCGCTTCTGGACCATGATGCTTTTTCAGCTGAAATATCGCTTGTTTCAAAAAAAGATGTCCATGATTTATCTATTGATTTTGGATCTTTAAGGTACATATTTTGTAGATACTCAAGATAGCTAGAGTTGCCTCCATTAAGGACATCTTCCGGTTTTTTAGAGTTTTTAGGATCCATTTTATTCATGGTTATTTACTACTTTATTTACGGTTATTATTACAGTACTTACGGTTATTTTCTAGTATGTTTAACTAATTTTTTTGAACTGCCTCTTGTACTGCTTCTCCTAAAGTGGCTGGACTATCTGAAACGACAACTCCTGCTTTTTTCATTGCTTCTATTTTATCTTCAGCGGCACCCATACCTCCAGCTATTATAGCTCCAGCATGCCCCATTCTTCTTCCCTTGGGAGCTGTTCTTCCAGCAATAAAACCTGCTATCGGTTTTGATCTTCCCTTTTTACGCTCCTTAATTAAATATTCACAAGTTTCTTCTTCAGCGCTACCACCGATCTCTCCTATCATTATTATAGATTGTGTTTCATCATCGCTTAAAAACTTATCAATTACATCGATGAACTCTGTTCCCTTAATAGGGTCACCTCCTATACCAATACAAGATGATTGACCTAATCCAATTTTTGTCGTTTGATCAACAGCTTCATAAGTTAGTGTTCCAGATCGTGAGACAACACCTACGGTGCCCTTTTTATGAATATGCCCTGGCATTATCCCAATTTTACATTGCTCAGGTGTTATCACACCTGGGCAATTTGGTCCTATTAGGATTGACTTTGATCGCAATAAAACTGCTTTTACTCTCATCATATCTAAAATAGGTATACCCTCGGTAATGCAAACTATTAAATCGATTTTGGCGTCAATCGCTTCCAATATTGCGTCTGCTGCAAATGGTGGTGGCACATAGATTGCGCTCGCGTTAGCCCCGGTGCTTATCTTTGCTTCCTCTACAGAATCAAAAATGGGAAGATCTAGGTGTGTTTCTCCACCTTTTCCGGGGGTAACACCCCCTACCATTTTCGTTCCGTATTTCATAGCCTGCTCTGTATGAAAGGAACCTTGACTTCCTGTAAGACCTTGGCAAATAACTTTAGTATCTGAATTTATGTAAATACTCATATTTAGCTCACTTTATCTGCGCAACTATTTTGGCTGCGGCCTCATTTAAATTGTCTGCAGTGATTACGTTTAAGGCACTTTGCTCTATAATCTTTTTTCCTTTTTCTACATTTGTTCCTTCAAGCCTTACTACCAATGGAACCTTTAATCCAACTTCTTTTGTGGCTTGAACCACTCCTTCTGCAATTACATCGCAACGCATTATGCCACCAAAAATGTTAACTAATATTCCTTTTACATTCTTATCTGATGTGATTATCTTGAAGGCTTCCGTAACCTTTTCCTTTGTTGCTCCCCCACCAACATCGAGAAAGTTCGCTGGTTCAGAACCATTTAGTTTTATTATATCCATAGTCGCCATGGCTAATCCAGCACCATTAACCATGCACCCAATCTCTCCATCTAGGGATATATAATTGAGATCAAACCTAGATGCTTCCAACTCTTTTGGGTCTTCCTCAGTAATGTCCCTTAAAGTTTCTAAATCCTTGTTTTTGAAAAGAGCATTGCTATCAAAGCTCATCTTACAATCGAGACAAATCAAGGCATTATCGTCGGTCATGATTAAAGGATTAATTTCGATCATATCGCAATTTTTCTCGATAAAAAGACTGTAAAGGTTTCTTGTCATTTTAATGCATTGCTTAACAGCATTATCCCTTAAGCCCAAAGCAAAAGCTATTTTCCTCCCATGGTGGTCAGAAAACCCTTCTGCTGGATCAACAATAATTGTTACAATATCAGTTGGATTTTCCTCTGCTACCTTTTCAATATCCATACCACCTTTTCTAGAGCATACAAATGACATGGAACTAGAAGACCGATCAACCAAAAGAGCCAAGTAAAATTCTTTAACAATACTACATCCTAGTTCAATGTAGACTTTGTTGACGGTCTTACCGATAGCCCCAGTTTGTTTTGTTACCAGTGTTTTCCCCAACATTTTATGTGCTTGTTCAAGAGCATCATTTGCATTTTTTGAAATTCTAACTCCCCCACCATCGCCGGCATCTTTTTCTTTAAATTTCCCTTTTCCGCGTCCACCAGCATGAATCTGCGCCTTTACAGCAAAGATGGTGTCTTCACCTACTTTTTCGAAAAGTGTTTCAAGGGAAGGTGAACTACTCTGTAGATCTAACACTATTCCAGGCTGAACTGGAATATCGTATTGATTGAGCAATGACTTTCCCTGAAATTCATGTATATTCATTTTCCCCCCTTTATCAACAATCTATTTATTTTCCTAGTGACGGATCAATTTTTATACATGCGTCAATTAGACCTTTGACCGAGTCAACAGAACTAGAAAATTCCATTTGCTCTTCCTTAGAAAGAGATATCTCAATTACCCTTTCTATTCCTTGACTCCCAATCACAACTGGTACTCCAACATATATCCCATTAAGATTATATTGTCCGTTAACAAATGCGGCACAAGGCAGTAGTCTTTTCGAGTCATATAAGTATGATTCAGCCATCTGTATTGCAGAGGATGCGGGAGCATAATACGCTGACCCAGTTTTAAGTAGGCCTACTATTTCAGCTCCTCCATCTCTTGTCCTTTGCACAATATTATCTAAACCATCTTGAGACAAAATCCCCATTTCCACTATGTCAGGAAGGGGGATACCCCCAACAGTTGAATATCTTACTAGTGGGACCATAGTATCGCCGTGTCCTCCCAAAACAAACGCCGATATGTCTTGAACTGAAACGCCCGTCGCTTCGGAAATAAAATATCTAAATCTTGAGCTATCAAGCACGCCAGCCATCCCAACAACTTTTTCATGGGGAAGTCCAGAGAATTCTTTTAGTGCCCAAACCATCGCATCCAGAGGATTAGTAATACAAATGACAAATGCATCAGGGGCGTGCGTAGAGATGCCCTCAGCCACTGATTTCATTACCTTTAAATTTATTCCAAGCAAATCATCTCTGCTCATACCTGGTTTCCTCGGAACACCAGCTGTCACAATACATACATCAGAACCAGCTATATCGCTGTAGTCGTTTGTTCCTTTGAGTTGCATATTAAATGATTCTACAGGACCACTTTCTGCAAGATCCAAAGATTTTCCTTGAGGCGTTCCCTCAGCAATATCAAATATAACCACGTCACCGAGGTTTTTTAAAGCAACTAAATGAGCTAATGTACCGCCAATCTGACCTGCTCCTATCAGTGATATTTTTGCTTTTGCCATATGGTTTATACCTTTCAGTTTAAAACGTGGTTATCTTTGATCTATTGGAAAATAATTTCGAAATATTTGTAGATAAAGCTTCTGTCAAAAAGTAAAATAAATTTTTGTGAATTTCAAACTTATTTATTGAAAATTCGGATTATGTATAATTGAGATATTTAAGAGGACCCAAAGTTATGTCAGAATTTTACCCACATCGATCCGCCTTATATATGCCCGGATCTAACGAGCGAGCCCTTGAAAAGGCGAAGGCGCTCTCGGCTGACCTTTTTATATTCGATATGGAGGATGCTGTATCGCCTGATAATAAGGAACGAGCAAGGGATTTGATATCAAATGTGTTATCGAATCAAAAAGCTGACTACAAGGGAAAAAAGATACTTACCAGAATAAATGCAATGGATACGGTCTGGGCGAGTATGGATTTGGAGTGTCTTCAAAATAGTGGGACCGATGGTATTCTATTCCCAAAGATTTCAGAGGTGTCTGACATGTTGTTGATCCAGAAAAGACTTGGAGAGTTAAATTTTGAAAAACCTCCTGAAATTTGGATTATGGCTGAAACTCCAAAATGTGTGTTGAACTTGGGTAAGATTTTAGAAGAATTTTCTAACGTCGGTGGGATAGTTGTGGGAACAAACGACCTCGCAAAAGAGCTCGTTCTCCCTAAACAAACTGGTCGAGCAGGGCTTTTGTATGCTTTAGGCTCAATTATATTAGTCGCAAAGGCATACAACGTTATTACGCTGGATGGAGTCTTTAATGGGATATCAGATGAAGAGGGTTTGAGCTCTGAGGCTGAAGAAGGCAAAAATATGGGTTATGATGGTAAAACACTTATTCATCCAAACCAAATTGCTATAACAAATGCTGTTTTTTCTCCCACTGAGAAAGATATTGATTTGGCAAATAAAATAATCAATGCGTATGAAAAAGCAAAAGAAGAAAAAAGTGGTGTAACAACTGTTGACGGAGTGCTAGTTGAGGAATTACATGTAAAGCAGTCACTTGCATTGATAAGTAAAATGAAAATGATCCAGAGTATGAGTTGAATTTGAGTGATTCTAATTCTAATTTAGGCCGGTTTTTTGAGGACTATGCTGTTGGAGATATTATCGCCCATGCCACGCCCAGGACTCTGACAGAGGCAGATGCGTCTCTTTACATTTCAATATACCCTACAAGGTTTGCCCTTCAGTCCTCAGCAGAATTCGCACGAAATTGTGGATTAAAAGATCGTCCTTTAGATGATTTAATCGTTTTCCATACTGTCTTCGGCAAAACGGTACCAGACATATCTATTAATGCTGTGGCTAATCTTGGGTATGCAGAGGGCAAATTTTCTAACATGGTTTTTTCAGGAGAAACCTTATCAGTTACATCCGAGATCATCGGTCTTAAGCAAAACTCAAACGGGAAAACAGGGATAGTCTATGTGAAGACAAAAGGACAAAACTCATCTGGAGAAACGATTTTAGAATACAAAAGATGGGTTATGGTAAAGAAGAGAGTTGTTGGTGTCGAAGACACGCCTTCGAATTTACCTCATCTGAAGACATCATTAAATGGAAGCGAGCTAAATATACCTGAGCAGCTTGACTTTACGAAATACGATACGATTGCAGCAGGATCAAAAAAAAGCTTTAATGATTATCAAGTAGGTGAATTGATTGATCACATAGATGGAAATACCATATGTGAAGCGGATCATCTTTTTGCAACCCGACTGTGGCAAAATAATTCTAAAGTGCATTTTGATATCAATGCTCGTGAGGATAGAAAGAGACTAATTTATGGTGGCCACATAATATCATTAGTTAGAGCATTAAGTTTTAACGGTCTGGAAAACGCACAATTGATCGTGGGGATAAATGGCGGTACCCACGCAAATCCGGTGTTTGCGGAGGATACGATATATTGCTGGTCGGAAGTTTTGGATAAGAGAGATCTAAATGTTCGGAACATAGCAGCTTTAAGACTAAAAAGTGTGGGTGCAAAAGAAAAAAACCATAATATGAAAGAAAAGAGTGATGATGGGAAATACCTACCAACTACAGTTTTAGATTTTGATTACTGGGTATTAATTCCCAAAGAACTATAAACGGGTAGCGTACTTGCACAAAAAATTTTTAGATATATATTGAAGCCAATTGACAGTCAGGATAAAAAATCATGGACAATAGACCTCTATCTCCTCACTTAACGGTGTACAAACCTCAAATAACATCGGTGTTATCAATCTTTCATCGTATAACAGGCGCCGGTCTCGCAGTCTCAACCGTACTGGTCGTACTCTGGCTAGCATCTTTAGCTATTGGTGAAGTTACCTTTAAAGGTTTTAACAATTTTTTAAATAATCCATTTATTTTAATAGTTTTAGTTTCCTCACTATGGGCGCTTTGGTATCATTTTTGTACGGGGCTACGCCATCTTTATTGGGACATGGGTTATGGGTACGATTTAAAGTCTGTTACTATTAGTGGGTGGGTAGCAGTGATTTGCTCATTTGTGCTTACATTTCTAACACTTTTATTTTTCATCAGTTGAATGTCGGACGGTATTAAACATTGGAAATATTCTAGGATTACTTCGATAGTACTTATTCCACTTACAATCTGGTTTGTTGCTTTTTTCAGTAAAAATTTCGGAATGCAGTTTGAACAAGTTGCTAGGTCATTATCTAATCCCTTTAATTCTTTCATGATGTTAACATTTATCACAGCGACAATTTTTCATCTTCAACAGGGTTTACAAGTTATTATTGAAGACTATGTTAATAAAAGACTGTGGATTAATTTAAATATAATATTTTGTGGATCACTTTTCTTAGTGAGCACCATCAGTCTGGGGAAATTGGTATTTGTAGGTGCTTCATGAATTCATATGAAATCAAAGACCATGTTTATGACGTAGTAGTAGTAGGTGCTGGCGGCGCAGGATTGAGAGCAACACTGGGGATGGCAGAGCAAGGACTTAAAACCGCCTGCGTTACAAAGTTGTTTCCTACCAGAAGTCATACAGTGGCTGCTCAGGGAGGAATTGCCGCATCATTATCGAATATGGGGCCTGACCATTGGCATTGGCATATGTATGACACCGTGAAAGGGTCAGATTGGCTAGGAGACAGTGATGCGATGGAATATCTTGCAAAAGAGGCGCCAAAAGCTGTCTACGAACTAGAACATTATGGAGTCCCATTTTCCCGAACGGAAGAAGGCAAAATTTATCAGAGACCTTTTGGCGGACACACCACAGAGTTTGGTGAGGGACCTCCTGTGCAACGAACCTGTGCAGCAGCCGATCGTACCGGGCATGCGATTCTACACACTCTTTATGGGCAGTCATTAAAAAACAATGCTGAGTTTTTCATAGAGTATTTTGCTATCGATTTAATAATGACAGAAGATGGTGTTTGTCAGGGAATAGTAGCTTGGAATTTGGATGATGGGACTCTGCATAGATTTAATGCAAAGATGGTAGTTTTAGCAACTGGGGGATATGGTAGAGCATATTTTTCTGCAACTTCTGCGCACTCCTGCACCGGTGATGGTAATGGAATGGTTGCAAGACAAGGGTTACCTCTTCAAGACATGGAATTCGTACAATTTCATCCAACTGGTATTTATGGAGCTGGTTGTCTCATCACTGAGGGTGCAAGAGGCGAGGGAGGGTATCTCACTAATTCTGATGGAGAAAGATTTATGGAGCGATATGCTCCAACCTATAAGGACCTGGCTAGTAGGGATGTCGTATCAAGATGTATGACAATGGAAATAAGAGATGGTCGTGGAGTTGGATCAGAAAAGGATCACATCTTCTTACACCTAAACCATCTTCCTCCTGAAACATTAGCAGAAAGACTTCCTGGTATATCAGAAAGTGCCAAGGTTTTTGCTGGGGTCGATGTAAACAAAGACCCAATACCAGTTCTACCAACCGTGCACTACAATATGGGTGGTATTCCTACTAACTATTGGGGCGAAGTAATAAGTCCTGATGGAGAAGATCAGAACAAAATATTGCCGGGACTTATGGCTGTTGGTGAAGCCGGATGCGCTTCAGTACATGGAGCAAATCGGCTAGGATCGAATAGTTTGATAGATCTAGTTGTTTTTGGAAGAGCCGCTGCAATTAAGGCTGCTGAAGTCGTAGACAAGAATGAAAGCAATAGACCTTTAAATAAGAACTCTGTTGATCGAGCGATTGGGAGGTTAGATGGACTAAGATTTTCCAAAGGCAAGACATCTACAGCTGAATTGAGATTGAAAATGCAAAAAACAATGCAGTCTGACGCAGCCGTCTTCCGTTCAGACAAAACTCTATCGGATGGCTGTGAAAAAATGGCTGACATAGCAGCTGGCGTAGACTATGTAAATGTTACTGATAAGTCTATGATTTGGAACACGGATTTGATGGAGACATTGGAACTTACAAATTTAATGCCAAATGCTCTGGCAACGATTGTTTCTGCTGAGGCCCGTAAAGAAAGTAGAGGAGCTCATGCTCAAGAAGATCATCCTGAAAGAGATGATGAAAACTGGCGCGTACACTCTCTAGCTAAGATCTCGGAAAATGGGTTCGTGAGTCTCAGTTACAGAGACGTAATTACTAAGCCCCTAAGTGATATAAAGGACGGTGGGATAGATACGGCAAAGATAAAGCCTAAAGCAAGGGTTTATTAAAAAATGGTTGAATTAAGATTACCTAAAAACTCCAGGGTAACGGAGGGTATTACATGGGAAAAGCCGTCAGAAGCAGAAAATGTGCAGGAAGTCAGAATTTATCGCTATAACCCCGAGGATGGCGAAAACCCGCGTTTGGATACCTTTTTCGTAGATCTAGATAAGTGTGGGCCGATGATATTGGATGCGCTTATAAAAATAAAAAATGAGATAGATCCAACTTTAACTTTTAGGCGTTCCTGCAGAGAAGGTATATGTGGGTCTTGCTCAATGAATATTGGAGGCGTCAATACTCTTGCATGCCTTAAAGGAATTAAGGAATTCAAGGGGCCAATTAGTATTTATCCTTTACCTCATCTGCCGGTAATTAAAGATTTGGTCCCGGACCTAAAGCAGTTTTACAAACAGCATGCAAGTATAAAACCTTGGTTAGAGACTTTTACAGATGAGCCAAATGAGGAATGGTTACAATCTGAGGCAGACAGAAAGGAGCTCGACGGATTATATGAGTGTGTAATGTGCGCATGCTGTTCAACATCCTGTCCTAGCTACTGGTGGAATGGTGACAAATATTTGGGCCCAGCAGCGTTGCTACATGCATATCGATGGATTATTGACAGCAGAGATCAGGATCGAAAAAACAGGTTGGATGACCTAAATGACTCTTTTAAACTTTACAGGTGCCACACAATAATGAACTGTGCAAAGGCATGTCCGAAGGGCTTAAACCCGGCAAAAGCTATAGCTGAGATAAAAAAGTTACAGTTGCAGAAAAGCTGAGATAGATTGTAAACTAAGCAGCGCTCTGCTCAACAAAATCTGACATGTCTGATATTATCGTATTGAGATCATAATCTTTCGGAGTGTAGACTTTTTTCACACCCATATTTCGAATTATTTCGAAATCTTTTTCGGGTATAATGCCTCCTACTATTACTGGTATTTTTGTCATGTTTTTTGTTTTTAATAAGTTTGTCAGATCTTCTAAAATCTCTAGATGGCTTCCTGACAGTATTGATAACCCAATAATATGAACGGACTCTTCTAAAGCAGAGTTGACTATTTGGTTTGGTGTAAGTCGGATTCCTTGATAAACAACGTCAAATCCTGCTTCCTTTGCCCTCATTGCAATCTGTTCAGCTCCATTTGAATGTCCATCGAGACCTGGCTTTCCTATTAAGAGTTTAATATTTCTTTTAAGCTTTTTACTTACTTCTTTTACTTTCTTTTGTAGCATAGGTAGGCTTTCACTGTCTAAAGATTTTGAAACAGTCACCCCTGTTGGTGCTCTAAATTCGCCAAAAACTTCTCTCATCGTATCTGCCCATTCACCAGTAGTAACCCCTGCTTTTGCTGCTTCGATAGATGCTGTCATTATATTTATTTTTTTAATAGCGGCATCTTTTAGGTTCTCTTTAGCTTTTTCAACCAAATTATTATTTCTTTTGGATCTCCACTCTACAAGAGAAGATATTTGAATTTCCTCAATTTTTTTATCAACCACCTGCACACTATTGCCGTCTCCTGAAGAAAGACCACTTTCTTCAGAAGTCGTAAATTTATTTACTCCAACAACAATTGTTTTACCACTTTCAATTTTAGATAATCTTTCCGCATTAGATGAAACCAGAGCCCTTTTCATGTAATCTAAGGCCGCGACCGTCCCGCCCATTTTGTCAATTTTCTCTACTTTTAAATTAACCTCTTCAAGTATCTTCTTAACTTTTTGATCTATAATTGGGTTTTGGTCAAATATATCCTCATACTCTAAAAGATCTGTTTCATAGGCTAAGACTTGTTGCATTCTCAGAGACCACTGCTGATCCCATGGTCTAGGCAGTCCCATGGCTTCATTCCATGCAGGAAGCTGAATTGCTCTTGCTCTTGCATTTTTTGAGAGTGTTACAGCTAATAATTCGAGCAATATCCGGTAAACATTATTTTCAGGTTGTTGTTCTGTAAGTCCTAAGCTGTTCACCTGTACACCATACCTAAATAGTCTGAGCTTTTCTTCTTTCACACCATATTTGGTGAGACAGATTTTGTTCCATAACTCCACAAAGGCGCGCATTTTACAGATTTCACCGATAAACTTTATTCCTGCATTTACAAAAAAGGATACCCTTCCAACTACGAACGGAAAATCTTTAGCGGATACTCGCAAGCGAATTTTATCCAATACTGCGGTTGCAGTCGAAATTGCGAAGGCAACCTCCTCTTCAATCGATGCGCCAGCTTCCTGTAGATGATACGAGCATATGTTTATAGGGTTCCACTTCGGAATATTTCTGTAGCAATATTCCGTAACATCAGCGATTAAATTTAAACTTTCCTCTGGTGGGAATATGTAAGTTCCTCTACTCAAGTATTCTTTAATGATGTCATTTTGGACGGTGCCCTGCAATGCATCAACTTTAAGGTCTTGCTCCTCTGCTAAGGCTACATAGAGCGCTAATAGCCATGGTGCCGTCGCATTTATTGTCATAGAAGTATTCATTTTATCAAGAGGAATATCTTTGAAAAGTGTTCTCATGTCGCCCAGGTGATTGATTGGGACGCCAACTTTTCCAACTTCTCCTCTAGCTAGTTGGTGATCACTATCATAACCTGTCTGAGTTGGTAGATCAAAAGCGACTGAGAGGCCCGTTTGACCTTTACTTAGATTATCTCTGAAAAGTTTGTTACTTGCTGAGGCCGAACTGTGACCCGCATAAGTTCTAAATATCCATGGCTTAGACTTCATATTATTGTTTTTTATTGAAGAAAAACATTTTTTCAAGTCAAATCTTCTTTTAATAAATACTGATTAGATTTAATACTTAAATTTTTGAAAATGTAGGGATCTAGTAATTTAAGGTAAATTTGAGTTGAAATAGAACCAAGAATCATTCATATAACATCAAATAAACGGATAATGTAATGTCTGAAGTAAAAGCAAAAAACATTTATGAAGTGGGTGAGATACCCCAACTAGGCCAAGTTCCAGAAAAAATGTACGCATGGACTATAAGACGAGAAAGACATGGAGTTCCAGAAAAAAGTTTTCAAATTGAGCAGGTAGATACCCCCAAGGTCGATAGTAATGAGGTGCTAGTATTTGTTATGGCTGCTGGGGTAAATTATAACGGAATTTGGGCTGGTCTAGGCGAACCTATCTCTCCTTTTGATGTCCATAAAGCCGATTATCATATCGCGGGTTCAGATGCATCTGGAATAGTTTGGGCAGTAGGCGAAAAAGTAAACCGCTGGAAGGTTGGCGATGAAGTAGTTATTCATTGCAATCAAGATGATGGAGATGATGAGCAATGTAATGGTGGCGATCCTATGTATTCTCCGAGTCAACGTATCTGGGGATATGAAACACCTGATGGATCATTTAGTCAATTCACAGCTGTACAATCGCAACAACTGATGTCACGGCCGAAGCATCTAACTTGGGAGGAAGCGGCCTGCTATACTCTAACCCTTGCCACTGCGTATAGAATGCTTTTTGGTCATGCGCCACATGAGTTAAGGCCCGGGCAAAATGTATTGGTTTGGGGGGCGTCTGGAGGGTTAGGTTCATATGCAATTCAATTAATAAACACTGCGGGCGCTAATGCAATTGGAGTTATATCCGACGAGGATAAAAGAGACTTTGTATTGGGTTTAGGCGCAAAAGGGGTGATTAATAGAAAAGATTTTAATTGTTGGGGTCAAATGCCGACTGTTAATAGCGCAGAATTCCGTGCGTGGATGGGAGAAGCCAGAAAGTTTGGAAAAGCAATTTGGGATATTCTAGGCAAAGGTGTAAATGTCGATATGGTGTTTGAGCATCCTGGTGAAAGTACGTTCCCTGTATCTGTTTTTGTAGTAAAAAAAGGGGGTATAGTTGTGATATGTGCTGGAACTACAGGCTATAATCTTACTTTTGACGCAAGGTATTTATGGATGAATCAAAAACGAGTTCAGGGTAGCCATTTTGCCAATCTTTTTCAAGCAAGTGCAGCTAATCAATTGATATTAGATAGGCGCATAGACCCTTGTATGTCAGAAGTGTTCCCTTGGCATAAGATACCACATGCGCATACCAAAATGATGGATAATCTACATAAACCAGGAAATATGGCTGTTTTGGTTGGTGCTCCGACCACAGGTTTGAGGACAATCGAGGACGCTAGGGACGCTAGCATTAGCATCTAGTAAAACTACCTGTACAACCAACGAAATAATTGAGCTGCAGAAAACCCCAGAAATAGAGCGATTATTACTGAAAATAATCCGTAAAAAACTGGATTATTCTTTGAATTATATGATAGAAAATCTTGGATCCCCACTTTTGAAACTTTAACGCTTTGCTCAGATTTGCTTAATTCGACCCCTTGTTGATCAATTAATGTCATTTTGATTTTATATATACCCGGATGAATTTTTTTGGGAAGGTTCACTGTGTATGAGAACAATTTTTTATCGATTATATTTATTTGTTCTTCGAAAGCACTCAACTTCCCAAGCTTTTTCTTTAATCTAGCAAGCTCATCGTAATATTGCTCTACAACATTGCCGTCTTTTGGTGTGGAGTTTATTTCTAGAAAGTCATAAAACAGTGATTTCAATTTCTTGTTTTCGATTTTTTTCAAAATTGGATGTTCAGGATTAGAAATACTTATTTGGTAAAAACTTGGTATATCTTGAAAATGTGCAATTTTCTTGTTAACCCATATCCCCCAGATTTGAACCTTTTTTCTTATACTGACTGATGTTGAAGGACCAATAATTTCTATTAGTAAGGATGTACTATCATTTTCTGGTGAAATAGCCCCAAAAACTAAGATACTTGTTCCATCAAAACGCGTTGAGAGCCCGATATTAGATTTATCGATATTAGATATGACTGAACTCAAGGAGAACGGAGACGTTGAAAATAAAAAAATTATTGCAAAAATCAGTGCTCTCATAACCCACTACCATATGTTAATGAAAATAAATCGTTGGGCGTCATCATTAAATCTAAGGCAAGCTTTAGACACACCAAAAGAACGATTATTGCCAAAAGGATTCTAATTTCTTCAGCCTTTAGTTTAACGGTAACTCTTGCTCCTAATTGTGCGCCTAAAACACCACCAACAATTAAAATCAAAGCAAGTAAAAGATCGACAGTTTTATTTTGGGTAGCATGCATGAAGGTGGTGAAGGCTGTGATGAACATTATCTGATAGAGTGAGGTGCCGATTACGACTTTGGTAGGCATGCCTAAAATGTAAATCATTGCAGGTATCAGTATGAAACCTCCGCCTACTCCCATTATTGACGCTAAAATACCTATAATGAAACCAATAATTACAGGGGGGATTGCGCTAATGTATAAGTTGGAACTTTTAAATTTGGTCTTAAATGGTAGCCCATGAATCCAATTATGTTTTTTCTTTTGCTTAAAAGTGTTTTCTGATTTTCGACTTTTTTGAATCGTAGATAAGCTCTCTAGAAACATAAGTGTTCCTATGCTACCAAGAAATAAGATGTAGCAAAGAGAAACGAACAGCTCTATTTGCCCATAACTTTTTATTATTCTAAAAACTTCAACGCCAACGGCAGAACCAAGAAGACCACCGACAACCAGAATATTTCCCATCTTAAAATCCACCGCTCTTCTTTTTAGATGCGCTAAGACGCCAGAAAAAGAAGATGCCGCTATTTGGTTCGCTTCGGTTGCAACAGCAACGGCAGCGGGAATTCCAAGAAGTATTAAGAGTGGAGTCATAAGAAATCCCCCTCCAATTCCAAAAACACCAGATAGAAACCCTACGGCCGCGCCAAGTATAAGAAGAACAAACAAATCTACAGGCACATCAGCTATTGGTAGAAAAATCTGCATTAGAATAACTTTTTTAGCTTATCACTTTGATGGTAGTTTTATTTAACATTTATGGTTTAAAACTTTGAGTTAATGGTATACCGTTAGTGTTATATTATAGTTACAATGCAAGTCATTACTTTTTTTAAAAAATTATTAGGGAGAATTAGATGCGTAAATTTATTCAGCTGTTTACTGTAGCGATTATTACGTTCTCTGCCTCTATACTTTCTGCAGATATAAAGCCTGCAGTTATATATGATATGGGTGGAAAATTTGATAAATCGTTTAACGAAAGTGTTTACAACGGAGCTCAACGTTTCACGAAAGAAACCGGCATCAAAGTTATGGAGTTTGAAGTTACCAATGAGGCTCAGCGTGAGCAAGGTATGCGAAAAATGGCACAGAGAGGAGCGAACGTTATTGTTTGTGTTGGTTTTGCACAAGCTGATGCGTGTGATAAAGTCGCAAAAGAGTTTCCAAACACAAAATTTTCAATAATTGATGTTGGTTGGTTAGACAACGCTAATATGCGCCAATATGTTTTTAAAGAACATGAGGGCTCGTTTCTGGTAGGTGCGTTAGCTGCTATGGCTTCTAAAACTGGGAAAGTTGGTTTCGTGGGAGGAATGGATATTCCATTGATTAGAAAGTTTGCTTGTGGATATGTTCAGGGAGCGAAGGCAGTAAATTCCAAGGTAGAAGTATATCAAAACATGACGGGAACAACACCTGCAGCATGGAATGATC
This sequence comes from uncultured Alphaproteobacteria bacterium, assembly GCA_902537235.1. Lineage (GTDB taxonomy): Bacteria > Pseudomonadota > Alphaproteobacteria > Rhodobacterales > Rhodobacteraceae > CACIJG01. Next base: position 56,432 of record CACBAO010000002.1, read on the forward strand.
CAGCAAAGGGATCAGAGCTTGCGAAATCTCAATTTGATCGTGGAGCCGATGTGGTTTATGCTGCTGCTGGAGGTACTGGGGCAGGAGTATATCAAGCTGCTGCAGACTCAGGCAAACTCGCAATAGGTGTTGATAGTAATCAAAACTATATGCATCCAGGCACCATGTTAACTTCAATGCTAAAAAGGGTTGATTTAGCCACTTATGAAACCTTTATGGACGTTAAGTCGGGCAACTTCACAAGTGGAGTAAAGGTTCTTGGACTAGCTGAAGATGGAGTTGGTTGGGCTTTTGATGAATATAACAAGCCCCTTATTACTGATGTAATGAAGTCAACAATAAATGGTTTGTCGGACAAAGTTAAGAGTGGATCAATAAAAGTTCACGACTATATGAGCGATAATAACTGCCCATCATAGAATTAACTTCTAATGAAAAATACTGAAAATAGGGGAGGCAATGAGGCAATCGCTTCATTGCCTCCCTCTACTGAATCAGCAATTGAGCTTAAAAATATCACTAAAAGATTTGGTCATGTTGTCGCTAACAGTGACGTAAACCTTAAAGTCCGCACAGGTACTATCCATGGAATTGTTGGAGAGAATGGTGCCGGAAAATCAACTCTAATGAACATTTTATTTGGTTTGTATAAGCCAGATAGTGGGATGATTTTTTTAAATGGTCAAGCAGTTGACGTGAACTCGCCAGAAAAATCAATAGCTCTAGGAATTGGTATGGTGCATCAGCATTTCATGTTGGTTCCAACATTTACTGTTTTAGAAAATGCAATGCTTGGCAATGAAGGAAGCATGCTTTTGAGAAGCGGGGAGGAGGTTGTTCTTGATAGATTGAAAGGTTTATCAAATAATTATGGTCTTGATGTTGACTTTGAAGCGATAATTTCAGATACCCCGGTCGGAATGCAGCAGCGGGTAGAAATACTAAAAGCTCTCAATAGAGGAGCAAAAATTCTAATTTTAGATGAACCAACGGGTGTTCTAACTCCGCAAGAAACTATTGGTTTATTCGATATTCTCAGATCGTTAAGGGAACAGGGAGTTACCATAATTTTAATAACACATAAACTTAAAGAGATCATGAGTATTACTGATACGGTATCAGTGATGCGAGGGGGAAAGGTTGTCGCGGATTTTTCTACAGAAAAAACATCACCTGAAGAATTGGCTGAAAATATGGTTGGCAGAAAGGTATTATTATCAATTAAAAAGCCTACTTTAAAGGTAGGGAAATCAGTTCTTGAAGTAAAAAACGTGAGCCACGAAAGCAAAGATGGTGTCCTTGTGCTTAAAAATATTTCATTTGATTTAAAGGAAGGAGAAATATTAGGAATTGCAGGAGTAGCTGGTAATGGACAATCTGAACTTTTAGATATTCTTTCGGGTATAGAAACCCTTCAGAGAGGGCAAATTACTGTTAATGATAAAACAATTTTGCCATTTCAAGATTGGAATTCAAAAAAAGCAAGAGAGTTTGGCGTTGCTCATGTGCCTGAGGATAGGCACAAACGAGGTTTGGTATTACCATTTCATAATTATGAAAATAGCATATTGGGTTACCACCGGAATGAGGATTATTCTAGTGGCTTTTTGATGGATAAAAGGAAAATATTAAATTTTGTGGATGAACTCGTTGAAAATTTTGATGTAAGACCTAGAAGCTCTTCAATTTCTTCAGGAAAGTTATCTGGTGGAAATCAGCAAAAGTTGGTACTTGCAAGAGAGATAGAAAGCAATCCCAATATCCTTTTAGTTGGCCAACCGACTAGAGGAGTTGATATAGGAGCAATTGAAAGAATATATGAAGATTTAATGAAGTTAAAAAGTAAAGGTACAGCTATCTTGCTTGTTTCAGTTGAACTGGACGAAATCATGTCTTTATCTGATAGAATCGTAGTGATGAACCAAGGCACTATCGTTGGAGAAACTAATAGCTCAAATGCAACTGAGTTAGACCTTGGAAAAATGATGTCAGGTCTCGAACAGGTTTAGAGGTTAGAATGAGTGATAGTAATATTATTCCTAAATGGCTCTCGGTAGGCGTGATACCACTGATGAATTTGTTCTTGGCTTTTTGTGTGTCTGGATTATTCATTTTCTTTATTGGAGAGAATCCGTTTAGAGCAATCTTTGTCATGATAAAAGGTGCTTTCTATTACCCAGGGGCTATAGGGTACACGCTCTATTATACAACAAATTTTATTTTTACTGGACTAGCAGTTGCTCTGGCATTCCACGCTCGGCTCTTCAATATCGGTGGGGAAGGACAGGCATATGTAGGTGGACTTGGGGTGGGTCTAGTATGTTTGATTTTTGATCAGCATGTTGTGGGTTTCCTAGTTACGATATTAGCTATTTTGGGATCAGTAATTTTTGGGGCAATTTGGGGTATAATTCCAGGATATCTTCAGGCGAAAAGAGGTAGTCATATTGTGATAACAACAATTATGTTCAACTTTATAGCAGCAGCACTTATGGTGTATTTATTGGTTAATATAATAATAGAACCTGGACAGATGTCTCCCGAGACAAGAGACTTTGCATCAGGTGTGGGGTTAGTGCAAATACATATATTGGCGAAATATCTGGGATTAGAAATGGCAATGTCCCCCTTAAATCTCTCTTTTATAGTCGCTTTAACTGTCTCGGTTGGTTTTTGGTTTTTAGTGTGGAGAACGAAGTTTGGTTATGAAGTGAGGTCTCTTGGTCACTCGGAAACAGCAGCCATATATGCTGGCATTAAAGTATCATCTACAATCATAATTGTTATGGCTATTTCTGGGGGTCTTGCTGGTCTGGTTGCAATTAATGAACTTTTAGGAGTTCACAATAAACTGCTTTTGGGTTTTACGGCGGGATATGGCTTTACTGGTATAGCAGTTGCCTTGATGGGAAGAAATCATCCTGTTGGTATATTTCTGGCTAGTCTTTTATTTGGAGCTTTATACCAAGGTGGAACGGAATTAGACTTCGAGTTTTCATCAATAACCAGGGAAATGGTCTTGCTCATTCAAGGTTTGATAATACTTTTTTCTGGAGCGCTAGCTTATATGTTAAACCCTTTGGTGGAGAGAATTTACATCAAGTATTACGGGAATTATAATAATGCTTGAAAGTTTTCAAATTATAATCTCCTTACTTGACTCAACTATTAGGATTGCAACACCACTAATATTTTGTGCGATGGCCGGTATTTTTTCTGAGAGAAGCGGTATCATAGATATTGGATTAGAGGGTAAGATGCTGCTATCTGCTTTTGTAGCTGCAACAGCGACATTCCTGACAGGGTCTCCAATTTTTGGATTATTTGCTGCTATTTTAGCGTCATGTAGTGCGTCTTTAATCCATGGGTTCGCCTGTATTACAAATAAGGGAGACCAAGTTATAAGTGGTTTGGCTATAAATATTTTGGCATCAGGCTTGACAATAACTTTAGGGATAGCTCTATTTTCTAGAGGTGGTCAAACGCCGCCTTTAGCATCAGAACAACGATTTATGCCTATTGATTTTCCTTTTCTGGATCAGTTGAGTTTTGTTCCAATCCTTGAAGAATTATTTGTTGAAGTAATTTCAGGCCATAATATTCTAGTTTATCTTTCAGTTTTAGCTGTTTTTTTCACTTATTATGTAATTTTTAAAACTAGGTTTGGTCTTCGACTAAGGGCTGTGGGGGAGAAACCTGAAGCAGTTGATACTGCTGGAATTTCGGTAATAAAAATGCGATATCAATCTATTTTAATCGCTGGAATGTTATGCGGATTAGCAGGAGCTTATTTATCAATTGCTCATGGTGCGGGATTTGGAAGAGAGATGTCTGCTGGTAAAGGTTATATCGCTCTAGCAGCAATGATATTTGGTAAATGGAACCCAATTCCAACTCTATTTGCGTGCCTTTTATTCGGATTTTTAGAGGCATTAGGGGTAAGGCTGGAGGGGGTCGAGTTGATATGGATTGGAGAAGTTCCAGTGCAAGTAATGCAGGCATTACCATATATTCTCACTGTAGTTTTGCTAGCAGGCTTTATCGGAAAAGCAAGGGCACCAGGAGCCATAGGCGTCCCTTACAGCAAAGAAGGTTAGTTTAATTTAAGCTTCATTATTATTGCATCTTCTCGGCTACCTGAACTATTTCTGTAATAGTTTTTTCGAATGCCGCATTCTATAAAATTAAACGAGGAATACATATTTTTTGCTGGGATATTATTAATTCCTACTTCAAGAGTTATAAAGTCTGCTCCATAACATTTGGAAATGTTTATGATATTCTTTAAGAACTTTTTCCCTAATCCCCTTCCTCTGAGACCTTCTGCAACCCCAATAAAGTATATCTCTACCTCACGATCAGTGAGACTTAGTATAGCTATGCAATTTTTTTCCCTTTCGATCTTGATATTTCTAGACTTCTGAAATCGTTTAAAATCTTCCAAAGAAAACTGAATTGACCCAATGTCTACACACTTCTTATATAGACTAAAATATTCCTCAGCTGACATCTAATGGTTCATCGAGTATTTTTGGTCCTATATATTTGGCGAATAAAGGCTGACCCGGTGATATGTATAAAGGCTTTGGCAAAAATTTTTTTCCTGGTCTTTCTACTTTTCTTGAAAAATTAATTAAATCTCGGATAGACACCTCATTTTGTTCGATAAATTTTTTTACTTTAGTACTTTTTGCTATTTCCCCCGCTCTATATCCAACAACCACTAAGTCAGAGTGATCGTCGAAGGTTTTAATATCTTCTATTTCTGAAGAGGACATAAAAATATGTTCTTTGTCTTTCGTTATGCACCAGTATATTTTATTGCTTCTATATTTGAGAGAAATTAAAGCGGACTTATATATTTTTGACAGAGCTTGAAATTTGCTTACACCTATTAGTTGAATAGGTAAACAACAACAAACACCTTTCATAGCAGATATTGATGTCCTAATCCCGTTAAAATTTCCTGGTCCAGTACAGACCACAATTCTATTAATCTCGTGAATTTTTAACTTATTATTGTTTAGAAAATCTGAGAGAAAAAAAAAATTTTGTCAAAGTTTGGTTGGTCTGCATTTTTGTAATCAGAAAATAAGCCGTTAATATCAAGTCCAAATTTTATATCTGAGGTAGTAAAGTCTATAGCGAGTGTATTCATAACCTTTATTATATGGCTACAGGTCTAACTTCAGTCACTTCAGGGATGTAGTGTTTGAGTAAATTTTCAATGCCCATTTTTAATGTCATAGTTGATGAAGGACATCCGGCGCAAGCCCCTTGCATGTGCAAGTAGACTACTCCTTCCTGGAAACTCTGGAAAGTTATATCTCCACCATCTTGAGCAACAGCCGGTCTAACCCTAGTATCTAAAAGGTCTGTAATTTTTTTCACTAATTCACTGTCTGGCCCTTCATGGGTATTGTGAGAGGGTTTTCTATTATCCTCATTTAATATTTTCTCACCAGACTGTAAAAAGTCCATAATCGTTCCCAATAATGCTGGCTTTATATGTTCCCACAAGAAATCTTCTTTCTTAGTAATTGTGATAAAGTCGCTTCCTAGAAAGACTCCAACTACGCCTTCCACGTTAAACAGCTTTTTTGCCAAAGGTGAGCTTTCTGCATTATCCCCCTCACTAAAATTGGCTGTTCCTGTACCTAAAACGGTTTGACCAGGTAAAAACTTTAGTGTTGCTGGGTTGGGTGTCTCTTCTGTTTGGATGAACATTGTTTTTCTCCAGTATTTTACTTTATGGTTCACATAGGTACTGTTATAGCATTTTTCAAGGCTAAGATACAGCTTCAATTCTTTCCTTTGTCATCGAACCTGGAACTATGGTAACGGGTATAGGCAAGTTGCCACCATCTCGTGAAACTAATTGGCTAATTAATGGTCCAGGGCCTTCACTCGAATTGTTTGCCCCTAAAACAAGTACCCCAACTTCCTTATCTTCCGAGATTTGATTCAGTACCTCAGTAGCTTTTTCTCCCTCTCGAATAACTAATTCAGCCTCGAGCTTTAGCTCGTCTTTCATCCAGTTTGAATATATTTTAAAATTTTCTTCAATCGTTTCCCTTGCTTCCTCTCTCATTTTTTCTGCGACGCCAAGCCAGTGTGTTTGATCTTGAGGTGTTATAATCGCCAGTACTTCGACCCCACCACCAGTTTTAGCAGCTCTAGTTGCCGCATAGTGAAGTGCATTTAAGAACTCGGGACTATTATCCATTATTACTAAAAACTTTCTCACAATTCCTCTATTTATAAACCACGAATTATTTTAGACTAAAAATCTAAGAAATCTTATTTTTATTTCAAGAAACCAACAATCTCACGTGTCTTTTTTAATATCGGTTGAGAAATATCATCAGCTTTCTCAGATCCTTTTCGCAAAATTTCTACAATATATGTTTCTTCATTAAGGAGCTTTTCTATCTCCTTATTTATCGGATCAAGTTCAGAAATAAGGATATCTGATAGCTCATCTTTTAATTTTTTAAAATCTGATCCTGAAAATTGCTCCAGTGTTTTTTCTATGGATTGATCCGCTAAAGTTGCATAGATTCCAAGTAAATTTTCTGCTTCTGGACGGTTCACAAGCTCTTCTTTTTCGCTTGGTATTTCAAAGGGATCGGTCTTTGCCTTTTGAATTTTTTTTCTAATCGTATCGCGATCATCGGTTAGGTTTATACGAGACATCTCTGACGCTTCTGACTTAGACATTTTTTTAGTTCCATCTCTCAAGGACATTATTCTTGTAGCTGTTCCTTCTATAATTGGCTCTGGTATTGGGAAAAATCCTGGAGTGTTGAAGTCATTATTAAATTTTATAGCTATATCGCGAGTTAATTCGAGATGTTGTTTTTGGTCTTCACCCACCGGTACATGAGTGGCGTGATAAGCAAGAATGTCCGCCGCCATTAGAGTTGGGTAACAATAAAGTCCAAGAGAAGCATTTTCTCTATTTTTCCCAGCCTTCTCTTTAAATTGTGTCATACGATTCAGCCACCCAATTCTTGCTACACAATTGAATATCCATGCTAGCTCTGTATGTGTCGAGACTTGACTTTGGTTGAATATAATTGAATTTTCTTGCCGTAAACCACAGGCTAGAAAAGCGGCGGTTACCTCGATAGTATTTTGGCGTAATTCTTTTGGATCTTGCCAATTGGTTATTGCATGAAGATCTACCAGGCAATAAATGCACATAGCATTTGTATCTTGAAGCTCAACAAATCGTTTAACGGCTCCGAGATAATTTCCTAAGTGGAGGTTTCCAGTGGGCTGCACACCAGAAAAAACTAATTTACTATCCATCAAAAACGTCTCTTATATTATTTACTAAAGTCATTGACCCAAAAATTCTTATCCAATATACCCAAAAACTTTAGGCATGCAAAATAACTAATTCCTGATAGGGTTATGACCATACTTAACCATAGGATTGTGAGGATTTGCGTGGAAAAATACTGAAGTGTAAAAGATTTCGTCAATATTAACAAAATGAGCATAAAACAACTGCTAAGGACAATTCTTGGTAGGCACCGTTTAAAAGCATTATTAAAATAAAAACCAAATTTGTAGGTATGATAGACTAATGAAATAAACACCAACCAATTTGTGATTGCGTATGCTATTGGAGGCGCTAAAAACTCAAATTTATCTAGTAGGGTATAAGCAAGAATTACGTTTAAGAAAACAGATGCTAGCGAGTAATAAAAAGGTATCCTGATATTTTTCTCTGCAAAATAAAAGTTGAGTAATAGCATTTGTAAGCTTATTGGTATAATGCTTAAGCTGTAAATTGATAAAGCTTTACTAGTTTGAATAGCATCAGTCACTAAAAAATTGCCTCTTTGAAATAGAGACGATATGATCTCGGAATTTAAATATATTAAACCTACAGAGGCAGGCAGTGCAAAAATAAGGGATAGTTGCAAGGACTGGTTTAGATATGAGTTGCTCTCAACTTTTCGACCACTTTTTTTGAGTGAACTAAGTTTTGGTAGAGTAACAACATTTAAAGCAACCCCAATAAGCGCAATTGGAAGCTGTGCAAGCCTATCAGCGTAAATAAGCCATACCATAGCACCATCAAAAAGTGATGATATTTGTCTGCCCACCACGAGATTTATTTGTGAAACGCCACTTGCTAAACTAATGGGTATTGATTTTAAAAATAGTTCTTTCGAGATACTTAGATTTGGATTTAAGGCAGATAAATTTACTGAAGTAAGAGAAATTCCATTCAACCTGCATGCTATGAAAACCATTACTAAGTTGACACAGCCAGAAGCCAATACAGCTACGCAAAGATAATAACCAAAATCACCAGAGTAAAGGGCAGAAAAAATTAATGAACCAATAAGAAATAAGTTTAAAAGACCCTGCGTAGCGGTACTGATGTGATATAGGTTGAGAGCATTAAGTACTGAATTGAATAATTGTACCAGTGAGATGAGAAGAATGTACGGAAACATTATCCTTCCATATAATACTGCCAATTCGAACCTTTCGTCATATAAAAAACCAAACGCAAGTGCTTTTATTAAAGCAGGCATAAAAATCACTCCTAGTATTGAAATCAAACCTAAGATTATAAAAAGAGAAAAAAACACAATTGTAACAAGCTCGTTAGTGTTTTCTTTTCTACCTTTGACACCTATAAAAATCGGTATAAACACTTTATTAAATGAACCCTCAGCAAATATTCGCCTAAGCATATTCGGAACAGTAAATGCGAGTAAAAAAGCCTGAGCCACTGGACCTGAACCAAGAAAAAGAGCCAGAAAAATATCGCGCAAAAATCCTAATATTCGGCTAAAGAGTGTCCAAAGACCAACAATTGAGAAGTTATTAATAAGAGAGGATTTCTTTGTCATTAATTTTTTAGCGCCTTCTTAAAATGTTTATTAAGATAAAACAAAAGCTCCTTCCTCACTTGCTCTAGCTTTTGTGAGGATGTAATTTTTTCGCCAAATAAATCATTTACATAAAATGTGTCTACAGCTTGCTCTCCATATGTTGCGATTATTGCAGATCTTATTGTAATTTGGTTTCGAAATAGTGTGTTCGTGATGTCATATAGAAGACCTAATCTATCTCGAGTATCTACTTCAATCATAGTTTGTTTATGCGACCCTTTGTTATCAAAAGAAATCTTTGTGGGAACCTCAAAGTACTTCTCACGGTCTTTTATTTTGTCTTGTTTTTCTAAAATTGACTTTGTGATAATTTCCCCTGAAAGAGTTTTCTTAACTGTTTCTAACAACTTTTTAGTTTTTCTTTCATCATATTTTTTTCCAAGATTGTCTTGTATCCAAAAAATGAAATTTGCTATTCCGTCTTTTGTTGTAAATGTTTTTGCATCAATAACATTAGCAGAGGCAATTGCTAGTGCTCCTGCCAATCTTGAAAAAATGCCAGGATGATCTTCCATGACAAAAATTATCTTTGTTATATCACGCTCGTTGTCATATGCAGGTTCAACCTGCAACGGATCTTGCTCAAGCTTTATTATCATTTCAGCTATAAGCTTTTGGGTTGGCGTATCTAAAACTAGCCAATAAGCATCAAAATGGCGCAAAGTTTCCTTTTTGATATCTTCATTGTTAAACTCTTGGAGATATCCCTTAAGCTTTGTCTTTGCTGTGTCTATTCGCTCTGACCTTGTTTCAACCTTGATATCTTTTGAAACTAATTGAAGTGTTTGAAAGTAAAGGCTCTCAAGTAGAGACTTTTTCCAATTGTTCCATGCATCAGAAGATACCCCTTTTATATCACATACGGTAAGTATAAATAGTAAATCTAGTGTTTCTCTATCTGTGACAGACTCTTGAAAATCTATGATGGTTTTTTGATCAGATAAATCTCGTTTTTGAGCAAAATCAGACATCATTAAATGATTTTTCACTAACCAACAAATTTTCTTACGCTCACTATCTTTCAGAGAAAACCTTTTACATAATTTGGTGGCAATTTTCTCACCCTCAATAGAGTGGTCATTTTCTAGCCCCTTTCCAATATCATGAAAGAGTATTGAGAGATACAGTACTTTTCTATTAAGAGATTTCCTCGAAAATATTTCCTCAACAGCTATGCCATAGTTTTTTGGTAATTTTTCCATCTCAGATAAAATCTTTAAGCATTGAATCGTATGTTCGTCGACAGTGAACCAGTGGTACATATTAAACTGCATTAAAGCTACAATTCTGCCAAAGTCAGGTATAAATGCCCCTAAAAACCCAACTTCGTTCATTCTTCTCAGAACTCTTTCGGGATTGCCGTAATCAATCAATAAACTTAAAAACAGGTCATTTGCCTCAAAACTATTTTTCAGCTCAGAGTCTACCAAATCTAAATTTTGTGAAACTAGTCGTAATGCTTGTGGATGAATAAGTATTTTAGAGTCGAGGGCACAAATGAATAACTTTAAAATATTTATGGGCTTTTCTGTTAAAAAATTTTTATCTCTGATATTGAGTCTGCCTTTGTCAATAATCAAGCCTGCTTGTAATGGCTTGAATGATCTTCCGGAAAGCCCTAGCAGTTCTGAGAGGTTTCTCTTAAACCCCTTTTTCTTTGCCAAATAATTCTCTTCTATTGCAGTTAAGAATATTCTCGTAAGATCTCCAACATTTTTTGCCTGTAAAAAATATTTTTGCATAAATATCTCTACGCCTCTTCTCGAGTTATCATCTTCAATATTTAAGCTTTTTGCTAAGTCAGCTTGAATGTTAAAATATAATTTCTCATTAGCGTAACCTGATATTTGGTGAATTTTACACCTTATAAACCAAAGAAAATTTTCCGCTTCTGTAAATATTTCTAGCTCGCTCCTCTTAAAGATCTTTTTCTCTATGAGGGATTGGATATTATCGGTTCTATAAATATACTTTGATATCCAGTATAGGGTATGGAGGTCTCGTAGTCCTCCCTTACCTTCTTTAATATTTGGCTCCAACATATATCGCGCATTAGCATGCTTAAGGTGTCTTTCTGCTCTCTCCGAAAGCTTTCCTTCCACAAAATTCGATGCTTTTTTTGAAAAAACTTTTTTCTTTAGCGTAGTCTCTAATTCTTCAAATAAGTCTCTACTTCCACATAAGTATCTCTTCTCCAGCATTGAGGTTCGTATTGTTAAGTCATCCAAACCTAGTTGAACACAATCAGATATAGTTCTAGATGAGTGACCTACTTTAAATTTTAAATCCCAAAGTAGATACAATACAGACTCTACTACACTCTTAGCCCAACCTGTCTGACGTTTATTGGACAGGAATAATAAATCTATGTCGGAATAAGGAGCCATTTCACCCCTTCCGAAACCTCCTATAGCAACTAACGATAAGCTTTGACTTTCAGAAGGATGATACGGATGGAATTTTTTATGAACGAGATTAAAAACAGTAGTAACCAATATATCCGTTTTTTTACAAAAAAGGCTTTTCGCTTCGTTGCCTAAAAAAGGGCATTTGTTTAGAAAATCAAAAGCGACTTGGGTCATGAGCTCATTAGAAGCTCTAAGAATGGATGTTATCTTTGCTTTTGTCTTTACATCTGGATTATTGGGAATAGCTAAATCTAAAAGTTCCTTATTTAACTTTTCTCCGTAACTATCTATTTCGATTATGGTCTTCTTTGCTGTCTGCATAAACTAGAGTAATATTATATTTAGTTAGACTACACGAGAGAATTATTAAAAAATTTAAAAAGTCTGGAAAGCTTCAGGCAGAGAAGTTATATAAAATAACAATTTTTAATGAATAGTATGAACGAATTCGTATATCCAGAAATTAAGTCCGGCTTATATCTTGTTTCACTTCCAGTGGGCTGTCTAAGTGATATCAGTTTTAGAGCACTACATATGTTAAGTAATTCTGATTACGTAGCTGGCGAAGATACTCGAAGTGTAAGATCACTATTTAAACTATTGAAAATTAGCAAATCAATAAAGTCTATAATTTCATATCACGATCATAGCTCAGCTCATACAAGAGGGAAAATAATAGAATTAATTAAACAAGGCAAAAGTGTGGCTTTGGTCAGTGATGCGGGTACACCATTGATTTCAGATCCTGGCTATAAACTGGTAAAGAATACAATTGAAGAGGGTTTTGAGGTTTTTAGTGTTCCTGGACCCTCCTCTGTTATTGCGGCATTAACAACATCGGGCTTGCCAACGGATACGTTTAGTTTTCTGGGGTTTTTACCAAATACCAAAAGCAAGAAGAAAAAACTATTAGAAACGTATTTAAATCTAGGCTCTTCTTTGATTATTTTTGAGAGTGGCAAGCGACTGCAAAAAACGTTGGAGCTGTTAGCAGAAACTTGCAGACCATCTACTGAAATATGTATCTGTAGGGAGCTAACGAAAATAAATGAAGAGGTAACCAGGTTTCAAGCACATGAAGGTATAAAGGTAACAAAAAAAATGAGATCCTTAAAAGGAGAGTTTGTAATTGTGGTAGGAAAAAATGAGGCTCGAGATTTTGACTTGAAAAACCTAGATGAACAGCTTAGAAAAATAAGAAAATCGATGAGTATAAAAGATTCTGTGGATTTTCTAGCTGAGAAGCTAAATATCCCAAAAAAAATTATATATAAAAAAGCCCTAACGATATTTAAAGATAACAATTAAACTAGATTGGCATGTATTTATGAAACTCAAGATAGCATTTCAGATGGATCCAATATCTGATGTCGACATTAACGGAGATACTTCATTTAGATTGGCAGAGGAAGGCCAAAAAAGGGGTCACCAAATATACTATTTTAATCCTGAAGCCTTGGTCTATGAAAGAGGGAACGTTATTGCGTATGGCCAAAAAGTAGATATAGACCGGGAAGGTAAACCAGTTATCTCTCTACAAAAAGAGCAGAAAATAGATTTATCGGAGGAAGTAGATATAGTCTTCTTAAGACAAGATCCTCCTTTCGATATGCTTTACATAACTACGACTTTCTTGTTAGAAAGGCTCAAGGGTAAAACTTTAGTTCTCAATGACCCATATTGGGTGAGAAACTCTCCAGAAAAACTATTAGTTCTCGACTTCATAGACTTAATGCCACCAACCGTTATTACAAGAAGCCTAAGGTCAATTATTGATTTTCGAAATAGATACAAAGATGTAATTCTTAAGCCTCTATATGGAAATGGAGGGACAGGTGTATTTAGATTGGTCGAAGGCGACAAAAACTTAAATGTTTTCTTTGAAACATTCGTAAATAACTCAAGAGAGCCAATCATTGTTCAACAATTTTTGCCAGATGTGTCTAATGGAGATAAGAGAATTATTTTAGTTGATGGAGAGCCGATTGGTGCTATCAACCGTATTCCCCCTCAGGACGATATTCGATCAAATATGCATGTTGGTGGTACACCTGCAAAGTCAAACTTGACTGCAAGAGATACTGAAATATGTAAAAGGCTCTCACCGGTGTTGAAAAAGAAAAATTTATTTTTTGTGGGAATAGATGTAATTGGTCAGTATTTAACAGAAATAAATGTGACTTCGCCTACGGGCTTACAAGAACTAGAGCGCTTCGAAAATAAGAATTATGCGCAAACAATTTGGGAAGGTATCGAGAAAAAATGGAAGAGCGAGCAATAGATAATAAGACCACATTTATAGCAATTATTATGATGGCCTCAGTGGTTATTCTTTCCAATATATTGGTCCAGTTTTATCTAGGTGCTTTTTTAACTTATGGAGCTTTTACCTATCCAATAGCTTTTTTGATTAATGACGTTGTGAATAAATTAGAGGGTCCCAGAAGAGCAAGGCAAGTAATTTTTTGGGGTTTTGTCGTTGGCGTTATATGTTCTTTAATTGGTAGTCAAATTGAAGGCGAGTTTGGTCCTTTGGTTACCTTAAGGATTGCTGTGGGCTCGGGTCTTGCATTCTTGATAGCACATTTTAGTGACACTTATGTCTTTCATTTTTTTAGAAAATTAAGATGGTGGGTTCCGCCTTTGGTATCATCAACAATAGGCTCAGCTCTCGATACGTTGATATTCTTCTCTATAGCGTTTTCAGCAACATTCGTATTTATTGAACCACAAAATGATGTAGCGTGGGCGAACGAGGCATCAGCGCTGTTGAACTTTTTTCCCATAGACACACCTTTTTGGATAAGTATGGCTTTAGCTGATTTCATGGTAAAATTAGTTCTGGCATCCTTATTCTTGATCCCATTTAGAAGGATAGTTTTATCAGCTCGCCAAATTAATGCATGAAATTAGCTTTGCTTCAATAGTCTTGATTTTTCCCTTTGCCAATCTCTCTTTTTCTCGGTTTGTCTCTTATCGACGACCTTCTTTCCTTTGGCAATACCAATTAAAAGTTTAACTTTTCCTTTTTCGTTTAAGTAAAGTTTTAGAGGAATAAGAGTCATTCTTTCCCTAGTTAAATTTACCCACAGTTTCTTCAGTTGCTTTTTATTGATAAGTAGTTTGCGCCTTCTTCTTTCTTCATGTCCAAATGTTTTTGAATTGCTGTGAAGAGGTATATAACAGTTAATCAGCCACAACTCTCCTTCTTCGATACTTGCATAACTTTCAGCAATGAGACCCCCGCTATCTCTCAGAGACTTCACTTCTGAACCCACCAAAACCAGACCGCACTCAAGTGTCTCACCAACCTCATAATTGTATCTAGCTTTACGATTTTCGGCGAGTGATTTGGATGATACTTTTTTTTTACTCATCGGAAGCGGAGATTAAACCTGCGGTATGCATAGCTGATTTTATCTGGCTCTCTGTCTCTGTAGATATTGTACAAAGAGGTGCTCTCACTTCATTTTCACATTTGCTGAGTAGGCTTAGAGCGTATTTAGTCGGTGCTGGGCTTGGCTCTGCGAAGGCGGCACGGTGAAGGGGTAGTAGTTTATCTTGATATTCAAGTGCGCCTTTATAATTACCAGCCAGCATCGCATCTTGAAAGAGTGCTGAAAGTTTTGGAGCAATATTTGCAATTACCGAAATACAACCGACACCACCATGCGCATTAAACCCTAGTGCGGTGGCATCCTCGCCAGATAATTGGAGAAAATTCGTTCCACACCTTTCTCTGGTATCAGAAACCCTAGAGACATCACCAGTTGCATCTTTGACTCCAATAATTCGTGGTAATTTAGATAACTGACCCATAGTATAAGGGTTCATATCAATGATTGATCGACCTGGAATATTATAAATTATAATAGGCAAATTAGAGTTATCATGCAGTGTTGTGTAATGATTAAGAAGACCTTTTTGATTTGGTTTGTTGTAGTATGGAGTAACTACTAACGCAGCATCAGCTCCTACTTTTTCAGAAAATTCCATAAGTTCTATAGACTCGGCAGTACTATTGGAGCCTGCACCAGCTATTATTGGTATCCTCTTTCCTGAGAAGTTTATTATCGCTTCCACAACTTCCTTATGTTCTTGATGACTCAGTGTCGGAGATTCACCAGTTGTTCCAACGGCCACTATTGCAGAACTACCCTCGCTTATATGCCACTCAACTAAATTCTCAAGTGCAGAAAAGTCAACTTCTCCATTTTTAAACGGAGTAATCAGTGCAGGGATCGAACCTTTAAACATTATTTTTAACCTTTTCAACAATTACAATTGTAACATAATATATAGGAAACAAAAATTCGCAAGATTCATAATCTCGTTCCCAAAACTCTGAGTTTACAATTCTGCATTTTTTTCAGATAACCAAATCAAGATAGGTAAAATACTTATTATGAAAAAATTGTTTTTGCTAATTTTCACTTCAATTCTTGTTTTTTTTAAAGCAAGCATGGCTGAGGATTTAGAAGATTACATAAACAAAGGGCATGTAGAAGTATTAGTAGAAGCACTTAAGTATTCTGATGCAAGCATGTTTGATGAGGCAAAAAATAAAATAAAAGACACCAATAATGAAAATTTGCTGTTGTTTATCAAATGGCTAAAATTACGGGAGGGTAAAGGCAGTTTTTCGGAATATTCCGAGTTTTTGAAATATCATGAACATTGGCCACAACAGCGTTTATTAAAAAAATTTGGAGAGCTCTCTATTGACGAAAGTGTAAAAAAACGAGACATACTTCCATTTTTCAAAGTTGGTGCAGATTGCAAAAAACTAAAAGAGGTTTCATCTCGTTTATATGAAGATGACTGCCTTCCCCAGACAGCCCAAGGCTCGATAGCTCTCTTGCAGATACTAAACGCAAATACTAATACTGAATTTTTTAATGAGGTTTTGGAAAAGCTAGTTGTAAGACAAATGGTGACGGATAAACAATGGAGCTATCTGAATACCTATCACAAAAGTAAATTAGCTGAGATGGCTACACAGAGATTTAAACACTTTAAGAAAAAATCTGACCTAAATGAGTTGGATAGAATTTCAATTTTTTTAGATGAAAAGGACTTGAAAATTTTAAAGAATGTAAAAAAGTATAAAAAAATAAAGAAACTGTCTAAAAATTTCACCTATAAAGCCAAAGACTTCAATGATGTAGGGGTGGCATATGATTACATATCTCTTTTGAGGAGATCTGGCCAATTTGATTTGGCTCAAAAGCTTATTAGGAAAAATTCATCAAGGCATTTTGATATTATTGAAGATGAAAGATGGCTTCAAATTAAGCAAATTTACTCTCTCAGAGCGCTCAGAGGAGGATATGCTAACAGAGCTTATGAAATAGCAAACACCAAATATAACTTTTCCGACAATCCAAACTCTCTTAGCGATTTTCTTTATCTTGAATGGTTGGCAGGTTTTATCGCTTTAGAATTCTTTAATGACCCTAAACTAGCGAAAAAACATTTCTTAAATTTCTTTACATTATTAAAAGAGTGGGAAGAAAAATCCAACTATCTAAATGAAATTGGTTATCATAAAGATATAATTTCAATTGATATCGCTAGCGCTAGAATTGGTTATTGGCTTGGAAAAACCTTTATACAATTGGGCAACAAAAAGAGTGCTCAGGAATTTTTTACCTTATCGGCGAACTATGATTACTCCTTTTATGGTCAGCTTTCTCTCGAGAGGTTGAAGATAAAGCCTAGCCCACGTTATGTGAAAAGAATAGACAGTAAAAGTTTTAAGATAAATAATCAAAAAGGTCTAGTTGAGGTAGCCGCCAGTCTATATTTCGCGGAAAGGGGGGTTTTGTCTGATTATATATTTGGACATCTGGCTAAGTACCTATCAGAGCAAGAAAGATATAAGCTTTGTCATATACTTCACGATGCTGGATTTATAAAGGGCTCGCTGTCAGTAGCGAAAAAGTCAACAGAAAAAGGAACAACCCTACATAGTGAATTGTTCCCAACCAATAAAGGCTTTGCATTTGACCAGAATGTTGATAAGGCACTGGTATTATCAGTTATAAGGCAAGAAAGCGAGTTTTTTAGAGCCGCAAAGTCTAGAACGGGAGCGCTTGGTTTAATGCAATTAATGCCTAACACTGCAAAAGAAGTGGCTAGAAAACTAAAAATTAAATATCAAAAGTCAAAGCTCATAACTGATGAGAATTATAATATTCGCTTGGGGTCATATTATTTGAAGTATTTATTAAAAAGGTACAAAGGTAGTAAAGTTCTTACCTTAGCTGCCTATAATGCTGGTCCTGCAAATTTGAAAAAATGGTTATCTAATATGGGAGATCCAAGGAAAAAGGGTATAGACCCCCTAGTATGGATTGAATTGATACCATACCCAGAAACAAGAAACTATATAAAGCGTGTTTTGGAGGCCATTTGGATATATGATAGTAAGATCTCCGGATCAATTGAAAAGCCAAACTTGGCAAAAAAATATTTCGGCCATCGTTTTTAAATTTGAATAAAAACCAAGTTGGCAAACCTTTAGATGATAAATTTCAGTTTTTTAGATTTTTTGCAGTGTTGTCGAGTAAGTATGAGAGAATACCTGCAATTATAACGATCGAAGAGCCTAGTATGATAGGCCATGTTATACTCTCATTAAATATTAGAACTCCAATAATGCCAGCAAAAACCAAGTGGAAATAAGCAAATGGTTGAATAACGGCTGCTTCAGCGAACTCGAATGCTTTGATAAGTACGAAATGACCAACGATACCCAAAATACATAAAATTAACATTAAGAGAATATCTGATTTTTCAATAGGTACAATATAAAATGGAGCTATAAGTGTTGAGAAGAAAGCTCCGATCAATCCTGTCCAAATTAAACTTGTATAACTACTGTCACTAAAACTTGCCATCCTTGTTAAAACTCCATAAAGGGCAAATAAGACCGCTCCAATGAATGGAATAATTGAGTGCATTTGAAATACATCACCATCGGGTTTGACAATTATCAATACCCCTAAGAATCCTACCAGTACTATCGCAAATTTCAGCTTTGTAAGATCTTCTTTTAATATAAAGTATGAGAAGATTACGACTAATAAAGGATAGCTTGAAAAAATTGCTGATGTAGCAACTAAGCCCACTATAGTGAAGGAGTAGACGGTGACAAATATTTCGGCTACTAAAATACTACTTCTTAAAATCTGCAAGAGTGGTCTTTTGCTAAAAACAAGGGAGCGCGATTTCTTAAATAAAAAAAAGTATAAAGAAATTCCTGCAGCTAATGCCCAAAATCTTAGTATAATCGTCAACGTAACAGAGTATTTTTCAGCAAGATATCTTGAGAGGCCATCTTGTGTAGCAAAAACTAGAGTAGCAATAAGCATGAGGGCTATGCCTAATCTAACGCTCTGACCGGTCAATTATGATGCCACTGCAGACATGGACAAAACCCCAGATTTATCGGTAACCCAAAACTCTCCAGTATCTGAAGTGTTAATGGAAAATTCATCGGACACAAATATTGGGTTTAGTGCTCTATATTTAAAATACTTTAACCCACCCTCAAACATCTGATCTGCAGCATCAATTAAATTTTGAGCTAGTAACGGGCCATGAACGACTAATGAAGGGTAGTATTCAACCGTTTTGCAATAATCCACATCATAGTGAATTCTATGACTATTCATGGTTAATGCAGAATATTTAAAAAGTTGATTTTCCGTATACTTCCTATTCAAACAAGCTTCAGAGGGTTTGTTGCATGGCTTGTGCACTCTCTGATCAAATCCTAAACGGACGGGAAGATATACAAGGCTTTGCCGTTCGATTAGAAGTATTGTGTCGTTATTTTTCAATTCATTTTTTATTTCAATTACACAGAAGTCACCTGAATTACCTTTTTTGTAATTTATACTTTCAAGCGTAATAACCCTTGTTATTTCCATTCCAATCGATAGTGGCTTAAAAAAGTTAATTTCACTTCCTCCCCACATTCTTCTAGGAAAGCCAGTATCTGGAATTATGTTGTTTCCTGGCTTAATGTGGCCATCCAACCCGAGAAGCTTATCTTCAGCAGTCTCCCAACAGAAAAACCAATGCCAGTACTTAGGGAGTGGTTCGCCTAACTTTAATTTAAGTTCATTTACTTGGAAAAAGTCCTTAGCAACGCGTGATCTCGCTATATCAACTTTATCTTTAATTACTTTTTGTTTCTCTAAATTTTTTCTAATATCTTCTTGTGTGAGCATTTTATTTGGCCAAAATGAGATTGCCTATCGGCATTCCAGAAGCATTATATTGAGGATTATGCAAGAAATTTTTCTAACAATTTATCTAGAAACTCATTAGATTTTTCATCAGTAAGGTCCCCAGCATCATTAAAGGCTCTGCTTGAATGACCAATTAAAACTTCAGGAGTCTGTATTATTTTGCAGTCAAAGGGAGTTAGACACATTCTGAGCATGTATTGACTTCTTTCCCCACCAGACCGGCCATCGGTAGCAGAAACTATAGCTATGGTTTTTGACGTAAACGGATTAGGTTTTAATCTAGACATCCAATCAAACGAATTTTTTAACGCACCAGAAATACCTTTATTGTATTCTGGTGTTGATATTATTATTCCTGAGGCTCGGCTAAGAGTCTCTCCTAGTTCTATAACAGTCTCTGGAATACCGGCTTCCTTTTCCAAATCGTCGTTGTAAAGGGGTAGATTAATATTACCGAATGAAAAATGTATATCACCATCTTTTAATTTAATTTTTTTTTCTATATATTTTAGTAGTTTCGTGTTTGAGGACGCTTTTCTGAGTGAGCCAGAAAGTCCAACTATTGTCTTAGATTTTATCATGTTATTTTCCGGCTACTTGAATATGAGTCTTGCTGAAGTGTCACAAGGATTGAGTTGTATTTTTTATAGTGATTTATTTATAACTGAAGGTTATAAGATTGATAATCAAATTTTTCAAATAAAAAGGAAGAGTTTTTTTGGATATTACAAAACTTCGACTTCTAGGCTTCAAAAGCTTTGTAGACTCCACTGAGGTCGAAATATTGCCAGGGCTAACTGGAATAGTAGGGCCAAATGGTTGTGGAAAATCGAATATTATAGATGCATTCCAATGGTTGATGGGTGAGAGTAGACCATCTTCAATGAGGGCATCTGGAATGGAAGATGTGATCTTTGCCGGCGTAGAAGGAAGAAGCCCAAGGAACTTTGCTGAAGTCACCTTAGAAATTGATAACTCTGAGCAAAAAGCTGCTCGCGAATTCAATCGACACAAAGAAATTGAGATATCGAGAAAGATTACGAGAGAACTAGGTTCGTCCTACCGACTCAATGGGAAAGAAGTGAGAGCACGCGATGTACAGACCCTATTTGCAGATTTTTCATCAGGTTCTAATTCTTCTAGCCTCATTAAACAGGGGCAAATTGCAGAGCTTTTAAACATGAAGCCTAAAGACCGAAAAAAGATTTTAGAAGAGGCGGCTGGAATATCAGGACTTTACCATCGTCGTCATGAAGCCCAATTAAAACTTAATGGAGCGGAGAGAAATCTTGACAGACTTCAAGATTTAATTTCTCAACTTGAGTTGCAGTTAAAAACCATTGAAAAGCAGGCGAGAGAGGCTGAAAGGTATGCAAAATTATCTAAAGAAATAAGAACACTAAAGGGCATATTGTTACTTAAACAGTATTTAAGTTTGAGATCCGATATTAGCTCTGTAGATACATCTTACACTGAAAATTTGAAAAGACTGTCCCGCCTAGAGACTGAAGACCGTGAACTTCAAAAGAAAATCGATGTTGGAAATGAAAATATCTCAAAACAAAAATTAGATGTCGAGGAAAAATCAGAGGCCCATCAAAATACTATATTAGAACAACAAGTTGTGTTGAATGAAATTAACTTATCAGAGAGAAAAGCTAACGAATTACAGAGTCAATTGACCCAAAGCGAAGCTGATTTGCAAAGAGAAGATCAGTTAATGGCAGATGCAGAGAGTAATATGGTAGATCAAAACAACCTATTACGGGAAGTAGACGAAAAACTGCATGACATTGATGAAAAAATTGAGAATGAAAAGGAAGCAATAGAACAAAACAACCAGCGCATGCAAGCAGTAAACGAGAGCTATAATTTATTAAGAGATAAGTTGAATGAGTTGAGAGCTGAAAAAATTCTGAATGAAAAAAGAAAAGAAGAACGTTCATCTACTCTTTTAGACTTAAATAGAAATATCGAAAAGCTAAATGACGTTTTGGAAAAATTAAAGGGTGCTGAACAACATGAAATAAAGAAACTTGAAGACCTTATGAAGGAACAAGATAATCTTAAATCTACATACCAAACTGAAGCCAATAATTTTTCTCAAAAAGAAAAAGATTTTCAAAAAAATCAGGAGGAGATTGCAATTGTTGATAACGAAATCAATAAGCTCAATGCAAAAAAGGCTGTAAATATTTCTGAGCTCGAGGCATCAAAAGGTCTTCTAAGTAAAAATAATGATCAAAAAACTGTTTTTGATAAACTAGAAATTGAAAATGGATTTGAACGTTGTCTAGATGCATTATTCTTTTCAGAGTTAGAATACCCAGAAATAACAAAAAGAAAAATATCTGGTTGGCAAAATGTTCTTGATAAGATCGATAATAAAATAATAAAGAACTTGTCTAATTTAGAAAATTTATCTTTGCGCATTAAGGGTCCTAATGTTTTAAATTATCTCTTCGAGCATGTTGGGATAGTCTCTTCAACCGAAGAGGGAGATAAACTCAGTAAAAAGCTTCTTCCTGGCCAACAGCTTATTACAAAAGAGGGAGATTTATGGCGATGGGATGGGTTTGTAAGGTATTCGACAGGGGAAATCTCAAAAAATGAATTAAAAGTGAGGAATCAAAAAAAAGTGGTCGAGATACAAGACAGCCTTAAAGAAATAGAGTCCCAATTAGATGGTTTACAAAATAAAAAGATTATACTGGAAGAAAAAACGTCTTCATTCGGAAACTTAGAGACAGAAAGATTGAAAATATCTAAAGGGAGGTCTGATCTTCAGGCCTTGGAAGGTGAAATTGCACGACATAAGAACCAGCGCGCTATCGCTAGCGACAATATCATTTCACTAGAGAAGAAAATCGAGGAAGAGACTGCCCAACTCAAAAAATATGAAGTGCATGATAGTGACAAAAGGCATCCCGTTGCCCCAGATTCTGATAACGATGAGCAACAATTACTCATTAGTAATTTAGAGGAATTGGATAAACAAAGAGAAGAGTTAAGAACTAAAAAGGCAAATTTTGATAAACTTACTGACGATAAAAACGCTTTAGGAGAGAGAAAAGAAGAAATCGAGATCAATCGATCAAAATGGAAAGCTCAGTCAGAAATTGCTATTGAAAGAAAATCAAGTATTCAAGCAAGAATAGAGAGTCTAAAGTTGGAGATTGAAAATACCTCATCACGTCCAGGAGATTTAGAAAATAGTAAAGAAGTTATTGATAGAAAATTGGAAGTTACTAGTAAAGAGCTTGTGAATGCTCGGGATAAGTTAGCTTCATCAGAAGGTAATCTAAGAAAGTTACAATCCAAAAATAAGGAACTCATAGCAGAGCTTGGAATAGAGAAAGAAAATCAAGTAAGATTAACCACAAAAAAAGAGGGTTTGACTGATAATATTGCTGAGTTAGATAGTAGAATCAACAACGAATATAATGTAAATTTTGATAAACTTCAGAATGAATTTTCAAATAATCAAATCAAGGATTTTTCTCAAGCAGAAATAGAGACGAGATTGGAAAGACAGATAAGATTTAGAGATAATCTTGGGTCTGTAAACTTACGAGCTGAGCAAGACGCAAAAGAGATTAGAGATGAGCTCGAAACAATCCTAACCGAGAAAAACGATGTGGTTCAAGCAATTGAGAAGTTAAACACGGCGGTAAGAAGTATCAATAAGGATGGCAGACAGAAGTTAACTGAGGCCTTTTCGGAAGTAAATAAAACATTTCAAACACTCTTCACTAGACTTTTTCAAGGTGGGAAGGCAGAGCTCGCATTGGTAGATAGCACAGATCCACTAGAGGCGGGTTTAGAAGTAATGTGTCAACCACCAGGAAAAAAAGTTACAACAATTTCACTTCTGTCGGGAGGTGAACAAACACTAACAGCTCTAGCGTTGATTTTTGCAGTATTTCTATCAAACCCAAGTCCCATATGCTTAATGGATGAGGTTGATGCGCCATTGGACGATGCAAATATTGAAAAATACTGTGATATTCTCGACTTTATGATTAGCGAAACTAATACAAGATTTATTGTAATTACTCATAACATTATAACTATTACTAGAATGGATAGATTGTTTGGTGTTACCATGATGGAACCAGGGGTAAGCCAATTAGTTGGGGTCGATCTGACTCGAGCAGAAGAGTTAATTAACTGAGGTTTTTATGAAAGATGATTTCAAAAATATAGTTTCTACAGATTGGCTGGAACAACATTTAGAGGCTCCTGATATAAGAATAATAGATTCTAGCTGGTATTTTCCACAAGAGAAACGAAACGCAGAACAAGAATTTTTGGAATGTCACATTCCGGGGGCATCTTTCTTTGATATTGACAAAATAAAAGATAATGATAGTGACTTACCTCACATGCTGCCACGCTCGGAGATGTTCAATACCACTGTCCGGAAACTCGGTATAGGCGATGGACATAAAGTCGTCATATATGATGGATTAGGAATGAGGTCTGCTGCTCGACTATGGTGGATGTTTAAAGTGTTTGGATTCTCTGATGTAGTTGTACTTGATGGAGGATTTCCAAAGTGGGTTAAAGAAAATAGATCGACTACCTCTGATTTAACCGGAAAAGAAATTAGACACCTGACTATCTACGAAGATAAGAGTATAGTAGCTGATAGGGATGATGTTTTGAGAGCAACTCAATTAAATCATTGCTCAATAATTGACGCGCGTTCAGAGGAGCGTTTTATGGGAACAGTTCCTGAACCAAGAAGTGGTTTACGATCTGGATCCATAGAAAATTCAATTAATGTTCCTTATGAAATTCTACTGAATGATGATTTTACGTTTAAAAGTAAGCAAGAGATTATAAATATTTTTTCTAAGAAAGGTGTTGTTTTTAATAATTATATTATTACAACGTGCGGGTCAGGAGTAACTGCAGCTGTTTTATATTTAGCGTTAGACGAAATTGGCTGTTCAAAAATTTCATTATATGATGGTTCCTGGGCGGAATGGGGAAAAATTGATTAGTAGTTTCAAATGCAACATCAAGAAGAAAGCATAGTATTAAACTACACTGTCTCATATTTGTCTTTAGAAATCGAGGATATTAAGTTTTTTAAAGATGTTTCGGGTAATCATGCTATTAGCTTTCTAAAAGCAATATCACCAGATACATCGTATTTTTTATATCTTTATAAGGAGGTTGGTCGAAAATATGAGTGGACCGATTGGTTGCGATCCAAAAAAAGCAAGTTGGAAAGCTTTTTGACTGACAACAACGTTATTCTATATTCTCTCATTCTCCGAGGTGTTCCTAAGGGTTTTTTTGTTCTCGATTATAGGCATATACCTATTTGTGACTTAGCCTATTTTGGGTTATTTAATGACGTGACTGGTAGAGGCCTAGGTAAATTTATGATAAACAGAGTTTTTGAGGAAGTAATAAAAAGAGGTGATGCAAAAACATTAACTGTCAACACAAATACTCTGGACCACAAAAGCGCCCTTCCTCTTTACCAAAAAGCCGGGTTTAATATATATAAAACGGAGATTCATAAGAGAAGTGCTTCGTCTCAATTGGAAAATAAGGAGTATCTATAAATGTTCGAGCATTTAAATAGTCAACCATCAGATAAAATAATGGAGTTAATGGCTCAGTACGCTGAGGATACAAGAACAAATAAGTTAGATTTGGGTGTGGGGGTTTACAAGAATGCCGAAGGAGCAACACCAATAATGAAAGCCGTAAAAAAAAGTGAAGAGATACTGCACAGATTACAGGATAGTAAAAGTTATGTTGGCTTAATAGGCTCAATTGAATTTTCCAAAAATATAGGAGGATTAGTCTTAAATAATTCTGTAGATGAAAAAAGGCTCTCATATGCTCAAGCACCTGGAGGAACCGGAGCCTTACACCAACTTCTTCTTTTAGCAAGAGCTACTAAGAACGTCGGAAATGTTTGGATTTCAAATCCGAGCTGGCCCAATCATCAAGCTATTTTGAAACACTTGGGCATGAATATGAGCTTATATTATTATTTTGATGAGATGACATGTGAAGTGAATTTTGACAAAATGTATAAAGATCTTAATGATATGCGTGAAAACGATATATTGTTGTTGCATGGATGTTGTCACAACCCTACTGGAGCAAATTTAAGCTTAGAACAATGGGTAGAGATAACACAATTAATCCAGGACAAAAATGTTTTACCTTTTATAGATCTTGCGTATCAAGGCTTTGGAGACGGCTTAACTAAAGATGTCAAGGGTCTCAATTATCTTGTAAAAAATGTTTCAGAGGCAATGATTGCTGTCTCTTGCTCAAAAAATTTTGGTGTTTACAGAGATAGAGTAGGTGTAGCTATTGTAGTTTCAGAGCCAGAGAAACAGCTTGTAGTTCAAGATAACCTTAAATCATTAAACCGTCTTACATTTTCTTTCCCTCCAGATCACGGTGCCGCAGTAGTCAATCAAATATTGCAGGATGACACGCTTAAGGTTCTGTGGAAAGACGAACTAGAAGAAATGCGAGTGAATATGTTGGATTTGAGAGAGAGACTTGCAACGGAATTACAACGAGAGACGAAATCAGAGCGATTTAGCTTTGTGAATAAGCATAGAGGAATGTTTTCTAAGCTTGGATTAAATTCTAACCAAGTTGAGGTTTTAAGAAAAGATCATGGAATTTATATGGTCTCCGATAGTAGAATAAATGTAGCGGGTTTACGTAAAGACGTGATAAATTATCTAGCAGGCGCAATTGCAGATATTATTTAAAGCTGACAAAGATTTGTTCAAGGACAATTATAATTAGGATTAAAGGAATGAAAATTATAGAAGGATATCAGCCCAAGGAAGAGTTTTCCAAAAAAGCGCTAATAGATAGGACCAAATATCATGAAATGTATAAAAGGTCAGTTGAAAGTCCTGAAGCGTTTTGGGAAGAACAAGCCCGTAATCGACTGCTGTGGCAAAAAGAATTTACTAAAGTCAAAAATGTTTCATATTCCCATCCTGATGTTTCCATAAAGTGGTTTGAGGATGGCGTGCTCAATGTGTCTGAAAACTGTGTTGATAGGCATTTAGAAAACAAAAGTGACGAGGTCGCAATCTTGTGGGAGGGTGATGAGCCGGGGGTTTCTAAAAAGATTACGTACAGAGAACTCTATGAAAATGTGTGTAAGTTTGGTAACGTTTTAAAGGATCGAGGCATAAAGAAAGGGGATAGAGTAATTCTGTATATGCCAATGGTTCCAGAGGCGGCTTACGCGATGTTAGCATGCGCCAGAGTGGGTGCTATACACTCTGTTGTTTTCGCGGGCTTTTCTCCAGAAGCGCTTGCGAGTCGAATTATTGATTGTGGAGCAAAAGCGGTGATTACCGCCAATGAAGCGCCAAGAGGTGGAAAACAAACACCTTTAAAGAAGAATGTTGATGAGGCTTTGGATATTTCTGGAGATATAACCTCTCTTGTTTTGAAAAGGACTTCAACAGAAGTTAGTATGAAAGAAGGACGTGATTTCTGGTTGAATGATTTGATGGATAAATCGAGTACTGTTTGCCCTCCTGAACCTATGGATTCAGAGGACCCGCTTTTTATCCTTTATACCTCTGGTTCAACAGGAAAACCTAAGGGTGTTTTACATTCAACTGCAGGATATATTCTTTACGCTTCAATAACACATAAATTTGTCTTTGATTATAATGATGGAGATATTTATTGGTGCACTGCTGATGTTGGTTGGGTAACTGGCCATAGCTATATTGTTTACGGGCCTTTAGCAAATGGAGCAACGACTCTGATGTTTGAGGGTGTTCCTACTTTTCCGGACGCATCACGTTTTTGGCAAATATGTGAAAAATATAAAGTAAATCAATTTTACACTGCTCCAACAGCTATAAGGGCTTTAATGGGGTTAGGAGACGAATTTGTTAACAAGAATGATTTATCTAGCATTCGAATTCTAGGTACTGTAGGAGAACCTATTAATCCTGAAGCATGGGAGTGGTATAATCGGGTAGTAGGTAAAAACAATTGTCCAATAGTCGATACGTGGTGGCAAACCGAAACAGGTGGAATTCTTATTACACCTCTACCAGGAGCCACAACTACCAAGCCTGGTTCTGCGACTTTACCCTTTTTTGGTATTGAGCCTGCAATTCTCGACCCTAACTCTGGGGAAGAAATATCTGATGAAGAATGTGAAGGCGTATTGGTTATTAAGGATAGTTGGCCAGGGCAAATGCGTACTGTTTTTGGAGATCACGATAGGTTTGTTTCGACCTATTTCAATGATTATAAAGGGTATTACTTTTCAGGTGATGGGTGTAGAAGGGACAAAGACGGGTATTACTGGATTACCGGAAGAGTCGATGACGTTTTAAATGTATCAGGACATAGAATGGGAACGGCAGAAATTGAAAGTGCTCTAGTCGCTCATCCAAAAGTTAATGAGAGTGCAGTAGTCGGTTTCCCTCACCCAATTAAAGGCCAAGGGATATACGCATATGTATCTTTAATGTCTGGAGAGAAAAACTCTGACGAACTTTTGAAGGAGCTTCAGAATTGGGTTAGAAAAGAGATTGGTCCTATTGCAAAGCCTGATATTATTCAATTTTCTCCAGGTCTTCCAAAGACGAGATCAGGTAAGATAATGAGAAGGATTTTGCGAAAAATCGCTGAGGATGATTTCAGCAATTTAGGTGATACATCTACTTTAGCAGAACCTGCTGTCGTTGATGATCTGATTGCTAATCGTAAGAAGCTTTAAAGTGAATTAAATTAATGAGGATATCTGTGGTTAGAAATTTTTTTATTATAACTTTTTGTTTTTTAACAGTTGCTTGTCAAACAAATCAAACTAGTTTTGAGCAACCCAACATTACAGGGAACTACACTGGCCCAACAATCGGTAACAAGGTCAAGCTAACAGATGATGGTCAGTGTATAGCACGTAATTTGAGCTTTTTAGTGGGACAACCTGAATCAGCGCTCGGCGCAATGGAGTACCCATCCAATACCAGAATTATTTTCTTAGATAGAAATGAAAGTATTGAGAATACTAACCCTAAAAGATTGAGTATTATTGTTGGCAGTCAGAAGAAGATAGTTAGCGTCTATTGCGGTTAAACCTGTTAGATACTACGGCTAAAATATTCTTCTATGAATCTCTTATTGAGAAAGGGCCTTAGTAGTTTTACGGGGTGTGTAGATAGGCTTAACCGTAGAGATTGATAATCTAAAACCAATTCTTCACCTAAAGTCATATTAGGAAGATTGACGCTTTTCTCCGGCAAGTATTCCTTCTCAGAATAACCTTTAAAAAGGGCTAAAGGATTTGTTTTTTTTATAGCTTGAGCATCCCAAAGTAATAGTCTTCTGTTTTTATTAAGAGAGTGAAAGCAATTTGCTTTAATCAGCAGCTTTATAATACTTGGGCTCAGTCTAATACGATTCCATAAATCTTGGGGATCATTATAACCATTGCCTCTCTCTTTAATAATTCTATCGACGTCATTTTTTGACAGTCCTTTGATCTGCCTGAACCCTATTCGTAAACTAAAACAAGGTTCGCCGTGACTTTCTAGAGAATGATTCCATTCACTTTTGTTTATGCATATTTCTTTAACTTTTACTCCGTGATTTTTTGCATCACGTATTATTTGGGAAGCAGAGTAGAATCCCATCGGTTGAGAGTTGAGTAAAGCGCAGGCAAAAACATCAGGATAATGATATTTTATCCAAGCCGACGCATATACAAGAATAGCGAAGCTTGCAGCATGACTTTCAGGAAATCCGTATTCACCAAACCCCGATATCTGAGAAAAGCACTTTGCAGCAAAATCCTTGTCGTATCCATTTTTTTGCATGCCATCAATAAATCTTTTTTTAAACTTACTAACAGTACCGTTTCTCTTAAACGTTGCTAATGATTTTCTCAGTCTATCAGTATCTTTCAATGAAAATCCCGCACCTTTCATTGCAATTTGTATTGCTTGTTCTTGAAATAGTGGCACGCCAAGAGTCTTACCAAGAATTTCTTTAAGTTTTTCGGAAGGAAAAGTAACTTTTTCTTGTCCATTTCTTCTTTTTATATAGGGATGAACCATGTCCCCCTGAATTGGCCCAGGTCTGACGATGGCAACTTGTATTACCAGATCATAAAAGCATTGTGGTTTTAATCTTGGAAGGAAGTTCATTTGGGCTCTGCTTTCAACTTGAAAAACCCCTATAGTGTCTGCTTTGGAAAGCATATTAAAGACACGTGTATCTCGATGTGGAATATTGTTTAGGCTAACTTTGCGGTTGTGATAGTTTTTTATTAAATCAAAAGATTTTTTTATACATGTCAGCATCCCAAGAGCTAAGATATCTATCTTTAGTATACCTAAAAAGTCTATGTCGTCTTTATCCCATGCTATTATGCTTCTGCCTTCCATAGCAGTATTTTCAATAGATGTAATCTCATCCAAATAATCCTCAGTAATTATAAAGCCACCTACATGCTGACCTAAGTGTCTAGGAAACCCTATCAATTGGTCGCTGAGGGCCAAAGTCTCCAACATTCTAGTATGGTCATTCTTACCTTCTAAGTTGGTATTATTGTAATGAGGTATCTTATGTCTATCCCATCCAACAATATTTTCAGCCATCGAGGATATTATTTCTTTGCTTAACCCCATTACTTTGCCTACATCTCTTATCGCTCCTTTCGCTCTGTAGTGGATGACTGTAGCGCATAAGGCAGCTCTTCTATCGCCATATTTCTTGTATATTTCGTCTATTATCTCCTGTCTGCGTTCATGCTCAAAATCAATGTCAATATCAGGGGGTTCGTTTCTTGCCTCTGATATAAAGCGCTCGAATACCATAGACCCAATCTCTGGGCTAACGGATGTTACTCCCAAAGAAAAACAAACTATGGAATTAGCAGCAGAGCCACGGCCTTGACACAAAATACCTCTACTTCTTGCAAATTTCACTATGTCATACACTGTGAGAAAATAAGGAGCGTATTTGAGTTTTTTTATTAACAGAAGTTCCTTTTTTACTCCCTTTAATATTTTCACAGGAATATTTTTTGCATAATATTCATTTAATCCATTAAAGGTTAGCTTGTGTAATATTGTATCAGGGTTCTCTCCTTTGAGCACTTCTTTGGGGTATGTATAGCTGAGTTCGTCTAAAGAAAACGAACATCTATCGCTTACAAAGTTAGTGTTGTGTATCGCTTCGGGATAATCTTTGAATGTAGTTATAAAATCATGGGGTGATCGCATCCTTTGCTCTCCATTAATACTTGATTCAACTCCCAGGTCATCTATGGTGCATTTCATTTTTATTGCAGATAAAGTATCTCTGACTTTTCGTCTGGAGCCATGATGCATTAGAGGAGTAGAAGACCCTATAACTCCACACTTAGCGTTTTTTGCAAACCTATTGATTTTGTAAAAGCGTATTTCATCCAGGCCATCATATTTGGGTGCCATAACTATATATATAGATCTACTATTATTTCTCTTGAGTATTCGGATAAACCTCAACCACTCAAGCCTCTCTGAAAGGCTATGATTTTTTTCTGAAATATGAGCTAAAAATATAATGCCATCTTGGTTTTTGAGAATACTTTCATAGTCAATATGGGAATAACCCTTCTTCGAATTCTTTTTTCCAGTAGTTAAAACTTTGCATATATTTTTCCATCCTTGTCGTGTCTGAGCTAAGCATGTTATTTCGGTTCTATGAGTTGTGACAATAGTAACTCCTGGTATTAGTTTTAGAGGAGAGCATTTACTTTTAGTATCATATTCGATTTCCTTTATAGTTCTAAGCCCTCTCACTATTCCAGAAATGGAGTTTTTGTCGACAATCGCTATAGATCTTAATCCAAACTCTATTGCTCTTTCGACATACTCTTCAGGATGGCTGGCTCCTTCTAGGAAGCTAAAATTAGATGTTATGCAAAGCTCTGAATACGACAACTAAAAGCTCTATCTTATTAAGCTATTCAATCTGCCTTATTGGAAGACAGTTGAAAGATCATATAGTGATTGAATTTAATAAAATTGTCAGAATTTCTTATGTTTCCATAAATTCTGTCATGTAAACGTCTGCGCTTTTTTTGGTTTACTATAGTCTTATAGACCAGATTAAATAGTTTCATTTTCCAAGGATGGCTTGCTACTAAGCCTTGCTGTACTTTGTCTATTCCAACGCCAACTACATTATAAAATTTCTGCTCTATATCTAAAGATGGAGCAACCGATTTTGTTATCTCTTTTTTTGATATAATATTCAGATCTATATCTTTAAGTAGTTTCAGCATTTCCGATAAAGGGTGTCCTCCTCCTGGTCTTCTGTTGTGACTACTATGCTTGACGTCAGAGCGGAAGCAATCCGCAACCAATATTTGTCCACCTTTGTTTAGTAATTCTTTAGCCTTTTTTAGCGCAATTTTTGCGGGAATATATTGGAAGCTTTCTGAAAATAGACATAAGTCAAATGACTGATTTTTTTTGGGTTCATAATCTTCAAACCTTATATTATGAACTTCGGCTTTATTGTTTGTGTTTTCTAAACATCGTTTGCTTAGTATATCGCTAGGTACAATAATAGTGACGCTATGGCCTAAGGAGATTAACTTCTTTGCTGTTTCTCCAGCACCTCCGCCAATATCAAGTATCCTCAGCTTTTTCTTTTTTGGAAAGTATTTGAACAGTAATTTTGTATACTGTTCTTGAGCCTTACCCAAATTCTCAAGACAAGGATCTAGGTTGTCCCAAACGCCGTAGTGCATGTTCTCTTTCCCAGTAACAAATTTTGCTATTGCCAAAGAAACCTCAAGCCCAAGAGCTTTAGTATCTAATGTATTATTTTTTTGAAATTGCATCCCTATTCACAGCCTAAATTACTAACAAAAGTTACCATGTACAAACCATCTATTTTCTGAAATCTTATTCTTTTCTTCAAACATCCACAACCTTGCACCACACGTTGTTGTTACCTCCCAATAGTCACGTAATCTAAAATTCGTTCCTTTATCCTTGTTCCACCATTCAGACGCTATTCTTTCAGGTCCACGTACATAGCAGGTTTTATATTTTTTTCCTCTCCAACTGAATTTATTCAGATAGTCATCTCTATACAAAGTAGCATTAATGAGATCCGGTGAATATAAAAGTATTGGTCTGATAAATTTACTTTTCTGCCATTGATTACCTGTTTTTCTTTTTGTTTTAAATTCACCTAAAGAAAAAGTTTTCTCTGGTATGTGACTGTGGTGTTGTGCGAAGGATTTCACCTTATTTTTCCCTAACCTAGCTTCAATTCTGGCCATCAATAAACTTATTTTTTCTTCCTCATCTAGATATTTAGAAGTGTAATCTCTACCAGGAACATTTATAGCTATTTGTCTTTCTCTTGCTTCTTCAATATGTACTCCTTCAAGGATTATTGCTTCTATATTTTTGAGACTTTTAATAGTCTTGAGTTTTTCTAGCATTACCAGTTCTATTTTGGTTTTATCTTGCGTGGGGTTACTGAAATTTATCTCTATAAGTAATTTGTTGTTTGGTGGAAATTTAACATTACATCTTCTAATTAGCTTCTTATTTTTCTCGAGCTTGTCACATAGTTTCTTTATAAGAGTTTTGATGAATTCACTTATACTTTGAAGGGTTATTTCTTCTAAGAACAGTTCTGTTGAAAAGGAGTATTTTTCTTCCCAGACAATTTTATTGAATAGTTCTGTTTCCTTGCCCAAAACTTGCCGTACTCTTTTGATTATATGATTCCCAAACCTTCTATTAATAGAAGCTGGATCTATGTTTATTAGGTCTCCAACTTTGTAGATACCAAATAAATTTAATAGATTTACATCGGTGCTTTCTAGGTTCAATGCTTCCACTGGTAAGGAAATAAGAGCTTTTTCTGTTTTATCATTATCAATTGTTCTAGACCTATGCATAGGGTCATTAACAGAATGGCCTATATTAAATATAGATAATTTCTTTTGCGAATTCTTGGTATCTCTATTGCTAGGAATCTTAATCCTTGTAGCTCTACTTTGATCATTAATTATTTTTCTAAGATTTTCTCTTGGTTGTTTTCGATTGGAACTATTTCGGAATCTTGCTATTGCCCAAGCAGCTCCCTGAGTTCCCGCAATTCCTATAATGCTGAGTATATTAATTTTAGAAAAATGAGTTGTTAGTTGATGTATGAAGTCTTCATCTTTCCCCGTGAATTTCTCGCATCCTGTTATATCAAGCATCAAGCTATCATAGCCATCTAATCTTATAAGAGGTGTGAATTGATATGTGAAACTAAAAAGTTTAATTAGTTTTTTTTTAAGATCTGAATGCTGAACTGTTTTACTAATCACATGAGGATTTAATGTCAGAGTTTCCTTAGTAGACATTCCGGCGGATATATTTAGCTTTTTAGCTAATCCATTTGCACATATTATTTCCTCCCCTCCAGAAAAAGAAACAACTAGAGGTAATGAATCTAACAAGGGTTCCTTAGATAATATCGTCTCTAATGGTAATTGTGGAAACCAAATGGAAGCGAATCTATTTTTTAATTTTATTTTGTTCATGATTTGTTCTTTTTAATTGCAAACGAATAAAAAGTCCAACTCAATTTTGTACTTTGGCGTACAGCAGATATGAAAATTATTTTACCTATCTTTTGTAAACATACCCTGATAGGATCTCCTTTAATAATTTTGTGATAGAAAATAATAATCAAAAAAAAAATATTTTTTAACGCGTTAATAGAATTTGATTTGTATGATGCTAAAAATAGTATAGTAAAAAGAACACTATGATATCCAGAAAAAATAAGTTTGATTACGATGAGCTAATATCATGCGCTAAGGGTGAGCTGTTTGGAACAGGTAACCCTCAACTTCCAATGCCCCCTATGCTAATGATTGATAGGGTAACAGAGATATCAGATGATGGTGGTGAACATAATAAAGGACATGTGGTAGCAGAGTTCGAAATAAATCCAAAATTATGGTTTTTTGAATGTCATTTTGAAGGAGACCCTGTAATGCCAGGGTGTCTGGGTTTAGATGCATTATGGCAACTAACTGGATTTAATCTAGGATGGAGAGAAATGAAAGGTCGAGGAAGGGCTTTGGGTGTCGGTGAGGTAAAGTTTACAGGAATGGTAACTCCAGATATAAAGCTTGTGAGATACGAAGTAAATTTTACAAGAGTTATCGATAGAAAGTTAAAACTCGGCATGGCCAATGGAACTATGTATGCAGATAATGAAAAAATATATTCAGCTGAAAATATGAAGGTGGGGTTGTTTCAGAGCTGATTTATTTCTAAGGGAGAAATGTACGATTATGCGTCGAGCGGTTATTACAGGTTTAGGAATTGTTTCATGTATTGGCATTGATAAGAAAGAAGTAGAAGAGAGTCTCAGAAAGGGGACTTCTGGTATAAGCAAAAGTTTAGATTATGAGGAACATGGTTTTAGAAGTAGAGTTCATGGAAGACCCGATATAAATATAGAGGATTTTATAGATAAAAGGCAGCTAAGGTTTATGGGAGATGGTGCAGCCTTTAACTTTATAGCGATGCAACAAGCTATCGACGATAGCGGGCTAGAGGAAAAAGAAGTTTCTAATGAAAGAACAGGACTTATCGTTGGATCAGGAGGGCCTTCCACAAAAAACTTATTTGCTGCACATAAAACTGTAATAGAAAAAGGTAGCCCTAAAAGGATGGGACCATTTATGGTTACACGGGGCATGTCATCTACAAACTCAGCCTGTATAGCAACCCCTTTCAAAATAAAGGGCGTTAACTATTCTATAACTTCAGCTTGTTCAACCTCCGCCCATTGTATAGGCAATGCAGTTGAGCAAATACAGCTAAACAAGCAAGACGTAGTGTTTGCAGGGGGAGGAGAAGAATTAGACTGGACACTATCCTGTCTTTTCGATGCAATGGGTGCAATGTCCAGCAAATATAATGATACACCAGAAAACGCTTCAAGAGCTTTCGACAGAGATAGAGATGGTTTCGTTATTGCAGGTGGCGGTGGAGTAGTTGTCGTAGAGGAGTTAAGCCACGCAATTGCCAGAGGAGCAAAAATATATGCTGAGGTCACAGGTTATGGTGCAACCTCCGATGGTTATGACATGGTAGCACCATCAGGCGAAGGAGCTGAGAGATCAATGAGATTAGCTTTGGCTTCTTTGAACGGTAGGAAGGTTGATTATATTAATGCACATGGTACTTCAACTCCAGCTGGAGATGTCACTGAGATACAAGCGGTTAGAAATGTATTCAGTGAAGAAAAACAACCTTTAGTTGCTTCCACGAAATCACTTACTGGCCATAGTCTTGGTGCTGCAGGTGTACAAGAAGCTATTTATTCACTGATTATGATGGAAAATAACTTTATATCTGCAAGTGCCAATGTTTTTAATTTGGATGAAGAAATCAATTCTAATGAAGTGGCTACTGGATTGATCGAAGGTATTGAATTGGATACTGTTTTATCGAATAGTTTTGGGTTTGGAGGTACCAATGCCTCAATAGCCTTAAGCAAATTTACTGGATAACTTTTTTGTCTGGCCTCATGAAAAATAAAAAAGGTTTGGTTATGGGTGTAGCCAACCAGAAGTCTATTGCATGGGGAATAGCTGAAGTATTAAGTGCAGAAGGAGCATCTTTGGCTTTAACTTATCAGGGTGAAAACTTTAAAAAAAGAGTAGAGCCATTGGCTGAGGGTATAGGCTCGAAGCTCATATTTGATGTAGATGTCACAGATAAAAGTTCGGTAGACAGATGTTTTAGTCATTTATCAAAAGAGTGGGAATCGCTAGATTTTGTAGTTCATGCACTTGCTTTTTCTGACAAATCTGAGCTGTCTGGTAGGTTTATTAATACTTCTAGGCAAAATTTTTTAAATTCTCTAGAAATATCTTGTTTCAGCCTAATTGATGTCTCAAAGAGATGCTCACCTCTCATGAAAAAAGGTGGAGCGATTTTAACGCTCAGTTATTTAGGTTCGCAAAGAGTTACTCCAAATTATAATGTGATGGGAGTAGCAAAAGCCGCCTTGGAGTCATCGGTTAGATATCTTGCAAGCGATTTGGGTGAAGATGGGATTAGAGTGAATGCTATCAGTGCCGGACCAATGAAAACACTCGCGGGAGCTGCTATAGGTGGAGCAAGAAGAGTTTTCCGTATTTCCGAGCAAAGTTCTCCCCTAAAGTCAAATCCAACATTAAAATCAGTAGGGGGCACAGCTGCGTTTTTATTGAGCGACTATGGAATGCACGTCTCAGGAGAAGTAATTTTTGTAGATGGTGGTTACCATGTTATGGGTATGCCGAAACTAGATAATATTGAGAAGGCATGAGTTGGTAGATTTCTCTCTTATTTCTGATACCTACGATAAAATCCATCAGCATTTAGTTGAAACGCCTTTACTAGAGTCGCCTTTCCTCAGTGAACGACTGAATAAGCGTGTTTTCATCAAAGCTGAGTGCTTACAAAAAACCGGTTCATTTAAATATAGAGGAAGTTGGTCTTCTTTTGTAAATAATGACTTCAAAGACTTAAAAAATGGTGTATTGGCATACTCTTCTGGCAATCATGCTCAAGGCATAGCCGCCGTATCAAATCAACTTAAAATTCAAGCTACAATTATTATGCCAAAGGATGCTCCTAAGCTTAAGATAAAAAATACACAATCATATGGAGCTAATGTAGTTTTTTACGATCGAATAAAAGAAAGTAGAGAAGAGATTGGCGAAAAGCTACAGAAAGAAAAAAATTTAAAGCTTATAAGACCCTATGATGATCCCTTTGTAATTGCTGGACAAGGCTCTTTGGGAATTGAGCTAATCAATCAAGCAAAAAGGATGAAATTAGATGCAGCAGATGTACTAGTTTGTTGTGGAGGAGGGGGATTGGCTTCAGGTATTAGTTTAGCTTTTCAAGGATTAAATGAGAATTTTAAGGTTAGAACTTGTGAACCTGAAAATTTTGACGATATGGCTAGATCATTAAAGCAAAAGAGTAGAGTAACGAATAAGGCGTTGGATGGATCTATTTGCGATGCTATTTTGACTCCAACGCCTGGGGAACTAACTTTTGAAATTCTTAAAAAGCATGCGGCTCCTGGACTAGTCGCTAGCGATGTGCAAGCCCTTGAGGCAATGAGCTTGTTATTTTTGCACCATAATCTAGTTGTTGAGCCTGGAGGCGCTATCTCACTAGCAGCGGCATTGAATCACTATGAAAAAATTGATTCAGATGCCCTTATCATTGTCTGTACTGGTGGAAACGTTGACCCAATTATTTTTTCAAAAGCTTTAGATCTAATTGATGCTAAATATTAAGCATATTTTTTTAGCAGCTGCTTCGTAAGGCGTTTTTTATATCTACGTTGTCTTTGTCGGCTCTTAGTTATATTGGCTCGCCAATGTTCACGCTTATCCTTTACGATCTCCTCGAAATCCCTGGCTACTTCTATGTTATCCGCGTCTATTTCATATGTTCTTTTGGTCATATAGTTATAAATAGCTGTAATGAAAGATAATCAAAAAAACATTTTCAAATGTTCACTTTTTGTTCTATTCTTGGGTATGAGTATGTACGAATCATATAAATCGATTTCAAAAAAAATTACTTTGAGAGATGTGAAAAATTTATTTAAAGATAATGAAAAGACTTGGAATGACTTTATTCGTTTAGACGGCCAAACTATAATTTTTAACGGCTGCACTGTTCAAATTTCCTGTAATTTAGATAGCTCCGTAGTATTTAAAACCAGAGAGGAAAGACATAGTGAGTGCCTTCAATATATAATGAGTTGTCTTGAATTTGGTCTGGACACAAAGATTTGGAATGAGGAGATTTTAACGGAAGTTAATACGCTTTATGAGAATAGTTGATCTACTGTAATGATAGCCTAAAAAGATGTGGCTAGAGGCTCTTTCATTAAAAGATTAATTCGATAGAGTAATTATTTCCTTAAATCTAAATGACAATTAAAGATATTTTTTAAAGGTTTTTCGTTAATTTCTGTATAAAGAAACAGCTGGTAAGGTGAGTCTAAAAAACCAAAGTACGCGCACACTAAAGAGTAAAAGTTTTACAAATGATCGATAAACAATTAAACAGGTATATAAGTAGTCTCTTAAACCGTATCGCAAATACTTTGTATGAAAGGGGTGTAGAACCAAATTGGGTTACGTTATTGGGATTAGCATTAGCCTTTCTGTGCTTCGTAGCCCTATCATACGGGTTATTTTATTTGGGACTAATATTAATCCTAATTAATCGATTTTTAGATGGTTTAGATGGCAGTTTAGCGCGACTAGGAACGCCGAGAAAGTTTGGCGCTTTTTTTGATATTACATCAGACTTTGCATTTTATGCTTTAATCCCTTTGGGTTTCGCGGTGGTTTCTCCGCATGAAAATGCATTGCCGACAGCTTTTTTACTTGCGGCTTTTTATGTGAATGGATCAAGCTTTTTAGCCGAAGCAATAATAATAGAAAAATATAATATTAAAATTGACCAAGCGGATAAGGGATTTTTTTACTCTTTTGGATTGATTGAGGGTTTTGAAACTATATGTTTCTTTTTAGTTATTTGTCTTTTTCCAAATGTCTATGCTAACGCTGCGTACATTTTTTTCACCCTAACACTATTAACGCATGTCATACGGGTATTTAAATCATTTAATCGGTTTCTATGATTTATTGAACTCTGTCTATAATCCTTTCGTTTTGAGGATCATATGGACTATCTCGAACTATCTCTGCATCCCAAAACGCATCATCGATTTTTATCCTAAGCTTTGTACCTACTTCAGAAAATGAGGACTTTACATAACCTATACCAATACTCCTTTTAAAATGTACTGAATATCCCGCTGAAGTTAATCTACCGAGCATTGAGTCTTCCGTTTCATTGTATAATGCTTCTCTTCCCCAAGGATCTACATCCTTTGGACCATCTATAAGCAGTGTTACACAAGAAACCTCGGTTTTCCTTTTCAGGAGAGCATCTTTCCCTAAAAAGTTTTTTTTGATATCCACAAATCTACTGAGATTAGACTCGAATGGCCCAGCGTCTCTTCCAAGATCTGACCCAAATGCCTTGTAAGATTTTTCTTGCCTCAGCCAATTTTGCGCTCTAGCGCCAACCAATTTCAAGTTAAACTCCTTCCCCGAACTCAATAATATATCTAGTAAGTAGTTTTGCATCTCAATTGGATGATGGAGCTCCCAGCCGAGTTCACCTGTATAAGCAACTCTAAGAGCTCTAACTGGACACATACCAATTTCAATATCTCTGTATGAAAGCCATGGAAACTGTTTATTTGACAGAGTTTTATCAGGATCTTCACTTACAACTAATTTTTTTAAAAAATTTCTGGATTTTGGTCCAGCGATTGAAAATACACCCCATTGGCTGGTACAGTCGTAAATGCTTACATTATTCAATTTGCTGTCACTCAAGGACTTATGTAAATAATCAGAATCATATTCAGTCCAAGCTCCGGCTGAAATCAGATAGTAGCTCTCCTCCGAGAGACAAACTATTGTATATTCAGTCCGAATAGTCCCTAAAATAGATAAAGCATAGGTAAGATTAATTCTTCCTTCACTAGGTAATTTATTACAAGTAAACCAATCTAGAAACTTTCTTGCGTTTTTCCCATTAACAAGATGTTTTGTGAAAGCGGTTGAGTCAATTAGGCCTAAACCTGATCGAATTGCCTCTGCTTCATTTTTAGAATATTCCCACCATCCACCTCTTCTGAAGCTTCTAGATTTCTTATCATCAAAGTCATTTTTAGCAAAATAGTTGGGTCGTTCCCATCCATTAACCTGACCGAATTGCGCCCCTAATTCCTTAAACCTACTGTAAGATGGTGCCGTTCTTAAAGGTCGGCATGCTTCTCTCTCTTCATCAGGGTGATGCAAGATAAAAACGTGTTCATAAGCTTCTTCATTCTTTCTCATTGCGTACTGAGTGGTCATCCAGTTCCCGTATCTTCTTGGGTCGAGAGATCCCATATCTATCTCTGCTTCTCCATCAATAATCAATTGTGCTAAATAGTAACCGGCTCCACCAGCAGCAGTTATACCAAATGAAAATCCTTCTGCGACCCAAGCATTTCTTAACCCTGGAACTGGCCCCAGTAATGGATTTCCATCTGGCGTGTAACAAATGGGGCCATTATAGTCATCTTTTATTCCGAGGTTTTCGCTCGATGGAATCCTATGGATAAAAGACATGTATTCTCTTTCTATTCTCTCTAGATCAAGAGGAAACAAATCAGATCGAAAATTTTTTGGTACCGTGAATTCGAATTTTGCTGGTGCGTTTTTTTCATATGGACCTAATATCCAACCTGCTCGTTCTTCTCTTACATACCACTTTGCGTCAGCATCTCGAATAACAGGATGCTCTCCGTTTAGTTCTCTATACTTTTGAAGCTCAGGGTCTTTTTCTGTAACAATATATTGATGCTCCACTGGAATAGCAGGAATTTTTATTCCCAACTTCTTTGCTGTAGCTTGAGAATGGTTTCCTGTGGCCGTAATTAAATGTTCGCACGCAAAAGATATTTTTTCCCCATTTGGAACAAGGTTTCCTCCTTTCTCTTCCATATAATCACATGATATTTTCCAAATATCTTTTTCATAATTAAAACTTTTCGCTTCAATTTTTCTTACGATTTGCACACCTAGATCTCGTGCTGCCCTTGCCATAACTTGAGTTACATCTGCTGGATTAATATAACCATCGGTCGGATGAAATATCGCTCCAACAAGATCACATGTTTTAATAAGAGGCCATCTCTCATTAATTTCTTGAGGTGTAAGCCACTCATATGGAATTCCAACTGTTTCTGCTGTTGACGCATAGAGTTTATATTCATCCATTCTTTCATTTGTCTGAGCCATTCGTAGGTTGCCAACCTGTGCGAACCCAACAGACATCCCAGTTTGTTTTTCTAATGATGGATATAATTTAAGAGAATAGTCATGTATGTGTGACGTTGCGTAGGACATATTGAAAAGTGGAAGAAGACCTGCCGCATGCCAGGTCGAACCTGAAGTTAACTCGTCTCTTTCTAATAGCAAGACATCCTTCAAACCTTTAAGGGCAAGGTGATATGCTATACTCACTCCTACAACGCCACCACCAACGACAACAGCCTGATAATTAGTCTTCATATCCCCCCCCAAAATTCTTCCCTTTTGTGAAAAAAAGGTTTAATAACACTTACTTGCAGTTCTAACAATATTTTAAACTAGGTAACATAGATGTCTAACAAAAAGAAAGTTTTCATTAAGACCTATGGCTGTCAAATGAATGAATATGACAGTGAGAAGTTGGTGTTGGACTTAGAAAAAAACCATTATGAACAAACCAGTGAAATCCAAGAAGCAGATATGGTTTTACTGAATACTTGTAGTATTAGAGAGAAAGCTGCTGAGAAAGTCTATTCAGAGCTTGGTAGAATAAAAAAATTTAAAGATCACAAAACTGATTTGAAAATTGGTGTTACTGGCTGCGTCGCACAAGCGGAGTCTTTAGAAATTTTTGATAGACAGCCAGCGGTTGATTTTATAGTTGGCCCTCAATCATACCATAAATTTCCAGATATCATTTCTAAACTAGAGAATGGGGAGAGAAGTATAATCGAAACTAGCTTTGAAGCTTCAGATAAATTTGATAACATTGCCTCCCTCACAGGAGTTACTAAGCCTTCAGCCTTCGTTACAATTCAAGAAGGCTGTGACAAGTTTTGTACCTTTTGCGTGGTTCCATATACAAGAGGAAAAGAAGTATCGAGAAGTCAAAACGACATTTTAAAAGAGATAAGAGATATTGCTGCTAAAGGCACCAAAGAGGTAATTCTTTTAGGACAAAATGTTAATGCTTATAACTTTGAGGGAAAGAGTTTATCTTCACTAATTTATTCAATATCTCAGATAGTTGAGATCGAAAGGATTCGGTTTATGACTTCCCATCCTAAGGATATGACCGATGAATTGATAAATGCATTTGGAGAGGTCCCTAAATTAATGCCATTTTTACATCTTCCAGTCCAATCAGGAAGTAATAAAATTTTGAAGTACATGAACAGGGGGCATGTTGTTGAAGAATACTTAGAAATAATATACAGGCTGAGATTGGTTCGAAAAGATATTTGTTTTTCTAGCGATTTTATCGTGGGGTATCCAGGAGAAACAGATGAAGACTTCCGAGAAACAATGAATTTATGTGAACGAGTTAAATTTTCACAAGCTTACAGCTTCAATTATTCTTCCCGACCTGGTACACCTGCTGCCAGAAAACAAGAGCTGGACGAAAAATTGAAAAAGAAAAGATTGCATTCCTTACAAGAGTTATTAAATGGGCAGCAAACAGATTTTCTTGAGAATCAGAAAGATAGACAACATAAAGTTTTGTTTGAGAAAAAGGGGAGAGGAATAAATGAGTACGTTGGTAGAACAGAGCAGTTTTCTCCGGTTACCGTAGTAAGTAAAGAGAATATAATAGGGCAAATACGGACAGTGAAAATTAATTCGGTTATGTCGCATTCCCTGAAAGGTATTTTAAAATAAATTGCAACCGAAATATTGAATAATTTTCTTATGGTTATAATATATAAATAATGAGGTCATTGTATAAATAATATGGGTTTTATAGAAAGCTCAGATACTCTCAGGTTCAGTTCTAACAAGTTACTGATCGAACTCTGTGGCCAGCTAGATACAAACCTTTCTAAGATTGAAAGCTGGGCTGGGGTTCAGATAATACGTAGAGGAAATGCTTTATCAATCTATGGGGCAAAGGATGATTGTGATCTTACAAGAAAGCTAATTACTGACTTGTATTCAGATCTT
Organism: uncultured Alphaproteobacteria bacterium; assembly: GCA_902537235.1. Taxonomy (GTDB): domain Bacteria; phylum Pseudomonadota; class Alphaproteobacteria; order Rhodobacterales; family Rhodobacteraceae; genus CACIJG01. The sequence continues at coordinate 99,921 of CACBAO010000002.1, forward strand.
GAGCATGGAAAAACCTTAGATGAACGTGAGTTAGATATTTATTTCCAGCAAATTGAAGATCAAAAAGTCAAGCAAATTAAAAATATAAAAAAAAGCAGTAAAGTCGTTAATAAAAGTTCAAACTATTTAGAGATTAAAACTCAAAAAAAGTTAGTACAGGCTAAATCGAATAATCAAAATTCTTTCATAAATTCGATGCTAAGTAAGGAACTTGTTTTTGGTATTGGCCCAGCTGGAACAGGAAAAACATATCTCGCGATTGCGGTGGGGGTTTCTCTATTTTCTCAAGGCCTAGTTGAAAAAATCGTTTTAACTAGGCCTGCTGTCGAGGCTGGCGAAAGATTAGGTTTTTTGCCAGGTGATATGAAAGAAAAAGTAGATCCGTACATGCAACCTCTATATGACGCGCTTAACGATTTTCTACCTGTTAAAGTTGTGTCAAAAATGTATGAAAGGGGCTCAATAGAAATAGCCCCGTTAGCTTTCATGCGAGGGAGGACACTCAAAGATTCATTTATTGTGTTAGATGAGGGCCAAAATGCATCACCTTCACAGATGAAAATGTTTTTAACTAGGTTAGGTATAGGCTCAAGAATGGTCGTAACAGGTGATATAACTCAAATTGATTTGCCTAAAGGATTTAGGAGTGGGTTGGTCGAAGCAGCTGAAATTTTGTCAAATATGAAAGAAATTGATTTTATTAACTTCAAAGATGTTGATATCGTAAGACATTCTTTAGTAAGAAAAATAGCTAGAGCTTACGAAAAAAATCCAATAGTAAGCCTAAAGTCAGAAAACTAAAAAATGACGATTAGAGTATCAGTTAATTATAACGATCCAAGATGGAAACGCTTTAACTTAGCTTGCTACATAAGGTTGTTATTATCTAAAGTTGCTCAGATACATCAGATAAGGTTGAATAAATTTTCTCTATCGGTTTTAGCTTGTAGTGATGTTAAAATTAAAGAGCTCAATAGAGAACACAGAAAAAAAAACAAAGCAACTAACGTCTTAGCGTGGCCGGCTATGCATAATTTTTGTAACCTTAACCAAGATTATTTATCTAACGATGAAAATAAATATTTGTTTTTGGGAGATATAGCAATATCTTATGAAAGATGTTTGAGAGAAGCATCTTCCCAAAATATTCAATTCAACAAATATTGTTGCAGATTGTTAATTCACGCAATACTCCATTTGTTGGGCTATGACCACGATATATCCGTCAGGGCTTCGAAAATGCAATTAATGGAGACTAGGGTTTTAAATTCTGTCCTGACAAACAGACCAAAGTTTATTAATATTTAATTAGAGTATAATTTGCATGTTAAAGTTGATTGTGAAAAGTTTTTTTGACAGACTGGCATTTACAAAGAAGCCAAGAAATTCTATTGAGAATAAAAATGTAGAGCCATCTGGTCAACATATTGTTCAAAAAGAAATATCTTTTAATTTGCATAATCAGAGAGTTGATGATGTTGCTATACCAAAGGCAGATATTGTGGCTGCTCCTGATAAGATTACTTTATCCGAGCTGACAAAAATATTCAGAGAGTCAAACTTGACTAGGTTGCCCATATTTAAAAGTACTCTTGACGATCCAATTGGTTTTGTGCATTTGAAAGATCTGGCACTCAAAAGCGGATTTGGCAAACAGAAAAAGTTTAATATTACAGATCTAATTCGACCTCTGATATATGTTCCTCCCTCCATGACACTGGGTACTTTGTTACAAAAGATGCAAGCTGAGCGAATTCATATGTCACTGGTTATAGACGAGTATGGGGGCGTTGAGGGGCTATTGACAATTGAAGATCTTCTAGAGCAAATAGTTGGCGAGATTAATGATGAACATGAATTAAAAGAAGACCTTTTATGGAGCAAAGAAAAAGAAAATGTTTTCATAGTGAATGCCAGACTCAACTTAGAGGATTTTAAAGCACAAGCTGGTGTGGATTTGACAAAAAAAAGAAATGGCGAAGAGTATGATACTATTGGAGGATTAGTATTTAATGTGACTAATCGAATTCCTTCTCGAGGGGAAGTTGTAACAGATTCTCTAGGAAATGAATTTTCAGTATTAGAGGCTGACCCTCGAAGTATAAAAAGGTTGAGGCTTAATTTAAGAAGTTGATTTGTGATATCTAGGATAATAACACTTTCAAAGTCTGTTTTTTTTAGATTTTTTTTATTCGGCTTAGTATTAGCCTTTACACAAGAGCCATTTAACTTGCCTTATTTCACGTTTTTGGTGTTGCCATTGGTTCCCTATTTGGCAATAAAATTTTTAAAAACTTCTACAGAGTATTTACTAGCTGGCTTTGTTTTTGGTATTGGTTATTTTGGTCTAACGTTCATTTGGATAATTAACCCATTTTTGGTAGACCCTCAAAAGAATATTTGGCTAGCGCCCTTTGCTTATATTTTTTTTATATCCTCACTATCTTTTTTTTGGGCTCTAGCGTTTTATCTCTCGAACTTTTTGATGAGAGATGAGCAAAAATATCAAAAAAAAGTATTTTTTTTGTCAATTCTTTTTGCCAAAGCTGAGTTGTTGAGATGTTATATGTTTTCAGGTTTTCCATGGGCAATACTGTCTTACGCTTGGTTAGATACTCCGGCAACCATTTTTATAACTTGGTTTGGACCATATATTTTTAATTCATTTATTGTTCTCGTAAGCTTTAACTTATTTTATTCTTCAGTTCTAAACAGTACCCTAAAAGTTATTTTTCTAGTCACGTTACTATTGGGCTTAAAAGATGAATATTTAGATAACAGTTTTCAGGAAGAGGGTGAGTATTTGACTTTACGGTTAGTTCAACCGAATATCAAACAAGGAGATAAGTGGAAAAAGGAGAATGAATCAAATCATTTGGAAATATTAATTAACTTGAGTAATAACGGTCCAAGGCCTGATCTGGTTATTTGGCCAGAAACGTCTGTCTACTGGCTACCTGAAGAAAACTCAGAGAAACTCAAAAACATAGCTGGGCAAGTTAAGTCACCTTTGATATTTGGAGGTTTGAGGTTCAATAGAGATACTAAAAAATTATTTAATGCGGTTTTCTTGATTGATAGAGAAGGAAAAATCCAGAGTACTTATGACAAGACATTTCTGGTTCCTTTTGGAGAGTACCTGCCACTAGGAGGATTACTAAAACACTTTAATATCTTTAATAATAGCTATCGATTGATTGATGGTTTTAGTAGCGGTACGGGCTTGAAGTTAATAAAGAATTCAGAACTCCCAACCTTCCTTCCGCTTGTGTGTTACGAGGCCCTATTTTCAAATGAAATTTTAGGAAAAGTTAATGAGGCAACGTGGGTCTTGAATGTAACAAATGATGCTTGGTTTGGAAATGGTGGCGGCCCAAAGCAACATTTAAATATTGCAAGAATGAGAGCATTAGAAAATAATATTCCCCTCATAAGAGTCTCAAATAATGGTATTTCCGCAAAAATTTCTAAGAATGGAAAAATCGAAGAATACATTGCACTGAATAAGAGGGGGTTTTTGGATATTGAGCTTGGCTTGAGCGATGCAAGAGAAAGTACAATCTATTCTAGAATTGGTAAAGACGTTTCATCCTATTTACATTTAATGCTTTTATTAAGCCCTCTTTTATACTATTCAATATTGAGCAAAAGAAAAAAGGGAGAGCAAAGTGGCTAGAAAAGATTACACGTTTACTTCTGAGTCAGTTTCAGAAGGCCACCCAGACAAAATATGTGATAGGATTTCTGATGCAGTTCTAGATTTTTGTGTAGAAAAAGATAGCTTCGCTAGGGTGGCATGTGAGACTTTTGCTACGACTAACACCGTTGTAGTAGGTGGTGAAGTGGGGTTCAAGTCTGATTCAGATTCTCATGCTCTTGGTTCCGAAATAAATTCCCTCGTTGTAAATGTAGTAAAAAAAATTGGGTACGAGCAGGAAGGGTTCCACTGGAATAACCTTAAAGTCTCAAATTTTATCCATCAACAATCAAGTGATATCTCTCAGGGCGTTGATAAAGATGGAGCAGGTGATCAGGGTATAATGTTTGGCTATGCAGTAAATGAGACAGAGGAGCTAATGCCTGCCCCAATACATTATTCTCATCTAATTTTAAAATCTTTGGCAAATGCAAGGCATAAAAAGATAGCTAGTAGTCTTGGGCCAGACTCCAAATCTCAACTTACGTTTAAGTATGAAAATGGAAAGCCTGTAAGTGTTGAGTCAATAGTTTTATCAACTCAGCATCTTGATAAATCACTTTCTTCCCAAGACGTAAAAGAAATAGTAAAACCATACGTTTTGGAGGTAATTCCAGATAAATGGATTTCCAATAAAACTGTTTGGCACATAAACCCGACAGGAAAGTTTGTAATCGGAGGACCAGATGGTGATGCGGGCTTAACGGGAAGAAAGATTATTGTGGATACGTATGGTGGAGCAGCGCCACATGGTGGAGGTGCATTTTCTGGTAAGGATCCAACTAAGGTGGATCGGTCAGCGGCTTATATTTCTAGGTATTTAGCTAAAAATATTGTGGCCGCTGGAGTAGCATCCAAGTGCCTTATTCAGCTTTCATATGCGATTGGAGTTTCAGAACCATTATCAATTTATGTAGATACCTATGGTACTGGAAGTAAGTATGAAAAAAAACTAGAAGAAATCTTGCCTAAAATAGTAGATTTATCCCCGAAGGGAATAATAGAAAAACTAGGTTTAAGAAAGCCTATATACGAAAAAACTGCAGCCTATGGACATTTTGGAAGAACACCTGAGAGCGATGGTAGTTTTTCTTGGGAAAAAACCGATCTTGCAGATCACATCACAAAAAATCTTTAATAAGAGAAAATTTTGGTTGAGTTGCAAAACGATTCTAGCCTCAGGTTAATAAAAACCTATGGGCGATTAAAAGGAAGGACTCTTTCAAAAAACCAAAAATTAGGCTTAAAGATGCATAAAGAAAAGTATGACTTCTCTATAAAAACAAAAAAAAAAGTTTGGTTAGAAGTTGGCTTTGGAAATGGGCTCCATTTAGTTGAGTTAGCAAAGAGAAACTCTGATAAACTTATCATAGGAAGCGAAGTTTATGAAAATGGCGTCGCTACCACATGCTTTTCTTTGTTTCAGAATAAAATAAAGAATGCTAGAGTTTTTCACGGAGACGCGAGAATATTACTACAGTCATTTAAGGTTGAAGCTATTGACCGAATATACATTTTGTTCCCAGATCCTTGGACAAAAAAGAGGCACAAATCAAGACGCTTGCTTTCATTGACAAATATCGAAATTTTTTCAAAAATTTTGAAATCGAGGGGAGCCATTTGTGTAGCTACAGATGTAGAGGAATATTATTTACAAATTGAAAACGCTTTTTCAAAATTATATCAATTCGAGAGGCTACATGCATCGCCCAAGGAAAAAAACTTAAGCTTCTTTTTAGATGTAAAAACAAAATACGAGCGGAAAGCAATTAATATAGGATTGACCCCTTCTTATCTTGTTTACAAAAAGGTTTAACGTTGCTAACTGTTTGGTGGAAATTCGAGTACTAAGCAAATGATAACAGTTAATAGATCAAAAAAGTTGTCGGGATATATCTCAATCCCAGGTGACAAATCCATTTCTCACAGGGCTGTCATTTTTGGCTCTCTTTGTATTGGAAAAACAACTATAGAAGGACTATTGGAATCTGAGGATGTTCATAGAACCATTGAAGCTGTCAGACAACTTGGAGCAAGAGTAAAAAGGAAAAATGATAAGTGGGAGGTCGATGGCTTTGGAGTAGGGGGCTTTACAAGTCCCGAAAATGTGATTGATTGTGGAAACTCAGGAACAACTTGTAGGTTGCTAATGGGTGCTATCTCCACAACTCCAATATCTGCCACATTTATTGGTGATAAGAGTTTATCCCAAAGACCTATGGATAGAATAATACAGCCCTTAAGTGAAATTGGTGTCAAATGTTCTGCACGAGAAGGCTCCTTCTTACCAATAACTCTGGAAGGAACGTCGAGTGCGATGCCTAGTGACTTCGAGTCAAAAGTAGATTCTGCTCAGGTAAAATCTGCAGTACTTTTAGCAGGCCTAAACAGTAGGGGTGCTACGAGATATGTTGAAAGAAAATTGACGCGTGATCATACAGAAAGAATGTTAATGTTTTTTGGTGGAAAAATCAAAACCCAGAAAACTGAATATGGGTATTACCATTCTCTCGAAGGACTTCAGGAGCTGAAGCCACAAGAAATTTCAATTCCTTCAGATCCCTCTTCTGCATCTTTTTTTATAGCCGCTGCTCTGATGGTAGAAGGCTCGGATGTTACAATAAAAAATATCTGTATGAACGAAACAAGAATAGGGTTTCTAAAAGTTATAAATAAAATGGGAGCCAGAATAGAGGTGTATAACAAAAAAGCTGTTTGTGGTGAACCTGTGGCAGACTTAAGAGTAATATCTTCAAGGCTCAAAGGAGTGAAGGTTCCAAAAAACATTGTTGCTTCAATGATTGATGAATTTCCTATTTTAGCAGTGTTAGCTGCTGTAGCTGAAGGTAAAACTGAAATGAGGGGAATAGAAGAGCTTAGAGTTAAAGAAAGCGATAGGATTTTTTCAATGGCTACAGGCTTAAGAGAGTGCGGGGTCAACGTTTCCTACGGGGATGACTATATGACAGTCGAAGGGGTGAGGAAAGTAAAGGGAGGGCAATTGATAAATACTTTTAATGATCACAGAATAGCAATGTCATTTATATGCTTGGGTCAAGTTACCCAAAAACCTATTGAAATCAGCGAGACGATTTCAATAGGTACAAGCTTTCCAGGGTTCATTGAAAAGTTTAAGGAAATTGGAGCAAACTTATCAAGTTAAAAGAACCAATAATAATTGCAGTAGATGGCCTTTCGGCCTCAGGTAAAGGGACTATTGGAAAGATTATAGCTAAGTATTTTAATCTTCAGTATCTTGATACTGGTCTCCTTTATCGTGCAGTAGCATATAAATTTCTAAAATATAAGATTGCTGTATCTACCAATGATGCTATTTCTTTTGCAAAAAATGTTAAGCTGAAGGACCTCGATAACCCAGAACTAAGATCTGAGAATTGTGGTAACCTAGCTAGCAGACTAGCGGGATGCGATAGGATAAGACAAGAACTGATTCTGTTTCAAAGAAATTTTCCTGATAAAAAGAATGGCGCCGTTTTGGACGGAAGAGATATAGGCAGTATCATTTTCCCCAATGCCAAGATCAAATTTTTTATTACTGCAGATCTATCGGTGAGAGCTCAGAGGCGTAAAGTAGATTATAAAAAAATGGGGCAAAAATATTCAGTGAAAGATATTACCAACAAACTAAGGGAAAGAGATAAAAGAGATAAAACTAGGAAAGTTTCTCCGTTGATTTGTATGCCAGATGCAATCGTTTATGATAATTCAGGTATCTCCTTAAAAAGATTGAATAAAGAAATTATTGAAATTGTGGAAAAAAAGTATAAAAGTCTAAATCTTGATATAAACGTTAAAAAATCAGTTAAATGACCTGGTCTTTTTTTAAGGAGATAATTAATGGAAACAGCTAACAATATGGCTGAATTTGAAGCCCTACTCGAGAAGAGTTTTGAGAGTGGGACACCTAAAGAAAATACCGTTGTAAACGGTACTATAATTGCTATTGAAGCAGGCCAAGCAATTATTGATATTGGTTATAAGATGGAGGGTCGCGTTGATGTTAGAGAATTCACAACGTCTGCAAGTAAAGAGAAAGAACTTAAGATTGGTGATCAAGTAGAAGTGTATTTAGAACGCGTTGAAAATTCCAAAGGAGAAGCTGTTGTTAGTCGGGAAAAGGCTAGACGGGAAGAGGCATGGGATAAATTAGAAAAGGCGGCAAAAACGGAAGAGAGAGTGGACGGTATAATTTTTGGAAAAGTAAAGGGGGGCTTTACAGTAGACTTAGACGGAGCAATAGCATTCTTGCCGGGAAGCCAAGTAGACGTTCGCCCTATAAAAGACACAATGCCTTTAATGAATGTACCTCAACCATTTCAAGTTCTTAAGATGGATAGGAAAAGAGGAAACATCGTGGTATCCAGGCGAGCGGTTCTAGAAGAGTCTCGCGCAGAGCAAAGAGCAGAGCTCGTTGGTAATTTGGCAGAAGGGAATACTGTTGAGGGTATAGTCAAAAACATAACAGACTACGGTGCTTTTGTGGATCTTGGAGGTTTAGATGGTCTTCTTCATGTAACAGACATTGCCTGGAAGAGAATTAATCACCCGTCTGAGGTTTTGAGTTTGGGAGACTCCATCAAGGTTCAAATCATAAAAGTTAATAAAGAGACTAATAGAATAAGTCTTGGAATGAAACAGTTGGAGGTCGACCCATGGGCTGAAGTAGAAACTAGGTTTCCGCTTGGATCAAATCAAAAGGGAATAGTAACTAATATAACTGATTATGGTGCATTTGTTGAGTTAGAGGCTGGTGTGGAAGGACTTGTACATGTTTCGGAAATGTCTTGGACAAAGAAGAATGTTCACCCAGGAAAGATACTCTCGACAAGCCAAGAAGTTGAGGTCATGGTGCTAGAACTCGATAAGGAGAAGAGGAGAGTAAGTCTTGGGCTTAAACAAATACAAGGAAATCCATGGCAGAATTTTGCTCAGACTAATTCAGTGGGATCTATTCTTGAAGTTGAAATTAAGAATATAACTGAGTTCGGACTATTTGTCGGTTTGGGTAATGATATAGATGGAATGATCCATCTTTCAGATTTGGATTGGGAAAAAACTAGAGAAGAAGCTCTAAAAGATTATAAAAAAGGAGACCAAGTAAAAGCAAAGGTGACTGATATAGACGTCGAAAAAGAAAGGATTTCATTATCGATAAAGGCACTGGAAAGGGATCCTTTTGATGAGGTGTCAAATACTTTAAAAAAAGGCAGCACTATTACGGCCGTGGTGTCGAAGGTTGATGATGCTGGAATTGAAGTTGATTGTGATGGTGTTAAAGGCTTTATCAAGCGATCCGATCTTTCAAGAGATCGAAACGAACAGAGACCAGAAAGGTTTTCTGAAGGTGACAAAGTAGACGCTAAAGTAGTGAATTTAGATAAATCTGCAAGAAAAATCACTCTTTCAATTAAGGCTTTAGAATTAGCGGAGGAGAAAGAAGCGGTTGAGCAATATGGGTCTACTGACTCTGGCGCCTCGCTAGGTGACATTCTAGGCGCTGCGCTCAAAGATCAAGATAAAAAAAGTTAATATATGTCCCTTGAGACAGAGGTTTTTGAACAAGCAAAAAAAAGAGCTAGAAGAAAAGGGTTTTTGTTTGCAATAGCTCTGGTGTTAATATTTTTTGTTATACTTCTATTTTTAAATAGATATATTGAATATGAAAAAAAAGTTCCACATATAGCAAGAATAAAAATTGATGGGCCGATTATTGACGATATTAAACTAAATAGACTTATTTATGATTTAAGTCTAAATCCTAATGTGAAGGCTTTGATTGTTCATATTAATAGTCCAGGTGGTTCTGTAGTCGGAGCAGAATCGACATACATGGCTTTATCTCAGCTCAGCAAACAAAAACCCTCGGTGTCTGTGTTGGGTGAGACAGCAACTTCTGGCGGATACTTAATAGCTATAGCCGCCGATAAAATTATCTCTAGGTCAAATACGTTAACAGGCTCTATAGGAGTGATACTTCAACATCCTAATTTATCCAAACTTCTAAAAAAGATTGGGATTGATGTAAATACTCTAAGATCTTCAGAACTCAAGGCATCTTTAAATTTGTTTGAAAAACCAACACCTAATGCTCTTGAGGAACATAAACAACTTATTAATGAGACTTTTTTATGGTTTAAAGGACTAGTTGCTGAAAAAAGGAAACTATCAAATGTCAACTTAGAAAAAGTATCTCAAGGAGGAATATTCTCAGGAAGAGTAGCGAAAAAATTAGGTTTAGTTGATCTAATTGGAGGAGAAAGGGAAGCTGTGGAATATTTAGAGAAAAAAATCGGTATTAGTGAGCTTCCTTTGGTAGATTGGGTATCTGATAAAGAAAGTTCATCATTTTTTGATTTTATTTTTCGTGAAGGTGATATTTCGAGTTTAGGAAAGAGTTTTTTATCAAATAGCGGTTTAAGACTATATTCAATTCTTTTCTGATCATCATTATTTTTGTATAATAAGAAAAAAGGAATAATATGATTAAGTCGGATTTGATAAAAAAGCTAGCAGAAGACAACCCTCACTTATATTACCGAGATGTAGAAAAAATTGTCAGCACTATTTTTGATGAAATCATAATAGCCTTAGAAAATGGAAACAGAGTGGAGTTGCGTGGATTTGGTGCATTTTCTACCAAAGAGAGGAAGGCCAGAAGAGCAAGAAATCCAAAAACTGGCTATGAGGTAGATGTAGATGATAAAACGGTTCCTTTTTTCAAGTGTGGCAAGGGGCTAAGGCAAAGACTAAACGAAGCTTAATTTATGAAGCTTGCGCGTTATATTCTTAGTATTGTTTTTTTATCTATATTCATTTTATTTGCGATAGCAAATAATGATTTGGTGTTAATAAATTTTCCTAACATTCCAGGAGTAACCTCTGGAAAGAGTATATATCTGCCGATCTATTTGTTTGCCTCGTTGGCAATACTTGTTGGGCTAGCAATCGGTGTTTTAATTGAATATTTAAGAAATTTTAGGATACGAAAGACTTTTAATGAAAATAAAAAGAAGCTTTTTAATACTGAAAAGGAACTACAGAAAAGCAAAGAAAAGTTTTTAACAGAAGATGAAAAGATCTTTAACATGTTAGATTAATTGATGAAATATTTAATAAAAATCTGTGGTATCACATCTGAAAAAGATGTTAAGGCTGCTCAAGAGCTCGGCGCTAATTTCATTGGATTTGTTCTTGTTCAAAAATCAAAGAGATTTGTTGATTTAAAAAAATTAGGGGCACTTTCCACGATGATTAATAGATCTTCGAGATCCGTTGCTTTGCTGGCTGATCCTTCAGATGATTTTCTAGAAAAACTACTGATGACTTGCAAAGTGGACTATATACAACTCCATGGAGAAGAGTCACCTAAGAGAGTTGATGAGATAGCGAGGCTAACTAAGACTCCTTTGATAAAAGCCGTTGGGGTTGAAAAGGAGCTTGACCTACTTAATGTTAGAAATTACGAGTCCTCAGTAGATTATATGTTACTTGACTCAAAAGCCAAAGAGAATGGGCATCTAAAAGGAGGAAGAGGAATTAGTTTCAATTGGAATATTATTAAGGGATTTAATTTTAAAAAACCGTGGTTTTTAGCTGGAGGACTGAATGCAAATAATGTTATAGATGCCATGAAGATAACAGGAGCTACAATGTTGGATGTTTCGACAGGGGTTGAAAATGAGCCGGGAAAAAAAAGTATTGAAAAAATGAAAAAATTTATTGGAAGGGTTAATGGAGAATTTATTTAAAGATACGGGATCAAATAGTTTTCGTAATGGGCCCGACGATAGGGGTCGCTTTGGGGATTACGGAGGTCGATTCGTTTCAGAGACACTTATGCCTTTGATTATTGAATTGGAAAGAAGTTATCAAGAGCTTAGGAAGGACGACAATTTTTGGGAAGAATATGAGGAATTATTAAATAATTATGTTGGAAGACCTAGTCCAATGTATTTTGCGGAAAGACTAACGTCTTACTTGAATGGACCAAAGATATATTTTAAGCGTGATGAATTGAACCATACTGGTGCACATAAAATAAATAATGTCATTGGACAAATATTATTAGCCAAAAAAATGGGAAAAAAGAGAATTATTGCTGAGACAGGTGCTGGTCAGCATGGTGTGGCAACTGCAACAGTTTGTGCCAGATTTGGATTTGAGTGCATTGTTTTCATGGGCGAAACTGATGTGAAGAGGCAAGCTCCGAATGTTTTTAGGATGAAATTATTAGGAGCTGAGGTAAAGTCGGTTAACTCCGGTAGAGGAACACTTAAGGATGCAATGAATGAAGCTTTAAGAGATTGGGTTTCAAATGTGGACAATACTTTCTATTGTATTGGAACTGTAGCCGGACCGCATCCCTATCCCAAAATGGTTAGAGATTTTCAATCCATTATTGGTAGAGAAGCTAGACTTCAACTTAATAAAATGGAGGGAAGAAACCCAGATACCATTGTAGCCTGTATTGGAGGTGGGTCAAACGCTATCGGACTTTTTCATGAATTCTTAGATGACAAAGATATTGATATAATTGGAGTTGAAGCTGGTGGAGAAGGCATAGATAATAGAATGAAGCACGCAGCATCATTAACTGGAGGATCTCCCGGAGTACTCCATGGAAACAAGACATATCTATTGCAGGACCCGGAGGGGCAAATAATTGAGGGTCATTCTATATCTGCAGGCCTTGACTATCCAGGTATTGGCCCTGAACATGCATGGCTTAATGATCTTGGGCGAGTAAAATATGTTTCTGTAACTGACCACGAGGCTCTCGATGCGTTTAAGTTATGCTGTAAGTTAGAAGGAATTATTCCTGCTTTAGAACCTAGTCATGCATTAGCGTACGTGATGAAGATCGCTCCTAAATTGTCTAAGGATCAACTCATTCTATTGAACATGTGCGGACGGGGAGATAAAGATATTTTCACTGTAGCAGACAGGTTAGATGTTTCTTTAAGCGACTAAACTTGTTTTTTTTTTAATATATTTTCAAAATCTTCACAAAGGTTCTTTATTAAAGTTTTAGCACTGTCCATTTCTGTTTTGGTAAAATTTGACAACACAAAAGAAGAAACGTCTTCTTTTTTTTTAGGACGCCCTATGCCCATTCGTACTCTGTTAAAATTTTTGGTTCCCAAATGCTGAGATATAGACCTAACCCCCTTGTGCCCTGCATCACCACCACCTTGTTTTAGTTTCTTATTTCCGAAATCTAAATCTATGTCGTCATAAATGACAAATATATCATCATCATTAACTTTGAAAAATTGCTTAAACTTTGCCACACAGCAACCAGATAGATTCATATAAGTCTGTGGTTTTACTAAAATTATTTTTTCAGAGCCAAAACGTTTTGAAGCGTATATGCCATCAAATTTACTTTTCCAATTATCAAATTTAAAGTGTGCAGACAAACTATCTAATACCATAAACCCTAAATTGTGCCTGTTATTCAGATATTCTGAGCCAGGGTTTCCGAGACCAACAATTAATTTCACTGCTTAGGTTTATCCAATTTACTCTGAAGTGGCTTCTTCTTTTACTTCTTCGCCTGCTTCCGTAGTTGGGTCATCAGTATCTGCACCCTCATTTTCACTTGACTTCAATCCACTTGGAGCTTGAATATTCGCTATAACAAAATCTCTTCCTTTTATCGTAGTCTCAGTACCAGAGGGAAGATCGATGTTTGATATTGTAATCGTATCGCCAACCTCAAAGTCTTGAATGTCAACTTCGAGCGCTGAAGGGATTTCCATAGCATTTACTAGCAACTCTACCTCAGGCCTCACAACAGTAAGTACGCCTCCTCTCTTAATTCCTTTACATATGTCCTGGTTAACAAAAACAACTGGAATAAATAATTTTATACGAGCTGTTTTTGACAAACGCATAAAATCGAGGTGAGTTGGAAGGTCTTTTACAATATGTTTCTGAATATCTCTACAGATTACTTGTATTGTTTTCCCCTCTACTGTCAAGTTTATTAGCGTTGACATAAACCTACCGGCACTAAGCTTTTTCAATAGCTCGTTAAACTTAACGTTGATACGTAAAGGTTCCTCTGATCCACCATAAATTATGCCAGGAACAAGATTATTTCTCCTGGCATCTCTTGCAGCCCCTTTTCCAACGCCTTCTCTCAGAGTCGCTGATAAAGACAAATTATCTCCCATGTCGATCTTCCTTAATAAAATTTATTAGAGAGTTAATATATTAGTTCGGTCTGAAGGTCAAAATTTTTTTAATTTAAGTGGACTGATTTTGATAGGCTACTTATAAAGTCAGAAACTTCGAGCTCCGACGCCCCCCTTTGAATCGTCTCTATAATCGCTGAACCAACTACAACCCCATCAGCTGCAAGTGAAATCATTTTTGCGTCCTCGGGAGTTTTTATCCCAAAACCAACACAAATAGGTAATTCACTGTAACCTCTTATTCTTTCTACTTCACTGGCAACTATTTGCTTTACAGGAACTTTTGTGCCAGTAACGCCGGCTACAGATACATAATAAAGAAAGCCACTTGAATTAGTCAAAAGAGTTTTTAGTCGATTGTTATCACTAGTGGGTGTAAGCAATCTAATGAAATGGAGGTTTTGATTCAAACAATAGATACACAATTCATGATCCTCTTCAGGAGGCAAATCAACAATTATAAGTCCATCGACTCCAAGAGCTTTGATTTTTTTTACGAAATTTTCGGAGCCCAACCTATGTATAGGGTTGTAGTAACCCATTAAAATTATTGGGGTATCTTGATCATTCTTCCTAAAATCCTCAATCATTTGATACAAGTTTTCCATTTTAAACCCAGCCTCTAAAGCCTCATGGCCTGCATCTTGAATTATTTTCCCATCTGCCATTGGGTCGGTAAATGGCATACCTATCTCGATTATATCTGCACCTAGACTTGGTAATTTATTTAGAAGGTTTTTTGAGTAATTGAAATTTGGGAATCCTGCCATTATGAATGGTATAAAAGCTTTTTGAGCTTCAACGAACAATTGATTGAACTTTTTATTAAGCCTTGACATGGTTGCTTTATTTAAATTTTTCACGAAACTTGTTCTTTTTAGACTACTTAATAAGATAAGTTAAGTTTTTTTTAAAATAATTAACTATATAAGGATATAAATAAAATGGGTTTTAAGACAGGAATAATTGGTCTACCTAACGTAGGAAAATCAACATTATTTAATGCTTTGACAAAATCTAAAATTGCTCAAGCGGCGAATTTTCCGTTTTGTACAATAGACCCAAATATTGGTGAAGTTATGGTTCCGGATGAGAGACTTCAAAAGCTTTCAAAAATTTCTTTGTCTAACGAAATAATACCAACAAAAATGGCATTTATAGATATTGCTGGTTTGGTTGAGGGCGCTTCAAAAGGCGAGGGTTTAGGAAATAAGTTTTTAGCCAATATAAGAGAGTGTGATGCGTTGGCACACGTTACGAGATGCTTCGAGGACGAAAATGTAACACATGTTAACAACATTATAGATCCCGTTGCTGATATAGAAATTATTAATACAGAGCTTCTATTGGCAGATTTAGACAGCGTAACTAAGCGAATAGACAACTTTAGGAAAAGAGGTGGAAAGAAAAATGATGAATTGCTTAGTCTTGCATTTCTAGAGAAAGCGCTAGATCTTTTAGAAAATGGGGTGCCACTTAGACAAGGTAGTTTCTTAGACGAGGAGGTAAAAATGTTGCACTTGTCTCAATTTTTGACTTCAAAACCTATTTTGTTTGTCTGTAATGTTGATGAAAACAGTATAAAAGAGGGAAATGGCTACTCAAAAAAAGTAGAGGCGTTGGCAAAGACCCTAGAGGTCCCAACTTTGAACATATCAGTTTCTATTGAACAGGAGCTTAGTGAAATATCTGATGAGAAAGAGCTAAAAGAATTTTTGTTTGAAATGGGAATGAGTTCCACAGGTTTGGAGAAATTGATACAGACCGGATACGATCTTTTGGGATTATGTACATATTTTACCTCTGGTCCCAAGGAAACCAGAGCGTGGACTATTTCTAATTCCACTTTAGCCCCAGAAGCTGCTGGGAAAATTCATACTGACTTTAAAAAAGGATTTATAAGAGCAGAAACAGTAAGTTTTTCGGATTTCTTATCAGCTGGTGGTTGGACGAAAGCTAAGGAATTAGGAAAGGTAAGAAGTGAGGGTAAAGATTACCAAGTTAAAGATGGTGATATTATGAATTTTTTATTTAGTTCATAGGTTTTAGTAGTCTATTTTTGTAAGGTATAAGCCGTTAGACGGAGCGAGAGTGGCGCATTGACTTCTATCTTTAGATAATAGTATTTCCTGTATCTTTTCTGGCGCCCACTTCCCACAGCCAACTTTTTCTAAGCACCCCACAATACTTCGAACCTGGTGATGTAAAAAAGATCTTGCTGAAAAATTTAGTTGATAAACAAGGCCATCTCTTATCTTTTCGGATTGAATATTAATTGTATCTATGGTTTTTAAGGGGCTAGATGCTTGACATATTGAGGACCGGAATGTTGAAAAATCATGATTTCCTATAAGGTAAGTTGCGGCAAATTCCATATTTGAAATATTTAAGGTGTGCCTAACATGCCAATACTGGTGTCTCTCAAAAGTTAAATCTGTCTTTCTAGAAAAAATCTTATATGTATAGTGCCGTCTTATTGCAGAAAAGCGTGCGTGAAATTCTTTATCAACAGTCTCAGCGCTTAATATGGAAATTGGATGTTTGCCAAGGTAATAATTTATTGCCTTTCGCACAGTCTTGCAGTCGTGTTTAGTTGCTAAGTCAACATGGGCAATCTGACAAATAGCATGTACACCGGCGTCCGTTCTACCTGCTCCAATAAAATTTTTACAATTTACATCAAATTTTTTTATGGCCTCAAATATTACTCCCTGCACCGTTGTTACATTATTTTGCACCTGCCAGCCATGGAATGAAGAACCATCGTATTCTATAGTGAGAGCGTACCTATGCATATATTAAGTCTATAAAATTGTTATATTGTAGAAAAACAAAACTTCTAAGAAAAATATTTAATTGTATATAAACTATTTTTCTACTAAATAACTATTAAAAAAATTCAAGTAACAACATGTCATCAAACCATAAAGATTATAAAGAGACCTTACTCCTACCAAAGACAAATTTTCCAATGAGAGCCAACTTACCTGAAAGAGAGAAGGAGTGGCTAGACCGTTGGGAAAAATTAAATGTATACAAAAGACTAAGAAAGGACTCTAAAAATAGGAAGGATTTTGTTCTTCATGATGGCCCCCCATATGCAAACGGAAATCTGCATATTGGCCATGCTCTAAACAAGATTCTGAAAGACTTTGTAGTAAGGAGTCAACAAGTTTTGGGTAATAACAGTATTTATGTTCCAGGCTGGGATTGTCATGGATTACCCATTGAATGGAAAATTGAAGAGAATTACAGAGAAAGAGGAAAGTCTAAAGAAGACATTTCCATAAATACCCTTCGTAAAGACTGTAGAGACTTCGCTAGTCATTGGATAAAGGTTCAAAAAGAAGAATTTAAAAGATTAGGTGTAACCGGTGATTGGGATAATCCATATTCAACTATGGACTACAATAGTGAGGCAGTAATCTCAGAAGAGTTTGTAAATCTGGTCATGAAGGGTGTTGTTTATAGGGGATCAAAACCTGTTATGTGGTCTCCGGTCGAGAAAACTGCCCTTGCCGAAGCAGAGATCGAGTATAGAGATCATCGCAGCACCACAATTTGGGTAAGGTTTCGCATAGTCTCCGGTGATTTACATGGCGCTGACGTTATAATTTGGACTACTACACCTTGGACCATACCATCAAATAAAGCAGTAGCTTTCAATAAAGCTATTAAATATGGGCTTTACGAGATAGAGGAAGTTCAAGATGAAAGCTGGGCTAAACCACAAAACATATTAATACTTGCTAACAAGCTTGCCGAAGAAACGATGGAAAAATCTAGGGTTACAAAGTATAAAAAAATACGAGAATTGAGTTCTAAAGATCTTAACGGTGTTATTTTAAGCCATCCATTTTCAGACCTTGAAGGATCTGAAAACTTTTGGAATTATTCAGTTCCTTTAGTCGAAGCAGACCACGTTACTGAAGAGGCTGGTACCGGTTTTGTACATATTGCGCCAAGCCATGGGGCAGAAGATTTTGAAGTTTTCCTTAAACGTGGATGGCTATCTCGTATGACGAATAATGTTGAGGATGATAGTAGCTTTGCCGCAACTATTCCATTTTTCAAGGGTCTGCAAATATTTAACAAAAAAGGAAAAGAAGGAGAAGCAAATACGGCGGTAATTCAAAAGTTAATAGAAGCGAATAAGCTGATTGCTAGAGGTATTTTGGAACACTCTTACCCCCATAGTTGGCGATCTAGAGCTCCTGTAATTTTTAGAAATACTCCTCAATGGTTTGTAAACATAGATAAGGATCTAAAAGATGGAAAAGATGAATTTGGTAAGACAATACGAGAAAGAGCTCTTCATTCGATAGAAAAATTGGTACAGTGGGTTCCCAAAAGTGGTAGGAATAGGCTTCACAGCATGATATCGATGAGACCAGATTGGGTTTTATCTAGACAGAGGGCATGGGGTGTCCCGCTTACTTGCTTTATAAAAAAAGGTTTGAAACCTGATCATGAAGACTTCATTCTAAAGGATAAAAAACTCAATGAAAGACTGGTTAACATACTCAAAAAAGAAGGAGCAGATGCTTGGTTTCAAGAAGGAGCCAAGGAAAGGTTTTTAGAAGGATTATACCCTCCAGATGAGTACGAGCAAGTAATGGATATTCTCGATGTCTGGTTTGACTCAGGATCGACACATGCCTATGTTCTACGAGATAGAGCAGATGGAAAATGGCCAGCTGATCTATATCTTGAAGGAACAGACCAACATAGAGGGTTTTTCCACTCCTCACTACTGCAATCGTGTGGAACTCAGGGGCAAGCTCCCTATTTAGGTGTTTTAACTCATGGGTTCATTCTAGATGAGAAGGGTTTTAAGATGTCTAAGTCCCTTGGTAATACAGTAAGCCCTCAACAGGTCATTAAGCAGTATGGGGCAGATATACTTAGACTATGGGTCGCGCAAAGTGACTATACAGTGGATTTAAGAATAGGAGATGAAATTCTTAAAGGTGTTACAGATAGCTATCGAAAACTGAGAAATACAGCAAGATTTTTACTGGGAAATTTGGGTGCATATTCTGGTCATGATGATATTTCATATAGTGAACTACCTGATCTTGAAAAGTACATTCTCCATCGAGTTTGTGAAATCGATAAAAAAATACAATCTTCTTATCAAGATTATTCTTTTCAATCAGTATTTCAAACTTATTTTCAATTCTGCACCCAAGATCTTTCTTCCTTCTATTTCGATATTCGAAAGGATGTTTTATATTGCGATGCCGAGAATAGTTTAAAAAGAAGAGCTACACTCAAAGTTCTTGACATTTTGTTCTTCAGATTGACAACATGGTTTTCTCCAATTTTACCATTTACAATGGAAGAAGTATACTTAGAGAGATATCCTGAAGAAGAGAGTTCGGTACACTTACTCGACATTCCTAGAAATGAAAAGGACTGGTATAATCCTAAATATGTCGATCATTGGGATAAAATTCGGAACGTCAGACGAGTTGTCACCGGGGCTATAGAACTACTAAGGAGAGACAAGGTAATAGGCTCAAGTTTAGAGGCCTTTCCAGTCGTCTACATAAAAGACAAAGAGCTCTTTGAAATAATAAACTCAGTAGACATGAGTGAAGTATGTATTACATCAGGTATAAATGTTGAGTTTTGCACAACTAGTATCGCAGACACCTGTTTTGTTCTTGATGACGTACCCGATGTTGGGGTGATTTGTAGGGCTGCTAAAGGGAAAAAGTGTCAACGATGCTGGATACTGAGCTTGCCACCGGATAACAGTGAGAGTGACTTGTGTGATCGTTGTGAACAAGTCGTGAATTGAAATTTTATAGGATTTATTAACTCGCTCTCTCTCTAGGGTGAGTTGATTTATAAACTTGCAGTAACCTTTTTTGTTCTATTTGGGTATATATTTGTGTGCTACTCAACGCAGTGTGACCAAGGAGTTTTTGGATGCTTCGTAGGTCTGTGCCTTTATTTAACAAGTGGGTAGCGTAGGAGTGTCTCAAGGAGTGTGGCGTGGTGGATGAAGGAAGACCAATCGAGGTTCTTGCTTTTTCCAGAGCTTTCTGAAACGATCTTGGGGATATTTTTTGTCCTCTTGTACCCAAAAATACATATTCGCTACTAGATATGGGGTAAGGACATTGTTCTTTATAATTCTCAATTGCTTGGCTAGTAATATTAAGTATCGGCACCATCCGCTCTTTTTCCCCCTTACCCTTAACCATGATACTCGTACTTAATGGCAACTCATTTGTTTTCAAATTAATTGCCTCTGAAATTCTTAAACCGCAGGTATATAACAGTAAAAAGATGGCTTGGTTTCTGGATATTATCCATCGCTGCTCTTTCTGGTTTTCAAAGGCACCAAATAACTTTTTTACATCATTTATCGTTATTGGCCTAGGAAGTGTTTTATTTCTTTTAGGAGATTCTAATCTTGAAATAGATGAGTTGGAAATATTATGGGAATTCTCTAGCCAGAAGAAAAAGTTTTTCAGGCTAGATATTTTTCTAGAAATTGATGCAGCATTTAAAGATTTATTTCGCAGGTTCAAAATCCATAATCTTATTTTTTGGGAACTTATTTCTAATAAATCAGTTTTTAAAATAACTTCTGAGTTCTGAAAGTTAAAACTAAGAAAATCTTTTAAGTCAAGTGAATATGCTTTAACGGAGTTCTCTGAAAGGTTTCTTAAATTTACGTTATACGATGCCCACTCTTCAATTAAGTTATTTATCTTTATCTTCATTTGTCTAATAAGCTCTCTAAGTGCTTGGACGTTATCTTAGCAAAAAACTCTAGATAGTCTGTCGACTGATCAACCGAAAAAGTTGACTCACTTTCTGACTCAAAGAATATAAAACCTTTTAATTTCTTTTTTATTAAAAGCGAAATAATGGCTTCAGATTTTGTATTGTCTTCTCTAATTATTATGTCTTCATCAGTTATCTTCTTTTTTTCTGGAACATATTTTAGTCGAACAGGCTTTCCGTTTGTTATTCCAATTTTTTCTAAAAACTTGCTGACTTCTCTATCAGGTTTCAAGAAACAGTTTTCAAAATCGAAATGAGAGAATATATCTTCGCTTACAACTATTTTTATCTTATCCACACTTAATATTTCTGGTGCTTTTGAACATAGAAATCTAAAAAGAGAATCTATATCTTTTGTTTCAATAGTCGCTAAACAACATTTATGAATTTTCTTTATTCCTAATTGATTTTCGTAAGCATGCCGTATTATTTGACTATTGGTAGTCTTTAACTTCTCCACTTTGTCTCTAAGTTTTTTTAGAAAAACATTTCTTATATCCACCAGATTTTCTTCATCAGGGAAATCTGAGTCCTTTAAAAGTGCGAGTAATAATTCTTTATCCAGTAGAATCAGATCTGGATTTTTTAAAATTTTTTTTCTTTCGTCTGGAACTAATTCAATTTTATTCATATTTTTTAAAGTATAGATTGACCCGTTTTTTCCCAATCAGCTGTAAATTGGCTTAACCCAGAGTCGGTTAGAGGATGTTTTACAAGTTTTTCAAAAATATCTATCGGAATTGTTGCTACATCTGCTCCAAGGAGCGCACATTGCTTCACATGGTTGATTGTTCTTATAGATGCTGCTAAAACTTTAGTCGAAAAGTTATAGTTTGAATAAATTAGTTTTATATCTGAAATCAAATCTGCTCCATCGAGATTTAAATCATCTAAACGACCGATAAAAGGGCTTACGTACTCTGCACCCGCTTTTGCAGCCAAAAGAGCCTGTGAGGCCGAAAAACAAAGGGTCATATTCACGCTTATACCCTTTTGGGATAAAGTATTACATGCTTCTAATCCATCCCAAGTAATCGGTAGTTTAACAGTAACGTTTTCTGCTATCTGTGAAAGCTTTATCCCCTCTTCCACCATTCTTTTTGAAGCTAGTGCTGATACTTCTGCGCTTATGGAACCAGAAACTATGCTGGCCAATTCAGATATAACCTCGATCATATTTTTTCCAGACTTTAAAATAATCGATGGGTTGGTTGTAACTCCGTCAATAAGACCGAGATCACTAAATTTTTTTATTTTTTCAATATCCGAACCGTCAAGAAAGAACTTCATGAAATTTTATCCAAAAAAATATATTTTCTGGACATCAGTTTATATGGTGATTTATTTCAAAGGAAGTGAAAAAGTGTAAACTTAGACAAATGAGATTTGAAAAACAGTTTGGTGTTATTTTTACAAATCCAAAACTACCAGTTTTGGATTACTCAACGCCGGATCAAAAAATTGAAATTGGCAGTATAGTAGAGGTGCCATTAGGTTCTAAAGTCGTCATTGGAATTGTTTGGAGAACTGGAGATAATAAATTTTATGGTAGTCGACTAAAGCAGATCATTGGAACTGTTAACGATATAAAACTGAGTCCTGAATTTATATTTTTCTTAAAAAGGGCACATGCCTATACACTAGCTCCGATACAGTATTTTCTTAAGATGGCTGTTCAAAGTCTGAACTTTCACAGAGATCAAAAGCTACCAATTGCTTACAAACTTAACAACCACAATCATTTCCAATTTACAAGCCGTCAAGAAGAACTTGTTAACTTCATTAAAGAACAACCTCAGAAAGTTGTTGAATATAACAAAATAAAAAAAGACTTAGGTATAAGTTTTTCAGTTCTAAAAAAACTGGAAAAAATAGGCGTGCTTTCAAAGGTAACCAAAAACAACTACAAACGACAAAAAATGTATAATGAACCCATTATCTTATCTCCCGAACAGGAAAAAGCTGTTTCACAAATTAGAGAAAAGTGCAAAGAGAAAGATTTTCAGTCATGGCTACTATTTGGTGTTACAGGTTCTGGTAAAACGGAGGTCTATTTGAATCTAGCAAGTGAGCGCATAGAAAAAGGAGAACAAGTTCTTATTCTATTACCAGAGATTTCTTTAACCGTCGACTTTAAGCAGCGTATTATGAAGAGGTACGGTGGACTGTCAGGTGAATGGCATTCACAACTATCATTAAATGATAGACGAGGCGTGTTTAAGAATGTAGTAAACGGTAATATAAAGATACTTGTAGGGGCCAGATCAGCTTTATTTTTACCATTTAAAAATTTGGGTCTCATTATTGTCGATGAAGAGCATGATCCCTCCTATAAGCAGGAGGAGACGCCAATCTACAATGCAAGAGACCTGGCAGTATTAAGAGCTTCAACTTTGAAGTCACAAATAATTTTATCTTCAGCTACTCCCAGCATTGAGACGTGGCACAATTGTAGATTAGGTAAGTATCATAAGGTTGATCTTCTCAAACGTTTTGGCGAAGTTTATGAACCAAGGGTGGCTTTGATCGATATGAATATAGAACAAATGCCAAAAAATAGTTGGATCTCTGCTCCAGTAATTGACCAGATAAGGATAAGTTTAGAAAAAGAAGAACAAATTCTTATTTTTTTAAATAGAAGAGGTTACGCGCCAATTGCATTTTGTTCGGCATGTAGGGTTTCTTTAGAGTGTAAAAACTGCAGTGCAAAGTTAGTTTATCATAAAACAAAAAATTGCTATTTGTGCCATATATGTGGGTACGAAGCCTCGGAAAAAGCAGAGTGTGTTAAATGTAAGTCAGCTGCTAACTTAATACTTATTGGGCCAGGAGTTGAAAGAATAAGAGAAGAGATCTCGAAGTTGTTTCCCAACGCTTCAGCAAAGATTTTTTCTTCAGACAATTTGTCAACAGGAGAAAAAAATTTAGAAGATATGGATAAAATAAAGTCGGGAGCAATTAATATAATTATTGGTACCCAGTTGGTGGCTAAAGGATATAATTTTCCGTATTTGAAACTTGTTGTTGTACTTGATGCAGATATGGGTTTAAACGCTGGGGACCATAGGGTTATGGAAAAAAGCTATCAGGTAATAAAACAAGTTGTAGGAAGAGCAGGACGGTATGCGTCCGATGGGAAAGCATTGATTCAAACTTGGATGCCTCGTCATCCCGTTTTACAGGCATTACTTGAAGGTAGTGGAGAAAAATTTCTCAACACTGAGCTAGATCAAAGAATTGAAGCTAATGTTCCACCTCACGGGAAATTCATTTCGTTAATATTATCAGGAAAAAAGGAACGTACTTTGATTGATTTTGGTATCAAATTAAAAAACCAATTTCACTCACTAAGTTTAAGAGATGTTGTTATTTTTGGACCTGCCATTGCTCCAATTTCAAGAATAAAAAATAAAACAAGAGTAAGATTACTTATTAAGTTTAGTAAAATGACAAAAATATCCCAGATTGAAGTAAGAGATTGGCTAAAAAATATTTCGGTCCCGAATAATATATACTTTAGTGTGGACATTGATCCATATAATTTCTATTAGTTCAGGGGAATATCAATTAAAAATGACATATGAAAAATAACAGAAGTAATATCAACCCCCTCTCCCATTTCTACAATATACCTATTTATGAAAGCGGTGAAAGCGCGATACAAGGTAGAGAAAATGTTGTCAAGTTGAGTGCGAATGAGAACATGAATGGACCATGTAACGAGGTATTAAACCAATTCGCATACTATTCCAAAAACATTTTTGAGTATCCAGATAGCAGTCACCACGCGCTGCGACACAAAATAGGCAAAGTACATAATATTGATCCAAATAGAATTATTTGCGGAGCCGGGTCTGATGAAATAATCCAGTTATTGTGTCGATGTTTTTGTGAGAAAAATGATGAGGTGATTTATACGGAACATGGGTTCTCAATGTATAAACTATCTGCGTTAGCCACTGGTGCAAAGCCTGTTGAGGTTAAAGAAACCAACCGCACAGCATCTATAGAGAATATAAGTGCAGCAATTACATCTAGGACAAAGATAATTTTTTTAGCAAATCCGAATAATCCAACAGGAACTATGATTTCAGATAGTGAAATCGAGCAGCTGTTAACTAAAATTCCTAATAATATTCTACTCGTATTAGACGGTGCTTATTCAGAATATGTTGATTATTCCGATGGGGGAATTTCACTTGTAAATAAGTTTTCAAATGTATTTGCAACCAGAACTTTCTCTAAAATATTTGGGCTAGGTGGGTTAAGAGTGGGGTGGGGTTTTGGTGCCAGAGACATAATAGATATTTTGAATTCAGTCCGATCTCCCTTTAACGTTTCATCTTTGGGATTAAAAATGGCAGAATTGAGTGTTGAAGATGTAAATTTCGTTAAAAAGCAGAGAGAAATAAATAAAGTAAATAGAGATTTACTGAGAAATAGATTGCTAAATCTTGGATTAAGCATCGATAAATCGTTTGCAAATTTTTTGCTCCTGAGATTTGCAAACGAAGGTCAAGCCAATACAGTCGATTTATTTCTTAAGGAAAAAGGTTTTATTTTAAGAAAGGTTGTATCTTATGGCCTTCCAAATTGCCTTAGACTTTCTATTGGTAATAAAGATATTTGTGAGAGTCTATATTCAGCTTTAGTGGAGTACTTTGATAATAATGACTGAGTTTAGAAAAATCTCCATTATTGGCCTAGGTTTAATAGCTTCTTCAATATGTCTCACTGTAAGAGAAAAAGATTCGAAAATTCAAATAGTGGGCTACGATAATGACAAAGAAGTGAGAAATAAGGCTAAGAAAATCGGTTTATGCGAAATTAAGAGTAACATTGAGAATGCAGTAATTGGCTCTGAGCTTATAATACTTTGTGTGCCAGTTGGACAAATGCAAGCTGTAACGCGGCAATTAAAAAAGTTTATAAAGCCTGGCACAGTAATCACAGATGTAGGATCAGTAAAGTTATCCGTTATTGAAGATATAGTGTCTCATATAGAGGACGCACAGGCGATATTTGTTCCTTCTCACCCTATTGCTGGAACTGAAAGATCAGGACCAGAAGCGGGTTATGCCGGACTATTTGAGGGTCGGTGGTGCATACTGACGCCGACAAAAAAAACCAATAAGAAAGCATTAAAAAGTGTTGAAACTTTTTGGAAGTACTTAGGTATGAAAACTAAGATAATGACACCTGAGCATCATGATCTCGTTTTAGCCGTAACATCTCATGCGCCTCATTTAATTGCATACACTATGGTGGGGGTTGTCGATGACTTAGAGGCCGTCACAAAGTCAGAAATAATAAATTATTCGGCTGCGGGCTTCAGAGATTTCACTAGAATTGCTGCATCCGACCCAATAATGTGGAGGGATATTTTTTTAAATAATCAAGATGCTCATCTGGAAGTATTGGGTAGATTTACTGAGGAACTTTTTTCATTGCAACGTGCTATAAGAAAAAAAGATGGTGAATATCTACTTAAATATTTTGAAAGAACGAGAAGTATAAGACAAGGTATAGTAGCCGCCGGTCAAGATACAGGTACGCCAAACTTTGGGAGAGACTAGTATTTTCTTGGAAGCTGGTAAATGGGAATTTTGTTTAAATAAAATGATCCTTTATCTAAACTCAACTTAATTGGAATTGCTTCTGGTTCAATCTTCTTTGTTGGGTTCTTCATGATTAAAATAAACTTAATCAGTTCAATGACTAGTTGAATTTTTTCATTATTAGTCTTTATTTTCGAGATATCCTCATAGGTAAGTCCTAAAAGACAAACAAGATCATCTTCAGTAGTAAATTCGAATAAGTTTATCACAACCGCATCATTACAATTTAGCTTAAAAAAACCGATGTTTATATCCAGTTGTTCTAACACTATTGATTGAAACTTGATTGCGTTATAGGGATCTTTTTGGTTACTTATTAAGTTAGCGAAAATTTTACCTTTAAAGACTAATTTGTTTTGTTTTACCGAACTCAATTCCTGAATTTTATTCAAAAAACTATGACCTAAATCGTCTGCTTGAAAATAAAAATCTAAACTCATTTCTTCTGCATCCTTTAGCGCAAAAATTACTTTCTTAGCTTTTAATCTATGGAAGTTTTTATCGTTGAATATTTGCCAATCCTCTTGTTCAGAGATAAACCTAAAACCACCAGAAAAAGGTCTTTCAGATATACTGACCTTCAGCTTATTTGATGAGCTACTCAATTCTGGATAATCCACATTGGTGATTATGGGGTTCTCTACAAAAATAATAATATCGGAAAGATTGTAAATTAGTCTCACGATCTCTAATTTTGAGAATTCTAATGTAAGCGGTACTTTTTTTAATGAAGATTTAAAATTCGAAACTTTCATTCCAAATTGAAAAGGAAATCCCTCTGTTGAAATCTTGTCATCTCTTAAGCTATAAGACAATTCATTACTTAAGTGCTTTTTAAACGCTTCTTTTTGAATATTTGCTGCCAATGCCCATAGAAAATATAATAACAGTAAGACGGTAAATACAATTAAGGTAAAGGTATATATTTTTTTTTTCATAAAAATTTGGTATATATGGACTTTGGTTCGATTTGTATGATTTTATAAATTTTTGGATAGATATTGGCAAAGAAAAAATACTCGCTCAAATTAATAAAAGCTGAAACGCAGGGGTTTAGCCAGCCGATACAACAAGTAGTTTTGATGCTAGTTTCATTATTGCTAGTAATGGTTGGAAGTTATTTAATGTTTCCCTCCGTCGCACCGATTTTCCTAGCTTCTCCGTATTTAAATGGGGTAATTATAACAGTATTCTTTTTTGGTATACTCTGTTGTTTTTGGCAAATATTTGTGATAATTGCGGCTGTCAATTGGGTTGAAAATTTTGCTCTAGATAGGCCAGGTCATGAGTTTTCAGACCCTCCCAGATTGTTAATACCTCTAGCGTCTTTATTAAAAGGAAAGAAATCGAAGACTATTTTAACTTCAAGTTCTTTGAACTCAATACTAGACTCTGTTGCAACCAGATTAAATGAGGCAAGAGATATAACACGTTATGTGATAAATCTACTTATTTTTTTGGGTCTTCTTGGAACCTTTTATGGTCTCGCGATTACCGTTCCTGAAGTTGTCAATACAATAAAAAGTTTAGTGCCTAAAGAGGGGCAAACAGGAATAGAGGTTTTTGATAATTTGATGGCCGGTTTGGAAGGCCAACTTGGTGGTATGGGTACAGCATTTGCTTCGTCTCTTCTTGGTTTGGCTGGTAGTTTAGTGGTTGGTTTATTGGAACTTTTTGCAAACCATGGTCAAAACAGATTCTATATGCAGTTAGAAGAATGGCTTTCGTCTTTCACTAGTATAGGTGTTTTTGGCGACTCCGAGAGCGTGGATCACTCAACAGGCAATAGTACAATAAGTCCATTTATTTCGGCGGTTGGAGCGCAAATATCGGAACTTGGACAGATGTTTGAAAAGTCGATTGAAAATAATACAACAACAAACCAACAAATAAGTGGCTTATCAAAGGCTATAGAAGAGCTTGCGGGTTCGAAGGTCATAAGTTCAAAAAAAGTAATCAATACTGATGGCTTCGATAAAACTTCCGTTGAAAAGTTAGTTTCTTTTCAACAAGATCTGAATACTTTAATAAAGGGTCAGTTTGGGGAAAGAAGTACTAGAGATTTGGAGAATTTAACGCGTCTCAGGAATATTGAAGTGCAATTGTCAAGATTAGTCGATGAAATGGCTAATGCGCGTCAGGATGCCCTTTCAGAACTAAGATCAGATTTAGCTCAACTCAGTAAGGCGATAATTGATTTGGCAAGGAATAGCAACAAGGGTTAATTATGCTTACCAGGAGGAGTGGAGAGCGATTTACCGCAAATATATGGCCTGGATTTGTGGATGCTATGACGGCAATATTGCTTATCTTAATGTTTATTCTATCAATATTTATGATTGTGCAATCGGTTTTAAGGGATACAATTTCTTCTCAAAAAATCGAGCTAGATGAACAGCAAACAGAGCTTTCGCAATTAGGAAATAACCTTGAAACATTGAAAAATGAACTGGGTATTTTAAAAAATGAGAAGTCAAATTTGCAGTCTTTATCAAGCGATCAGAGAGCAGAACTAATCGCTAAGGAAGCCGACTTACAAGAAAAAATAATTTTACTCACAAAATTACGAAATAATATGAAGGTAGCAGAAGCAAAAATAACAGACTTTAAGTCCCAAGTTGCATCTTTGATAGCTAAACGCCTAGAGCTTAGTGAAAATTTAAAACTTGAGAGGGAAAAAATATCTAAAGAGATTTCAAATAGAGAAGCTGCGGAATTGGCTTTAGCTACTGCGAGAGACACCATTAGTCAGAAAGTTTCTAAAGAACAAATGATGGCAGCATCTAACGAAGCTTTAGAGCAATTAGTAAAAAAACTAAGATTGGAAAACAAGTCTCTAGAAAACTTTACTACGAAACAGGAAAAAGAGCTTACTACGGTGAAGGAAAAAATGGAATCAATTAGCAAGGATTTGACTGATACAGAGAAACTGAGGGTAATGGAACAATATGCAATACGTAATCTTCAAGAAGATCTCATGGAGAAGCAAGAAGAATTATCTCTAATAACTCTGACCATTGAAGAGGAAAGAAAAGAAGCGCTAGAAACCCTAAAACTCTTAGCCGCTTCAAAGGAGGCCCAAAGGATATTGAAAGAACAAGCTGATAAATTTGAGAAAAAACTGGAAGGAAATGATAATATTTTAAAAGAGAAGGATTTAGCACTTAGGGAAGCTAGGCTGAGATTGAGCGTTCAGGAAGAAAAAGCCAAAGCTTCGATGAAAGAAGTAGCTGAGCTAACTTTGCAAACAAATTCTCTTAAAGAGAGACTAAAGGAATTAACAGCAATATTGGATGCAACTATCGAAAAGGATTTCTCAAATAATGTGGAAATTAAATCACTGGGCGCTAAATTAAATGCTGCGCTTGCAAAAGTTGCATCTGAACAAAAAATAAGGGCCGAGCTTGAAGAAAAGGAACGCAAGAGACTGGAGAGTGAAACAAAGAAGCTCCGTGAATATAGATCTGTTTTTTTCGGCCGATTAAAAAATATTCTCGGAGATGTAAGGGGTATTGATGTTGTTGGAGATAGATTTGTTTTTTCTTCCGAAGTGCTATTTGATAAAGGCTCTGCCGATATCGGAGTGGCCGGTAAACGTCAGTTAGATACCATATCAAATGTACTCAAAGATATTTCACAAAAGATTCCACAAGATATAAACTGGGTGCTCAGAGTAGATGGGCATACTGATAATACACCCATAAGTCAAAACAGCATTTTTAGGGATAATTGGGAATTAAGTCAGGCCAGGTCGTTGTCCGTTGTCCGGTATATGATAAATACACACAAAATCAACCCCAAAAGGCTATCTGCAGCCGGTTTTGGAGAGCATCAGCCAATCTCTTTTTCTGAAACAAAAGATTCTCTTGCAAAAAATAGGCGAATAGAGTTCAAGTTAACAGAGAGATAATCACGAAAGAACGTTATCTTTAATCTTTTTTGATGGTTTTTCACTTAACGGTTTAAAGTTTAAATTGAGCTTATTTTTATTAACGGATATTTTAACTATTCCACCCTTTTTTAGCTCTCCAAAGAGTAATGCTTCCGATAGTGGCTTTTTTATATGTTCTTGTATCTTCCTAGAAATTGGTCTTGCACCCATTTTGTCATCATAGCCTTCCTCAGCCAACCATTTCAATGTGTCATCAGAAAACTCAATAGTAACATTTCTATCGATCAGCTGACCTTCAAGTTGCAAAATAAACTTTTCCACAACTTGTAATATAATATCGAGTGATAGAGAATTAAATGTGATTATTGAATCTAATCTGTTCCTAAATTCGGGAGTAAACATTTTTATAATCGCGGCATCTGCCTCTCCCTCTCTTTTAGTTCTATTGAAACCGATTGCCTCTTTCGCTTGCTCACTAGCCCCTGCATTTGACGTCATAACAAGAATGACATTTCTAAAATCAACTGATTTGCCATTATGGTCTGTTAGTTTTCCATGATCCATTACCTGTAGTAGAATATTGAAAACGTCCGGATGGGCTTTCTCTATTTCATCAAGCAGAAGAACACAATAAGGTTGCTGATCAACGCCATCAGTAAGTAATCCACCTTGATCAAAGCCAACGTAACCTGGGGGCGCCCCAATAAGGCGAGAAACAGAGTGCTTTTCCATATACTCAGACATGTCAAATCTCAGCATAGAGATACCTAAAATATCAGCTAACTGCTTACATACTTCTGTTTTGCCAACTCCCGTCGGTCCAGCAAACAGATAGCATCCAATTGGCTTCTCCGGCTCACGCAAACCTGCCCTAGACAGTTTTATTGATGAGGCAAGCATTTCTATTGCGGTGTCCTGTCCAAAAACAACTCTTTTTAATGATTTTTCTAAATCTTTTAATACTTCTGAATCATTTTTAGAGATACGTTTAGATGGAATTCGAGCAATTTTAGCTATGATTTCTTCAATTTCTTTCACTCCTATTACTTTTTTCTTTTTACTTGACGGTAATAGGCTTTGAGCTGCTCCTGCCTCGTCAATTACGTCAATAGCCTTATCAGGAAGCTTCCTATCATGAATGTATTTGTCTGCGAGCTCGACGGAGGTTTTCAAGCACTCACTAGAGTATTTTATTTTATGGTGTTCTTCAAAATATTGTTTAAGCCCGTTTAATATTTTTATGCTGTCTTCTATTGAAGGTTCAACCACGTCAATCTTTTGAAAGCGTCTTGCCAAAGCTCTATCTTTTTCAAAGTGGTTTCTGTACTCTTTATAGGTTGTCGATCCCATACATCTGAGAGTACCACTCTGGAGCGAGGGCTTTAATAGATTTGAAGCGTCCATAGCACCACCAGAGGTAGCGCCAGCTCCGATCACAGTATGTATTTCGTCAATAAACAATACTGCTTTTGGGTCCTTTTCTAACTCTTTCATAACTAACTTTAACCGTTCTTCAAAATCACCTCTGTAACGTGTGCCGGCAAGAAGAGCTCCCATGTCTAAAGAGTAAATAGTCGATCCCTTTAACACATCTGGAGTTTGATCTGAAATTACCTTTCGCGCTAGACCTTCTGCAATGGCGGTTTTACCAACTCCGGGATCGCCTACGAGAATTGGATTATTCTTTCTTCTTCTACAAAGAATCTGAATACATCTTTCAACCTCTAAACTTCTTCCGATCAATGGGTCTATATCACCCTTTTTAGACTTTTCATTAAGGTTTACACAGTATTTTGAGAGAGCAGTTTCCTTTTCGGTACCAATGTTAGAGCCCTCATTTAATTCCTTATGATCATTGTCATTAATTTCTTTTTTCTCTTCATAGTTTGGATTTTTTGACACTCCATGTGCAATAAAATTCACAGCGTCATACCTAGTCATTTCTTGCTCCTGAAGAAAAAATGCTGCATGGCTTTCTCTTTCAGCAAAAATTGCCACCAATACATTTGCTCCTGTAACTTCGTTTCTCCCGGAGCTTTGAACATGAATTGCGGCTCTTTGAATTACTCTCTGAAACCCTGTAGTTGGAACGGCTTCACTACCCTCAATCTCTGTAACTAAACTGCCTAACTCATTATTCAGAAATTTCTCTATGTTATCCCTGAGCAAATCTATATTTACATTGCACGCTTTTAACACATTTGAAGCGTCTTTTTCATCGAGTAAAGCCAATAACAGATGTTCTAATGTTGCGAGCTCATGATTTCTTTCATTCGCTAGCTTAAGTGCGCTGTGTATGCTTTTTTCAAGAGAGCTGGAAAATGAGGGCATTGGTATCCTTTTTTCTTTAGTCTTAACCTATATTTGTACTTATTAAAACTAAAATCCATAAAAATTTTAAAAGCTGTCCTTGAGTGCTCTTATTTTTGCAAATCTAGATATTGGATCAAGATTTGCCATATCTAAATGATCTACAATTGATGGATCGCTTTCTCTCAAAAAGGGATTAGTTGCCAATTCTTCTCTTAAAGATGAGGGGACCGTAGGAGTGCCTTTTTCAATCCTATACAAATCCTTTACTTTTCTAGCTTCTAAATTCTTATTTTTTGGGTCTACAGTTAGCGCAAATTCTATGTTTGATCTTGTATACTCGTGCCCCGAATAGATCATAATATCTTCTGGCAGTTGCTTAAGCTTTTTTAAGCTTTTCCACATCTCTTCCGGAGTTCCTTCGAACAATCTCCCACAACCCATTACCATCAATGAGTCGCCACTAAATAGGGCTTTATCTTCAAAGAGAGCGTAAGCAGTGTGTCCTACAGTGTGTCCATCAACATCATAAATCTCAAAGGTTTTTGACCCAACACTTAATTTTTCTCCCTCTACTACTTCAATGTCTAAATTTGGAAGTCTATGTTTATCTCTCTTCGCACCAATAATCTTTGGCGAATACTTTTGTCTCAAATAGTCTATTCCATCTATGTGATCACTATGATGATGGGTAATTAATATAAAATCTAAGCTCATGGCGTTTTTATCTAGATATTTGTCTATTGTTTCATGCTCAGGTGCGTCAACCAAAATGTTCTTGTTTGTTTGCTCATCTCTTATAAGATAGGCGTAATTATCTGAGAGGCAGGGAATAATTTCAATTGCAGACATAGTTAACGGATCCTTTTTAATCAACACAACATTAATAGTAGCAATAATTAGATACATTTAGCAATATTGGAATTACTAACAATGAGACTGGACGTTATTGACCTGAAAGAGTTTTACAGTGGTACAGAACTGGGAAAGACGACTAAGAACTTAATAAACAGAGTTTTAAATGATAAAGTCCACACTGAGGTCGGATCTTTAACAATTGGTTTTGGCTATGCATGCCCATTTCTTGAAAACAAAATTAATGATAGTGACAATAAAAATTTTCTTTTGTTGATGCCAAGCGAGCAAGGCGTTATTTCATGGCCTAAAAAATCAAAGAGCATAACCGCTATGGTCGATGAGGTATCTTGGCCTGTGAATACATCTGCGGCAGATTTGATTTTAGTATCGCATGGTTTGGAAGTAAGTGATAATCAAGATCTATTGTTACAAGAGGTTTTCCGTGTACTGAAAGATAGTGGAAGACTAGTAATTTTAGTGCCAAATAGGACTGGATTTTGGGCGAGGTCTGATAGTACACCCTTTGGATATGGTAAGCCCTATTCAATATCGCAATTGGTTGCATTACTTCGAAAAAATCAATTTCAAATTGATAGTATCACTCCAAGTCTGTATGGGTTTCCTGCAAAAAAAGGTTATGGTCTTAAATCATTGCTGCTTTGGGAAAAAGTAGGAAAAAAATTGAATAGTTTTTTTTTGGGAGGTCTCCTTGTTGTAGAGGCAAGAAAGGATATTTACGCCGTCAATAATGTGAAGTCCTCGAAGGCTAAGCGATATTTTATGCCGGTCGATGTCCCTGTTTCTTAAATGTCTAGATCTTCAAATAAAAAAAAAAAACAAAAAAACCGCAAGCAACAACTTGTCATAATTGATATGCTCTGTTATTTAAGGAATGCAGTAGTTTTTTCTGGAACAAGCCTATCAAATTCAACATAAGGTGATCTGTTTGCAAGAAATTAATGAGATAAATTCAAAGCCATCAGCAAGATACGCTCTTGCCTTATTCTCCCTGTGTGAGGAAGACAAAAGTAGCAGTGAAATCGAAAAACATGTTATCAACTTACGCAACATTTTAAAATCGAAGAATGCACTAAATGCCTTTTTTAGAAACCCAACCTTTTCCTCAAGAGATCAGGAAAATGTATTCGAGAGTATAAGTGAGAAAATTAAATTACCTGAACAGCTTAACAACACCATATGTTTAATGATAAGGAAAGGTAGGGGTTACGACCTAATGAATTTTAGTGAGGATTTCCTAAAACTTTGTTCAGTCAACAAAAACGAGCTTACGGTTCATGTTAAAACTGCAAAAAAAATGAGTAGTGGGAAAGTTGAAGAAATAAGAAAATCAATAGAAAAAATCACAAAGCGCACAATAAGGCTTGAGGCGGAAAACGACCCCTCAATTATCGCAGGTCTAGAGCTTAAAGTCGGATCATTTTTATTTAACTCAAGTATAAATTCTAAACTTGAAAGTATGAAAAATATATTAAAAAGAGGTTAATTAACATGAACATTCAAGCATCTGAGATATCAAAGATCTTAAAAGAACAAATTAAAAACTTTGGTGATGACACAGAAGTAGCAGAAGTAGGGAAAGTTTTATCCGTTGGGGATGGAATAGCGCGTGTTTATGGTTTAGATAAGGTTCAAGCTGGCGAGATGGTAGAGTTTCCAGGCGGAACAATGGGAATGGCTCTAAATCTAGAGATAGATAATGTAGGCGTTGTTATCTTTGGGTCAGATAGAGACATAAAAGAGGGTGATCTTGTAAAGAGAACCAGTTCGATTGTGGATGTTCCTGTGGGAATGGAATTGTTAGGTCGGGTTGTTGACGGACTGGGTAACCCAGTTGACGGCAAGGGTCCAATAAAATCAAAAAAACGATCAGTAGCCGATGTTAAAGCTCCGGGTATAATTCCGAGAAAATCTGTTCATGAACCAATGGCAACTGGTCTGAAATCTGTTGACTCCTTGATCCCCATAGGTAGAGGGCAGAGAGAATTAATAATTGGAGACAGGCAGACAGGTAAAACTGCTGTTGCAATAGACGCGATACTGAACCAAAAAACCTACAACGATACAGCTCGAGATGATGAGAGCAAAAAACTGTATTGCATTTATGTAGCGATAGGGCAAAAAAGATCAACAGTAGCTCAGCTTGTAAAAAAATTAGAAGAAACGGGTGCAATTGAGTATTCTATTGTAGTAGCAGCTACTGCTTCTGACCCCGCTCCGATGCAGTTTTTAGCACCATACTCAGCGACCTCTATGGCAGAATATTTTCGTGACAATGGCAAGCATGCTCTGATCATCTATGACGATCTATCAAAACAAGCTGTTGCGTACAGACAGATGTCTCTTTTACTGAGAAGACCTCCTGGTAGAGAAGCATACCCTGGAGACGTATTCTATTTGCATTCACGTTTGCTCGAGAGATCAGCAAAACTGAACGAAGATAATGGATCGGGATCATTAACAGCATTGCCAATAATTGAGACTCAAGGAGGAGATGTATCAGCATTCATTCCTACCAATGTTATCTCGATTACAGATGGTCAGATATTTTTGGAAACAGAACTGTTTTATCAAGGCATCCGTCCGGCTGTAAACACAGGTTTGTCTGTCTCGAGAGTTGGATCCTCAGCGCAAACCAAGTCCATGAAATCGGTAGCAGGCTCAATCAAGCTTGAACTAGCTCAATATAGAGAGATGGCAGCTTTTGCACAATTTGGATCAGATTTAGATGCAAGCACACAGGCGCTCTTAAATAGAGGGGCGAGGCTAACTGAATTATTAAAGCAGCCTCAATATTCTCCATTAACCAACGCGGAGCAAGTTATTGTTATTTACGCTGGAACAAAAGGCTATTTAGATAAAATAGCAGTTAGCGAGGTCACAAGCTTCGAGAAAAAGTTGGTAAATTATTTAAGATCAGAGGCAAAAGCTACAGTTGATGAACTGACAAGAAATGACCAAAAAATTGAAGGTGAGATGGAGAATGAAATCAAATCACTTTTAGATAAGTTTTTAAATACACAGATTTAATTGGTTATAATAATATGCCTAGCCTTAAAGATTTAAAGATAAGAATAGATAGCGTAAAGAGCACTAGAAAAATAACAAAAGCTATGCAGATGGTCGCTGCTGCAAAACTAAGAAAGGCTCAAGAGTCAGCTGAGAGGGGTAGACCATATGCTGAAAAAATGAGGGCTATAGTTTCTAATCTTGCGTCTGGTGTCAAAAATGTTTCTGGAGAAAATATGTTTCTTGGAGATGGTAGAGATAGTGAAAAGTTTCTACTTATAGTAGCAACGGCTGAGAGAGGTCTTTGTGGAGGATTTAATTCGTCAATTGTCAAGTTAGCTAAATCAAGAATAGTAGAACTTACTAGTCAAAATAAAGAGATAAAAATACTTACAATAGGAAAAAAAGGAAGAGAACAGCTTAACAGAGAATTTGAAAGTTTATTTGTTGGTCATGTTGACCTCAGCAACGAAAAAACCATTACAATAGAAACTGCGAGAAAGATATCAACAGATCTTATTTCGAGGTTCGAAAAGGGTGAATATCAAGTTGCAGAGATTTTTTACAATAAGTTTGCTTCAGTTATATCTCAAATACCTAGTTCATATAAATTGTTACCTGTGTCATTTAATGAAGAAGATGCTAAAGCAGATAACATTAGTTTTAATTTTGAGCCCGACGAAGACGAAATATTAACCGAAATAATACCGAAGAGCATAGCAACATCAATTTACTCGGTTCTTCAAGAAAATGCTGCCTCTGAGCAGGGATCTAGGATGGCAGCCATGGATAATGCAACTCGAAATGCAGGTGAGATGATCGACAAGTTGACAATAGATTTTAATCGGTCAAGACAAGCGGCTATTACAAACGAATTAATTGAAATCATTTCTGGTGCTGAAGCACTTTAAATTAAAAAACAGGAGTTGAAGATGTCAAAGGAATTAGGAGTTATTACTCAAGTAATAGGAGCCGTTGTAGATGTGAAGTTTGAAAGTCACTTGCCCGCAATTTTAAATGCTCTCGAAACGGATAATAATGGATCAAAGCTAATTTTGGAAGTCGCTCAGCACTTGGGTGAAAACTCAGTGAGAGCAATAGCTATGGATAGTACCGAGGGACTTGTCAGGGGAACGGAAGTATCTGACACAGGTAGCCCTATAAGTGTACCAGTGGGGAATGCAACGCTGGGTAGAATATTAAATGTAGTTGGTGACCCAGTAGACGAGAAGGGTAAAATAAGTCAGAAAGAAACAAGACCAATCCACCAGGATGCTCCAGAGTTTTCTGCTCAGGCAACCGAAACGGAAATTTTGGTTACGGGGATAAAAGTTATAGACCTGTTATGCCCCTACTCAAAAGGTGGTAAAATAGGATTATTTGGAGGAGCCGGTGTTGGAAAAACTGTTTTGATTATGGAACTAATCAATAACATAGCAAAAGTACATTCAGGTTTTTCGGTTTTCGCTGGTGTTGGAGAAAGGACTAGGGAAGGCAATGATTTATATCACGAAATGATCGAGTCTGGAGTTATAAACCCAGAAAAGCTTGAAGAATCGAAAGTTGCTCTTGTCTATGGGCAAATGAATGAACCTCCAGGCGCTAGAGCAAGAGTTGGATTAACGGGGCTTACGCTAGCTGAGCAATTTAGGGATCAATCAGGCACAGACGTATTATTTTTTGTAGACAACATCTTCCGCTTCACTCAGGCGGGTTCAGAAGTTTCTGCTCTTTTAGGACGAATTCCGTCAGCCGTGGGTTATCAGCCTACATTGGCAACTGATATGGGAGCGTTGCAGGAAAGGATCACATCGACTAAATCGGGATCTATTACTTCAGTACAAGCAATATATGTTCCAGCTGACGACCTTACAGATCCTGCTCCAGCAACCTCCTTTTCACATTTAGATGCCACTACAGTTTTAAGCAGAGCCATATCTGAAATTGGGATATATCCAGCGGTTGACCCACTTGATTCGACAAGTAGGATATTAGACCCTCAGATTGTTGGAGAAGAGCACTATAATGTTGCTAGGGATGTTCAAGGAATTCTTCAAAGGTACAAATCCTTACAAGATATTATAGCGATTTTGGGTATGGATGAATTGTCGGAAGACGATAAACTTACTGTCGCTAGGGCAAGAAAAATACAAAGGTTTTTGTCTCAACCATTTGATGTTGCAAAGGTATTCACTGGTTCCGATGGTAAGCAAGTTCCTCTTGATGTTACTATTGACAGCTTTAAGAGAGTTGTTGCTGGAGAATTCGATCACCTACCAGAGTCAGCATTTTATATGGTTGGAGGAATCGATGAAGTTATAGAGAAGGCGGAGAGAACAGCTGCTGAAGTAGCATAAATCATTCAAGGTATAAAATCATGATAGACAAATTTGAGCTCTCAGTTATTTCGGCAGAAAGCAAAGTTTTCGAAGGCGAAGTTGAAAGTGTTCTAGTGCCTGGAATGATTGGTGACTTTTTGGTTCTCTCTAACCATGCACCTTGCATTAGTAGTGTACGTCCCGGTTTTTTAGAATTTTCGGAAGGATCCAGTGGCAAACAAAGATATTTTGTTTCAGGTGGCATTATAGAGGTTAACAATAACACTGTTTCATTACTAGTCGACTCAGCAATCATGGGCGATAAGGTTGTCAAGGAAGATATATCTACCTTAATATCAGAAATTGATGAAAAATTAGCTATTCCTAATAGTACAAATAAAGATGATTTGGGATTAAGGAAAAACGACCTTGAAGAGGCATTAAAACAGGTCTAACTTTTCACGTTTCCCAAAGCAAATGAGAACTATCCTTTTCAAAGATATACGAATTGTACTCATTTTTGGTGTCGTATTGTTAGATATTATCGGTATTGGAATAATTTTTCCTATAATTCCAGATTTATTAAAAGACGTTGGTATACCTCAAAATGCCAGTGCTGCTTTTTGGGGAGGACTTTTATCTTCCTCATATGCTTTTATGCAGTTTGTTTTTTCGCCGACGCTTGGGGCATTATCAGATATTTTTGGTAGACGTCCTGTACTACTTATTGCGTCTTTATTATTAGCACTAGATTATTTGGTCATGGGATTTGCTGAAACTATTTTTATTCTGTTCATTGGAAGAATCATTGGAGGTCTAGCGGGAGGAACTATATCTACAGCTACTGCCTACCTGGCAGATATTTCGGAGGCAAAAGATAAAAAAAAGAATTTTGCCATTATCGGAGCAGCTTTTGGCTTGGGATTCATACTGGGACCGGTTATAGGAGGTTTGATAGGCGAGATCAATGTCAGAGCACCATTTTTCTTATCAGCATTTTTATCTTTTTTAAACTTTTTTCTATGTTTATTACTACTCCCAGAAACTCTTAAGTTAAGCGCTAAAAATAATTTCCAAATTAAGAAACTAAATCCATTTTTAAATTTGTCTTTTGTATTCAAAGTACCCCTCTTTAAAGGTTTATTTTTTTGCTTCTTTCTTATAGCCTTTGCAAACACAGTCTATCCAGCGATATGGAGTTTTTGGGGTAGAGAAGTCTTTGGATGGTCTTCAGGAATGATTGGATTTACTTTAGCGTGTTACGGGTTCCTCTTGTTTATTGTTCAAGCATTTGTAATACGATTGAAATTTTTTGATAACCTCCCAACAAAAAAATTAACAGTTTTCTCTTTAACATGTGGAATTATAGCACTATTTTCTTTTGGTCTGGTCCGGGTGGAATTACTAGTTTTTTTCATAATACCAATTGCAGCGTTATCTGAAATGGTCAACCCAACACTAAAAGCATTTATGTCAAATGAAATATCCGAGAAAGAACAAGGTCTGCTTCAAGGAATTTTAAATAGTATAGTGGGACTAACTTCTGTAATAGGTCCGATCTCAATGAGTTATGTCTTTAGCCTAGGGGCTTCTCACAGTTCAATTTTTTATAACCCAGGAGCACCGTTTCTGTTCGCTGGATTTTTATTTCTTACTTCTCTTATATTTATAAGGCGATTTCTATCATAGATGTATTATTCAGTTTGAATAAAGACCTTCATAGATAGGTTTCAGAGACTCCTCGCTGAATAAAGAGGAAACAGAGCTTTCATTAGATATATTCAACATTGCATGGGCTAAAAGAGGTGCTGCGGTGATTATACGAATTTTAGGGCATTTCGTTACAACTTCAGTTGGTTCAATAGTGTCTGATATGACCATCGAACTAAGGTTGGATTTTGAAATTCTTTCTATTGCCTCTCCAGAGAGAACTCCGTGAGTTACATACGCATGAACTTCTTGAGCACCTTTTTCTAGCAAAAGTTCTGCAGACTTAATTAAGGTACCGGCCGTATCACAAATATCATCAACTAGAATGCAGGTTTTATTTGAAACTTCCCCGATAATAGTCATAGAGTTAATTTCTCCTGGAGCACTTCTTCTTTTATCTACTACCGCTAAATCAACGTCTATTTTCTCGGCGAGCTCTCTTGCTCTTGATACCCCACCAACGTCAGGTGAAACTATTGTAATATTTTTATTTTTTGCAAAGCTATGTCTTATATCAATTGCAAATATTGGTGACGCATATAAATTATCCACCGGAATATCAAAGAAACCTTGAATTTGAGCGGCATGTAAGTCTAAGGTAAGCACTCTATTGATACCAGCTTGTGCCAGCAAATTGGCAACTAATTTTGCACTGATAGGGGTTCTGGCTTTAGTTCTTCTATCCTGTCTAGCGTAACCAAAGTATGGAATTATTGCTGTGACTCTACTCGCGCTGGATCTCTTGAGTGCGTCAGCAATTATAAGTAGTTCCATAAGATTGTCATTTGCAGGATTAGAAGTTGACTGAACTATGAACATATCTTCACCACGAACATTTTCGAAAACCTCTACAAAAACTTCTTGGTCACTAAACCTTTCCACTCGAGCCTTAACCGGTTTTACTTTTGTACCGAACAACAATCCAATTCTCTTACAAATACTCTTCGCCAGTGAAATATTGGAGTTTCCAGATATAATTTTCAGTTTTCCGTTCGAGATCATTACTTACCTCTTTTTCATAGAAATAATCGTATACATTTTTTATTTTTAATAAAGAAAAAGGATGCTTTCTCTTTCGTATTTTTTGAAAATTTTAAACTTCATTTATTATTTACCTCCACTAATTTCTGCCTCAATATGATCTTGAAAATTTTCTGGGCTGACGGAAGTCTCTGAAACACAGTATTCTCTGATTGATTGATTTACTTTATGCACACTATCTTTGTCATTAGTTATTAAATGGTGCCAATGGGGCAAAGCTTTACCTTCATCTAATAATTTATAACTGCAACTCGAAGGGAGAAATTTCAAATTTTTGCGCAAATTATCTTTAGTGAGTTTTAAGCAATTTTTAACTTTTTTTTCTCTGTTTATGTAATCACTACATCTACAACTATCCGGTTGAAGTTTCGAGCATGATATGTTGGTCATATAAGTTTTTTTCTTGTAAACAATCTTTAAAAGACAGCACTTAGCGCACCCATCACATAAAGCTTCCCATTCTTTTGTATTTAACTGTTCAAGATTGTACTTTTTCCAAAAAGATTTTCTCATTTTTGCCATTATTTTAGAAGACTTTCTATTGTTTCACAATCAGCCTTCATTTGTGCAATTAACTCTTTTTCAGTGCTAAACTTTAATTCAGGCCTAATAAAGTTAACCAGAGAAATAGATACATTTTCTCCATATAGGGTTTCATTAAAATCGAATATGAAAACCTCAATATTAGGCTCATAGTCTCCATAAGTTGGTCTGGATCCTATTGATGCCGCGCCCTTAAATGTTCTTTCCTTATCTTGGGATAAAATCTTAATAAGTACTGCATAGACACCATGTTTGGGAATAATCGTGTTTCTTAACGCAACATTTATTGTTGGAAATCCAAGATCTCTGCCTCTTTGAAAACCCTTCTCTACCTCCCCCTCAATTTCATAATAACGAGAAAGCATTTCAGTAACTTCAATTATGGAACCTTCAGTCAGTTTTTTCCTTAATTCACTTGAAGATACAGTCTTTCCTCCCATCAAAAATGGACTGGCGATATGCAAATTAAGCTTTTTCTGTTGCTGATACCTCTTCAACAAAGCCACTGAGCCGTCTCTGTTTTTTCCAAACCTGAAATCTGGGCCAACCACAATGTTTTTAACATGAAGTTTTTTTAGAAGTATTGTTTCTATAAAAGCTTCAGGAGATAAATTCGCAAGTGAATAGTCGAAAGGTATTTCAAAGAGAGCATCGACACCAAAGGAGTTCAAAAATCTTTCACGCGTTTCTGATTTCATTAGTCTAAACGTAGGTTGATTTTGTTGAAAATATTGTCTGGGGTGAGGTTCAAATGTAATAACGCCTAAAGAGGAACCATCACTTGTTCTCCTTGCAATCTCAATAACAGACTGATGGCCTAAATGCATTCCATCGAAGTTACCTATAGCAACTGAGTAGCCCATATTCGTTTTTGGAATATTTTCTATGCGTTTATAAACCAACATGCTGTTTCCTAATCAAACTTTCTACTGGGAGCTAATACAAGTGCTTCTCCCGCTAATACTACTTTTTCATTCACTTTACACCTACAATCTAATGTAACTCGCCGATTTGAGTAAATTATATTAGTAACCTTTACCGTAGTTGTGACTAATTGACTGGGGAGAACGGGTCTAATGAATTTTAGCGTTTGACTTAAGTAGACCGTTCCATGTCCAGGTAACTGTTCTGCGATTACTGCTGAAATTAAGCTTGCGGTAAGCATACCATGAGCAATTCGTCTGCCGAAAATAGTTTGCTGTGCATATTCTTCATCTAAGTGGACAGGGTTTTGATCACCTGAGACTTTAGAAAATAGTAGGATATCATTCTGTGTGATTTTGCGCTCAAGCGTTCTACTCATACCTATTTCCAGGTCTTCTACACATATCGTTCCCTTTTCTATACTTTTTGTCATAATTTTTTTTTGTGAAGAAGCTTAAGTGAGACTAAAAACGTAGTTATGATTATTC
Organism: uncultured Alphaproteobacteria bacterium; assembly: GCA_902537235.1. Classification (GTDB taxonomy): domain Bacteria; phylum Pseudomonadota; class Alphaproteobacteria; order Rhodobacterales; family Rhodobacteraceae; genus CACIJG01. The sequence goes on from CACBAO010000002.1 coordinate 143,371, forward strand.
ATTCAAAAAATTTGATAGCATAGTCTACACGTACTTCATTATTTTCTATTGTTTGATCTAGTTTTCTTTTGTCGATGATCGTGTTACTGCCTTTCTTAATTAAATGCATTTTTTTCAACAAGCCTCCAACCACTAGAAGCGAATCAAGTTTTTCATTGTTTGCACCTCTAATGTCTGTGTTAAGTCCATCTCCTATGCATAGAATTGATTCTGCCTTGTGCTCATTAACTTTGTTTAAAAAAGAATATACGTCTTGGTAAATATTATTATATGGTTTGCCAAAATATATTACATTGCCTCCCATTTTTTCGTAAATTGATGCAATTGTGCCGGCACACAGTTCTCTTATTTCACCAACATCCACCACCAAATCAGGGTTTGCACATAAAAAAGTCAATTGCTTTTCTATTCCAATCTTAAGTATATTTTCGTAACCAGATAGTTGGTCTCTTGAAGGATCAAATGGCTCAGTACAAACGATTAAATCTGCTTTTTCAATATTTTCTATCTCTATTAATATTCTCTTTTCATCTATCATATCTTTGTAAATACTATGATGTCTTTTCCCTCCAATATGGAAAACATTCAATCTATTTTCACAAATTTCACTGATATAATTAGAAGTAAGCTCTCCTGACGTTAAAAGCATGTCATAGTGAGTTTTTTTTATGCCGAGGTTTTCTATCTGGTACTCAACGTTTGCAATTGGTCTTGGGGCATTTGTTACTAAAACAACTTTGCCATTTGACGCCTTGAAATCCTCGAGGGCTTTGATAGCTCTAGGGAAGCTTTTTACACCATTATGCAAACAGCCCCATAGGTCGCAAATCACCGCAGTATATTTTTCCGATATTTCAGAGAAAGTTCTTATTATGTCTGTCAAAAGAATTAAAGACCCAAATTAATTACCACTTTTTTGTCTCTTGCGTTGATAAAATATAAAAATAAAAAATGCAAGAACCCCAGTTGTATAAAATTTTTAAAAAAATTATAAAAAAAAGTGACTAGAGATATTGACAACCACGAAATCTTGCATAAATAAAAGCGCTAGGCGGGGAGGTCTCTTCCATAGGGACTATAACCTTTGATTTATTTTTTATATGAGGAGATTCTTAATGGCTTTTAAACCTTTGCACGACCGTGTTGTGGTTCGTAGAGTTGACAGCGAAGATAAAACATCCGGTGGACTAATAATACCTGACTCTGCACAGGAGAAACCAGCAGAAGGCGAGGTTGTCTCAGTTGGAGCTGGTGCGAGAGATGATGCTGGTAAATTAATTCCGATGGAATTGAAATCAGGCGATAAGATTTTGTTTGGTAAATGGTCTGGCACTGAAGTGAAAATCGATGGTGAGGAATTACTCATCATGAAAGAAAGTGATATATTGGGAATAATTTCCTAAGAATTTTTAACAACACAAATTGAGGAGCCAAAAAAATGGCAGCAAAAGAAGTAAAATTTGAAATAGATGCACGTACAAGAATGTTAAAAGGCGTAGACATACTCGCCAATGCAGTGAAAGTAACGCTAGGACCAAAGGGAAGAAATGTAGTTATAGATAAGTCTTTTGGTGCTCCTAGAATTACAAAAGATGGTGTTACCGTTGCGAAGGAAATTGAGCTTGAAAATAAGTTTGAAAACATGGGAGCTCAAATGGTTAAGGAAGTAGCGTCTAAAACTAACGATACTGCCGGTGATGGAACAACAACAGCTACAATATTATCTCAGGCCATTGTAAGAGAGGGTCTTAAATCAGTGGCAGCTGGTATGAACCCCATGGACCTCAAGAGAGGAATAGACGCAGCTGTATCGAAAGTGGTTGAAGAGATAAAAGGTATGTCAAGACCAGTAAAAGACTCAGCTGAGGTCGCCCAAGTAGGAACTATTTCAGCAAATGGTGAGGCGGAAATTGGGAAGCAGATAGCCGATGCAATGCAGAAAGTTGGGAATGAAGGCGTCATTACTGTTGAAGAAAATAAAGGTCTCGAAACAGAAACAGACGTAGTTGAGGGAATGCAGTTTGATAGAGGCTACCTCTCACCTTATTTTATAACAAATGCCGATAAGATGATAACAGAACTAGAAGATTGCTTAGTTCTATTGCATGAGAAAAAGTTATCTTCTCTTCAACCAATGGTACCGCTTCTTGAGACTGTGATCCAGTCAGGAAAGCCATTGTTAATCATTGCCGAAGACGTCGAGGGCGAAGCTTTAGCGACACTTGTTGTAAATAAACTTAGAGGTGGTTTGAAAATCGCTGCGGTTAAAGCTCCAGGATTTGGAGATAGAAGGAAAGCCATGCTTCAAGACATTGCAATTTTAACTGGTGGTCAGCTGATATCAGAAGACCTAGGTATGAAATTGGAAAATGTGACTATGGATATGCTCGGTACAGCGAAAAAAATATCAATTAACAAAGACGATACAACAATTGTTGATGGTGCAGGTGATAAATCTGAGATCGAAGCAAGAGTAGCTCAAATCAAAGCACAGATAGAAGAGACTACATCTGATTACGACAAAGAGAAGCTTCAAGAACGATTAGCAAAGCTAGCTGGTGGCGTCGCTGTTATTAGAGTAGGAGGTGCAACCGAGGTTGAGGTTAAAGAGAGAAAGGATAGAGTTGATGATGCTCTCAATGCAACTAGAGCGGCCGTACAAGAAGGTGTAATTGTAGGTGGAGGTACCGCGTTGGTCCAGGCTGCAAAAAAGCTTGATAAGGTTAAAACCGAGAATCCTGACCAGGAAGCTGGCGTAAAGATAGTCGCTAGAGCCTTAGAAGCACCACTAAGACAGATTGCTGAAAATGCGGGAGTGGATGGTTCAGTTGTTGCGGGAAAAATAAGAGAATCCGCTGATATGTCTCATGGGTTCAATGCACAAACTGAAGAGTACGGCGATATGTTCAATTTTGGGGTGATAGATCCGGCAAAGGTTGTGCGTACTGCACTTGAAGATGCTTCATCAGTCGCAGGACTTCTAATAACAACGGAAGCAATGGTTGCTGATAAGCCCGAACCTAAGTCTGCAGCTCCGGCGATGCCCGATATGGGCGGCATGGGCGGCATGGGCGGCATGGGCGGCATGATGTAGCTCTGATGAGCATCGAATTTTTAGAGAAGGGGAGTTTCAGCTCCCCTTTTTTTTACTAGGTTAACATGGCCCATTTTTCTTCCCGGACGAGAAACCTTCTTTCCATAGATATACACTTTCGCTAACTCTTTTTCCAAGAGATCGCTAGTTACTTTTCCAATTAAGTTGTACATAACAATGTCAGAATGTCTTTCGGTAGATAGTAAGGGTAATTCCGTAATCGCCCTAATGTGTTGTTGGAACTGGCTGGAATAGCTGCCATCCATGGTCCAATGTCCAGAATTGTGTACCCTTGGTGCGATTTCATTAACAAAAAGCTCTTTGCCTTTTAAAAAAAATTCTACTCCCATAACTCCAATGTAGTCGAGATCGCTGACTATTTTTTTTGCAATCTCAGTAGCATCATTTTTTAGTGCTGTACTAATCGAAGAAGGTAAAGTCGTGGTTATAAGAATTCCATGTTCATGAATGTTTTCTCCAGGTTCAAAAGCCTTGGTATTGCCCTCTTTACCCCTCACTATTATCACGGATAATTCCTTATCAAATCTAAGTACTTCCTCAGCTATTGATGGAGAAAGTTTATTTCCAATAAAATGTTCACTAATATCATCTTGTGTTCTGATTAACACTTGTCCCTTCCCATCATAACCTAGCCTTCTTGTCTTTATGAGAATGGGTTTCTTTATTTTAATTAGATATTTCTCAATATCAGAAACTCCATCAATTTTATAAAATTGTGTCGTTTTAATCCCCAGAGAATTAAGATAACTTTTTTCAGTGTATCGATCCTGAGAGATTTTAAGAGCTGTTACAGAAGGTCTTATGTCCACGATCTTCTCTAATTCTTCTAGCGCTTTCGTATCTATGTTTTCAAATTCATAGGTTAGTACATCTATATTTTTTGCAAAAGCGACAAGCTTTTCATTGTCATCATAGTTACCCAATACTGTTTTGTTAGCCACTTGTGCTGCAGGACAATCTCTATCAGGACAGTATATATTTATTCTAAAGCCTAATTCAGCTGCGGCTATGGCTAGCATCCTTGCTAATTGCCCCCCACCAATAATTCCGATTGTCCTATTCGGGTTCATCCTTCACTCGGTTTGTTGTATCTGCTCGCCAGTTTGAAATTTTTTGGCTAATGGATTCATCTGAAACTGCTAAAATCTGTAAGGCAAAGATGGCGCCATTGAAAGCACCTGGTGAACCAATTGCCATAGTAGCAACTGGATAACCTTTTGGCATCTGTACTATCGAATAAAGACTGTCAATTCCATTAAGATCGGTTGCGCTTATGGGTACTCCAATTACTGGTATGTCAGTTTTTGAGGCAATCATTCCCGGCAAGTGGGCTGCTCCTCCAGCTCCAGCAATGACAACTCGTATATTTCGTTTTCTAAGTGAATTTGCATATTCGTACATCCGGTCTGGAGTTCTATGAGCAGATACAATTTTTTTTTCAAACGAGACATCAAGCTTTTCCAACAAATCGCATGCCACCTTCATTGTGGCCCAATCTGATTGACTTCCCATTACTACAGATACTAGGATGCTTTTTTCATTTTTCATTATTGATCTCACTTAGATATTTCTCAGCATCTAAAGCTGCCATACATCCCATTGCGGCCGAAGTTACTGCTTGCCTATAAACATTATCAACTAAATCTCCAGCAGCAAAAACACCAGGGATAGAGGTCTTTGTAGTTCCTGGTACAGTAGACACATAGCCGCTATCAAAAGTCTCTAGTTGATCTTTAATGAGAGCTGATGCGGGAGAGTGTCCTATTGCAACGAACACCCCTGAACAATTGATTTCAGATAATTCATTGCTTGAAGTATCTTTTATCTGAATTCCAGTTACTCCTAAAGGATTATCTTCTCCGAAGACATCTGTTACTTGCTTATTCCACATGATTTCTATTTTTTCATTTCCAAAGAGACGTTTTTGTAAGATTTTTTCGGCTCTTAACTCATCTCTTCTATGGATCAAATAAACTTTAGAAGCAAACTTTGTTAGGAAAATTGCTTCTTCAACGGCCATGTTCCCCCCTCCAATTACCGCAACTATTTTGTCTCTATAGAAAAAACCGTCACACGTAGCACATGCTGAAACTCCAAAGCCTTTGTATTTTTCTTCATTATCTAGCCCCAACCAATTTGCTTGTGCTCCCGTAGCTAAAATTACTGATTCTGTAAAATATTGTGTGCCACTATCTGTTTCAACAAAGAAAGGTCGTTCTGTAAGATTTATTTTTGAAACATGTTCCGAAATTATTTCACATCCCAGATTACGCGCATGATCTTCCATATTTCTCATTAAGTCTGGACCAAGTATTTCTTTCTCCCCTGGCCAATTTTCAACCTCCGTAGTTATCGTAAGCTGTCCACCAGGTTGTATTCCCTGAAAGAGGATTGGTGATAACATAGCACGTGAGGCATATACAGCTGCTGTATAGCCTGCTGGACCGGAACCAATTATTAAGAGTTTTGTTTTTTTTGGAGACATATTATCCTCGATACTTTTTGATAGGTTACAAACTAATTATTGAAGCCATTCGACCGAAGTCTTTCTCGGACCTATGATAGGCCCTTCTATTGGAAAAAAATAATTCAGGATTTTCGTAAGTACACAAACCAAGATTGTTTATATCATATACTCCAAACAGATTAAATCTACTTTCGATAAACAAAATAAGATCAAAAAAATAACTACCATCCTTTTTGATAAAAAAGTTTTCGAAATAAGGATCAGTCTTTATAAAGCTTTCGACAAAGTCTGGTTTTACTTCATAACAGTCGCTAGAAATTGTTGGACCAATTGCAACTGATATTTTTTCTAGATCGACGCCAAGGTCTCTAAGAAAAGTCAAGGCATTTTCACAGATTCCTGTAAGAGCTCCTTTCCAGCCTGCGTGAATAGCTAATATGAATCCGCTTTCGCTCTCATAAGCCAAAATAGGAGAGCAATCAGCAGTTAGTATTCCGATACCAATACCTTTTAGATTTGTTATTACCGCATCTACTGGCTTGTGACTTAATTTGTCAAAGTCAGTTTTTTTATCAATAAATACTACATTGGCTGTATGCTGTTGGTTTGGAAAGAAAACTTTTTGACTTGAAATTTTAAGCTCATCCATGACTAACGCCCTGTTCGCATCGATATTGACTTTTCTGTCGCTTGTTTTTTCTGACAAGTTTAAACTTGAGTAAATGCCCGTTGACACTCCACCTGATCTGTCAAAAAAACCATGCTTAACATATTGCAAGTTTTTACTTTTGAACAAATTAACCATATCAGTTCAGGCCTTCTAGATGTCTTTTATTTTTTGTTATAGCAATAACTTTAAAAAGGGAACCCATTTTATCAGGATCAATTAGTCTATTTATTTCGGAGTTGACTATTTTTGCTTTATCCGAACTTACATTTTTGGTTAAGCTTTTCCGCCGCTCCATTATTCCAAGTTCGAGAAGAAATTTTTGTTGCTCTATAACTGGCGAAACATACAAATTTTTTTTTCTAGCTATTTCTCTTAGCAGATTGAAATTAACGTGTGAACTTAAATCACTTTGTCCTGGTTTTTCTAAAATACTTTCAAATTTATGCTTGTTCACCGCTTGCAGGGTATCCCCTAAACCTGAAATGTTTCCATAATCGATCACTAACAAAACACCATCATATTGAATTAAATGATTGCAAATATTTGAAAAAATTGAGACGGTCTGTTCAGAATACTCCAGTGTATCCCCTGTCTTGAAATCTGAAAAAATACTGTCACTTGGTACCCAGATATTATTATCTAAAGTGAAACAGAGTGTTTCATTTTTTATTGTTACTTTTTTTTCATGCCAGCCCTCATTACTTTTCACATATTGGTTTATAGGAAGGGCATCAAAAAATTCATTTGCAATAATTATTTGTGGCTGAATACTCAAGGCTTTGATATCTGATATCCACTTTACATCTTTATTTCTGAGATTTTCTTTCTGTAGGGTCATTAATCTTTCGGATTTTTCCAAAATTGTTATGACAGGGTCTATTTTATTATTGGTAACCTTACAAATAGTTCGAATGGCGTCCTTTAGAAGTGTTCCTCTCCCAGACCCAAGCTCTGTTATGCATAAACTTTTTTTATTTATAAATTGCTGGTAAAAACTCAATGACCACAGTCCAATAAGTTCACCAAATACTTGAGAGATATCTGGAGAGGTGATGAAATCACCATTTCGGCCTAATACTTGATTGGAAGTGTAATAACCATTTTCATCATCCCACAAGCAGATTTCGATATATCGTGATAAGCTTATTGGGCCAACTTTTTTAATTAAATCTTTTATCTTTGTTTCAATTTGCATCAATAGTTCGCTTGGTAACGAATAGAATCATTAATAGCCCAAAAATAATCATTGGAACTGTGAGAAGTTGACCCATTGATATGCCTATACCCGGGAAAAACTCAATTACATATCCATACGGGTTTTCGTTTGTTATAAAAAAAGCGTCTGGCTCTCTTAGAAATTCAACTGAAAACCTTATAACGCCATATCCAACCAAAAAAGAGCCAAAAATGATGCCGGGCTTTTTAAGCGCTTTTGAGTAAAAAGTGAGATAATAAAAAATCAACATCAAAACGATACCCTCAAAAAATGCTTCATACAATTGCGACGGATGCCTGAAACAGTTTATTTCAGTTGTGCTTGGGCAAAATTGACCCTGACCTTTTGTAAACTTGATTCCAAATGTCGAGGTTGTTGGTTTACCCCACAGCTCACCATTTATAAAATTTGCAATTCTCCCTAAAAATAATCCTGGAGGGGACGCAAATGCAATCAAATCACCTAAAGATAACAGGTTAATTCTTCTTCTTATGCCAAATAGTATGCCGGATATTAATACTCCTAAAAAACCCCCATGAAATGACATACCTCCTTCCCAGATATATATAACTCTTATGGGATTATCGAAGTAATACGCAGGTGCATAAAACAAGCAATATCCCAACCGACCGCCTAAAATAATTCCCAATATCATATAAGTGATTAGATCATCTATTTCGTTTCTTTCAACAATGCTATTACCACCAATCCAAAGGTCCTTTTTTTGTACTAGTTTCAACATAAAAAACCAGGCTAAAAGTATACCAGCAATATAGGATAAACCATACCATTGAACGTTGAGACTTAACCCTAACAAATTTATAGAAAAGGCGGTCTCATGTATATTCGGATATTGAAATATTTTTTCCTCCAAAAAAATAAATTTCCACTTATATTTTTGTTTAACGTTAAAATAGAAAAAATTAAAGGAGAATCGATGCAATTTAAAAACCCATTTATTGATAATCTTTCTAAAGCTATGGCAGATGCATTTGGTGCAGCACATTCAGCAAAAAACGAAGCAGAGAACGTGTTGAAGACATGGTTAGACGGCTGGTTGGCTGACAGAGATTTTGTAACAAGAGAAGAATTTGAAGCACTTAAGTTAAGTGTGGAAGAATTGAGGAAAAGAAGTAAGCCACCATCTGCGAAAGTGAAGAAAAATTTAAAAAGCTAATATTTAACAAGATATAGCGTATAAAACACACGCATAGCTAATTATAGTAGAGATTTCAAAGTTTTGTGGGTATACTGAAAGAAAAACGAGGAGCAGTAACCCCATGACCCGAGCAACATCAATTATATTTTTAGATGAAACACATCCAATAGATGCCCTAGAAATAATAGCGCATGAAGAAAATTGGGAATTTTCTAGAGATGACGATAATGAGATAATCGTTAGAATAGACGGAGGTTGGAAAAATTATACCGTCACCGCGAGCTGGGATGTATCACGAAACCTCTTTAAAACTACTTGTACATTCAAAATGATGCCGCCAAGAAAAAAGCTAATAAAGCTCTATGAAACTATCAATTTAGTTAATAGTAGTGATGTTGATGGTAGCTTTACTTATGACAATGATGAGCAATTAATGCATTACAGCACGAACATATTATTTTCTGACGAATTACTTGTTTCCAATACAGAACTTAGAGATTGGATTAAATCTTCTATTGAAACAACAGAAAAATTTTATCCGACCTTTCAAAAGAGCTGTTGGGGAGAAGTAATGCCAAAAGATGCTATGTCGGCAGCTTTTGGAAAAATAGCAGGTCACGCTTAGTTTATATAAATGACTGCGGAAAAGAAAATAAATAAACAAATTAAAATTATTGGTTGTGGTAAGATGGCGTCTGCAATCCTAGACGCTTGGTTAAAAAAATCAGTAGCCCCCGAAAATATTTATGTGGATGATCCTAAACCCTCTGAATGGCTACTTGAAAAAAAGAAAGATGGGTTGAATATAAATACTAGAGAGGATATTCCATTTGATTATTGCTTTATAGGAGTAAAGCCGCAGTCTCTTGATGAAATTAAATTAAAGCTAAAAGCTCTTTCAAAAAAAAAAGTTACTTTCGTTTCAATGCTTGCTGGGATCAGAATAAACAGACTCGAAAGAATTATTGGCAAAGATGAGTCGATTGTGAGGATAATGCCCAACTTACCTGCAGAGATACAAAAAGGGGTTACAGCAGTTAAAGAAAATGAAAGGGTTGAACCAAAACAGTCAAAAAACTTGGCAGTTTTATTAGAGACTTTTGGAGAAATAGTATGCTTCTCCGAAGAGAGTAAATTTGATGCTATAACGGCAATTTCAGGTTCGGGGCCAGCCTATATTTTTCTTATTGCGGAGTTGATGACAGAGGCTGGTATTAATATGGGACTTTCTCGCGACGAGTCCTTTAAATTGGTAAAACATACAATCGATGGTGCTGGAAGCCTTATAGTCAATTCATTACTAGGGCCACAAAAACTAAGAGAAAACGTAACTAGTCCTGGAGGAACGACTCATGAGGCTTTGGCCATAATGATGAATAAGGAAAATGGGCTGTCAAAAATTTTCTCATCTGCAATAGAAGCAGCAGCGAAAAGATCAAAAGAATTAGGAAAAGTTTAGACTTTTAATTAATGCTTTAAATTTAAACTTTTGATATTTTTATATGATGCCTGATTTTTTTGAAACGGAAATGAGAGTTGGTGAGATCATTAAAGCTGAAATCTTTAAGGAAGCTAAAAAACCAGCATACAAATTGTGGATAAATTTTGGAGAGGAGTTGGGAGTGAAAACATCGTCTGCTCAAATTACGGCACTTTATACAACTAAAATGCTTGTAGGAAAGTTGGTAATAGCTGTGACAAATTTGGAGCCGAAGCAAATTGGTCCATTTATCTCAGAAGTTCTGGTGCTTGGTGTTGATGGAAAAAATGATGGTGATATCATCTTAATCTCGCCAGAAGATAAAGCGAATATTGGTAATAGGGTTCATTAAGAGGGACAAGTTGAATGAAACCAAAAATAATTGTCACTAGAAATATACCTGTTGAAGTAGAGTCAAAGCTAAAAGAATATTTTCAAGTTTCATTCAATCGTGAAGATAAGGTATTTAGTAAAGATATATTAAGAAAAGCGATGGAGAATGCCGACGGAATAGTTTGTACTGTAACAGACAACATTACAAATGACCTTCTTTCTTCAACACATAAAAAGGTGAAAATAATCGCAAACATAGGTGTCGGTGTTGATCACATAGACTTACAATCTGCTAGGGAAAATAATGTTATAATTGCAAATACTCCCGATGTTTTAACAGAAGCCACTGTTGATATAGCTACACTTTTACTCCTGTCTGTTACACGAAATGCTTTTTTAGTAGAAAAAATGTTGCGCCAGGGCTTATGGAAAGGTTTTTCTTTAACAGAAAATCTAGGAGTAGATGTTCGTGGAAAAATTCTTGGAATTGTAGGAATGGGGAGAATTGGCAAAGCCTTTGCAAAACGTGCATATGAAGTATTTGGTATGAAAGTCCTTTACTACAATCGGTCCCCGGTTAAAGATCTAACGTTTGAGGCAAGTGTTCGTTTTGACTTGGACGCATTGCTAGAAGAGAGTGATGTAATTTCTTTGCATCTCTCGAGCGATGAGAGAAATAAGAACTTCATTTCAAAAAGCAGAATGAAGAAAATCAAAGCCTCATCATTTTTAATTAATACATCCAGAGGAGATGTTATAGATCAAAATGCGCTTATAGATTTGCTAGAAAAGAAAAAAATTTCTGGTGCAGGACTAGATGTTTTTCTTAATGAGCCAAATGTTCCGCTTAGTCTCAGACAGTTATCAAATGTGACGCTTTATCCTCATATAGGATCGGCTACTTATGAAACAAGAACAAAAATGGGAATGCTAGCGGTAGATAATTTAATAGCATTTTTTGAAGAAAAAAAGGTTCCTAATCAGCTGTAAGTTGTGAATGATATTTTTGTATAGGCTTAACCGATATCTTGCCGCCAATATTTTCTTTCAGGCTATGTATTATAGCAATAATCCCTCTTGCGGTCGTATAGTACGGAATTTTGTTATTCAATGCTAAGGACCTAATACTTTTGCTATCTTCAATCGATTGTTTGCCATGGGTAGTGTTCATAACAATGTCTATTTTTTTATCCTTCAGTAAATCAGCGATATTTGGACGCCCTTCAAAAACTTTCTTCACAGGAAAACTGTCAACTCCTTCCTTGTCTAGGAAGGATTTTGTCCCCTTGGTGGCGATAACTTTGAAACCAACTTTCTGAATTATTTTACAAGCTTCTGCCATCTCTTTAGTTTTATCTTCATTTCTAATCGATAAAAACACACTACCAGATTTAGGAAACTGCATGCCCGTCGAAATTTGTGATTTGAAAAACGCTGTTTCAAAGTTGTCAGCAATACCCATTACTTCTCCAGTAGAACGCATTTCGGGGGTCAAAACAGTATCGCTACCGGGTAATCTATCGAAGGGCAAAACGGCTTCCTTTACGGCTACATAGTTCAAATCTTTTCTTTGAAAAGATAAACTACTTAGCTTATGACCTATCATTAATTTTGCAGCTAAACTAGCTAATGGAATTCCTGTTGTTTTAGAAATGAAAGGAATTGTTCGGCTAGCTCGTGGGTTAACTTCTAGTATATAAATTTCGTTATCTTTAACCGCAAATTGAATATTCATTAACCCCACTACTTCTAATTCTTTTGCAAGAAGGTTAGATTGAAATTTTATTCTTTCAATTACCTCCTTTGCAAGAGTGTGTGGTGGTAGTGAGCAAGCGCTATCTCCAGAATGGACCCCTGCCTCTTCGATATGTTCCATGATTCCTGCTACAAAAGAAGTCTCACCATCACAAATTAAATCCACGTCAACTTCTATCGCATCACCCAAATAACTATCTAACAAAAGTGGTGCTTTTCTACTAATGTCTATGTTTGTTTGTAAATATTCCTTCAATTGCATTGAGTCATGAATTATTTCCATTGAGCTACCCCCTAATACAAATGACGGTCTAACAATTATGGGGAAACTAAGTGACTCAGCCGCTTTTATTGCATCTGATTTTATACTTACAGTAGTGTTTTTTGGTTGTTTTAGTTTCAACTTATCGATAACTTCTTTAAAAAGTTTCCGATCTTCCGATATTTCTATTGATTTGGATGTTGTCCCTAAAATTTTTACTTTTCTTGCGTCAAGATCATTGGCTAATTTAAGAGGTGTCTGTCCTCCATACTGCACTACAACCCCAATCAAATTACCACTCTTCTTTTCCTTTTCAATTATATTAACAACTGACTCCAAGTTTAAGGGTTCAAAGTAAAGTTTGTCCGACGTATCAAAGTCGGTTGATACAGTTTCCGGATTACAATTAACCATAATTGTCTCTATATTTTCATCACTAAGTGAGAAACAGGCGTGACAGCAGCAGTAATCAAATTCAATGCCTTGACCAATTCTGTTTGGACCACTGCCAAGAATTATCACTTTGTCTCTATCAGACGGTTCAGCCTCACATATTTGAGTGATGGAGGTTGATAAGTCATAGGTAGAGTATAGATAAGCGGCTTCTGACTGAAACTCGCCACCGCATGTATCAATTCGTTTATAAACTGGAAATATTCCATGCTTTATTCTTTCATCTTGAATGAAATCTAGAGAATTAGATGAGAGTTCAGCTATTCTTTCGTCACTAAAACCCATAGACTTTGCCTCGGTCAAGACTTCTTTAGAAATATGCGAACCAGCGCCTAAAATCCTTTTTTCGAATAGAACAAGCTCCTCGATTTGACTTAAAAACCATTTATCGATCCGTGTTATTTCGTATATTTCATCGAGCGTAAAGCCAATTCTGAAAGCCTGCCCAATAAGAAAGATTTTTTCAGGGGTATTCGAGGATAATTTCTTATAAAGCCCAGGCTTATCAAGATTGCTATGAATAGTGGTGAGCCCAATAGTTTTATTTTCAAGAGAGTTTAAGGCTTTTTGCATGCTCTCCTGGAAAGTCGTCCCAATAGCCATAACCTCCCCAACTGATTTCATTGAGGTGCCAAGTTCATTTGAAACCGCGGGAAACTTTTCAAATGCGAAGCGAGGTATTTTTGTTACAACATAATCGATTGTTGGTTCGAAGCTTGCGGGTGTTGTTTTTGTTATATCATTCTGTAGTTCATCAAGTGTGAAGCCAATAGCTAGTTTCGCAGCAACTTTAGCTATTGGGAAACCTGTTGCTTTCGATGCTAAGGCAGATGACCTAGAGACCCTTGGATTCATTTCAATGATCAGCATCTCACCGGATAGTGGATTTACCGCCCATTGCACATTAGACCCTCCAGTTTCAACACCGATCTCTTTTAAAACCCGTATAGAATTATTACGCATTTTCTGAAATTCTTTATCTGTGAGTGTCATCGCCGGTGCAATGGTTATGCTATCGCCTGTATGAACTCCCATAGGATCGAGGTTTTCAATTGAGCACACAATAATGGCATTATTCTTTTTATCTCTTATTACTTCCATTTCAAACTCCTTCCAACCTAGAAGGCTTTGATCAATAAGAATTTGATTGACGGGGGATGCGTCTAAACCATTTATACAAATTTCTCTAAAATCATTTTCATTATATGCAACTCCTCCGCCTTTACCTCCAAGGGTAAAGCCTGGACGGATAACTGCAGGCAAGCCAATTCGATTTAACGAATTTAACGCCTCGTCTAACGAATTAGCAATTTCTGATTTTGGACTTTTTATCCCAATGCTTTCCATTGACTGTTTAAAAAGTTTTCGATCCTCAGCTTTTTCGATTGCATCTCTGTTAGCCCCAATAAGCTCAACACAGTAATTTTTTAGTGTCCCCGCTTTATCCAATTCAATTGCAATATTCAGTGCTGTTTGTCCGCCCATAGTGGGTAAAATGGCATCTGGTTTTTCTAACTTAATTATCTGTTCAATAGTGTCTGTATCTATTGGCTCTATATAGGTCACATCGGCAAGCTCAGGGTCTGTCATGATTGTGGCAGGGTTGGAGTTAACTAAAATAACTTTAAGGCCTTCTTCTTTGAGTGCCTTGCAGGCCTGAGCGCCGCTGTAATCAAACTCACAAGCCTGACCTATAACTATGGGTCCAGCACCAATGATTAAAACAGATTTAATATCAATTCGCCTTGGCATAAAAATTTTTCTTTAATTCGTAAAACTATGAGTGTACAAGAATCTATAAATATAACTCTTTTTAAAACTGTCGCTCATAAAATCAATAACTTTTTGGAAAGTTAATAGGAAGATTTGATGCATTTGTATAGGTCACATAACTGTAACGAATTACGAAAGAAAGATGATGGTAAAGCCGTAAAGCTCTCCGGTTGGGTCCACAGAATACGTGATCATGGAGGGGTACTTTTTATTGATCTTAGAGATCACTTTGGTCTTACCCAGGTTTTGGCTGATCCGGATAGCCCAGTATTTAAAGCAGTAGAAAGCGTGAGAGCCGAGTGGTGTATATCAATCGAAGGTATTGTGAGAAGAAGAGATGAATCTTTAATTAACGAAAAACTGCCGACGGGAGAGATTGAAGTTTTTATATCAAAAATCAATATCTTAGGCTCTGCCGAGGAACTACCGTTACCTGTCTTTGGTGATCTTCCTTATCCAGAAGAGACAAGATTAAAGTACCGTTTCCTTGATTTAAGGCGAGAGGGTTTACACAAAAATATAATATTAAGATCGAAAATAGTAGAGTTTATACGAAAAGAAATGTGGGATAACGGTTTTAATGAATTTCAAACGCCAATAATATCATCTTCTTCCCCTGAAGGAGCAAGAGATTTTCTCATTCCATCTAGATTGCATCCCGGGAAGTTCTATGCGTTACCGCAAGCTCCCCAAATCTACAAGCAGCTTATAATGGTTGGTGGTTTTGATAAATATTTTCAGATTGCACCATGCTTTCGAGATGAAGACCCTAGAGCTGATAGATCTCCTACGGACTTTTATCAGCTCGATATTGAGATGTCTTTTGTTGAGGAACCTGACGTATTTCAATTGGTGGAAAGGGTTTTTGTCAAACTTTTTGAAAATTTTTCGGATACCTACACAGTCAACAATAATTTTCCAATTATTAGCTTTGGCCAATCCATGGAGTGGTTCGGTACTGATAAACCGGATTTAAGAAATCCAATAAAGATGTTGGATGTTTCAGAATTTTTTATTTCATCGGGATTTAAAATCTTTGCGGACATTTTGACAAAAGATGGAACGCAGATCAAAGCAATACCGGCAAAAGGTGGTGGTAGTAGGAAGTTTTGCGACAGAATGAATAAATTTGCGCAAGAGCAAGGGTTACCAGGTATGGGATATATCTTTTGGCGGTCCGATAATGATGGAGGCTTAGAAGCAGCCGGCCCAATTGCGAAAAACTTGGGCGAGGAAAAGACAGAAAAATTAAGAGAATTCCTTGGTCTGAATAAAGGGGATGCAGTCTTTTTCTTAGGAGGTATACCTGATCATTTTAACGATATTGCGAGTAAGTCTAGGGATATCGTTGGGCTTGAGTTAGGAATTACAAATTTAAATTCTTACGAGTTTTGTTGGATACGAGACTTTCCCATGTATGAAAAAAATACAGAGACTGGACAAATTGAGTTTTCTCATAACCCATTTTCAATGCCTAAGGTCGATTTATTGTACGAAGATGTTGATCCGTTGAGTGTTCTGGGAATGCAGTATGATTTATCGTGTAATGGGTATGAGATTTTGTCTGGCGCGATAAGAAACCATAAACTAGATAATTTGTTTAAGGCCTTTGAAATTGCAGGCTATGCAAAAGAGGAGGTCGAGACTCAGTTTTCGGGTTTAGTAAATGCTTTAAAATATGGCGCACCTCCTCATGGTGGATGTGCTGCCGGTATTGATAGGATAGTTATGCTTTTGGCCAAGGAAGACAATATAAGGGAAGTTATAATGTTTCCAATGAACCAAAGAGCAGAGGACCCCATGCTAGGCTCTCCCAGAACTCCAAACACAGAACAGTTAGATGAGCTAAAATTAAAAATAATCGATCACGATCTATAAGCTTATTTAATAGAATAGGTTGATCGCTAGACAGGTTGGTATCCAAAGAATAACAGAAACTATAGTAGTAATAGAAAACTTGCGCTTTAGATTAGGGTTTACAGGTGATGAAGGTGCAGTGCCTTCAATGATATTTCGCTCATCGTTTTGAGTGGTAATGTTAATTGGCAGAATTATGAATAAAATAATAAACCAGAATACAGATAATAAAACTATTGCAGATGTTATTGTCATTGTTAGACTTCCTCTAACTCGATCAGAGTGCCATTAAAATCCTTAGGATGCAGAAAAATTACTGGCTTACCATGCGCACCTATTTTAGCTTTACCATCTCCTAAAATAGTTGCTCCGTCTTTTTTAAGACTTAAAATAGCGCTATTTATTTCCTTAACTTCAAAACAAATGTGATGTATTCCACCTTTTTTATTCTTTTCAAGAAAGTTTTCTAAAGGACTATTCTCTCCTAAAGGTTCAAGCAATTCTATCTTGGTATTTGGTAACTCAATAAATACCACCTTAACACCATGGTCTAATTGATCTAGTGGAGTGCTAATTTTTACTCCCAATATATCTTTATAGGTTTTTATTGCCTCATCCAAGTTAGGTGTTGCGATTGCGATGTGGTTAAGCTTTCCAATCATTTTCGATCTTTCTTATTATAGTTTTTTAAAAATTTTTTATAAATCTCTTTCAGTAAAATAATATCCTCAACGCGTGTGTTTTCATTAACTTGATGCATGGTTTCACCCACTAAACCGAACTCCACGACTGGGCAGTGCTCTCGAATAAATCGAGCATCCGATGTTCCTCCTCCAGTAGAAAATTTACAATCTATGTCTGTTGTTTCTTTTATCGACGTGATTAATAGGTCTGAAAGTTGACCTGGCTCTGTCACAAAGCTTTCGCCAGAGCATTTATATTTTATTTCCACAGTTGCACTAGATCCTTTGTTGAATTCTGATATAGTTTTGTTGATTTTTTTTATTAAAGACGAACATGAATGTTTATCATTAAAACGAACGTTGAAACTAGCAAAACTTTCCTCAGGTATAACATTTAAGGCTTTGTTATTGGTGTCAACCGTTGAAATGTTCAAACTTGAGGGATCAAAAAACTTACTACCAGCATCCAGTTTTAGCGATTTTAATTTTCTAAGAAAGTTAATTAATTCTTCCACAGGGTTAACTGCCTTTTCAGGATAGGCTATATGGCCCTGCTTTCCTTTACAAACGATGTACCCGCTTAATGAACCGCGCCTTCCAATTTTTATAGTATCGCCCACCAACTTAGAGGAAGTAGGTTCACCAACTATACAATCGGTGATAATTTCGTCGTTTTTCGCAGCCCATTTCAATAGTTCTTTTGTACCATATTCAGCATTTCCTTCCTCATCGCTTGTAATTAAAAGTACAAATGAGCAACAAAGTTCTTCTTGTGTTATAACTTCGTTAAGGGCAACAAGAAATGCAGCAACAGAAGATTTCATATCTACAGACCCTCTACCAAAAATTCTCCCTTCTTTAATTTCACCACTAAATGGATTGCTGGCCCATAAATTTTCTTCTCCTGGAGGAACTACATCGACATGACCATTAAAAGCAAGGGTTCTCTTGAAATCGGTTTTTGGAGACCATCGCGCAAAAAGGTTTTTAACACCTTGAGTTGAGAAAATATTTGACTTAAATCCCAATTGTTCAACAATAGAAGCAATATAATCTATAGACCCGTCATCGTCTGGAGTAATTGACTTAAAACCTATAAGTTTCTTTGTTAGTAACACTGGATCGTCTTTTATTTCGATCATGCCTAGTCTCGTAATAAATCATTTATAGAAGTTTTACTTCTTGTTTTTTCGTCGACCTGTTTAACTATCACTGCACAATAGAGGTTAACACCCCCTTTGGATGGAATAGATCCAGATACTACTACGGAATAAGGAGGTATTTCCCCATAAGTTGTTTCACCAGTTTCTCTATTATATATTTTTGTAGATTTTCCAATAAAAACACCCATGCCTACAACTGCCCCCTCTCGCACAATGCAACCTTCTACAATTTCTGATCTTGCTCCAATGAAGCAATTGTCTTCAATAATTGTTGGAGATGCTTGCATTGGCTCTAATACACCCCCTATCCCAACTCCACCTGAGAGATGTACATTTTTTCCTATCTGAGCACAGGACCCAACTGTTGCCCACGTATCGACCATTGTTCCACTATCAACATAAGCGCCTAGATTCACAAATGAGGGCATTAAAACAACGTTTTCTCCAATGAAAGCTGATGCTCTCACAACAGTGTTTGGAACGGCTCGGAAATTTCTCTGTTTCCACTCTGTTTCACCCCAGCCTTTAAATTTGCTATCCACTTTGTCCCACCAGGTTGAGTCTTGTGGTCCACCGTTTTGCAATTCCATCTCTCTAAGCCTAAAACTTAATAGAACTGCTTTTTTTGTCCACTGATTTACTACCCACTCACCGGAGGCCACTTTTTCTGCTACTCTCAAACTACCATCGCCTAATAGATTTAAAGTTTGTTCTACAGCGTCTTTAATTTTGTTTTCATCTTAGGCATTTAACTATCTCAATATTCTTTTTCAGATGGTTATAAGGATATTCTGACTACTATACAAGTGTTTCTTTGTATTTTTCTTAAAAATTGTCAAAGTTTTCGTCGAGCGAAACTACCCTTAAAATGTTAGTTGATCCTGGGGTATTAAATGGCACCCCCGCAATAACTATAATTAAATCTTTTCCAGACGCAAATTCAAAGAGTTTTGCGGCCTTAACAGCATTGATTACTGCCCTCTTAAATCTATCAACCGGTGTTGTGACCACACAATGCAGGCCCCAAAACAAGGTGAGTTTCCTAGCTGTCTCTGTATAGGGTGTCAATGCGATTATTGGAGCACGGGGCCTTTCTCTAGACGCAAGTTCAGCTGTAGTTCCGCCATGAGAAAAACAACAAATAACCTTCACCTTAATGTTGTCTGCTACCTCCCTTGCAGCAACAGTTATTGCATTAGACACACCTTCTTTTGATACTGTTCTGGAGTTCTCCAAATTTTCAAAATATATCGGGTCTTTTTCAGTTTCAATTGCAATTTTATCCACCGCTTGTATGACTTTTTCTGGATGCGCACCGATAGCAGTTTCTGCAGACAACATTACTGCATCGACACCATCATATATTGCCTGTGCGACATCTGATACTTCAGCTCGGGTTGGTGTAGTTGAATGGATCATACTTTCCATCATCTGGGTTGCTACAATAACAGGCTTTCCCATTTCACGTGACCTCAATACTAGTTTTTTTTGAATGGGTGGCACTGCTTCGATTGGTAATTCTACGCCAAGATCCCCTCGTGCAACCATAATTCCGTCAGAAGCATCAATTATTTCGTCAAACACTTTTACGGCAGCTGGTTTCTCAATTTTCGCGATAATCCCTGCTCTTCCATTTAACAACTTTTTTACATCATCAACATCTTTAGCTCTTTGCACAAAAGATAAGCCAATCCAATCAACTCCGAGAGCACAAACAAATTCTAAGTCTTTCTTATCCTTTTCAGTTAAGGGAGCAAGGTCCAAAATACTGTCTGGACAATTAACCCCTTTTTTATCTGAAATAATACCATCGTTTAATACAATACACTCAATATTCTTTTCAGATGCTTTTCTTACCTCCAAAGCAACTTTACCATCATCGATCAAAAGCTTATCTCCCTTTTTCACCGAGTTAAATATCTGGGGGTGGGGCAGGAAAGCTCGTTGTGCATTTCCTCGCGTTTTATTTAAATCAAAACAAAATTTTTGCCCAGTAGTCAAACCCACTTTTGAGTCCTCAAAATCACCACACCTTAGTTTAGGTCCTTGTAGGTCAGCCAAAATACATATTGGCCTCGAGAACTCTGTCTCTAAGTC
>CACBAO010000003.1 GCA_902537235.1 uncultured Alphaproteobacteria bacterium
ATTTAGTCCTTTTTCAACAAACTGCTTTTCTGTAAAAAACTTCTCTCCATCGTAAAAACTATCAGGAGTCACATTTAAAATTCCCATAATAGCCGGTGCGTCAAAGCTTAAACCGAGCATGGAATTTGGTTTTGATATGAATCTGTTTAGAAACTCTTCCTTCACTTCAGAGCTTGAAACTACTATTGGTTTTTTGTTACGCTGGACAACTCTAAATGAATTAAAGATTGTGGTACTACCATAAATTGTATGAAATTTTTCAAATCCGCAAGAACCATAATTTATCTCTGGAAAAAAATATTCCATATTCAAACCAGATTTTTTTTATAGTAAGCTGTTAATTCGATAAAACTATTGAAACAAAATTCAATTCCGTCTCTTTTGGCTGTTTGGGGTGAATACCCCTTTTTATGAAAAAAAAAGTTTGCACCAACAGCTTTTGCTAATAATAAATCAACTTCAGTATCACCAACATAAAAATACGTTCCACCACCCAATCCCTTGACCGAATGATAAAATACTTTTGGATTAGGTTTAAGAGCTCCAGTGCTATCCCCATAAGCAAATCCATCAAAGTACTCATAAACGTTAAGTTGCGACAAAACTTTTTTTGCACTGTTTTCAAACTTCTGGGTGCAAACTGTCAATTTTACTCCCTGACTTTTTAAGATTTCTATTAGTTCTACCACTCCTTCATAAAGATAACATTCCTTAACAGGGTCTTCGTCATATCGATCTTTAAAAAAATTAAAATAAAAGTCTAAGCCAGGATCCGGGATACCCCCGGTAGAAATTAATAGTTTCTCTACTTGTTTTTTTGTTCCTCCCCCAATGAACCCTTTATACTCTTCTATCCGTATTGGCTCTCTTCCGATACTCCTTAAAACTTGGTTCCCAGCATTTAGTAACGCTGGTGCAGTATCAGCTAGAGTACCGTCTAAATCAAAAACAAAGATTTTGTCTTTTCCTGCCATTAAAACAACCTAAGTTTACAAATATTCAACAGTCACTCCATTGTTTTGCATATCCTCTGTTAATGCATCAGGCAATTTGTCTTGTTGGAATAAATAAACCTTTTGTATTAAAAGACCCTTTGTCAGATGACAAGCCATACTTAGTGCAAATTCTTCATTAATAATCACATCCTTTTTAGAAAAATTATAGAGATCAGATGGACACCAAATACAATTCAAACCTTCTTTCAACAAAAAGGCTACCTCAGTCTTACTTCTTGCTAGTTTCAAATTGTTAATTTTTTTATTTAGCACGTAGGCGTTTTGTGCAATTGACATTGTAAGTACTTCAATATGAATTTTGGGGTTCATTTTAGAGAATTCTGTAAAAATCTCTGAGGGGCAGACAACCCAAGTCATTGTTGAAGAGGAAAATAGTTTCTTTAAATAATAAATATTTTTAGGAAGTAGCATCTTATTTGAAACAAATAACAGACCAGTGTTTGGGATCTTGGTCTTAATGATTAGATTACCCCTTTGAAGCGATTTTATATTTGTTTTAGTCCCATTATATTGAACCTTAGTTCTACTGATTTGAACCCCGAGCTTGCCCAAACCCCTATCTAGCTTTTCTAGACGTACAGTAGCTGCAACCACACTATCGAGACACAGGCAAGAAAGAGCAATATTCTCCGCTAATGTTTCCAGAAGCGCTACTCTTTTTTGATCAATCTCACCCTGAATAACTTCAATTATATTGTCATATGATAATACTAAGTCCACGTTATCATGTATTGGATGATTATTGTTATTCACCTCCAAATTGACATTGAAAGAAACCCTTTGCTTTATACCAAATTCGGACTGAAAAGCACCGATGTCGATCTCTCTTACATAGTCTCTTACTAGAATATGATCTACATTCGCCCTTTTCTTTACACCTAGGTCTAAGAGGTCTTTTTTCTTAATTTTTTCGGTAAACAATGGATGCTCCTAATGAGTTGAAACTATAAATAACTAATTTTTGTAAAATATATGCCTGCCTATTTTCCTCGTTTTTTTAAATTTTTTTGACCAACTTGGGCTTACTTCAGATGCATGAAAAAACGTCGCTCCGTTTGTCACATCGGAAAAAGCGCCATTTAATATCATTGATGCAAGTTTGACTATCCTTCTATAGGTTTTTTTGTCATAAATAAGCTCTAGTTTACCATCACAATTATAAGAAAATTGACATGCATGTCTTTTTGGGGCCCCTTCAGAAACCACTCCACAAATAGTATTTGGAAATTGGTTGGAATTTTTGCGATTAATAATTACATCAGCTACCGCAAGCTGACCTTCTATCTGTTCACCCCTAGCCTCAAAATATAAAGCCTCAGATAAACACTTGAGTTCCCTAGTCATCTTAGGCATTCGTAGACTATCTAGGGCATCTTTATTAAAAAACTGCTTTTCACTCGTTTTTGATAAATAAACTCTATCATAAGAAACCAGACCTGACAGTTTTGTTAAATAATTGTCGTTAATGTTGTCCAACCGCATCATCTCCTCTCCAACAGTTGTTCTCAAATTCTCAATTAATTGCACAAACCTGAGATTACTATCTTTCACAATATTTGAGTTTGTTTGAGAGAATATGGGATGAGTTATAGAAATTAAATATACCAATAAAATAGCGAATATTGCAGCAATATTAGGATGTAAATATTTCATTTTAATGTCCAATTCTAATTTAAATTTCTTAGTCTTGATTGGGCAGCGGCAAGCCTAGCTATGGGTACTCTATATGGCGAACATGATATATATTCAAAACCAACAGATCTACAAAAACTAACGGATGAAGGGTCACCCCCATGCTCTCCGCACAATCCTGTTACTATCTTTGAATTTGTATTTCTGGCTCTTTGAACTGCTATTTTGAGCAATTCACCGACTCCTTCAACGTCGATAGTTTTGAAAGGATCACTGCTAAAAAGCTCTTTTTCTATATACTCTTTCATAAATCTATTAGAGTCATCTCTACTCAAGCCGTAAGTCATTTGAGTTAGGTCATTGGTCCCAAAACTCAAAAAATCGCATGATTGCGCTATATCACCAGCTCTCAACGCAGCTCTTGGGGTTTCCACCATTACCCCTAACTTATATTTAAGATCTACAGAATTATCTTTATTTAGTTGTGAGAAAACCTTTCTAATCCTGTCCCTCACCAAATCAACTTCTTTATTAGCAGAAATTAATGGAATCATAATCTCGGGATTTACCACAACTTTGTATTTCCTAAAAACCTCAATCGCCGCAAGAAAAATAGCTTGCACCTGCATATCATATATCTCAGGAACCATAACACCGAGCCTTACGCCTCTAGTACCCAACATTGGGTTGAATTCAGATAGGTCTTTTATTCGATCCGCTAATTGTTGTTCCGTTATTGCCATTAGCTTCGCCGTTCTCTGAATTTCTTGCTGTGAATTTGGAAGAAACTCGTGCAGTGGTGGATCTAAAAGTCTTATCGTTACAGGAAGGCTCGACATTTCTTTAAAAAGTTCAATAAAATCTTCTTTTTGTATTGGCAGGAGCCTTTCAATTATTGAACCTCGTTCACTATCGCTGTTAGTAAGTATCATTTGTCTAACAAGATTTATACGATTGGAATCACTAAACATGTGCTCCGTTCTACATAAACCGATGCCATCTACTTCATAAAACAAAGCCACTTTAGCTTCTTCTACCGTATCTGCGTTAGCTCTTATTTGAATATCACAAAACTCATCAGCCCATTGCAGAAGAGTACTGAATGTACTGGTGGTCTCGGGTGGCCTCAATTTTACTTTTTCTAGATAGATAGCACCTGTAGAACCATCAATCGTGATTTCATCACCCTCGGAGATTACATTGCCATCTTCTAGTACAAGAATTTTCTCTTGTTCCTTAAATACCACATTTCTTGCTCCTACGATGCATGGTATTCCCATGCCCCTAGCTATAACGGCGGCATGGCTCGTCATACCTCCCTTAACAGTTAGTACACCTTTAGATAAAGACATGGCATTAATGTCATCAGATATTGTTTCACTTTTAATTAATATTGTGTCGGTTTCAGTTGAGTTATATTCAATAACTTTATTAGTTGACATAGCCACTCTGCCAGAAGCAGCCCCAGGGCTTGCTGGCACTCCCCAAAGAGCGGCCCTCAGTTTTATGTCTTCCGAGACCGATGGATGAAGGAAAATATCTAAATATTCTGGGTTTATGAGCAAAAGACCATCTTCTTTTTCTATTATCTTTTGCTGAACTGACGAAACAACAAACTCAATAAACTTCTTTTGAGGTAGTGCCACTTCCTTTAAACTGATCAAAAATAATATATCCCTGTCCAACAAAAAACTTACCTCTAATGGTGATTTAACTTTATTAGTCAAACTCCTAATTAAATAGCGTAATGAGTTAAATTTAAGTAATTTGTTTATCTCTTCTTCACTGACCGGGCTAAAAGAAGACTTTTTATTACTGTTATCTAATCTCATGCATTGGTAGCTCGATTTCCCTGTTTTACTATCAAAATTCTTAACCTTAAAATTTTCCAGTGGCTTTTCTTCAACACCATAGTGCATTTCTTGAAGAACTATTGGAATTAACTCGCCTCTCTTCCTACCACTTACCTCCCGTAATATTTTCTGAGTAGGACTAATCCATCCCTTATAAATTGAATTTATTACTTCTATTAATTGCTCTGAAATACTTGTTGGGAATTGAGACCCTGTTTCCATAGAGATTAATTGCTTAATTCTATTTATTTTTTCGAGACACCTTTCCTCAAAAACTGTTTCTAGGCTTTTTGAATATTCAAATAGACTTCGAAGTTCTACACTGTTTTCAAGATCTAGGTTATATACACTCAAAGAAAACATTTTGAGAAAGCTTAAGTAAATATCGTACGCTTTTTTTATCCCGACCTTTATTTTAATGATATCATAACTTTGATCGTTAAGCCCAATATAGAGAAAAGGCTCATTTTTTGTGGAAAGGTCAATAACCGGACTTGGCCTTATCGCAAGTAATTTATTCTTAAAGTGTGAAATGACTTCAGCCGGAACGTATTTTTTCTCAAAGATTTCTTTAACGAGTTCACCGGAAAGAAATACAGTGTCAGGAACAGGAAACTGCCACTTTTTAGCCAAACTGATATTGCACGCCTTGTGCCCAAACTGTTCGATTTTTTCTTGATCGTCTGGTATCTCGTTGAACAAATATCTTGAGGTTAAGTTCATGTCACTCATTTTTTGTCAAATTCCGAAAAAACTACAACACTATGCGTGGTTTCGCTGATTTGACTCAAAAAATAGTATCGTAAATTTTGTAGCTCTTTATCCTTACAATTAACCTGAACATTATCAAGGAACTGATTTACAGGATCTATCATAGACCCTAGTACCAATAAAGCCTTCTTAAAATCTTTGTCTTGTAAACTCTCCTCAACCTGTTCTTTGATTGACGTCAGATGTTTATATAATGTTTTATCCTCCTCAGTTGCGCGCTCTTGAGAGAATTTTTTTTTAAAACCTACGAACTCTTTATTAGAACTTAGCAAATTAGAAACCCTCTTATATACTGCTAAAAACCGTATCCCTGATTCAGAAGAAATGAATTCCGTTACCTCAGCTATCACCTGTGGTAACATGGGCAAAAAATCCAACTTACATTGCTTGACTACCGCCTCTACTACCTTTTTTTGATAATTTTTTTCTGTCAGGTAATTTATAATTCTTTCTTTTAAAAACAGCTGTAGATCAGATATGTCGAAATCAACTTGTGTTAAATGAATTAAATAATCCATATCGACATCTAACTTGTTTTCCAATATAATTCTTATTATCCCGAGAGATGCCCTCCTTAAAGCAAACGGGTCTTTATTTCCAGTGGGCCTAATACCAATCTTCCAAAGGCAGGTTAAATAATCAATTTTATCACTAAGTGCCAGTACGATTGAAAGTGGTTGGTTGGGAACAACGTCATTTGAACCAACTGGTAGGTAATGATCTTTAATTGCGTCAGAGACCAATTTTTCGTAACCCTCAACTTCTGCATAATGAGCCCCCATTATACCCTGCAAAGAAGGAAACTCAGATACGAGATTCGAAACGAGATCAGCCTTAATAAGTATTGCGGCTTTTTTTACATCTTCCTTATCTAAATCAAATTTTCTGGCAAGCAATACAGCAATTTTTACTATTCTCTCCACTCTATCATATTGAGAACCAAACTTTTCATGAAACCTCACGCTTTTTAACTTATCGTTCCAGGACCTCATTCCATTAATTTTCACTAGATTTAGATCATTTTGATAAAAGAAAATCGCATCTCTTAATCTCGAATTTAAAACACGCATGTTACCGTAGAGAATTGTTTTTTGCTCATCATAAGTTATAAGGTCAGCAATCACCAAAAATCCTTCAACCTTTCCGTTAGCATTACTTCTGAGAGAAAGGAACTTTTGGTGCTCTCTCATAGACGTGATTATCACTTCTTCTGGTATCGAAAGCAGTTCTTTAGGGATCTCGCCCAATATAGGAACCGGAAACTCTGTTAAGCCTACAATTTCGTCTAAAAGTTTATCATCCTCTACTAGGTAAAATCCTCTTGCTTCAGCCTGCTTCTTTCCGTCTTCCAAAACTCTTTTTTTTCGATCTGAAGGTTGAAGAATAACTTTACCCTTAAGCATCTTTTCACGGTAATCGTCAATTGATTCAAACTCGAAAAACTCTGGATGCATTACTTGATGGGCTCTGGTTACAATATCTGACTCAATATCTCTAACAGTCAGTTGCACCCTTTCTCGGGTCTTATTTTGAAAAAGGACAGCCATTATGCCCCGTAGCGGTCTAACCCATCTCAGCGAATAGTTGTCTCCCCAGTACATTGATTTTGGCCAATTGAACTCTTGAATAATCTCTGTAAAAATCCGGGATAATATTTTTGACAAGGATTGCGCATTTACCTTTATGGAATAGAAATAAAAATCACCTTTTTCTGTTTTTTTCTCTTGTAATTCACTTCTAGTAATCTTATTTTTTTTCAAAAATCCTTCTACTGCAATTTCAGGTGCCCCTAACCTGGGACCACGGATCTCTTTTATGTTCTCATTAACTTTAGTTGATATGTTTTCTAGAATTATACCTAGTCTCATTGGTGTAACAAAAGGCATCATTCTCTGAACTATCAGACCATTTTCACCAACTTTCTTCAAAGTTAAACTTTCAAGTTGACGCATTGCGGCCGTTTGCATTTTTGCAGGTATCTCTTCAGAGATTAATTCCAATATAAAATCGTTCAACTCTATTCTTTCATATACTTGGTATTTAATTGTCTCCAACGATAACTTGTTCCATCCGGGTAAATAGCTATCACATTGTCGATACCGTCAAACTCTTCTTTTTTTAATAAAAAAGCAGTTGCTATACCATCCGCCAAATCTTTTGTTATACTTTCAGCATTAAAACACTTGAACCAAAAAGGTGCTGTCAGGGGTGTCGGTTTCTTGTATTTAGGAAGATCAATATCATCCAACTTATTTACAACGAAGCATTCTCTCAACTTTAAACCTGAACTTTCAGAGTCTATTCCTCGATAATTTGAAATCTCATACCTCTTATTTCCAAACAAAATATTTTGCTTATCATCTATTGAGTCATAATAGGCATAATTTTGAAAGTAGAACAACGCAACGGTGAAAATGACCACGCTACCTAAAAATAACACAATAAAACGTCTCCCGTTCATTATACTCTCGATGAAACTTCGGCTATGTAAGAGTCAGCACACAACTTTGCCAATGTTCTTACTCTGCCAATATATACCTGTCTTTGAGCAATGGAGATTACACCCCTAGAGTCAAGTATATTAAATAAATGTGAAGCTTTTATGCACTGATCATATGCAGGTAGCACAAGCTTATTTTTTTTATCTGAAGATTTTCTTTTTAGGTCCCCCATTTCTAGTATTTCTTTACACATTTTTTCTGCGTCATCAAAATGACGGAAAATAACTTCCGTGTTTGCTTCACGAAAGTTCCATTCACTATACTGCTTTTCAGCCTCCAAAAAAATATCTGAATATCTTAATGGTCTTTGACTATTTGGAGAGTTATAGGGTAAGTCCATCACAGCGTCACACTCTAAAATAAACATTGCAAGTCTCTCAAGCCCATAAGTAATCTCTCCCGTGATTGGTTTGCAATCATGCCCGCCTACCTGTTGGAAGTAAGTGAATTGACTAATCTCCATACCGTCACACCACACCTCCCAACCAAGTCCCCATGCACCAAGAGTAGGGCTTTCCCAGTCGTCTTCTACAAATCTGATGTCGTGAACCTGGTGATCTATACCCAATAGGCGTAAGCTTTCCAAATACATTTCTTTCAATGTGGAGGGGGACGGCTTCATAACAACTTGAAACTGATAATAGTGTTGCAGTCGATTTGGACTGTCTCCATAGCGGCCATCGGATGGTCGCCTGCAAGGTTGTACATAAGCGGCTGACCAATGATCTGGTCCTAAACTCCTTAGAGTTGTTGCTGGATGGAAAGTTCCTGCTCCCACCTCAAGGTCGTAAGGCTGGAGTATCACACAACCCTTACTGGACCAAAAATTCTGCAGCAATAAGATGATTTGTTGAAAACACTCTGGCTTTTGCATTAGTGGACTTTTTTTATTTTATCCGAGCTTGTGGCGTGTAAAAACATTTTTCAGCTTATGGATCTCAAAAACTCATTCTTCTTTTCTACATCGCTGAGTATGACACCCGTAAAGTGCATTGTTTTCATGACCGATCCCTGTTTTTTTATCCCTCTCGAACACATACAGTGGTGTTCCGCTTCAACTACAACTCCCACCCCTAAACAATCAAGGTGAGTTTGTAAAGTATTACCTATTTCGGCAGTCATCTTTTCCTGCACCTGTAAACGTCTAGCAAACATCTCGATCAATCTAGCGAGTTTTGACAACCCTACTACTTTGTTATTTGGAATATAGCCTATATGAACCTTTCCTAATATTGGGGCAAAGTGATGTTCGCAAAAACTTTGGAAGCTTACATCTTTTAAAGTTATCATCTCTCTGTAACCCTCAACTTCCTCAAAAGTTTTACTGAGAATATCAACAGGGTTTTGGCTGTACCCAGCAAACCACTCTTTATACGCCTTTAAAACTCGTTTCGGTGTCTCTTTGAGACCCTCTCTTTCAGGATTCTCGCCTATCCATTTTAATAGCAACCTTAGCGCTTGTTTCGCCTCATCATTGGACACGCCGTTTCTAAATTCTTTTTCTGAAGCATCAGACAGATTTTTTTCCACAATATTCACTTTATTTTCCTTGATGACTCGTAGTTAGGTGCGATTATCACTTCTTATTATATAGACTAGTAATTCGCATTTTGGAATAGCTTTAGTATTATTTAACATAGAAAATATAAATTTCTTTTTAAACAATACCAAAAGCACTATAAATGATGAGTATAGAACCATAATAACTTGGTAAAAAATTCAAACTGGCTTTATGGAAAAACGTTATATTGATATTTTAGAGCCTGATGACTGGCATGTGCATTTACGTGAAGGCTCAATCCTGTCAACCGTTTTGCCTTTTACCTATAAAAGCTTTGCCTCAGCTCTTATAATGCCTAACTTGGAAACTCCTGTTACGAATATTTCTTTAGCCGAGACCTATTACAGTGAGATTTGCAGACAGATACCGAGGGAAATTAAGTTTACTCCACATATGACTCTTTATTTAACGAGTCATTTAAGTAAACAACAGATCATAAATGTTAGCACTCACCAATATATCAAGGCCATCAAGATGTATCCAAAAGGAGCAACAACGAATTCTGACTCAGGATTTTCAAATATTATAGAATTGTATCCTTTGTTTGAAGTGATGGAAAAATATGGGGTTATACTATCGATACACGGTGAAGTTACTAATGAAAAAGTTGACGTATTTGAGCGAGAAAAAGTTTTTATTGAAACAATCTTAACGCAAATAATCAATAATTTCCCAAATTTAAGAATAGTTTTAGAGCATATTACATCTGCAGATGCGGTGAATTTCATTAAAGAACAAAAAAAGCTGGCCGCGACAATCACCAACCATCACCTCATGGTAAACAGAAACATAATGCTGTCGAAGGGGATACGACCAAATTTCTACTGCGCTCCAATATTGAAAACAGAAGAAGATCGTCTTGCTCTAGTGCAAGCTGCAATATCCGGTAATGGTAAATTTTTTTTAGGTACAGACAGTGCTCCACATGTTGATAGTAAAAAAGTCTCTTCCTGCGGTTGCGCAGGAATATTTAGTAGCCCGCTAGCAATTCCACTTTTGATACAACTCTTTGAGGACCATTCTTCTTTAAACAAAATTGAAAACTTCATATCTAGAAATGGAAGGGCATTTTATGGTTTAAATCAACATAACGAAAGAGTACGCTATGTTAAAAGGTCTAATCCAGTTGACGCAATAAAAAATATCAAAACTAATCAAGGGGAAATAACTGTCTTTAACCCCTACGATGAACTTTATTGGGAAAAAGAAAATTAGGGTTAGCTGTGTGAGGAAAAATGAGCAAGAGTGAAAGATCTAAAGTTACAGCTAAAATTCTTATTAAAATCGGAGCAATTAACTTTAGTCCGAGCTCTCCTTTTAAACTTTCTTCTGGTTTTTTGTCACCAAGCTATATCGATTGCAGAAAAATTATGGCATACCCAGCAGCGTTTAAAATGATAACAGATATGATGATAGATACCATAAACTCTGATATGATTGCTCGATCACCAAATTATATAATAGGCGGTGAGACTGCAGGAATACCTTTTGCAGCGGCGATCGCTGAAAAAATGGGTCTCCCGCTATCTTATGTTAGGAAAAAACCTAAAGACTATGGGAAGAGCAAATTAATCGAAGGAGAGATTTTAAAAAACAAAAATAGTCTGCTAGTTGAAGATTTAATGACGGATGGAAAGTCAAAAATAAATTTTGTCAACAATATTAGATCACACGAAATTAAGTGCCATCTTGGCATAGTAGTTTTCAATTATAATATATTCGAGTATACAGATTCAATTCTGAAAAAGAATAACATTAAAGTACATTATCTTACCGATTGGGAAGATGTTTATAACGAAATTTGTAAAATGGATAAATTTGGTTTTGATATTCGTTCCGAAATTAGAAGGTTTTTAGACGACCCTGTTGCTTGGTCAGATAATAAAAATCAGATCAATGATATTTAGACTAGATTCTAAATTTTTTACTTTTTAAATCTACAAAAGTAAAGACATGCAGTGTATCCAAATCTCTGTCGATAACCGCATGATCAGATACTTTTCCGCCAAGCCTTAAGTAAAACTTCAATAAAGGAGGTAAAAAATTCTTTGCCGGTTTATCCTTTTCCCGACTAGCAATTTGGTCCTTAATATTCAAAATGCTCGACGCTTTTTTTCTAACTAGAAATTTCGATCCCGCTATTTGGTTTTGTTCTAAAGAAGATAGTGAAGCTAAATGTAACGGGTTATCCGCGCCAACAAAGCTGGTACACCCAAATATAAAATCTGCTCCACAATTTGATATTAGGGACGCAAGATATTTAAAAGCACTCAAAAGTAAAAATGGGTCATTAGAGTCTTCATCTATGCATAATCTTCCAATCTCCATGGGTTTGAAAGGTAAATCTTTGAGCTTTGTTAAGTCGTAATATTGAGCCGAATAGCTACTTAATATCTCTTTCATGCTAAAAAACGTTCTTGACCTAAACACTAAAACCAACTTATCTTCACTTTTTTTATCAAATACAAGGCAATGGTCTGATAGGTCGTCGAACTTATCCGAGTCCAAACCACTTTCAGATTCTCTAAAAACTTTTTGTCTAAATTTTTGAGCTTTTAACCTATTTGCATGCGAACTGCCGAATTCTATTCTATATCTCAATATTTGATCTTTCCTATTTTTGGCGCTATATAGATAGTAACGTGAATATTATAATGTAGCCCGTGGAAAATAAAAAGTTATCTAGCATAGAATACGCCGTCACTCAGCTTGGAGAGACTGAGCCACCGTTTTCACACCCAGGATTTCCCAATGAATCGGGTTACTTCCTCTGCGTATGCTGTTCCAATAAATTGTTTTCTTCTTCCAGCAAGTTTGAGAGTGGGTCCGGATGGCCAAGCTTCAACAGCCCTTTCTCAAAAAAAGCAGTGGCAACTAAAATAGATCTTTCACATGGGATGAGGAGAATAGAAGTGCTTTGTGGGAATTGTGAAGCACATTTAGGACATGTGTTCGAAGACGGGCCTGACCCTACTGGTTTAAGATTTTGTATTAATGGAGTAGCTTTAAAGTTCAAGCCTGCTTAGTCTATAGATCTTGGCCCACCAAAACCAGCATTCGAGAAGAGCGTTGAAATTAAAGACCGTTGCTCAGCGTTTAAGTTAGTAGAGTCTGTGTTTAAAGCAAAAGACTTGCCGTCCCTTAAGTCGAACCTTTTAAGCTTCTTTAATTTCTTATTTTTATTAAAATAAAGCACTAAGACATCTCTGGAAATTACTTTAGGCTCGAAAAACAAAACCCTGTTTGTCACCTGCGAAGCATAGATAAACATAGGTTCTCGGCTACCTAAAATCAAAGCAGGCTCTCCCAATTTAACTCTTGCAGAAGATGTAGAAGTTACATCAACTTTAAGTTGCATAACGTTATCTTCCACTGGCATATAGCCATTATTACTTCTTATTCCTGAGCAGGCACTTAAAAATAAATATATTGAAATCAATACTATAATTTTTGGTTTAAGCATTTTTAATTGGTTGATATTTTCTGAATTTTCAAATAACAAAATTTATATCATGAAAAAAGTTCAAGAAATAGATAAATTTACTCACATAGTTGCATTGGAACACTTAAGAAGAGAAATCGAGTACGAGTTTAACCTTATTTGTTCAGAGATTGCTCTAAAAGGATTGGCACAGCACTTAAACATACCAGAGGCAAAGAAAGCGAGCATCAAAGGTACATTAAAATTACAAACAGAAAAGCAGATTTTTTTAAACGCAATTATCAGAGCAAAGCTTATACAGTCTTGCTCACTGACACTCGACCCAATAGTAACGAACATAACCAAACAAATTTTGAGGACTTTCTCCATTGGCTCAAATGAAAAGATGAAAATAAAAAAAAATGTTTTTGAGCTTAATGAAAAATGCTTCGATAATGATATGATCATAGACGAAATTAATTTAGGTGATGTACTATTAGAAACTATAAGCCTAGAAACTCCCGACTATCCTAAAAAGTCTGGAGCTTCAATACATCTAGCCCGAAAGGAAGATATAAATGTTGAGAGTCCTTTTTCAATATTGAATAAACTTAAAGAGTGATTAGAAGATTTTACTTGCGCTATTTGCAATTTTCCTTATGGTGCGAAGTCAAATCGATAAATACAACGAGGAAACCAAATGGGCGTGCCGAAAAGTAAAATTACGAGATCTAAAAGAGGTTTAAGAAGAGCGCACGACGGAATAATATCTAGCCAATATGGTGAGTGTAGCAATTGCGGTGAATTAAAGCTTTCTCATCACGTTTGTAGTGCATGTGGATACTATGGTTCTGGTAATAAACAGAGAAGAGTAATAAATCAAATAGAATCTGACGTCGGTGATGACGAAGATTGACGTTAATTAGCTCGATTAAGCGTACCTGTTAGCTAATGAATATAGATAAGAAAATCACTATCTCAGTTGATTGTATGGGAGGCGATAACTCTATAGATGATATTGTTGGGGGAGTACACTCTTTTTGTTCTGAAAATAACAACGATACTTTAATTTTGCATGGAAATAAGAAAATTATTACTAATGCACTTAAAAAATACCCCGAGATAAAACAGATGTGTAAAGTTAAGCACTGCGACAAAGTTATTAATATGGGGGATAAGCCATCTCAATCAATCAGAGGGGGAAAAAACTCAAGCATGTGGAATGCGATAGAAAGCGTTAAGGCATCAAAAGCAGAAGCAGCGATATCATGTGGAAACACAGGCTCATTGATGGCTATTTCAACTCTACTTTTAAGAAAGCTACCTGACGTCAAAAGACCTGCTATAGCCATTTTTTGGCCTTCAACATCAAATTCGGGCTTTAATGTTGTTCTAGATGCTGGCGCTGACATAAAGGCACAGGCATCTGACCTTCTTGCTTACTCAAGATTTGGATCAGACATTTTTTCTAGGGTTTTTAACACACAATGGGTAAATGTGGGTTTATTGAATGTAGGTACAGAAACACATAAAGGAAATGAACAGTTAAAAAAAGCATCAGAGATGTTTATGGACACTTTCAAAGAGGGAAAAATTAAGTATGTTGGGTTTGTGGAAGGTAGTGATTTTTCTTCCGATAAGGCTGATGTTATTGTGACCGATGGTTTCAGTGGAAACATAGCATTGAAAACTGCTGAAGGTACCGCAAATTTGATAAAAAAATTTTTCGTGGACGAGTTTAGTTCATCTATATCAGGATTATTTATGGGTTTACTTATGAAGAAAAAACTTAGGAGACTCAAAGAAAGAATGGACCCAAGGACACTAAATGGCGGGGTATTTGTTGGCTTAAATGGTCTGGTGATAAAATCACATGGTAGCTCCGACTCCAAAAGTTTTTATTCAGCGCTAAAGCTAGCGAGAAATATGTGCCAGACTACCTCAACTTAGCTTACTGGAAAAAACTTAAGTTGACATCTCATTAACACTTAAATTAATTTGTATTAAGAGGTTAAGATGGAACGCAAAACACTCACTCGTCAAGACATTAGTGAAGCACTTTATAGACATGTAGGGCTTTCAAAATATGAATCGGCTCAAATGTTAGAAACTGTTCTTGAACAGATATCTAATGCTCTAATTGATGGTAAAAGTGTAAAGCTATCATCATTCGGTACTTTCGTTCCAAGAAAAAAACGCGAAAGGATTGGTAGAAATCCAAAGACTGGAGTTTCAGCTACTATAAATGCTAGACGTGTAATAAGCTTTAAAGCTTCCAAACTGATGAAAGAACGCATAAACAAGTCTGAGAAACATTGAATACAAAATTTGAAATTCAAAAAGCACCGAGAGCTTTTCGTACTATATCCGAGGTGGCTGGTGAATTAAATTTAGAACCATATGTAATACGTTTCTGGGAAAGTCAGTTTAAGCAAATAAGACCAATGAGAAGAAAAGGAGGGCGTAGGTATTACAGACCGGGGGATATCGATTTTTTAAGAGGTCTTAAAGCTCTACTTCATGGAGAAAATCTTACCATAAAGAAAGTTAAAGAGACTGTTATTAAAAAGGGAAAAAAGTTTATAGTTTCTTGGCCTAATGAGAAAATAGCCGAACTTTCAGCGCTCGAAAAAAGAAAAATACAAATAAAATTGAGCTATGCCGGAAAAAAGACCTTATATGTCAAGACATTTCCAAACGAAGAGGAAAAGTTAAAGATCAATACTATAATAGAATCATTAAGCGAGTTAAAAAAACAAATGCTTGCGAGAACAAATTTTTGATTAATAGCGGGCTATGGCGCAGTCTGGTAGCGCGTTCGTCTGGGGGACGAAAGGTCGTGAGTTCAAATCTCGCTAGCCCGACCAAAAAATGAGTAACCTGATGCTTTATAAAAGAAAAGGTGCACTTCCTGCACAACAAATAGTTAGTTTATATCGGCGATCTTGCATAAAGTGTGCTAAGTCTTTAGTGGATAGACAGATCCAGCCAGCAAGCATGGATTTACGCTTGTCAAAAAAATGTTGGGAAGTAGAGGCCTCTTTTTTACCAGGACACAAAACCGTTAAGCAAAAGCTGTCAAAATTAAAAAAGAGAGCAATAGACATTAGTACTTTCAAAACTCTAACAAGAGGCAAGATTTATATTATAGAAATACAAGAAGAATTAAGCTTGCCAGATAATATTTCGGCTATAGCTAATGCCAAAAGTTCAACAGGAAGATTAGACATATTAACTAGATTAATCTCAGACAACTCAAGCTGCTTCGATCGCATCAGCAAGGGTTATAAAGGGAAAGTTTATGTGGAGATAGCCCCTATATCTTTTTCCATTATTATAAAGGAGGGGATAATGCTAAACCAGCTTAGATTTCATAATGAGCAGAAGGTTATAACTGATCGACAACTAGAAAAGCTAAACTCTAAATTCGATATCGTAGAAAATGCAGCGCAAATAGATAATGGCATTACAATCTCAGTGAACTTGAAAAGTAAAAAAGACGAACCAATTGGGTTCAGGGCAAAAAAAAATTGCCCAGCGATTAATTTGAGCAAGTTGAATCACTATAAAGTAGAAACCTTTTGGGAAAAACTGTTTTCAAAAAAAGGTTATGTTACTTTGGTTCCAGGAGCATTTTATATTTTGAGAAGTAAAGAGTATGTTACAATTCCACCTCAAACTGCTGCTGAGATGGTTCCTTATGAAGTAAGGATGGGAGAGTTTCGCGTACATTACGCTGGATTTTTTGATCCTGGCTTTGGTTTTATGAATAGTATTTGTGGTGAACGCTCGAAGGCAGTGCTGGAAATTAGATGTCACGAAACCCCATTTATTCTCGAGGATAACCAG
This sequence comes from uncultured Alphaproteobacteria bacterium, assembly GCA_902537235.1. Taxonomy (GTDB): domain Bacteria; phylum Pseudomonadota; class Alphaproteobacteria; order Rhodobacterales; family Rhodobacteraceae; genus CACIJG01. The sequence continues at coordinate 16,605 of CACBAO010000003.1, forward strand.
ATTATTGGTAAACTTATATATGAAAGGCTGTCAGGTAAACCGAATTCTATGTATGGAGAAATAATTGGATCTAATTATCAAGGCCAAACACTAAAGCTATCAAAGCATTTTGAAAAGTGGTAGCAGGCTAATCTCGATTAAGTTTTTTTACGGACAAGCCTAGATCTTTTAGCTCTTTTACTCCTGGCAGATCCTTTGTGCTGCTTAAATCGAAATAATCGAGAAACTTGTCTGTTATCTGAAAAGTTATAGGACGACCTGGGCTTAATTTCCTCCTACCAAACTTAATCCATTCCAAATCCATTAGTAGATCGATGGTGCCAGATCCTACACTTACCCCTCTTATTTCTTCTATTTCTAGTTTAGTAACTGGTTGATGATATGCGATAATAGCTAAGGTTTCTCTTGCAGCTCTTGATATGTTCCTTTTGGTGACCTTTTTTTTAAGAAATAGGTATTCTAAATCTTTTGCTGTGCGTAGGACAATAGAATTACCTACACGTTTTAAATTTACTCCTCTTTGTTCATAATGCTTTTGTAGCGTTTCAATTACCGTTTCTACATCGACATTATCGGGCAAATTTTTCTCTAAATCTTTTAAGGGGAGTGGCTCCGAAGACGTAAATAATAATGCTTCTAAAACTCTCTCTGCACTTTTATTGCTCAAAGATAACTCCACTAAACTTTAGTTACTTTTCTATTTCTAGTTAACTCCAAACTAGCAAATATATTTGATTGCTTAATTTGAATTTCACCTATTTTTGCATACTCCAATAATCCACAGAAAATAGATGCTGCACACCGCTTGGCGTTAATCCCTGACAAAGAATGGGCTTCCTTAACCAAATTTGAAAAGTTTACTGATACATTTGACCCCTTCACTTTTTGATCAATAAAACTAATCGCCTTGTCTAAAAACAAATACTCCTCTTTAGCATCAATTGGAATTTTATAATTCTTTTTATCCACAATAGCTAAATAGGTTTTTAATATATCTCCAAGCTGTACAATTAAAAAATTCTCTTTGATCACTTTTTCATTCTTATTTATATAGCTCGGAAAAAAATTCTGTAAAAATTGAGGCCTGTCAAATAACCATGTAGCCTTTTCTCTTATTTTTGCTAACCTTTGAAGTCTAAGTGCTATTAATTCATTAATCTTTTCTGAATCGTCCTTTTCAAGCTCATCCTCCGGAATAATTAAATGACTTTTTAATAACGTAAGCCATGCCGCCATTACTAGATAATCACCAGCAAATTCTAACTTAAGCTTATACCTTCGATCCCTTAGAAAGTTTAAAAATTGGTCAGCTAAAATTCCCAGTTGCAATTTTTTCAGATCTACTTTCTGACTCTTTGCCAGCGAAAGTAACAGATCCAATGGGCCCTCAAATCCATCCAAACTTACATGTAATTCAGACTTTGTAAGATCATCATGTCCTGTTAAATTATCCATTTATTAAACAGTTTACACCTTATTAATTTAACAACAGGCAAGAAAACTGTCTGCTAGACAGGATTGAACACAATTTCGTACCTTCCTCTTCAGAATCAATATTCATTAATTCAACTGTGAAAAATTCTTTTTCGTCTTCAAATTTCTCAAATATTTTTAAGTTGTTTATATCAATTAGGGAGTCGTTTCTTTTTGTTATGAATTGTTTGAATTCATTTGCTTGCAACAAAGAATCGAATGAACCCAAATAAAGTCTTGGATTACCTCGTTGATTTGATTCTATTGATACATCATTTTCATCAATGTCTCCGTTAATAACCTCTTTAAGAGCATCCTCTATAGCTAAAGTTAAATTTTTTTGATCACCATCTCTAACGTCAGTGATGTTTATTTCTTTTCTAAGGCTTGCAAAATTTTGATCAGTCTTATTTAAAATGATGTTATTTTTTTCTGATATTGTAGGCCTATTTTCGAAGTTTTTGTATATTGATAAATTTTCGTCATTAAATGACTTCCCACCTGGTTCAGCAGGCTCAACTCTTAAGTCTCCTTTTATAGCGTTTACTATGGGTAATTTATTTATATTATTTTCAGGAATTTTTAAGGCCCAATATGCAATTAGGCATATAATCACTAATGAAATGCAGCTAATAAACCAACCTCCTAACAATAGAATGTAGTATAATACTGTCTTCTTCTCTGAGTTATAAGATATTATATTGACTGCCTGTTCGCTCATGTTTTCTGTTTTCGTATGATACTAGTACATTTCGTCTAAAGGAACAATACCTAGTAGGGAAAGCCCGTTCTTTATTACAATTTGAGTAGAATAAGCCAAAGCAAGACGGTTAATACTTAACTCCTTTGATCCCTCGACTATAAATCTGTAGGGGATAGTGTCTCTCGAAGACTGGTATAAGCTATGAAAAGAAGAAGCAACCTCGTTCAAATAAAAAGCTATCCTATGGGGTTCATGATATCTGGCGGCTTGTCTAACCACATTTGGCCATTCTGAAATTTTTTTTATCAACATTAGTTCGCTCTCCATAAAGGGGAGTGTTTTTTTATGCAAATCGCCTATCTCATCTAGGGGCCATAGCTTTAATTCCTTTGCTCGTTTTAAAACGGACGCAATTCTGGCATGAGCATAATTCACATAAAATACTGGGTTATCTTTTGACTTGGATAGCATTAAATCAATATCGAAATCTAGTGGCACATCATTACTCCTAGTGAGCATCACAAATCGTATGACGTCAGAGCTTACTTCCTCTAATAGATCTTGAATAAGTATATAGTCACCCGCTCGTTTTGACATCTTTAGGACTTTATTATTTTTTATTAATTTAACTAGTTGTACAAGCTTAACTTCGAATTCAACTGGCTTCTCTGAAAACGCCTTGATAACAGCTTTTAAACGACTTACATACCCACTGTGGTCTGCTCCTAAAATATCTATGACCACATCAAATCCCCTTTTTATTTTATCAGCATGATAAGCCAAATCAGGCGCAAAATAGGTCCAAGACCCATCTGATTTTTTTATTGGTCGATCGATATCATCACCAAAATTGGTTGACTTAAACAACAGTTGCTCCCGCACTTTCCAATCGGTATATGTCTTACCTTTAGGTGGATCAATTATACCTTTATAAATCAGCCCCTTACCTTTGAGTGTATTAAGGGACATCTCTATTCCATTCGAGTCAATCATGGCCTGCTCAGAGAAAAAATTATCCATCTGTATATTCAAGGATCTCAGATCAGCCCTTATCACTTCCATCATGTGCTCTATAGAGAAGCTGCGAATGATTTTATCTCGTTCGACTTCTACGAGATTTTTGAGTTTCTTTCCATAGTTGGCTATAAGCTTTTCAGCAATTGGTATGAGATAATCTCCTGGATAAGATTCTTCGGGAAGCTCTATAGCCTCCCCAAGCTTTTCCAAATACCTATAATATACTGTTCTCACTAAAATACCAATCTGTGCACCACCATCATTAACGTAATATTCTCGAGTAACTTTAAAACCCACAAACTTCAATAGCCTGGAAAGAACATCTCCAAAAACGGCACCTCTTACGTGTCCAAGATGAAGTGGACCTGTAGGGTTAGCAGATACAAATTCCAAGATTACTTTTCTTCCATTACCAAGGCTAACTTCGCCATAGCAATTATCACTAGACATTATTTCTGCTATGAGCCTATGCCAGAACTTGGGATTGATTTTGATATTCAGAAAACCTGGGCCATCAAACGATACGTGATCAATAATCTCTTCATCCCTTAACTTTAATTTTATTAAATCTCCAAGATCTTTAGGGTTTAAGGAAAGTTTTTTTCCTAGAACCATCGCTGCATTTGTTGAATAATCCCCTTGATGCAGTTTTTTTGGTCGCTCTACAACAATATTATTGTTGTTAATTGGTTGTTTTAATTTTTTTTCCTCAACTAACTCATACACAATATTAAGGATTTTCTCTCTTAAAATATTGACAATGTCCAATTTTTGCTCCCTCGGGTTCTTTTTAATAATCTAATTATTTAGCATTCTTATTCGATCAAAAGCCTCTAGAGCTTCTTTGTCGGTCATACTTGCAATGAAGTCGCAAAGCAAATTTAGTTTCCTATGTTTTAAGTTTTTGAATTTTGAATAATATTTATTTTCTAAAAATGATGCAGGTATTTTATCAAAGTTTTCAAAATAGTGTTCAAATAGTGCATTTACTACTCCACCTGCTTGACTTCTCATAGAATTAACTTCCTTACTCCTATACAAGTTTTTAAAGAGATACCCCTTCAATTCCATGACTTTTTTTACTGTATATGTGGAAAATGCTATTTGACTTTGCAAAATCATATCAGGCGCATTTTTTTTTTGATCCGTAATGTTCTTAAATGAGCACGAAATTAAGTCGTTTACCAAATATTTGATTAAGTCTCTGCAAGCCTGCGCAACTGAAAGCGATACCGAATCTTTGAACGGAGGTTGTGAAACTAAAAACTCCCCAAAAAACGGACAGTTTTGTAAACTCGCATATGATAAAATCCCAGCTTCATATCCATCCCCAATATCATGAGCACAATAAGCTATATCATCAGATAATGATGCAACTTGTGCCTCAAGAGAAGGAGATAGGCTTAAATATCTAGCACTCATCTTTCCCAAAGATACATTTTCATCCCAAAACGCCTTCATTACTTTATTTTTTTTATCGATAGGTCCATTGTGCTTTAATATTCCATCTAAAGACTCGAAACATAAGTTAAGCCCATAAAAATTTGAGTATTGTCGCTCTAATATCGTGACTACTTTAAGTGTCTGAAAATTGTGATCAAACCCCCCAATATCATGCAAAAGACTATTCAGTCTTTCCTCTCCAGTATGACCAAAAGGTGGATGACCTAAGTCATGAGCAAGGGCGATAGTCTCACAAAGATCAATATTTAGACTAAGGTAATTTGCAATAGTTCTTGCTATTTGACTAACTTCAAGGGTATGTGTGAGCCGGGTCCTGAATATATCATTGGTAGTAGAAAAAAAAACCTGCGATTTGTTTTGTAACCTCCTAAAAGCCTTGGAGTGGATGATTCTGTCCCTATCTCTCTGGAAGGGAGATCTTATGGAACAAGGTGCTTCTTGATGCACTCTTCCTAACGACTTATTGGGATCAGATGCTATATTCAAAAAACGCTCTATGCTTGCCTATTCTATTAGACAAGTATATATTACGCTTAGGCTTAATATGTAAAGAAAGAAAAAATGAAATTACGAATACCTCCAACTGTTACAGACAGAGCGTTCAAAAAAATAGCAGTTTCTTGTAACAGCAAGACCTTGAGGATTGCAGTAAAAGGTGGCGGTTGTTCAGGCTTTCAGTATGTTTTTAACGTCGTTGAAAAGGTTAATGATAACGACCAGGTTTTCCAAAAAGATGACTGCAGAGTTATTATAGATAAAACGTCTTTACAGTTTTTAGAAGGTGCAGAAATTGACTACAGCGAAGAACTAATAGGTTCAAGCTTTAAAGTTAATAATCCAAACGCTACCTCATCATGTGGATGTGGAACGAGTTTTTCCTTCACGCCTTCATTTAAATAGATAGACAGATGAAAATAGTCACCTTTAACGTAAATGGTGTGCGAGCAAGAATTGACACACTAATAGGTTGGCTTAAAAATACAAACCCTGAAGTTGTAGCTCTTCAGGAAATAAAAATTCAGGATACTGACTTTCCTTTGTCTAGCTTTGAGAATCTTGGCTACCACTGTTACCTCAATGGACAAAAATCATTTAATGGAGTTGCAATTCTAACAAAAGAAAAAGCTAAATTGTCGAGAAAAATTTTGCCCGGTAATAATGAAGACGAACAAGCGCGCTTTATTGAAGTATATTATAAAAAAAAGAGATTTATATGTATTTACCTACCAAATGGTAATCCAAAAGGTACAGAAAAGTTTTTATATAAATTGGAGTGGATGGATAGGTTGAATGACTATTGTTACCAAGCCCTTAAATCTGAAGAAGAAATTATTGTTCTGGGAGATTTTAACGTAATACCCCAATATAATGACTGTAAATACCCCGCACAATGGGAAGAAGATGCATTATTTGCCCCTGAAATAAGGGCAAAATTTAATTATCTGCTTAATTTAGGATATTTAGATGCAATAAGAATTCTGGATGACGCTAATTCAATGTTTACTCAGTGGGATTACAGAGATCAAGCTTGGAAAGAAAATAATGGCGTAAGAATTGACCATATACTTTTAAGTCCAAGTGCGGCTGATAAATTGGAGGATAGCTGGATTGAAACATCTTTAAGAGATAGAAACAAACCATCGGACCACGTTCCGGTTTGGGCTTTGCTTAAATAGATAGATTAACCCTTATAGTTATAAATCCAATCTAGTCTCTTGAAAAACAAACTTGGAAGAAACGCTATTATAAGGCGCAAATAAAGAAAAAAAATCCATCTAAACATTTTTCGTTCTAAATGATAGATCTTTTCATTCAGCCTGGAGACTTTGTCAAGTTTTTGCAATCGCTTCACTCTCTTTTTAGAGTATTTTTTTAAAGCTTTCTCTAGGTCTAATGGATATTCTCTTATACAATTTGCCAACACCCAGCTATCCTCTAAAGCCTTATTGGCTCCCTGAGCCATATATGGCAACATCCCTAGTGCTGCATCGCCTACCAAAACTACATTTTTTTTCTGGACCGACGAAGGTATCCCACTCTCGATTATAGGCCACTTGTAGACTGTTTTCACATTGGAGAAGCAAGCTTCAAGATTTTCATCTAATTCAAAATCATCTAAAAATTGTTTCTTTGTTACCTTTTCTCTCCACCCATTTGCAACGTATCCCTTTTCTCTTTTACAGAAAACAAAATTAATTTTCCCGTCTAGACCAGTTGGATACGTTACAAAATGTCTACCTCTGCCAAAGAATAGATTGACATTATTTTTTAAAAAAACGGAGGGTAAGTTTTTTTTACTTAAAACAAATCTGTAAGCCGATTGTGAAATACTCCGTTCTTTACTTTCGTTAAAAATAATTTTTTTCCATTTTGAGCTTACTCCATCAGCAACAACTATTAGATCTTTCTTGACTTTCTCCCCATTGCAAGAAATGGAAACATATTGCTCATCTTCTGCAAACAAAGGAAGCGCTTCTAAACCAAAGTTAATCTTTATTTTCTCTGCCTTAACTTTTTCGAGTAAAACTTTTATCAGGTGAGATCGGTGTAAAGCAATAAAAGACCTGCCATACCGATGTTTTAGCCGGTTTAATATCTCTAAACTACCAATACTCTTTAAATCGTCCTCGTCAAATAAGCACAATTTGTCAGGCATCAAACCACCTCTAATCACTGCTTCTCCCAAAGATAACTTTTCCAGAACGAACTGCCCATTTGAGGTTATTTGTATACCTGCACCTTCTTTTTTTGATGGCTTATCTTTTTCAAATATTGTGACGTCGCAACCTAGTTGCCTTAGAAGAAGACCAGTCGCCAACCCAGCTACTCCGGCGCCGATGACCGCGACTTTTAAATTGGAAATTTTGCGTAGGCCCAATTTTTTTTTTAATCGTCCCTATGATCTCTTTCGCGCCTCTCATGTCGCTCTTGAGCTTCAACGCTTAATGTCGCTATAGGTCGAGCATCCAATCTTTTCAATGATATAGGCTCACCAGTTTCGTCACAGTAGCCATAGGACCCATCTTCTATTCTTCTTAAAGCAGCTTCAATCTTGGATATTAGCTTTCTTTGCCTGTCTCTGGTTCTTAGCTCCAATGCACGATCCGTTTCCTCTGAAGCCCTGTCAGCTAGGTCTGGAATGTTCCTAGTCTCTTCTTTCATTCCTTTTATAGTGTCTTTACTCTCTGACAATATGGACTTTTTCCAATCAAGGAGCTTATTTCTAAAATACTCCGCTTGATTTTCATTCATGAAAGGCTCTTGGTCAGAAGGCCTGTAATCTTCTTTTAAAAATTCTTTTGACTTTATAAAATCTAAACCCATAATTCCCCCAACATGATAGATTAGAAATTTAATATATATATATTCGATAATACATAATTTTGTGTTTGTCACTACAAGATTTAAAAAATTTTATTGGATGAGAAAGGAAATGTTAATGAAGTTTGAAGGTACATCGGAATACATCTCTACAGATGATTTGACTCTGGCTGTTAATGCATCGATTACTTTAGAAAGACCTCTTTTGGTAAAAGGAGAACCCGGTACAGGAAAAACAGAGCTTGCCAGACAAATCGCTGAAAGTCTTTCACTTCCAATAATAGAGTGGAATATCAAGTCCACAACCAAAGCCCAACAGGGGTTATACGAGTATGATGCTGTAAGCAGATTAAGGGATAGCCAATTAGGTGATGAAAGGGTTAAGAACATAAAAAATTACATAAAGAAAGGCAAAATTTGGGAAGCCTTCGAGACAGATGGTAAAGCCGTTCTTTTGATAGATGAAATAGATAAGGCAGACATTGAATTTCCTAATGATCTTCTCCAAGAGTTAGACAAAATGGAGTTTTTTGTTTACGAAACTGGGGAGACAATACGCGCATCAAATCGGCCTATTGTTATAATTACGTCAAATAATGAAAAAGAATTACCAGACGCATTTTTAAGAAGATGTTTTTTCCATTTTATTCAATTTCCTGAAAAAGAGGTGCTTGAGAAAATAGTTGGTGTTCACTTTCCCAATGTTAAGAAAAATTTATTGGAAGCAGCGCTGAACCAGTTTTTTGAAGTTAGAGAAGTTCCAGGTTTAAAAAAGAAACCATCCACATCTGAGATGTTAGACTGGCTTAAACTGTTATTAGTTGAAGAGCTTGATGCCGACGATCTGAAAATGGATGGGAAAAATATTTTACCGAAACTACATGGAGCACTTCTTAAAAACGAACAAGATGTTCATCTTTTTGAACGACTAGCTTTTATGGCTAGAAGAAATAATGAAAGCAATTAAACAATATGTTTCTAGCTTCAATGACTATACTGGGACTGACGATGGGAATCCTTATAAACCGCAAGCGTAAAACGTTAGATATCTTGCATAGATCCACGGTACTTTCTATAATATTTTTTATAATGGGAATAGTGATCGCAATTATTTTTGGTAAGTAAATAAGGTTCAACATGTTTTTAAATCTTTTTAACGAAATGAAGAATGCTAAAGTTCCCGTTTCTCTTCGGGAATACTTAACATTCTTGGAAGCACTCACAGCTGGTGTCGCAATATTTGATGTTAACGATTTTTACTATTTGGCTCGTAGTACGCTTGTCAAAGACGAAAGGCATATTGATAGGTTTGATCAAGTCTTTTCACACGTATTTAAAGGTCTAGAAGCAATTGAAATGGAGGAGATTTTCAAAAAAATTGAAATACCACATGAATGGATTCAAAAGTTGGCTGAAAAAACTTTATCTAAAGAGGAGATGGAAAAGATAAGTAGTTTAGGTGGTTTTGAAAAACTTATGGAAACACTTAAAAAGCGCTTGGAAGAACAAAAAGATCGCCATCAGGGAGGCAATAAATGGATAGGTACTGCAGGCACATCTCCATTTGGAGCCTACGGGTATAATCCGGAGGGAATACGTATTGGCCAGCATGAAAGTAGGCATAAGCAAGCTGTGAAGGTCTGGGATAAAAGAGAATTTAAGAATTTCGATAGCGATATAGAGCTCGGCACAAGAGGAATGAAAGTAGCTCTTAAAAGGCTTAGAAGATGGGCTAGAGATGGTGCAGACGAAGAACTTGATCTAGAGAATACAATTAGTTCCTCCGCGAAAAGCGGCTTTATTGACGTTAGAACTAGACCTGAACGTAGAAACTCAATTAAAGTTATAATATTTTTTGATGTTGGTGGGTCTATGGATGCCTATATCAGACAGGTGGAGGAGTTATTTTCAGCGGCAAGAACCGCGTTTAAGCATCTCGAATACTATTACTTTCACAATTGTCTGTATGAAGGAGTATGGAAAAACAACCATCGGCGTTGGACTGAACAAACACCTACTACTGAAGTAATGAATACATATGGTAAGGACTACCGATGTATTTTTGTAGGAGATGCTTCGATGAGTCCATATGAAATTGAGTATCCAGGAGGAGCAAATGAACATTATAATGCGGAGTCTGGAAGGACGTGGCTTGAAAGAGCTATTACAAAATGGCCGAATTATTTATGGATAAATCCCACTAACAAAGAGCACTGGGAATACACACACTCAACTCATATTATAAAAGACATATTTGAAGATAAAATGGTCCCACTTACTCTTAATGGCTTGAAAGAGGGCATGAGGCATCTTTCATAATAAAGATGATTACAAAGATTTTACCCATAGTTGTGTTAATATCAGCCTTTTATATAGGTTCTATCTACTCGTCTAGAAATTTAAGCAAGAAGCTTGAGAAAAACTCTCGAATTTTCCATGATCCTGTAATTGAGAATTATTTAACAACATTTAAATCAATACTTAACTTGAGCAATTTAAAGGTTTTCGTTCTTAATGAGAAACAAATTAATGGTTTGGTGACGCCTAACGGAAATATCTTTATAACACAAGGCTTTATTAACCAATACAAGATAGGCAAGGTTTCAGGAGTCGAACTGACCTCAGTTATTGCACACGAATTAGGGCACTTAGCCCTTGGACACACAAAAAAACGGCTTATCACTTTTTCTGCAATAAGCGCAATCTCAATGTTTATTTCCACTATATTGAGTAGGCTAATACCATACCTAGGATCAATAATTGGAAGATACTTATCTCAAGTACTTATTTCTGGACTTTCTAGAAGAGATGAATTTGAAGCTGATTCATATGCGTCTGCTCTGCTAATTAAATCTGGCATTGGAACTGCTCCACAAATTAGCTTATTAAAGAAATTAGAAAATTTAACGGGCAATATTTCATCTAACATTACTTGGACACACAGTCATCCTTCGCCTGACCAAAGAATAAATGCAATCCAAAAATTAGAAGCTTCTTGGATTACTAGAATTAAAGATCAAAATTAATTTCTGTTCCGCGCTTTGAACAAACTTCAAACCAGTCAATCATATAATCTTTGTGAGACCTCAAAACCGATATAAGTATTTCATCCAAAGATTTAATTAAAATATTAATTTGTATTTCACCCAATCTTGTTCTTAAAAAATTTTTTTCAGCTATTTCCAACTTACCAAAGTCTAACGGAACTCCCTTTCTTAAGAGATCTAAAGACCGATTGCCTTTAATTAAAAACCAATACCTGAGATCCGTTGTATTTTCCGCAACCCCTGTTGTTAAGTTCATTTGCTTTTCAAATTGGTTAAGCAACCCATCATTTTCTTTTTTTTCGCTTAGCAAGAGATACTCATCATTTGAAATCCAGCAAAGTGTTAATTTATTCTTCTCTGTTGTCTTTTGAACTGATGGAAGCTTTATTCCGATGTTTCTTTGAATAATATTTAAACTCTTTTTATCCTCATGATTGACTCGTACGTTTAATGATCTAATTGATCCAATTTCATAAACGTCTACAAATGTATCACCCTTTATTCTATTCATTTTGTTTGGCACCCTCTGGGTCATAAAAATTGGGATCCACAATTTTTGCAAAAATACTCTCTTTTGACAAACTCTGAAACTCCAGAGTTGATCCTTTTCTAGACCTACCATTTTCTATTAATCCAAGTGCTATTGATCTCTTCAATGTAGGCGAGAAATATGTTGAAGTTACATGTCCAATAGCTTTACCATCTTCAACTGCATGACATCCGTCTGGGAGAACTTTGTCTTTATCAAGGGTCAGTATACCGACTAATTGCTTTCTTAAAGTAGAATTAAGGTGAGGTAAGCTAAACGCCTTTTTTCCTATAAAGTCATTTTTCTTCTTTGAAACAATCCACTCCATGCCCAAGTCGTGAGGGGTAACGGTGCCGTCCGTCTCATCTCCAACGACTATGAATCCCTTTTCAGCCCTTAAAATGTGAAGAGCCTCCGTTCCATATGGTTGTACTTTGTATTTCTTTCCTGCCTTCACAAGCTTATTCCATAACTCTTCAGATTGATTAGAATTAACCGCTAATTCGTAAGATAGCTCACCTGAAAAGGATATTCTGTAAATCCTCACCCATATATTATCGATATCAGTTTCTATGAAATTCATAAAAGGGAGTTTTTCTGCGGATAAATCAATGGACTTGAAGGCCTGTAATAACTCCCTAGCTTTTGGTCCTGCAACGGCTATTTGTGAGTATTGTTCGGTTAAATTGACTATAAATACCTTTAAGTGATGCCACTCTGTCTGAAGCCATTCCTCTAACCAGGCATAGACCCTATCCGCACCTCCAGATGTTGTGTGACATAAAAATGATTGATCATTTAGTCGGGCGACAACGCCATCATCAAAAACAAACCCTGCTTCATTACACATTAGACCATATCGGCATTTTCCAGCTTTCAGAGTTGACATCATATTTGTGTAAATTAAATCTAATAATCGACCAGCATCAGGTCCTTTGACCAAAATTTTACCAAGCGTTGATGCGTCAAGAAGACCAACATTTTTTCTAACGCTTAAAACTTCGCGATTGAGTGTTTCTTCCAAACTCTCTTTACCTTTGGGATATGCGTATGCTCTTCTCCAGTCTGCTACGGGTTCCCATATTGCGTTGTTTAACGAATTCCATTTATCGATAGGAGTTTTTCTGACAGGTTTAAAAAGCTTTTTTGCATACTGGCCAGCAATTAATCCGAGTGGAATTGGTTTATATGGGGGCCTAAAAGTTGTATGCCCAATTTTATCAACAGGTTTTCCTAAGCTTTGTGATAAAACGTAAATACCATTAACGTTTGATGTTTTACCTTGATCTGTTGCCATTCCCAAGGTGGTGTATCTTTTTGCATGTTCTACATTCTCAAACCCTTCTTGTGCAGCGAGCTGCAAATCACTAAGTTTCACATCATTTTGGAAATCGATAAACATCTTGTTTTGTTTATCTTTAGACGCTCCATGAGGTAATACAAATGTCGGGATTGTTCTTTTTGTGGGCTCCTTAGAAAATATGTTTGTCTCAATATATCGTTTCGACTTAATTTTTAATCGCGAGGCCAATTGATTGATTTTGCGTGGGACTTGATCTTGGATATCATAGTTGCTAAAGACGCCTGCACAAGCACCAAGAGCCAACATATTGGTTTCACCTTCCTTACCTATTGGTGTGTTTTCAGGATCAGGCTTATAAAACCCACATTCACCATCCCATAAAAGTTTTCCTCCACAATGTGACCAAAGATTTACATTTGGCGTCCATCCACCAGAAACAGCTATTGCATTACAGGGAATCAATTCTTCAATTGTTCCTTCACCATTTACAGAACAGATACCAATAGCGGACACTTTTCTTCTACCTTCAACCTTACCTATACATTTACCAAAAAGTATTCTAATACCTAAATCCTTAGCCTCTTTGATGATTGGGTTATCAGCTGAAGCTCTCGCATCTAGAACCACCGGTATATCAATGCCCCTGTGCTTTAGTTCTATCACAGTTTTATATGCGTAATCATTATTAGTTGTAAGCACTAATCGATCACCTAATAAAACACCATATTTTTGTAAGTAATCGCGAACTGATATGGCTAACATTATTCCAGGCAAATCGTTATCTGGAAATACTAATGGTCTTTCAATGGCACCAGCACAAAGAATAATTGTTTTTGCTCGAATTTTCCATAATGCTTTTTTAGTAGCTGTTTTACTATGTTGATTTTCTTCATAAGCCAACACAAAACCATGATCAAAAATACCAGTTACAGTGGTATTTAATTTAACAGAAATATCCTTAGACTTTTTCAAAATTTCCATACTGCCTTTATGTAATTTTTTGTATCGCTCTTGGTTCCCCGATTTGCAATCCTCCAGGTACCTTCCACCCATCACGCAATCCTTTTCACAAAGCATTATTGAAAGACCTCTGTCCCGAAGCGCCTTGGCAGCTGTTATGCCTGCTAATCCACCACCGATTATTAGTACATCTGTATGGTGATAAATATGTTCATAACGCTCCTCATCATACTCTCTTGGTACATTCCCTAACCCGGATGCTCGTCTAATCATTGGCTCGAAGAGATACTTCCATGCTGCTCTTGGCCACATAAAAGTTTTATAGTAGAAGCCTGCAGCAAAGAACCTAGAGAATAAATTATTAATTGAAAGAAAATCAAATTTTAACGTTGGCCAGTGATTTTGCGATTCAACATTCATATTTTGTTTTAGTTTTATTTCTGTGGCTCTGATATTCGGTTCGAAAAAAGACCCTTTTCCTATTCCCATAAGGGCATTTGGTTCTTCTTCACCTGCCGAGAAAATACCGCGTGGCCGATGGTACTTGAAAGATCTTGCTACGAAGAGTTCATTATTGGCTAGCAGAGCAGATGCAACAGTATCTCCATCAAAACCCTTAAGATTTTTTCCATTAAATCTGAAATCAATTGTTTTTTCTCTGTTTATTCGAGAACCTTCCTGTGGCAGTCTAGAACTCATTTTACCCAACCCTTGAAGTCAACTCTCGAACGTCTAATATTTGCTAAAATAGATTTGGGTGGTTGCACCTCTTTTGCTGAATACGAGCCAAATACTTGATTGGTGATGGTGCATCTAGCGGTATGGAACCATTTTCCGCAACCATAAACATGCCTCCACCTCTCGAAAATAATACCTTTATCATTTTTTCTCTCATATAGATATTTATAGAAATCTTTATCATTTGAAGCGTGATCTCTTCTTATTAAGTGGGCTTGACCGCCACAACTCAACTCCGTTTCATCACAATCTCTTTGGCAAGTAGGGCAAAATAAATATAACATTACTCTCCTCTAATGAGCTACTGCTGCCGCAGCGCTCTCATCTATTAGTCTTCCCTCTAAAAATCTATCGATTGAAAATGGAGATGCTAATTTACCTGGATTTTCATTATGAATCATTTCTGCTGTAGCCCAACCTGAACCCGGAATAGCTTTAAACCCTCCTGTTCCCCAACCACAATTTATAAATAAACCATCAACAGGAGTTTTAGAAATTATGGGAGATCTATCGCCTGTCATATCTACTATTCCTCCCCATTGCCGCAGTTGTCGTAAGCGACTTATTACTGGAAAAGTCTCGACCAAAGCACGGACTGTTTCTTCAATATGGAGAAAGCTTCCTCGTTGACTATAATTATTATATCCATCGGCTCCTCCACCTATAACGAGCTCGCCTTTGTCAGACTGACTCAAATATCCATGTACCGTATTAGCCATAACAACACAGTCTATGATAGGCTTTATTGGCTCCGAAACCAATGCTTGGAGAGCCACTGACTCAATCGGCAATCTAAATCCTGCCAAGTCGGCCAGAATACTTGAATGGCCTGCCGCGACAAAACAAACTTTTTTTGCTTTTATGTGTCCTTTAGTAGTTTCCACTCCTACGATTTTCTCTCTTTTCTTTTTTACTCCAATAACCTCACACTGCTCAATAATATCGATGCCATAGTCAGAGCACTTTCTAGCATATCCCCAAGCCACAGCATCATGGCGTGCTGTTCCACCCCTAGGCTGCCAGAGTGCTCCTAAAACTGGGAATCTTGGCCCATCGATATTAATAATTGGCACTATTTCTTTTACCTCATCTGGAGTAACCATTTTTGTATCTACCCCATTAATTTTATTTGCATGCGATGTTCTCTTCATCGCTCTCAATTCATGCTCCGTCTGGCAAAGCATTAGTACTCCTCTAGGGCTAAACATAATATTATAATTGAGCTCTTGTGATAGTGTCTCATATAGAAATCGAGACTTTTCGTAAATACCAATGGAGCTTTCTTGCAGATAGTTGGAACGTATTATAGTAGTATTGCGCCCCGTGTTTCCACCACCAATCCAACCTTTTTCTATCACTGCGATATCCGTGATATTATAGTTCTTTGCCAAATAATAGGCAGTTGCGAGCCCGTGGCCTCCACCACCCACGATGATTATCTGATATTCCTTTTTAGGCTGGTGTTTTGCCCACGCCTTTTCCCAGCCCAAGTTATCTCTGAAGGCTTCGGTGAAAATAGAAGAAAAAGAGTATCTTTTCAAAATTTTGTTTTCCCTAATTAACCCTTGTTTGGCTAGTTCAAAAAATATATACCAAAGATTACTTTTTCCATAGAACAATAACTGGACAAGAAATAGATCATGTACTTTCCAATTCTACTATTTGTAATAATCCTTACAAGCTTGTTTTTATCCTTCAGATACTTGATTTCAATAATGCACCTAGCTAATGAAAGTAAAAAAAATCTATCTTTTTCAGCAACCATAATAAATAAACACCATCTTTTTTCCTTGCTAAGTTTTATTGTTCTTACTGTTTTACTTTATTTTGGTTTAGGAAGACCTGATCTCCTTCAACCACAATTACAGCAAAAAAAATTAGAGCTCCCCTTCATACAAAGCCTTCAGGCTAAAAACGATGCAGTTGAGAATGCGGAACTGCTTTCATTGTATAAAAAACTAAAGATGACGCTGGTAAAAAGACCAAACGACATTCAAGGGTACGGTTTATTGGTAAAAACCTGCCTGAGTTTAAATAAATATTCAGAAGCACGTTTAGCACAAGAAAAAGTAATATCTTTAAAAAGTAAGTCCTCAAATTTATATGACTATATACTTCTATTGGATATATATTTTATTGCAGCTGGGGGAAGATTCTCAATAGAGGCTTCAAAAATCTTAAATAGAATAAAGAATGAATATGCTTTGAATGAAAATATTAGCTTTTTCACAGCCTTAGAGTACATAGAACGAAAAGAGTATCCATCTGCTGTAAACCTTTATAAAAAACTGAAAAATAAAAATACTCTTAAAAGAAAAAAGTTAATTTTGTTAAAGAATAAACTTGAAAACTTGGGTTATCCAATTGAGCAGCTAAATTACAATGATTAGGGAAAATTTAAACGATTTTTTTAATTTAACAAAAAGAGTTGGTCCTTTTCTAGGCATTGACTTAGGGGAAAAAAGGGTAGGCCTGTCCATATCAGACAGAACGCAAAGCATAGCGTCAAACTATGTTACTCTCCAGAAGAAAAAATTTTCCGTTTTTTCTTTAGAACTTAAGTCAATTATTGATAAAGAAAAAATTTGTGGGATAGTAATTGGGTTACCTTTAAATATGGACGGATCAGAGGGACCAAAGTGTCAGTCTACACGTGATTTTGCTAAAAATTTTTCGAATATTGTCGATCTTCCCATTACATTTTGGGATGAAAGACTAACAACAGTCGCTGCAGAAAGATCTCTTTTATCGGCCGATTTATCACGAAAAAAAAGACGGCAGGTGATTGATTCAGTTTCTGCAGTTTTGATTTTACAAAATTTGCTTGATCGTTTAAGAAATATGGAACAAAAAAAGGCTGATAATTATTAAACTTTTCTAATTGAAAATAAAAATGGTCTGCTCCATTAACAATAAATCGGAACCAAATTAGAAAGCCTCTCTAATTTTTCCAAATCTGTTGTTTCATTACAGAATAAAACACGTTTGAACTCCTTTGAATTCGCTTGACCCTTAAATGCGCCCTTCAAATGTTTTAAAATTCCTTTTATTTCCTTCCCTTCAGCCTGCTCTCGATTACAATACTCAATCATATTCCTAATGGCATCTTTCATACTTCTGATCTTTTCCTTTTGATCAAAAATTTCACTGTCTACCTTCAATAATATTGATGGATTTTCATATGCTTCTCTTCCGATCATTACACCCGCAACTCGATTTTTCACACAAGATTTAATCTCTTTTAATTCGGTTAGCCCTCCATTTAAAATGATATCGAGTTCTGGAAAATTTTTTTGCATTTCATAAACTAAAGAATATTGGAGCGGAGGAATTGTCCTATTGTCTTTCGGGGACAGGCCGCGAAGTAGCGCTTTCCTAGCGTGTATGATAAACACGCTACAACCTGAGTTTGCCACCTTTGTTATAAATTCAGGCAGGACTTCATCAGGGTTTTGGTCATCAACGCCAATTCTTGACTTTACAGTTACTGGAATTTTTCCTGCCGAGCCTTTCATTGCTTCTACACAAGATCGAACTAAATCAATTTTTTTCATGAGCGCAGCTCCGAAGTTTCCAGACTTCACTCTAGATGACGGGCATCCAACATTTAGGTTAACCTCATCATATCCAAAATCCACGGCTATCTTAGTGGCTTCAGATAGAAGCTTCGGATCATTTCCTCCTAGTTGGAGAGCGACTGGATGTTCAATAGGATTAAACTTCAAAAACCTTTCTCTTTCACCAAAAATAATGGCTCTGTCGACAATCATTTCACTATATAACAAAGCGTGTTGAGACAATTGTCTGTGAAAGTATCTACAGTGCCTATCAGTGCAATCCATCATAGGGGCAACACTTAGCAGTCTATTTAGGCTATCCAACTAACTTCTCTCTGCTGCTAGCAAAAGTTTCGTTTTTTAATGCATCGCGAAAAGCTGAGAACAACTTCACTGAATTCTCATCTCTCGACGCCTGCCACTCAGGATGCCATTGCACAGCCAGACAAAATCCCTTTGCTCCATTAATTGATATAGCTTCAGGTGTGCCATCAGGTGCGAAGCCATCTATTGACACCCTCTGTCCTGGTTGGTCGATACCCTGTCCGTGTAACGAATTAACATTAATCTCTTTTTTACAAAATATCTCCTCAAAAATACTACCGGGCAAAAAAGTTACCTTATGTCTAAGTGCAAATTTTTGTTCCAAAGTGCCATCCGGTGGCATTCTGTGGTTAATCCTACCAGGTAAATCACGTATTTCAGGATGTAAAGAGCCTCCAAAGGCTACATTAAATTCTTGAAAGCCTCTACATATACCTAGGATAGGTTTTCCAATTCTTTCACATTCCTTTATGAGAGGAATTACAACTTGATCTCTTCCCAAATCAAATTCCCCATGCTGTTTAGTTGCTTTTTGTCCATAAAATTTAGGATGAACATTTGGGCGCCCTCCCGTAAAGATAAAGCCATGACAGATGCTTATTAGTTCTTCAGTAGTAGCGTTTTTTGGTACCCCTGGCACTACCAGCGAAATAGCGTTACAGATTTCCATAATTGGCTCTATATTCATTAAACCCGTTGATTGAGCCGGATAGGTGTCATTGATTAAGTGCGAATTTCCTATTATGCCTACAATTGGCTTCAATATATTCTCCAAAGCATGGTATCAAATAGCTTAATAACTATTTTTTTTAATAATCTCCGTTATCTATTAAAACATATAGTTGGATAAGTCAAAGTCGACATAAAGGAGGCGTCGTGGCTGAAGTTAAATATAAACTACTTAAAGACTACGCGCCACCCATTTATAGGCAGCAGTCTGTTTCACTGGAATTTTTCTTGGACCCTAAAAAAACAATCCTTAAATCTAAGATTCAATTTTCACATGATAATGGCATACCAACAGATTTAATTCTGCAGGGAGAAAATATTCAATTGAGTGATCTTAAAATAGATGGCAAAAAGATTGGGTTAGATCATCTTACTTTCGGGAAGCATACACTAATTATTCCCAAAAAATTTCTTGACCCAAAAGACTTTCACGTTGAGATGGAAAATATTCTTAATCCATCAACAAATAAAACCTTAGAGGGACTATATTTATCCGAGGATATTTTCGTAACACAATGTGAGCCTGAAGGATTCAGAAAGATCTGCTATTCTCTTGATCGTCCAGATGTGCTTTCTACATACACAGTAAGAATACATGGACCATATGCTCACATGTTATCTAATGGAAACCCGATAACAATTTCAAATAATTACTCCGAATGGTGCGATCCATTCCCAAAACCGAGCTATCTTTTTGCACTGGTAGCAGGTGATCTAATATTTGACGAAGAAACTTTTATAACTTTATCTGGCAAAAGTGTAACAATAAAAATTTTTCATAAAAGGGAACACTTTGGCAAAGTAAAACATGCTCTTATTTGCATTAAAAAAGCGATGGCGTGGGACGAGATTAATTATAACCGTGAGTATGATCTCGATGTTTTTAATATAGTGGCTGTCGATGACTTTAATGCGGGAGCAATGGAAAATAAAGGCCTTAATATTTTCAATTCCAAATACATACTTTATGATAACGATACTTCTACAGACTCGGACTATGCTCTTACAGAAGCAATAATAGCACATGAATATTTCCATAACTGGACTGGTAATAGAGTAACATGCCGTGATTGGTTCCAACTATGTTTGAAAGAAGGGCTCACTGTTTTTCGTGAGCAAGAATACATGGAAGACCAATTAGAGAAAGAAATTTCCCGTATAAATCAAACAGATTTCCTAATTAAGAACCAATTTAAAGAGGACGCAGGACCACTTTCGCATTCTGCTAGACCAACAAAGTACATTGAAATAAATAATTTTTACACGGCTACAGTATATGAAAAAAGTGCAGAAATAATAAGAATGCTCAAAAAAATTATTGGAAGAGAAAAGTTTTTAGAAGGAATGGCTCATTTTTTTAAAAATCAAGATGGGTGCGCATGTACGCTAGAGGATTTTCAAAAAGATTTTGAACTTGTTTTAAACAAAAATTTAGAAAAATTTTTTAAATGGTTCCATGAACCAGGCACGCCAAAGTTAGTTGTTTCTGAAAAATTTGTTGGCAAGAATTACAAAGTGGCATTTAGACAAGAAAAGCCAATAAATCATGGAAAATATTCAAATAAAGTTATCCCAATAACTTATAAGATTTTAAACAGTAACGGATATTTTTTACAGGCAGAGAAAACACTCGTACTTGATAAAAAAACATCTTCAATTGAATTAAATAACCTAAGCGAAAAACCAGCCATTTCTCTATTGAATTCCTTTTCTGCTCCAGTCGTGGTTGAATTTAGACAATCGATTAATGATTTATTTACAATTTTGGAGTTTGAAACAGATTTCACAAGCGTGTGGATGACAAAAAAGAAACTCGACTATATAGTTTTGGAAAAAATAGCTTCTGATCAACCCAATGTAGCAAATGTTATCTCAAGAATTTATAAAATTCTCATAAATAAAATGAATACACGTTCACTACTTGCAAAGCTTCTTGAACCACTCAATGATAATGAGTACTTCTCTAGGTTATTACAAACAACCAAACCTGATCCAAAAGCCATGCAAACAGAGCTCCGAAAATACGATGATTTATATAAGAGATATTTTAAGGATTTTTCTATAACTTACTTTAAGCATTTTATACACAACAGGCAATATTTGAGAGAAAATTCAAATTACCAAGAAAGATCGTTAGCATGTGCATTAATATTTTTAAATAGAGGCACAAATTTCCTTGATAATTTTCTCGATATAATCTTTGATGCTTCGAATAATATGAGCTTAAAGGTTTCGTGCCTAATTAATTACATCAGCAGAAATGATAAAGAAGAAAATATAAAAAGATTCTATCTACAGTATGGGAAGGACAATGCGCTATTGAATAAGTGGTTTGCTACCCAAATACAATATTCAACCCCTAAATTGGCTTTAGATCGACTACGCGAGCTGACAAAGCATACCGATTTCAACATGTTTAACCCCAATAACTTCCATAGCGTGATTGGAACTTTTGCAAAAAAAAATTTCCATGCTTTCCATCAAGAAGATGGGTGTGGATATAATGAAATAGCAGATTGGATAAAAAAAATTGATCCAGAAAATCCCCAAATTGCTGCAAGTACTACTAAGGCTTTTGAGCAAATCAAATTCTTACCCAACATTTACAGGGTAAAAGCGAAAGCTACTTTAAATGCTCTTTCAGAAGGCGATAACCTCTCAAAAGACACTTCTGAAATACTTAACAAGATTGAGGCATCTTTATAATATTTTTTATTGATTATAATAATAGGTTTAGATACTGATTGCGTAGAGAAGCAAAGAAAAAAAATGAACATAGAAAAGTCACAGTTAATAAGAGGAGCAAAGAGCGATTTCGTTTTTGTTATAGGGTTAGAAGTTCATGCTCAAGTTAGATCAAAATCTAAACTATTTTCAAGTGCTTCAACCCAGTTTGGCGCTGAACCAAACTCTAACGTAAGCTTTATAGATGCTGGTATGCCTGGCATGCTACCTGTAGTAAATTCATTTTGCATCGAGCAGGCAGTAAAAACTGGTCTCGGAATAAATGCAGAAATTAATCTCATTTCAAGATTCGATAGAAAGAACTACTTCTACCCTGATTTGCCGCAAGGTTACCAAATTAGCCAGTTATATGAACCTATCATTGGAAAAGGAAAAATATCGATTCAATCTGAGGAAAAACTGCAGAAGGAGATAGGGATAGAGCGAATTCACCTTGAACAAGATGCAGGAAAGTCTATACATGATATGGATCCAACCACCAGTTTTGTTGATTTGAACAGAACCGGGATTGCACTAATGGAAATTGTTTCAAAACCTGAAATCAATAGTCCCTTCGAAGCTGTAGAATACATAAAAAAATTAAGATTGATAATGAAGTACCTTGGGACATGCGACGGTAATATGCAAGAAGGGTCCTTGAGGGCGGACGTAAATGTTTCAGTTTGTGAGGTTAACACTTTTCAAAGTTTTATAGAAACGGGTAATTATGGCTTACTTGGGACAAGGTGTGAAATAAAGAATATGAACTCACTGAAGTTCATACAACAAGCAATAAATTTTGAAGCTCGAAGACAAATAAAACTTATAGAGTCTGGAAATCAAGTTGACCAAGAGACGAGGCTCTATGACCCAAGCAAGAACGAAACTCGTCCCTTAAGAAGTAAAGAGGATGCTCATGATTACCGATATTTCCCTTGTCCCGACTTATTAAAAATCGTGTTAGAGAAAGAGTGGGTTGATAAAATTCGAGACTCCTTACCTGAATTACCTGACCAGAAGCAACTAAGATTTATCAACGACTTCAATATAACTCCTTATGATGCAGAGGTAATAATTGCCGAGCAATCAACAGCAACATTTTTTGAAGCCATAGCAACAAATACGGATGGAAAAATAGCAGCAAACTTACTTATAAATGAATTATTCGGACGCCTAAATAAGGATAATTTACCTTTTAAAAAAAACCCAATTACAGTCAATCAGATGAGAGAATTAATAAATCTTATAAAGTCAGATCAAATCTCAAGTAAAGGAGCTAAGGAGATTTTTGATCACATCTGGAGATCTGGAGGTGATCCAGCAGAGCTAGTTGATAAGTTAGAACTTCGACAAGTACAAGATAACAGCCTTATAGAAAAGATAGTCGAAGAAGTGATAACAGAAAATCCACAGCAGGTAAACAACGTTAAAAGCAATCCCAAGTTGATTGGCTGGTTTGTTGGTCAAGTAATGAAGAAATCTAAAGGGAAAGCAGACCCAAAAATCATAAATA
The DNA here is from genome assembly GCA_902537235.1 of uncultured Alphaproteobacteria bacterium. GTDB lineage: Bacteria > Pseudomonadota > Alphaproteobacteria > Rhodobacterales > Rhodobacteraceae > CACIJG01. The sequence continues at coordinate 40,007 of CACBAO010000003.1, forward strand.
AAATTGTGAACATGAAAATAAACCGATCATAAAAGATATCAACCTCCATCTTATTGAAATCTTATTGATAGTGCATGAATATTCTGCATTATGCTAGAACCCAAAGCCTTATGAATAGCTCTCTCTCGAGATAACCTAGACATTTTTTCAAATATTTGTGCGCTTATTAATATTTTAAAGTGAGTTTGAGTACCCTCCTTAAAACCTGCATGACCGCGATGCAATTCACTTTCGTCAATAACTTCCAAAAAAACGGGATCAAAATTTTCTCGTAATAATTTATCTATTTTGTGAACATAATTCATATATTTTATCCAAAAGATTTAAGTTTTTCCTTGGCTATATTTATAATGTCACTATTGTATATAATTCAATATTTATAACAGAAAATCGACATGCAAAATAAATCTTTCCTTGATTTCGATATATCCGTATCTGCGGACAAAAAAAGGCGGTCTAAGAAAAATTCATCCGCGGGAGGATTTGAGTCGTCTATAAGGACTTGTGAGGTAGATGGTTGTTCTGAAGAAGCGAAGTATAGAGCTCCTAAATCACCAAAAGATTTAGAGAATTTTCATTGGTTTTGCCTGAAGCACGTAAAGGAGTATAACACAAGTTGGAACTACTTTAAAAATCACTCAGAAGAGGAGTTTGAAACAGAGTTAAATCTGTCAAAGACGTGGGGAAGAAAAACAAAGCCGTTTGGTTCGAAGGCATCATCAAATAGAACCCATGCTGACGGAAACTCCAGACTTAGGTTCGGGATAGAAGATCCCTATGGATTTATTGATGCTCTAGGAAACAAAGAGACTGCCGCTGTAGGTATGAAAAAAAGACTTAATCATTCAGAACAGAAAGCTCTATCGATACTGGGCGCAACAGAGCTCATGACAAAAGACGAGATAAGGAAACTTTATAAAGTTTTAATTAAAGATTTGCATCCTGATACAAATGATGGGAAAAGAGATGATGAAGAAAGAATGACAGAAGTGGTTTGGGCGTGGGATCAAATAAGAAATAGCAAACGATTTTCCGGTTAAGCAACATCAGCTCTGAAATATATATTATATAAGGATCCATAATGACAAAAGAAAATATTCCAATGAAAAAAGTTGATGTGGCGGAAGTCTTTGGAATAGATACTAAAATGGAAGTTCTTGCATTTGAAACACCGACAGAGAGAGTGCCTGAAGTGGAAAAGTCCTATGTATTTGATAATGATACTACTTTGTCAATACTGGCGGGATTTTCAAAAAACAGAAGAGTAATGGTACAGGGGTATCATGGGACAGGAAAATCCACCCACATTGAGCAGGTTGCTGCTAGATTAAACTGGCCTTGCGTTCGAGTTAACTTAGATAGCCACATTAGCCGTATAGATCTTATTGGAAAAGATGCAATTAAACTAAAAGAGGGCAAGCAAATAACTGAATTTCAAGAAGGGATCCTTCCATGGGCCTTGAGGAACCCTTCTGCTTTAGTGTTTGATGAATATGATGCTGGTAGACCAGACGTTATGTTTGTAATACAGAGAGTTTTAGAGACTGAGGGCAAATTAACACTATTAGATCAAAATGAAGTGATAAAACCGCATCCTTTTTTTAGACTGTTTGCTACCGCCAACACCGTTGGACTGGGCGATACAACTGGACTTTATCACGGAACTCAGCAAATAAATCAAGGTCAAATGGATCGGTGGTCCCTAGTCGTAACTCTAAATTACCTCAAGAATGAAGTAGAAGAAGAAATAGTAATAGCAAACTGCCCAGAATATAGTAGTGACGAGCAAAGAAAAGATATTAAAAAGATGGTCTTAGTTGCCGAATTGACACGAAAAGCATTCATCGGGGGAGATATATCCACTGTTATGTCTCCAAGAACTGTCATAGCTTGGGCTCAAAATACACTAATTTTTAATGATATAGCTTTTGCTTTCAGAATGAGTTTTTTAAATAAGTGTGATGAATTGGAGAGGCCAACCGTTTCTGAATTCTTCCAACGTTGTTTCGATATTGAACTTCCGGAAAGCATCTTGTTGAAAGCTGTCTCAGAATAAAATGAACGGAGAAAAAAAATCTGAGGTATCTGAAGGTATCAAGAAGTCAATATCGGAAACAACTCGAGCTATTTCTGGTAATGAAACTCTTAAAATAAAATTCTCCGCAGACCCCAGTGGCGATTACGGCGAGGTAATAAAGCTTCCTCAAATAAGCAAAGAACCATCTGAATTGGAAATATTAAAAGTCAGGGGTACAGCAGATTCTTTAGCTTTACAGGCAAGATTTAAAAACGAAGAGACATTTTCAAAATATGACCCAACTGGTGAACAAGCAAAAGAAATATACCATGAACTAGAAATAGCGAGATGTGAATTACTTGGAGAGAAATATTATCCAGGTTCAAAGAGAAATATTTGGCAAAAAACAAAAGTAGAGGCATCGGACTATTCAGGTAAAAGCGTTATTAGAGATCAGGAAGAAAATATTTCACAGCTCGCTAGATATTTCATAAAGCGTCAACTATCTGATATGGATTTACCTTCTGAAGCATCTCAACTCTTGGATGCCAGGGAAATCTTTGAGAGCTTATCTAATAGCCCAGAATTCAGTAAGACTGAGGACATCTTTGATCAAGAGAAATTTGCTCTTCTTAGTAGAAAATTGATTGAAAAACTTGGATATGGCGAACAGCTGGGAGAACTTGATGATGTCGAAAGTGATGTAGACGAGAATAACCCAGAAGAACTAGAACAAGAAGAGGCTGGGCAAGGATCGGATAACGAGGAAGATGATAATTCGGAAAATAGTGAACTGGATGATGGAGAATCACAACAAAGTACAAGTGCTGATGCTCACATAGACGATAGTCAGGTTGATGAAACTATTGAAGGCGAGGACCAGAGTGAAAACCAAATTACCCCAAATATTCAAGGTGCCCAAACTAAAGAAGCACATTACCAAGTATTTGACGCAACTAGCGATGAAGAAATTAATGCAAATAAACTTGCAGATGTAGCTGAATTAGAAAAATTGAGAGAATACTTAGATCAGCAGCTAGATAGTCTAAGGGGTGCTGTATCTCGTCTGGCTAATAAGCTTCAGAGAAGACTACAAGCTAAACAAAATAGAACGTGGAAATTTGATCTAGAGGAAGGCCTTTTAGATGCAGCAAAGCTCTCGCGAATAGTCTTGAATCCGACCACACCACTTAGCTTTAAACAAGAAAGCAGTACGAACTTTAAAGATACTATAGTCTCTTTGTTGATTGATAACTCGGGTTCAATGCGAGGGAGACCAATATCCATAGCGGCTATATCGACTGAAATATTAGCCAAGACGCTAGAAAGGTGTAATGTTAAGTGTGAAATATTAGGATTTACTACCAAGGCGTGGAAGGGAGGGCATTCTAGAGAAAAATGGTTGTCCCTTGGTCGGCCAAAGAATCCGGGCCGACTTAATGACCTTAGACATATTATATATAAAAATGCTGATGAGCCCTGGAGAAGAGCAAAGTTAAATCTTGGTTTAATGATGAAAGAAGGGCTATTGAAAGAAAATATTGATGGAGAAGCATTGGAGTGGGCTCATAAGAGACTTTTAAAGAGAGAAGAAAATCGGAAAATTTTGTTGGTTATATCTGATGGAGCGCCTGTAGATGACTCTACCTTATCTGTCAATCCTGCCAACTATTTAGAGAAACACCTCAGGCATGTTATAAATAAAATAGAGACAACCAATCGGGTACAGCTTCTTGCTATTGGAATTGGACATGATGTTACTAGGTACTACAAGACAGCTGTTACAATTACAGATGCTGAACAACTCGCTGGAGCAATGACAGAACAATTAGCAGATCTATTTGAGGAACAGAAAACAAACTTAGGAATTTCTTAAGTGTTAAGTCATAGAAAACAAGAAGATAATCTACCAAAATTATCAATTAAAGAAAGACTTCTCCTTTTAAGAAGGAACCTAAAAGAGTTTAAAATAGATGCCTTTTTGGTTCCCCACAATGACATTTATTTCAATGAAATTACAGCTCCTTTTCATAATCGCTTAGAATGGATTACAGGATTTACTGGTTCTGCAGGCTTTGCAATAATATTTAAACGCTCAGCTATCATATTCACTGATGGTAGATATAACATTCAAATACGAAACGAAGTAAACCAATCTTTCTTTAAAATAATGGACATTGCTGAGAATGCACCGTTTTCTTGGTTAAAAAAAAATATAAAAAAAAACATAACAATAGGTTTTGACCCTTGGTTACACTCCATAAAAGAGGTAGAGGAACAAAAAGAGGCTCTTAAAAACTGTATTAAACTAAAAGCAGTTGATAATTTGATAGACAAAGTTTGGTTAGGAAGGCCGCGTGAAGTTTTTTCGGATCCTTTCTTAAGACCATCCATCTTGTCCGGAGAAAATACGAAGCAGAAAATCAAGAAAATACGGGATAAACTCAAACTGCAGGAAGGACAGGGCTTCGTACTTACGTGTTCGGACTCAATTTGCTGGCTAGCAAACATACGAGGCCAAGATGTGCCAAACTCTCCCTTAATAAATTGTTATGCTCTAGTATACCGCAATCATATATGCATTTACTCAATGAGAGATAGCTATAGAGACAAGGTCATTGAACTTAGAAAGAACGTAACATTAAAGCATTTTGATCTTTATTTTTCAGATATAAAAAAATTAAAGAAAGTTCTATTTGAACCTACCAGCACACCTTTTGTTCTTAAAAGTAGAATCATAGGACAGCGCATAAAATTGGAGAAAGTGTGCAATCCAATAACATTATTTAAGGCTATGAAAAACTCAACAGAATTAATGGGTTCTAAAAAAAGCCATGAAAAAGATGGGCTAGCCTTATTGAGATTTATTAAATGGTTTAAAAGTACAAAAATTGAGGAGCTTTATGAAATTACGCTCGTAAAAAAGTTTGAAGAAATTAGAAAATTTGAGCCTTCCTTTTACTATAACTCCTTTGATACCATAAGCGCAGCAGGGTCAAATGCAGCTATTACTCATTATAGAGCGTCGCATAAAAGCAATAAAAGGATAAAAACTTCAGAATTAGTTTTGGTTGATAGCGGTGGGCAATATCTTGAGGGTACAACAGATGTCACTCGAACTTTAATTAAAGGACAGGCGTTTAAGGAACAGAAGTTTCTCTATACCAAAGTATTACAAGGGCTCATATGCTTAAGTAAACTAAGGTGGCCTGCAGGAATGACAGGAAAGGAATTAGATCCATTAGCAAGATACTTTTTGTGGGAACACGGTATAGATTATGATCATGGAACTGGACACGGAGTGGGAGTTTTTTCCGATGTACATCAAGGTCCCCAAGGAATTACAAGAGTTAATACAGTTCCACTAAAACCTGGAATGATTTTGAGCATCGAGCCGGGGGTATATATAGAAGGTAAATTAGGAATAAGATTAGAAAACCTAGTATATGTTAAAAGAAAAAGTACACACTCTAGGAAGAAGAAAGTATTTTTAGAGTTTGAAACATTAACGCTAGCTCCTTTCGAAAAAAAACTTATCGAAAAAAAACTGCTAAGTCGCGATGAGATACAATGGCTTAACTCATACCATCGAAATGTTTACCAAAAACTAAGACCCTTTTTAAGTGGCTCTGAGAAAACCTGGCTTAGCAAAACATGTAAGGCTTTATAGCTTATCTTTTTAACGAAATTTTCTTTCCTATTTCTATCGGTATATTGGCCTGCACCAAGGATGACTTAAAAAAACTGAATAGGTCTAATACTCCGTCAGGATACTGTTTAACTTTGCGTGCTCTCAAATCCATATTCATCAATACTGTCTCAAAAACAGCTGATAATTCTAAAGATTTTTCCTTTTTCATTTCACCAAATAAATGTACCCTCTTGGAATCAAAATCTAAGATACTAATATCGACAAAAAAGCTCTCTCCTACTAATAACTCGCTGAAATAATTGTAGCTAGCTTTAAGAGCAAAAGGACCCTCCTTATTTTTTTCAACAAAAGAGGGTCCAATACCCAAAACGTCTTCAAAAAAAAAATCTAAAGCTTTGTCAAAAGCTAAAGTGTAGTAAGCTACGTTCATGTGACCGTTATAGTCTATCCATTCCGTTAGAACAGTTTGATTTTTTGTTCTAAAAGGAGACGTGAAAGTTACTTCGCTTTTGTTATCTCTCGTCATTTATATTTTATTTTTTTTTTTAAACTGATAGTGTTAGAAATTATTTGAGAGAGTTAAAATGTCAATTGAAAATGCAATAAGTCAGTTAAAAAATTTGATGGCAGATCGATTAACTGCCTCCATTTCTGAAAGAAAACAGTATGGACAAAACGAAACCTATTACAAGGAAATTCTTCCTGATGCCGTCGCCTTTCCGAAAGATGAGAACGAAGTATCCAAAATCTTGCAAATATGTAATGAAAACAGGTGCCCCATAATACCTTGGGGAACCGGCACTAGCCTTGAAGGAAATTCAATTCCTGTAAATGGAGGAGTAACTTTATCCTTCGAAAACATGAAAAATATATTGAATGTAAATCCGGACGATATGGATGTTACTGTGCAACCAGGGATAACAAGAGAAGAGCTTAATGTTAACTTAAAAGAATTTGGATTATTTTTTCCTGTTGACCCAGGAGCAAACGCTTCCATTGGGGGCATGGCTGCTACAAGAGCTTCAGGAACAACAGCAGTCAGATACGGTACTATGAAAGAAAACGTAATCGGCATGAAGGTGGTCATGTCAGATGGTAGAATAATAAAAACGGGTTCAAGAGCGAGGAAATCTTCAGCTGGATATGATCTCACAAAGTTAATAGTGGGATCAGAAGGAACACTAGGTGTAATAACAGAATTAACATTACGCCTTCAAGGCATACCGGAAGAGATAGCTTCGGCAATTTGCTCATTTCCAGATACAGCTAGCGCTGTTAGGACTATAATCGAAACTATCCAACTCGGAATTCCGATAGCCAGATCAGAACTAATGGATTCGACCTCAATCGAAGCTGTAAACGAGTATTCAAAACTTGAGTTACCAATAAAAGAACATTTATTTTTTGAATTTCACGGAAGTACAACCTCCGTTAAAGAACAATCAGAGGCAGTGCAAGAAATTGCAGCTGGAAATGGTGGCAGTGATTTCAACTGGAGTACTGCAACTGAAGATAGAAATAAACTTTGGAAAGCCAGGCATAACTATTATTACGCAATCAAAGCAAAAAACCCTAATCATACATTTTTAGTAACCGATATTTGCGTGCCAATATCAAACTTAGCAGAAATGATAGATCAGACGGCTATAGAGATGAAATCAAAAGGAATGGCCCCCAGCATAATGGGGCATGTAGGTGACGGTAATTTCCATTCTGGAATCATGGTTAGACCCAACAACGACGATGATATAAACTTAGCCAAAGATCTAACTAGACGAATAGTGCAGCGAGCGCTAGAGCTCGAGGGAACATGTACCGGGGAGCATGGCGTAGGAATAGGTAAAATTGAGTTTATGGAAAAAGAACATGGCGAAGCTTACCAAGTGATGGCTTCGATAAAAAAAACGTTTGACCCAAATGGTATATTAAACCCAGGAAAGGTGGTAAAAGTTAATTAGCCTCCTTTGCTGAATTCCTCAGTCTGGCGGCAGCTGCCAAGGCTTCAGTAGTTATTAATTCTCCTGATAACATCCTAGCTATTTCCCTAATAATTGTTTCTTCGGATAAGGTTTCAACTTTTGTAATTGTTGACTCCTCAGAATTGATCTTCTCAACCTTGAGATGATTATCAGAATAAGCAGCAACTTGAGGAGAGTGTGTAACCACTAATACTTGTTCGTGTCTAGATAAATCTAACAATCTCTTTCCGATTGCTGATGCCGTCGCTCCACCAACTCCTCTATCAATCTCATCAAAAATTTGTGTTTTATGAATTTTTTTCTCTAAAAAACATAGCTTTACTGCCAGAAGAAACCTTGATAGTTCTCCGCCCGAGGCAATTTTATTCAGAGGCTTTAATCCAGAGCCTGGATTAATTTCAGTTGTGAAGCAAACCTGATCGTATCCAAACCTAGTCTCTCCAGCTCTTGTTATATCTGTTTTAAACTTGGCTAGCCCAAGTTTTAATGGCTTAAACTCTTTTTCTATCTTTTTGTCCAATTTAGCAGCAAATTTATGTCTTTCTTTAGATAGATAGGATGTGTCTTTCTTATACTTCTCATCTGTAATTGAAATTTTGGTCTCTAGTTCCTTTATTTTTTGATCAACACCTTTAATACTTTCCAATTCCTTTTCCAACAAAGATTTTAAATTAAATATTTGACTTAGTTCAACATTGTGAGCCCTACATATTCTCTTTATTGAATGGTACCGATCTTCTATTTGAAGAAGTTGCTTTTCACTATCAACACTTTTTTCTCTAAGTTTATCCAACATTTCACAAGCTTCTGAAAATTTTTCAAAAGCGTCATAAAATATTTCAATTGGAAGATGATTGTCCATTTCCTCCTTTTTTTCTAATCTTTCTAAAGATTTTATTGTGTTCAAAATACTCTCTTCGATCAGCTCTCTATTTAGACTTTTAAGAGTATCGACTATAACGGAACTACCACGAATGGCTTTTCTTAATTCATCTCTGTGCAATTCAATACTCTCGATTTCAGTGCGATCAAGTTCCAGCTCTGATATTTCTTGTATTGATTTATCTAAGAATTCTACATTCTCTACCAAATCTTTTCTATTAAACTCTGTCTCTAGTAATTTTTTTAATTTGTTAATTTCAGTCCAAGACTTCTCAATATTCTTAACATTTGGCTCTAAGTTACCAAAGCTATCTAGTAAGCTTCTGTGCGTTTTTACATTTAACAAACCCTGTTCTTCAAACTGACCATTTAAGTCTAGAAGTAGGTTACCCAACTCTTTAACCGTATCCAAGGAACAGGGAAGGTCATTAATAAAAGCTCTTCTCTTACTATTCGCACCTATACTCTGTTTTAATATAAGATTTCCTTCTATTGCAAATCCTTTCTCAGATAAAAATTGGCTTATTACTTCGTTATTCTCTAATTGGAATTCTCCAATTAGAGTAGCAGTATCGGCCCGAATACCAATCTCGATTCTTGTATTTTTTTTTCCGAGAAGATAACCCAAACAATCCAAAAGAATAGATTTACCTGCTCCCGTCTCACCAGTTAAAATATTCAGACCTGAAGTGAATTCTAATTCCAGATTATCAAGCAAAAGAATATTTTGTACAAACAATTTTTTAATCAAGCTAGTTAAGTCCTGACTTATCGATTAAAAGAGACGCCTCGGCGGTCCAACTATTATTTGGGAATTTTTTTCTCATATATTCTCTTTCAGATTGGGCCTCACTCAATAGCCCAACTAATAGAAAGCTTTCAATTAATCTGAAGGAGATTTCAGGCAAAAAACTAGAAACGTTGGTTGTTTTCTTTATCTTTTTAAATCTTCTCATAGCAGCCGTCGGGTTATTTCTTTTCAAATAATATTTACCAACATTTAACTGTTGGCCTACCAGAAATTCTCTGGCGTTGTTAATATTTTTTTCTGCTTCTTTTTTCGACGCGCTTTTAGGATATAGACTTAGATAAGCTGAAAAGCTTGATATACAATCTCTCGCTGCAGCTTGATCTCTTTCAACAATATCTATCTCGTCACAAAAACTTTTTGATCTAAAGTACAATACTTTTTGTGCATTTCTACTTTCAGGGTAATGGCTTAAGAACTTACTTGCTGCTAGACGTGAGTCCTCAAATTTCCTTGCTCTGTAGTAAGCATCTACGGCCTTGCTCAATCCAAGCTCATCTTCCACGGAATATGGAAAATACTTATTGATCTCTAAGTAGTAGTCTCCTGCTCGTTCAAAATAACCCTTTGCATACGCTTCATCTCCCAGTTTAATAATTTCCGCAGGCGTGTTGTTTTCGCTAATCTCACTTGGAAGTTTATTACTGCAACTTAACATTAGCAACACCAGAACACATGTGGTTAAAATTTTTAATAAACCAAATAAAAAGCGCATTCTCTTTACTAAACTTTATAATATCTAAAAGTCAAGATAAGTAGTTTAAAAGTCCAAAATAGTGTTTGATCATCGGAATATATTCTTTGTATCGGCTCTTGAAATATCAAATCCAGGAAGTTTATTTCTATCGCTCTCTGAGAAGTCCTTACTCACAAATATATCTCCACTTTTAAAGCTCTCTCGCAATAATAGATTTGTTAGTCCATGCCCACCAGCACATGATACAAATTTCCCTAAAATTGGTCTTCCCACGAGGCTCAAATCTCCAAGAGCATCAAGAATCTTATGCCTAATACACTCATCAGTATACCTTAACCCATCTTGTGCCATCATCTCATTTTCTCCGACAATGATTGCATTTTCTATCCCCCCACCAAGGGCGAGGCCCTCATCTTTTAGTCGAACAACGTCGCTTTTCCGACAGAAAGTCCTACTGTCACATATTTCTCTTACGAATGCGCCATTAACAATAGGCATTTTAAGGCTTTGTTTGCTAAGAGCTGTTCCAGGCCAGTTCATCTCAAAATCTATCGAGAATGTCTTCGCAGGTCTTAACTCTGCCCAAGCGTCTGAACTACCTACCCGGATTTTTTTCACCACTTCATATAATCGGATCTTTTTTTTCAGCTCAATAACTCCTGACTGAAGTATTGCTTTTACAAAAGTTCTTGAAGACCCATCAAAAATCGGAACCTCTGCTTCACTCAATTCAACTAACGCATTATGAATTCCTAAACCTGCAAAAGCTGCTAAAATATGCTCAGCTGTTATTACTGAAACTCCAGCACTATTTGTAAGTTGCGTTCTTAAATAAGTTTTGGATACGTTTTTAAAGCTTGCCTGGATATAGGCTTGATCACCTTTAATATTTAATCTTTTGAAAACTATACCGTGATCGGCAGGAGCAGGATGCACGACCATTCTGACGTTTTTACCGAAGTGCAGACCTTTACCTTGGAGCATAAAAGTATTTTTTATAGTCTTCTGGAACATTCTAACCCTTTACATTGAGGTTATCTAATTAGCCAGAAAGCTCAATACACACTTATATGTCAAAATAATTCAATTATTACTACTCTAGTTAGCCTGTCGACGCAAAAAAGCAGGAATCTCTAATTTGCTCTCATCTTCTCTGTCTGTTAGTAATCTCTCTTTTTCTTCTTCGGTCTGGCTTTTTATTTCCACACTATCCATTTGCTCTCGTTTTTCTCCAAATCCTGTCATGCGTTTTATAAGGTTGTTCAAACCCCCTGCTGAAGTATTGGGTTCGGTACTTTGTTTTCTGGGAGGCAGATCTATTCCTGACGAAGTTTGGGTCAGTGTTGGATCTGTTTGTTTTGCGATTGCACTATCGTCGCTTTGTCGCATGTTTTCTAAAGTAGGGCGGTTAGCTGAATTCACATTACTTATCAGCGGTTCTGACTCCTTTTCTTCCCTATCTAAAGTATCTCTGCCAATTACAGCCTCGTTTCCTTTTTTCTCACTTTCATATGAACTATTTACCGAGCTGTAACCCTGCTCGTAAGTTTTTTCGATTTCAGTTCTATTTGATTTCTCTAACTCATTTAGCACTTGAGAACTTGGCTTAGTAAATTCTGATACATCTATTCCAGTAGCTACTACGGATACCCTGATTGAACCTGTTAGATCGGTGTCAAAAGTCGACCCAACTATTATATTCGCTTCTGGATCCACTTCGTCTCTTATTCTATTCGCTGCTTCATCTACTTCGAAAAGCGTCATGTCATTACTTCCTGTAACATTTATAAGTACACCAGTAGCTCCTTTGAGTGAAATCTCGTCTAATAAGGGATTAGCTATTGCCTTTTCCGCAGCTTGTAAGGCTCTATCCTCACCACTGGCTTCCCCTGTACCCATCATCGCTTTCCCCATCTCATCCATTACAGACCTGACATCAGCAAAGTCCAAATTTATAAGCCCAGGTTTAACCATAAGATCTGTTACTCCCTTTACGCCCTGATAGAGAACATCATCTGCCATAGAAAACGCTTCTGTAAATGTCGTTTTTTCTGTTGCTAGTCTAAATAAGTTCTGGTTCGGAATGACTATCAGAGTGTCAACCACTTTTTGCAGCGCTGATATCCCATGGTCAGCTTGCTTCATTCTGGTTGTACCCTCAAATTGAAACGGTTTCGTGACTACACCAACAGTTAGAATTCCTTTTTCTCTTGCAAGCTCAGCAACAATGGGAGCCGCACCGGTACCAGTTCCACCACCCATCCCAGCCGTAATAAAACATAGATTTGCTCCATCAAGAATGTCTGCAATCTGTTCGGTACTTTCAATGGCCGCCTCATTACCAACCTCTGGTTTTGCGCCCGCTCCAAGCCCCTGAGTTCTCTTTAACCCCAATTGCAATTTTGTTTGAGCATTGGACTGTTGAAGGGCTTGTGCATCCGTATTAGCGGCTACAAATTCCGCTCCCTCCAGATTTTTTAACATCATATTATTTACGGCGTTTCCACCGGCGCCCCCAATACCAAAAACTAGTATTCTAGGCTTCAATTCCTGATGTTCAGGAATCCTTATATTTATTGCCATTGTTGCCTGCCATTTTTTTTTTTACTGCTGATTCGTATAATAACCGAATCACCCCTACTCGTCACTAATTTTATGCTCTATCAGACTTGTTATAAGGATATGTTTCACCAATTTGATTTTACCCACCGCCATGTTCTTCTTATTAATTCATCTCCTTCGTGCTCAAAAGGCGCTTTAAAATCCCATACCTCATCTTGCGGTTGCGCCAAGTTCAATGCGAGACCGACAACAGCAGCTGCTTCTGGTCCATGAGCCGAGGATGGTAGGCCCTGAATTCTCATTGGCACGGCAACTCGTGCTGGTTTTCCAAGAAATATTGATGTGAAATCTAATATGTTTGCCAACTTGCTACCACCACCAGTCAAAACAATTTTTTGTCCAGGTAGAAATTCGAAATCAGATCTATCTAATATAGACCTAAGAGAGTCAAAAGTTTCTTCAACTCTAGGCCTTATTACCCCTAATAGTTCCGACTTTGTTATCGTTCTTCTGTCAGTGTAAAGATCTTCATTGTTTTCAGGCAATTCTATGGTTTCTCTATCATCTGAGTTGGCAGGTATCAAACCTCCATGTAAAACTTTCAATCTTTCAGCTGCTTCATAAGATATTTGGAACGCCTGCATGATATCACTAGTTATATGATGCCCGCCAATTCGTATTGACTCGGAAAAGATTAAATTCTTTCGAAAGAAAACCGACACACTTGAATTGGCAGCACCTAAATCAATACAAACAACACCCAATTGCATCTCATCTTCAAGAAGGCTAGATTGTCCGGATACGTAAGGAGCAAGCGCTATACCTGCTAAGGATAGGTCACATTTATTCAAACAACTAACCATGTTCTTTATCGTATCTGATTGGATGGAAACTACATTTACATCCACCAAAAGGTTAGAGGCACTTATTCCCCTTGGATCCATATACCCGTGTTTACCATCGATGCTAAAATTGACTGGCAAAGCGTGAATTATTTCTCTTTTAAAATCATAATTAACTAAACTAAGCTTTGACAAGGCGTGTCCAATATCTGCTTCTGTTACTTCTCTCTGGTTAAAGCCAATAGATGATGATACTAAAGTGGATTTTTGAGACCCACTGGAAAAAGTGAGAAAAACATTCTCAATAAGGCAACCAGCCATTTTTTGGGCACGTTGAATTACAGTTCTAATTGCACTTTCTGCCTCCCTCATCTCATATATCTCACCGTTCCAAATTCCCCTAGATTTTGTAGTTGAAGCCCCTATAACTCTGAAAGTCACTTCTCTCTTCAACTTAACCGTTGAAAATGAGTTAACCTCATTTGACTCTGCAATTGATAATACAAGGCACATTACCTTAGAGCTTCCGAGATCTATAAGGGCAACCGTTCCCTTTTTTATTGCGGCAGTCCTTTTTTGTCTTAATTGCCTTTGGCTCTGCAACAGTTTCCTCAACTTTGAAGCCTTCCTATTTTTTCAGTAGTATCCTCTATAGATGAAACGTTCCTAAACTTTACTACAGGTTTGTCGATATTTCTTAAATCAACAGAAACTATAGGTCTTAAGGGCATATTTGTCTCATCTAGAAAAATACTCATCAGCTCCACTGCTTTACTTAAATTATTCTCTGGCAGCTTAAAGACCAAATCATTTTTCATATGAATATTCCATCGCCTTTCACCAATCCACTCATAGTATAATACCTCTGACTTATTTGCTCCTATTTCATTTACCAGTAATAAAAGTTCTTTAATTTTTCTTGGCCCATGTTTTCCAACCAAAAGTGGAAAACCTGATAGACCTTGATAATTTGGCTTTATTGATAGAATAATTCCATTACTATCTAGAACTTCATAAAGATCATTGTTAAAAAACACCACTGCTTCTTTTCTTTCAACAACACTAACAATTACCAATCCATCTGTAGAAAACTTAACAAAAGCTTTTTCGACTCTGTTAATTGCTTGTATTTTTTCTCTTAAAGCTTGTGCTTTCAACACTGAAAACCCCTCAGTTGCCAAATTTTGAACCATAGTTGAAATTTCTTTTTTCAATGGTTCTTGGGCACCTTTTACTAAAACGCTGCTTATAGACAATTCTGTCAGATCTTTATAAAAAGCAGAGCTTTCCTTACTTAAAAGTTTAATTTCCTCATTTAGATCATAATTCTTATAAAGAAATTTTTTTGCCAACAAGGCGCTTAAAATCAAAGAAACTGTGATCAAAAGAACTTTAAACCAAAGCCTGTAAAATAATCTATTTATTTTATAATATAACCTTGATGGGGCAGGATCTTTAGATTTTAACAAATTCATTTTTAACCTACTTGTTACACGATGCATCTTTAATCAATTCCAAGCACAAGTACTGTAGGTCCATTCCGACGTATCTTGCTTGTTCCGGGACAAGAGAAGTTTTGGTCATTCCAGGTTGGGTATTTAGTTCAAGAATAAATAACCCTTCCTTTCCTTTGTTTTCGTTCCATCTAAAATCAGAGCGAGTAACACCTCTACACCCCAAGCAGTAATGCGCTCTGACTGCATAATTGATACACAAATCAAATATCTCCCTAGGGATGTCCGCAGGTATTATATGTTTTGAACCACCTGTTTTATATTTCGCATCATAATTATACCAATCTTCAGTTACTATATCGGTAACAGTCAATGGCCGACCGTTTAGCACGGCAACGGTAAGTTCTCTACCAGGAATGTATTTTTCTAAAAGATACCTTCTACCTAAATGTTTACCAAACTCCCCGACCCCTTGGATTTCCTCTTTATATCTAATAAAGTGAACTCCGACGGAAGAGCCTCCGTTATTCGGCTTAATAACAAACGGTGGAGTTAAAGGTATTCCATTTAATTGATCTCCGCCATTTAATAGTAGATCCTCTACTACTGGTAACCCCGATGCCTTAAATATTTTCTTTGAGATAAATTTATCCATTGCCATGGCAGAAGATAAAACCCCAGAGTGTGTGTATGGAATCCTAAGCATTTCAAATAGTCCCTGAATAGATCCATCCTCTCCTCCACCTCCGTGAAGGGCGTTAAATATTACATCAGGACTTTTACTTTTCACATTCTCAGCCAACTCGTTTATATTTCGCGAGTCTATATTTATCGCTTCAACATCAAAACTCGCTTTTTGTAGCGCCTCTATACAGCTTTCGGCAGTTAAATCAGAGACCTCCTTCTCTTCCGAAACTCCTCCTTGCAGTACTAAAACTTTAGAGATATTCTTTGGATTTACTGTTTCGATCAAATTTATTTTCTCCCTACCCTTATTACCTCCCAATCCAGTGAAATTTTGTATTTCTCATAAACTGATTGCCTAACGTACTCTCCTAGGGATTCCATTTCTTGGGCTGTTGCTCCACCTAGATTTATTAAAAAATTGGGATGCTTGTTTGATACCATTGCTTTTCCTAATTTTTTACCCCTTAACCCTGCTCCATCAATGACTCTCCAAGCTTTTAATTCAATTGACTCTTCTAGTAAAAGTGATGATTTTCCATCAGGGTTTTTGAAAGTTGAACCACAAGTAGCTGTATTTGTTGGCTGCGTCTCTTTTCTTTTGGATAACATCTTTGTCATTTTCTCATCTATTAGACTTTTATTTTCTTTTTTTGGCCTAACAATGGTAGAAGTTATTATGAAATTATCTGGGAAACTACTAGAACGGTATTTAAATTGAAAACACTCTTTTCCCAAATGGATAAATTTTCCTGATCTGTCAACTCCCTCAATGCTTTGAACGTAATCCCCTATGTAATTTCCATAGCAGCCAGCGTTCATAGCTAGTGCTCCTCCGATAGTTCCAGGAATTGTTCTTAAAAAAGATAAATCGTAGCCCAGTTCAGATAGTTTAATAGCAACTTTTGAGCTAAAATTCCCTGCGCCAAGCTTTACTTGATTATCCTTTACTTCAATTTCCGAAAAGTTTCTTCCTAACTTTACCGCAACCCCTGAAAGACCGCCGTCTCTAACCAAAAGATTTGAACAAGCTCCTATGGGCATAACGTGCACTTCAACGGGCATTAAGGAAAGGAACCTAGATAACTCGTTCAAACTTTTTGGCCTGAACAAAATATCTACTGGCCCACCAACTTTTAGCCAACTAATTTTTGACAAAGGAAAAGAATAATTTATTGATCCTGAGAATCGATTTTCATCAAAAAACGCCAACTTACGCATTGTCTTCACGTCCTGACTTATTCTCTATAAAAGAGAGGTTATTAACCCAACTAGTTATACTGCCAGCTCCAAGTGTTAGGAAAATGTCACCTTTATTACAATTCTTTTTTAAAAATCTACTAAAAGACACTTCGTCCTCAACATACTCAACCTTTTGCGTCTCAATTCTAATAACAGAATTGATCAAAGTTTTACTATCAAAACCATCAATCTGAGGTTCACCGGCAGCAAAAACGGGTGTAATACCAACTATATCTGCATCTCTGAAGCATTTCATGAAGTCTGTAAATAATGATTTAAGCCTTGAAAATCTATGAGGCTGATGAACCACTATAATTTTTCTTTTTGCTATCTTTTTGGCTGCAGAAATAACAGCTTTAATTTCTGCAGGGTGGTGCGCATAATCATCTATAATCGTAGCACCATTAAAAAAGCCAACTCTAGTAAAGCGTCTTGACACTCCTTCAAATTTTTCTAATGCGCCTTTGATAAACTTTATTGGAATTGATAGATTTGAAGCGGCCAAAATTGCAGCACAAGCATTTAGGGCGTTATGTTGCCCAATCATTGGCAAATTAAAATCTCTCAAATAGATGTTGGCTATCTTGTCATCGAGGTCAAATCTGGTGCCTTTTTCATCTACCCTTAAATTTCTTACTATTATATCAGCATTTTCTGAAAATCCATATGTAATGATTTTCCGATCCTTTATATAAGAAGTTACCTTATCAACGTTTTTATCGTCTATACAGCAAATAGCCACTCCGTAGAAAGGAACGCTTGAAATAAATCGTTCAAAAGCTCTCTTTAAATTTTGAAAACTTCCATAATAGTCCAAGTGCTCCTTATCGATATTTGTTACTATAGCAACTGTTACGGGTAGTTTGTTAAAAGATCCGTCACTTTCATCCGCTTCAACTACCATCCAATCTCCCTCTCCTAACCTAGCATTTGAGCCGTAGGCTTTTATGACGCCACCATTTATGACAGTTGGGTCCAAATTACCTGCTTCGGCAATTGAGGCAACAAGAGATGTCGTTGTTGTCTTTCCATGAGAGCCTGCAACCACAATGTTCAATTTCATTCTCATCAATTCTGCTAACATTTCTGCTCTGGAAACTATTGGGATCCCACGCTGTTTTGCAAAGGATAATTCAATATTTTCTTTTCTTATTGCAGAAGAAATAACCACTACAGAACAATCGCTAATGTTTTTTTTGTCATGCTCATAAAATATCTTTACACTAAGCGAGGAGAGCCTCTCTGTGATATTTGTCTTCTTTATATCAGACCCTTGTACGGCGTAGCCAAGATTTAAAAGAATCTCAGCAATTCCAGACATTCCTATGCCACCAATACCAATAAAATGTATCGGCCCTAAATTTAGAGGTAATCTAGTAGCAATCATTTCTTTTCTCCTAAAAACTCCTCAATTGCCCTAATTATATTTTTTGAAGCATTAGGCTTTCCCATTTTTAATGCGTTGGAAGCCATATTTCTTGTTTTTGAAGGAGATTTTAAAATTAGGGCCAACGTTTTGGCTAAATCTTTAGCAAGATTTGGTCCTTCTTCGATGACAGTTGCCCCACCTTCGTCAGCAAATATTCTGGCATTTCGAAGTTGGTGATCATCTTTGGCATGCTTTAGAGGGATAAGTATTGATGGTCTTCCAACGATCGCTATATCTGCCAATGTATTAGAACCTGATCTACAAATTATTACCTGAGATTCTGACATTAATCTTTCAACATCTTCAAAGAATGGTTTAACGCATGCTCTTAAGTCAATATTTTTATAAGATGCTAAAACGCGGTCAATATCATCTTTCCTTGCTTGATGAAATATTGTTAATCGATCTCTAGTTTTTTTAGAAAGCATTGCTATGCAATTCGGTATAACGTCAGATAGCAACCGTGCGCCTTGAGATCCGCCAAGAACCAATATTGTATTGGGCCACGGACCAGGCTCTAAGTACTGGGAGTTATTTTTTTTCAGCACTTTATTCCTTACTGGATTACCAGTAATCATGCTGTTTTTTGGATTCAAATATAAGGTATTAGAAAAATGACAAAAAACTTTAATGCTAAACTTTTGGAAAAATCTATTTACTCTTCCCAGAACAGCGTTCTGTTCTTGTATGAATAGGGGGATTCTGAGGAGAACCGACATTAATAGAATTGGAAACGTAGAAATACCCCCAAAACCTACTATGAACTTTGGCTTTTTCCTAAACATAAGCTTTCCTGAGCGGAAAGCTCCTAGGGGTATTTGATAAGATAATTCCATGAGTTTTTTTAGACGTGTCACTGTTTCCGAAGAGATTTTGACAGCCTCTATTGAATAGTCGTTTGAATTTTCATCCAAATAATGTGACCCTCTCACATCAGTAAAAATTATAACCTCCCATCCAAGATTTCTCAGGTCAGTTGCTAGGGCAACGCATGGTAACACATGACCTCCCGTACCTCCGGTCGATAAGACACAAACACCTTTTTTCTCCATTAGGTACCACCCATGAAACTATCGATATTTTCGCTGGTTCTACGCCTAGTCACATTAAGTAAGAGACCCATTAATATACCCATAGCAAGCATTGAAGAGCCTCCATAACTTATGAAAGGTAGGGTCATGCCCTTGGTAGGAAGCAAGCGAGCCGCTACCCCCAAATTAATAAGAGCTTGTGCCTGAATAATCGTCATCAATCCAAGACCAACTAACAATAGAAAAGGATTTCTTTCAATTATTAACCTTGACAATGTTCGTAACAAAATAATCATAAAGAGTGTTAATATTAAAATAAACACTATTAGACCAAACTCCTCTATGGCAACAGCAATAATAAAATCAGTGTGGGCGTCAGGTAGGCTCCATTTAATCTTTCCATTTCCAGCACCAACGCCCAAAAATCCACCCGATTGAATTGCTTGTTCAACTAAACCCATCTGAGATGTAGGTTCAATAACATTCGAAAAGAAATTTTTTAATCTGCCTGCAACATGGTTTGAAAATTGATAAAATATTAGTGCGACTGTTGAAAGGAAAGTAAAAAAGACTGCGGAGAAAAGCCAAGAAACACCAACAATAAAATGAATCAAAACCCAACAACCAATCAAAACCACAGTCTGACCAAGGTCAGGTTGCAAGATTAGTAAAAATACACAAATGCTTAATGAAAAAAAAGATAAAAGAAGTCCTGCTCGTGGATTACTATTTACATTCCCTGCTACAACCCAAGAAATAAAAACTACAAAGAACGGTTTTAAGTATTCAGATGGTTGAATTGTTAGCCAGTCTAAAGAGAACCACCGAACTGCTCCCTTACCAAAATCAGTACCAAAAATTGGAAGGAGTGCAAGTGCGATAACCACTAAAAAAAAGCCTAAGATCCCAAATCTCCGCACAACAGACAAGCTTGTAGTAGACAAAAATAAAATTAGAGAAAAGGAAATAACTCCATAAATAGCTTGCCTGTAAACATAGTAAAAAGTAGGCATATCATTGGTGTCTGCCAAAGGCACAGACGCTGCCATTGACAGTAGCAACCCGGTAACAATAAGAGCTAAGGTCGCAACTAGTGTCCATTGATCAATCGATTGCCACCAACGGAAAAATGGGTTGTCTACAGGCACGGCACGAGAGCTGCCGTGTATTATATCTGTCATTCTTACTGCTCGTTTTTATCTAGAAGAATATCATCACTTGAATTAAAAAGACATACTAAATTATATTTTTTCTATATTCTTTAACTAGGGAAACAAAGTGCTTTCCTCTTTCCTCAAAATTCAAGTATTGATCAAAACTTGCACAGGCAGGCGAAAATAAAATTGTATCTCCTTCGGTAGCATTACTTACTGCTCTATCAACTGCTTTTTTTAGTGTATCACATTGCTCAATTTCATGACCTACAAAACTTTTTTCTATAAGAGCTGCCGCCTCCCCTATTAGATATATCCTTGATACATTTTCCATATTATTTTTAAGTTGATAAAAATTATTATCTTTTGCTTGTCCACCTAAAATTAAGTGGACATTTTTATGAGTTTTCAAAGCATGGCTAGTTGCATCAACATTTGTGGCTTTGCTGTCATTAACAAATACCACCCCGTCAATCACGTCAACCTTCTGATTTCTGTGGGCAAGTGGCTTAAATCCCGCAAAATTGCTAAAAATGTTTTTAGGAGCTATGCCAAGCGTCCTTGCCAAAGCATAAACAACTAAAAGCGTTTCTCGTAACACCATCAGATTGTTATCTAGTCTTCTCAAATCAAAGGACGAGACTTGTTTGCCCTTTTTCCATTCTGTAATAAAATATCCTCGTAGGGCTACTCCCCATAAATAATCTTTCAATTCTACTTTAGTACTTATAGCGATTATCTTATTTTCTGTATCATTAAGTCTTCGATATAAAAATAATCCCTCTGCAGTATCAATACTAATAACCGACATATCTATTAAGTTTTCCAAAAATAATCGAGCTTTGGCATAAAAATAACCCCCTAACCCTCCATGCCTTTTAAGATGATCTGAAGAAAAATTAATGAATGCACCGATATTTGGAGCTAAACATTTCGCTAATTCAATTTGATAAGAAGAGAGCTCCAAGATTCTGATGGAGCCTTCATCAGGAGGACTTAATTCCAAAACCGGTTTTCCGATATTGCCCCCAATCTCAACATCTCTAAAGAGTTTAGAAAAGATGTGCCCAGCCAACGCCGTTGCCGTAGATTTTCCGTTGGACCCGGTTATAGCAATAATCTTCGGTGGAATATTAAAAGTTTTATACTCTTCTTCAACGTGGTTTGAAAAAAAAAGTCCAATATCATTATCCACTTTTATATTTAACTTATAAGCTAAGGTAACTATTGGATGTGGCTTTGGGTACAAGTGAGGGATCCCTGGACTTACAACAAGAAGATCAAGCTCTCTCATTAAGTTTTTATCATTCAGATCTCTAACAGTGACCCCATTATTTTCTAAATTATCCCTCTTTTCTTTATCATCGTCCCAACAGATCAACAATCCACCTGCTTTCTCAACAGCCTTGACAACGGACAAACCAGTTTTTTCAAGCCCCAAAACTCCAATTTTTTTATCTCTCAGACTTTTAAGATTGATCATTTTATCTGAGCTTTAGCGTTGCCATTCCAAGCGCAGCTAGTATGACAGCTATAATCCAAAACCTTATCACTATTTGTGACTCTGACCAGCCCAGTTTTTCAAAATGATGATGAATAGGTGCCATAAGAAAAACTCGTTTTCCTGTAATCTTAAAAAATATCACTTGAATAATTACAGAAAATGTCTCAATTACGAACAAACCTCCAACTATCAATAGGACAAGTTCATGTTTAATTGATACAGCTATACAACCAAGAGCTGCGCCGAGAGATAGAGACCCAGTGTCTCCCATAAAAACCGCTGCTGGAGGTGCGTTGTACCACAAAAACCCCAAACCACTTCCTATAAGGGCAGCAGAAAATATAAGAATTTCACCGCTACCTTTGATATAATGAATGTCTAAGTAGGATGAGTAATCTGCCCTACCAACTATATAAGAAATTATACCTAATGATGCTCCTGCAATTATAACTGGCATAATAGCTAATCCATCCAGTCCGTCTGTTAAATTAACAGCATTAGCGGAACCAACAATTACAATCATAGCAAAGGGAAAAAAGAAAACACCTAAGAGAACCAAATAGTCTTTAAAAATTGGTAGGGCAAGAGATTTACTCAAACCATCAATGTGTTGTTCTTGAATAAAATAGACAGCGATAAAAGCTATTAGAAATCCAAATAGCAGACGCAAGCGACCAGAAAGACCTCTATAACTTCTTTTGACAACTTTGATGTAATCATCAATCAACCCTATAATACCGAAAGAAAAAGTCACAAACAGAATAATCCAAACATACTCATTATCTAAACGAGCCCATAAAATAGTGGAAGTTGTAACTGCTAATAATATTATGACGCCCCCCATTGTGGGTGTCCCAGCCTTTTTAATAATATGATCACTAGGACCATCCTCTCTTATTGGTTGACCCTCTTTCTGCAATTTTTTTAAAAAATTTATACTGTGCTTTCCAAAAGTAAAAAATATAATGAGCGCTGTAAAAAAAGCGCCACCAGCACGAAATGTTATATAACGAAAAAGATTAAACAAATCTCCACCGTCTGATAAAAAACTCAAAAAATATAGCATTGCTGAAACTCTAACTTGTTACATGTTTTTCAATTTTTTTACTATTGTGTTCATTCCCATAGAGAAAGAGCCTTTAATCATTACTATATCTCCGTTGCTAAGTTTATTAACTAAAACATTTTGCATATCTAGAGCGGTTTCAGTCCAGGCCCCTCGCTTAGAGTACGGCAATACATCATATAAGTTTCTCATTCGCGGACCCACACAAAAAATTTTATCAATTTTATCCAATCTTGCAAACTTCGATATATTTATATGTTCTTTTACTTCAGAACAGCCTAGTTCCAGCATGTCTCCTAAAACAGCAATTCTTCTTGGTTGGTGGTAATTAATTTTTTTGCTTGTAAAAATACAGACAAGCGTCTCTAAAGAAGATTTTACTGAACTTGGGTTTGCATTATAGCTTTCGTCTATAAGGTGTATAGATATTTTGTTATAATCGTTTTTAAATTTTATTTCCGTAACTTGACCGCGTCCAGCCAATGGCGACCACTTCTCTAGGGCCAAAATCGCTTCTGCTGGGTTTAACTTCAGCGAGCATACTAGAGTCAATAGCGCAGCTGCATTTTTAATGTAATGTTTTCCCGCAGTTTCTAGCTTTATATTCCATACATTTCGTTCTTGATCTAAAATTCTTGAAGTAATAGTGTTTCTATACACTTCTATATCGCTAATCCTTACATCACTGCATTCTTCTTCTCCAAATGAGATTATATGTGAACCAAATCCTTGAACCTTTGTTTTAAGCTTACTAAATTTTTCAATTCCTCTCGGAATTATGGCTATACCTTTTTCTTTCTGCCCATAGCAAATGGAAGCCTTTTCGTCTACAATGTTATTTAAAGACTTAAGACCTTCAATATGACCAATTGATACGTCTGTTATAATGACATGATCGGGTTTAACTAACTGGGATAATTCCGCAATTTCTCCTAAGCAATTTGTACCAATTTCCACTAAAACGTATTTGGTATCTTTCGGTATAGTAGCCAATGTTAAAGAACAACCTAAAAAATTGTTATAACTTTTCATTGAAAAATGCGTCTTTCCAAAGCTTTTAAATACCAAGCTTCCCATATCCTTTGTAGATGTTTTCCCCGAAGTGCCGGTAATTCCAATAAATATGGCCTTAGATTCATTTCTAGAAACCTTTGCCATTCTAACCAATGCTTTCATCACGTCATCGACTATTAATAACTTATCATTTTCATTAAAACCTTTTGGTTCTTTACTTACCATTGCCGCTGCTGCTCCATTATCAAAGGCTGCTTGTACAAAGTCATGACCATCTCTTTCTCCTGGAAGCGCTATAAATAAATCTCCCTTATTAATTGTTCTAGAGTCAAATGATATCCCCGATGCCTCCCAGAACGAACTACATTTACCCAAAGTAGCAACCTCCGCCATAAATTTGTTCCATAGAACTTCTACCATGATCTATCTACTCCAATAATTCTATGGCTATGCTGGCTTGCTCAAAATCACTAAAGGGAAAATAATTATTTTTTACTATTTGTACCTTCTCATGCCCTTTTCCAGCAATTATCACTACGTCATCATGTCGAGCACTATGAATGGCAGTTGTTATTGCCTCCGCTCTATCTTCGATTTCAACAGCGTTCGGACAGGTATTAATAATTTGATGTCTAATGGATTCAGCATCTTCGTAGCGAGGGTTATCATCTGTGACATATATCATATCACAGTATTCATATGCTATGGCTCCCATAGGTTTCCTTTTATCTTTATCTCTCTCTCCCCCGGCACCAAAAACCAAAACTAACTTACCCTTTGTTAAGCCTCCGAGCGTTTTCAACAGAAGCTTTAAAGCAGCGGGGGAGTGTGCAAAATCTATATAAACTAATGCTCCTTTTTTAGTTTTCCCAACAAACTCGAGCCTACCGGGAACAGGTTTTAAAGAGTCACAAAAACTTACCAACTCATCAAATTCAAAGCCAAACTTTTCACACGTAAGAAGCGCCATACCTAAATTTGCTGCCTGGAATTCACCTATTAAGTGTGTTTGAAAATTATAAACAAAATCATCTCTCACAATTTCAATAAATTGTATGCCTTGTGCACCTTGAGTGACTCTTAGCTTTACATCTGCTATATCACTACAGCCTATTGTTTCGACTTTGAAACCTTTTTTTTTTGCTTCAGTAAAAAACATTTTTCCATATTTATCATCAATATTTACAATTATTTTTGTATCTATATTCAGTATATCAAGAATACTTAGCTTGGCTTGAAAATATGTTTCCATATCTTTGTGATAATCTAAATGATCCTGTGATAAGTTTGTAAAGCAAAATACCTTAAAAGCTATGCCGTTAATCCTTCGTTGCACCAAGGAGTGTGATGAGACCTCCAAAAGAGCATAATCCGCTCCCTTTGACTTTGCTGTTTGTAAAACTCTTGAGATAAGAGCTTGATCAGGCGTGGTGTTATCAGTTTTTAAACTTAAAACTCCTCCCACCCCTAAAGTCCCAATAGTCACACATGACTTATTTTTTTTTTCAATAAGCTGTTGGCTAAAATTAACTACTGATGTTTTCCCATTTGTTCCTGTTATTCCCATCACAAACTTTGGTTTGCCTGAATAAAATACCTCACAAATACTATCTAGAGTTCGCCCAAGGTCTTGGACTATAAGGAAAGGCAAAGCTAGTTTTAAGCCTTTATTTAAGGCAAATTGGTACCCTTCTAAGTCGGTAATAATAAGGCTTGCACCTTTTTGAAAAGCTTGATCGCTAAATTGTACGCCGTGGCTATTTGTTGTATTCCCTGCCTTTGCAAGAAATATATGTCCTTGTTCGATCCTAAGTGAATTAGTTTCAATACCCTTTATTTCAGGGTCCTGATTATTCCATTGCCCTCTCCGTTCAATCTCTTGGATATTCAAAGTTGAAAGTCTAGGCATAATTAATTTCTCTAAACATATTAAGTATTCCTAAAACTTCGATGCACCATGCAGTGGGATTACATTCATTAACGGCCCTGTTCTTTCAATTAATTTTTTTATCATGGGGACTACAGTACAGCTTGAATATCTACATGGTTGCTGCAAAAAATTATTCTCTGGCTCATCTAAAAACGCAGCAATAACAAACTTAGGCTCTCTGAGCGGAAATATGCCTACAAAATTTGAAATTACCTTGTCTTTTTGATACCCCTTTTTATCATGCGATACTTTTTCTGCCGTTCCGGTTTTCCCACCAATTCGATAATATTTGCTTCCTAGAATTTTTGCCGTTCCTCTTGGATCCGTCACAATAGCTTCTAATAATTTAAGGATTTCATCAGAAGTGGTTTTCTTTAAAACTCTAGAGCCTAAATGACCGACTTTGTTTTTTTTTAATATGGTAGGTTCTATTTCAAATCCTCCATTCCCTAATATTGCATAGGCTTTAGCCATATGTAATAGGGAAACAGACATGCCATATCCATATGATATAGTTGCTAAGCGAATATCTCGCCAATTTTTTGGTATGATAGGCTGAGTTAAATTTGCTTCTTTTAACTCTAAGTTAACAGGTGCAAAAAGCCCAAGTTTGGAAAAAATTTCTTTCAACCCCGTTTCTCCAACCATCAGAGCAATTTTTGCAGCTCCAACATTTGACGACCTTACAATTATCTCATTAACTGTACTTTTATTATTGAATTTGTATTTATCCTCAATTTTTTTTGAGCTTATTTTAAACGATCTTGTGTCAATTAAGGAACTCAGTTTGAATAAATTTTTCTCTAGACCCTGGGCCACGGGAAATATCTTAAAAGTTGATCCCATCTCATAAACACCTTGAACAACTCGATTAAAAAAAATGCTAGCATCTTTATTTTTTCCTGCTCCACTTCGATCTTTGTTAGCATCAAAGTCCGGTGAGGAGGCAAGCGCTATTATTTCTCCATTGTGTATATTCATTATCACTATGCCTCCAGCTTTAGCCCCCATTCTTTTTTGCCATTCTTTTAAAACATTTTCTACTTCCGCTTGCACCGGTAAGTCTAATGACAAAACAATCTCGCTCTTGTTTACTTTAGTAAACTTTTTTACCGCCAATTTATTTTCAAAAGCTTTTTCTACCCCCGAAATCCCAGAAATTATGGTATAGTTTACATCAAACTCATTGATTTTGGTGTAACCTATTACATGGGATGCTAACGTTCCATAGGGATAAAAACGATACTCCCTTTTACCGAAATATATTCCAGGTTGACCTAAATCAAATAGAGCTTTTTCCTGCTTTGGTGATACTAAGCTTTTTAACCAGAAAAATTTTCGACCATCTTTCAATTTTTTTATCAGCTCAACTTTATCTAAGTCGGGAAAAATATTTTTTAACTTCTGAGCAACAAGTGACTTTTTCTGGATTTCTTGAGGTCGAATGTATACAGAAACTCCTTCGAGATTAGTTGCTAAAATATACCCATTTCTATCAGTAATATTAAGCCTAGAATGTATTTTATCTTCCTGAAAATAACTTCTACTTTTTTGATTTTCCTTAGATGCTAAAAAGGCAATCTTCAGGCCGATCAATGAAAAACCTGTAATTACTAAAAGACCAAATAAAAATAGCCTTCTTCGGGTTCTGGGGTGCTCCGTAAAAATTTTTTCACCGTCACTACTCTTCATGATCAATCCCAGAAAGTCTATTACCTACTAACTTCGCAGGGACATTTTTACTGGTCTCTCTCCAATACACTTCAGAAAATGAAATGAAATCATCGGGGTTGATTGGGGTTAACCTTAGCTCTAAGAAATAATACCCAAGAAGTTTTCTAAGCCGTTCGGGGCTATTTAAATGTGCCCATTCTGCATTTAAGATTTTAATTTCCTTACTTGCTGAAAGAATCGAATTTTCGAGCTCCTTCACTCTTTCATCAGCTGCTCGACTATCATAATTTATTTTATACGCCCATAGCCCCAACACAAAAGTGCTTACTGTCAGTGTTGTAAACAAAAAAAATCTCAACAAATCATATTCCTAACTCAACCTCTGGGAATTGCATTGATGTCAAAAGTCCAGAGGGGCAATCTGAAACTTTTTTATAGACTCTGAGTTTTGCAGATCTCGCTCTTTTATTTCTCTCGATTTCATTAGCTGTGGCGACTATCGGTCTTTTATTTAGAGGTATAAGTGATGCACAAGTTTTAGAAGTTGGTGGACTATATCTATTGTTTGAGGAAGTATTTCCTGACATTATCTTCCCAAAATCCTTAACGATTTTGTCCTCAATGCTATGAAAGGTCACTACAGCAATTATTCCCCCTTTTATAATTATTTTCTCGGCACATGTTAGAGCTCTTGATAAATCCTTTAATTCATTATTAACAGCAATTCTGATTGCTTGGAAAGTTCTAGTAGCAGGATCCTTATTGAAGTTTTTTGGGACTATAGCCCTTATAATCTGTGCTAATTCCATAGTGGTACTTATTTTCCTTTTTTTTCTTTCAGTGACAATTCTATTCGCAATTTTTTTTGCCTTTCTCTCTTGTCCATAAAAGAAGATCAAATCTGCTAAAGTAGCTTCTGAGCAGAGATTGATTATTTCGCTAGCAGTTGGACCAGGTTGGTTCCCCATTCTCATATCGAGGGGGCCACTTTTCTTAAATGAAAATCCCCTATGAGGGTTATCCAAATGCATTGACGAAACACCAAGGTCTAACACTACGCCGCAAATATCATTTCTGCTATTTATTTCGTTATTTTTCCCCATATCGGCAAAGCTTTGATTATAAAACTTTACCTTATCTCCATATTCATTTTGTAGGATCTTAAAAAAAGTTTTTGTCGTTGAGTCTTTGTCAATTGCCAAAACTTGGCAAGCGCCATTTTGGAGCAAAGCTCTACTATAACCTCCAGCTCCAAAAGTACCATCAATCCAACAGCCTTTAATTGGTGCTGATAAACTTATAAAATCCTTTAATAAAACCGGTTCATGTTCTTGTAATATCTTACTAACCTCCAAAAAGAATTAATCCTGTAGCTGATCTAATTTTAAAAAGGGATTTTCATCCTCCGGTAAGTTCTCAAAAGATGTGTTCAAAGCATCTACTTCATTCTGATAGTTTGTTGGTTCCCAAATTTGAAATTTCTCACCCATACCTGCAAATATGGCTTCATCTTTGATACCAATTTTCTCTTTCAACCGAATAGATAAGACAATTCTTCCAGTTTCATCAAGCTGCATATATGTGGATTGAGTATTAATAAAACGCTCTAGAATTTCTCTTTCTCTCGAAAATCTTGGAAGTTTACTTATAAGCTTGTCTACTTTAGTTATTGAGTTGATAGTGTAGCCTTCTAAACAGTTACCTCTCACACCTCCGTAAACGATCACAAAATTTGGGTAGGAACCTTCGCTAAAATCTGGATCACCCTCTTCAAGAACTCGCCGGAAGGCTGCAGGAACTGAGACACGTCCTTTAGCATCCACCTTATTTAATGACTCACCTCTAAATCGCCTTATCAATAAAATTCTCCTTAGAAGCATTATTCAACATTATTTGAATAATTCGTCTATATAGCTTTTGCTCAATAGGTGCAGACGCGATGCCTGTATAAACCTGCTTATTTTCCTTGGAAATTATCCTCATTTTTTTATATCGCGTCTGCCATCTTATGGGATATCATGGAAATTTATGGAAATCAATGGAAAATTTTTGTGCGGATGATTTGTAAGCCGGATCCTGTAAACACTCTGTGTTCGGTGACCATTCATCTTGACTCATTGTTACCAACAAGTTCTAGCGACCAACCCGGACTCTGTCTGGAAAAACCGAGCTATGCTCGCGAGTCCCTATTAGGTCTTGCTCCTGGTGGGGCTTGCCATGCCTTTTTTGTTACCAAAAAAGCGGTGAGCTCTTACCTCACCTTTTCACCCTTACCCAATAATAAGGCGGTATTTTTTCTGTGGCGCTTTCCCTCAGGTTACCCTGGCCAGCAATTAACTGGCACCATCTTCCATGGAGTCCGGACTTTCCTCAGCTTTTAGGCTGCAGCCACCCAACCATCCGCACATCTGACTTACCGCAAAAAAAGGTCAAATTCAATCAAATTAAGTCCAGTAGTTTCTTAAAACAGGATAATCTTGGAGTTTTAATTTTTTTGATTTACCAGCTTGTAAATTATCTAAATTGAATGGTCCAAACCTGTTCCTTATTAATCTCACCACAGTTAGATTAAAGCTGGCTAATATTTTTCTTATTTCTCTATTTTTTCCTTCGGTTAAGACCATTTCAATCCAGGAGTGAGATCGATTACTCTTCAAAAACCTAACCTCTATTGGTTTATAATTTAATCCGTTCAAAGAAATACCTTTTTCTATTTCTGTCAAATTTTGACTTGTTAAGGTTCCTTTTATTTTCACTTTGTAAGTCCTTTCAAACTTATTTTTTGGTAATTCAAGGTATCGTTTTAACTCTCCATTGTTAGTCAAAATCATTAACCCTTCGGAGTTATAATCTAGACGACCAATAATCATTAAATGCTCTAATTTACTTTCAATTAGGTCAAAAATGGTTCTTCTATCAAATGCATCTTTAGAAGTACTTAAGTAACCCTTAGGTTTATTAAGCTGATATAGTACTGTAGAAATTGATTGGCTAACAATTACACCATCTAATTTCAATACATCCTCTGTATTACAGTTCATCCAAGGCTCAATGATGGTCTCTCCATTTACAGTAACCCTTCCATCGAGGATCAACTTCTCGGCCTCTCTTCTTGATGCCAAGCCTGCCTTTGCCAGATACCTAGATATCCTTATCTCACTTTTGATTGACATAATTAAAAATTAAACATAAATCGATAGTAACATCCTTACCTTTATACATGTTATGATAAAAGACGAAAATATGGAATTAGCAATAGACGAAGCGAAGAAGGCTGCTAAAAGAAATGAGATACCTGTAGGGGCAATAATAAAAGAAGATACAGGAAAGATAATAGCAATAGAAAGCAATAAAACAAGAGAATTATGTGACCCCACATCTCATGCAGAAATTAATGCAATAAGGATGGCTTCTGAAGCACGTAAAGACATTTATTTGTCGGATTGTACTATGTATGTAACTTTAGAACCTTGTTTAATGTGTATGGGCGCTATACTTAATTCAAGGCTTAAAAAGTTAATCTATGGACTACCATCGCCGAAATATGGCGCTTTTAGTTCAAATTTTTCAACTTATAAAAAAAAGGAAATTCTTACTAAAAATACTGAGGTTTATGGTGGATTTTATCAAACAGAGATCTCGAAGCTTATGAAAGAGTTTTTTGAAAATAAAAGGAGAGGTTTCGATGGAAATAGATACTGAAACTGTGTTAAAGATCGCTCGACTTTCTCGAATAAAAATAAACGATACCGATTCCTCTGATATTCAAAAAGACCTAAACAGAATTGTTGAGTTTGTAAAAAAACTTAGTGAAATTGATGTTAACGGAGTTAGTGAGTTCAACTTTGGGGAAACGCACTTAGAAGATATGAGACAAGACAGCGTTACTATTGATGATAGCGCAGACGATGTACTTAAGAACACGAAAAGTAAAAATCAAGATTTCTTCACCGTCCCAAAAATTGTGGAATGAATGAAATGAACCTAACAGAGCTTGGCATAAAAGATTTAAGAGAGTTATTGAATAATAAGGAAGTTAGTGCGACAGAGTTAACTAATGCTTTCATTCGAAATATAGAAGAGAGCTCCAAACTGAATGCGTTCATTGAAAAAACTTTTGACAAAGCTTTAATGCAGGCTGCGGAGGCTGACAGGATCATAGGCACTGAGTCACAAAGATCTCTATGTGGGATACCTCTCGGGATAAAAGACTTATTTTGCTGTAAGGACGTGAAGACACAGGCCGCCTCTGCAATATTGGAGAACTTCATCCCACCTTATGAAAGTACAGTTACTCAGAAAATTTGGAACGAACAGGCTATTATGTTAGGTAAGTTAAATATGGATGAGTTTGCCATGGGCTCATCAAATGAAACTTCAACCTATGGATCGGCAATTAATCCTTGGAGATCATCTGCCTCAGATGACTTTCTGACACCAGGAGGTTCTTCGGGAGGTTCTTCAGCTGCGGTAGCCGCAAATCTCTGTGCCGGTGCTACAGGTACTGATACTGGCGGGTCAATTCGTCAACCGGCATCATTTACGGGAACAGTTGGATTAAAACCTACTTATGGAAGATGCTCAAGATGGGGAATTATAGCTTTTGCTTCCTCTTTTGATCAAGCTGGCCCGATTACCAAGAACGTTACCGATAACGCAATACTATTGAAAGCTATGTCCGGCTTTGATCCTTTAGACAGTACGTCAGCAAAAATAGAGGTCCCAGACTACGAGAAAGAATTGGGCAAAAATATAAAGGGTCTGAGAGTAGGCCTAGCCAAAGAATACAGTCTACAAAAAGGTGACTCTGAGGCGAAAAAGAAATTAGAGCAAATTATATCTTTATTAGAGACCATGGGAGCAGAAATATTTGAGGTTTCACTACCACATACTGAATTCGCTCTACCTACTTATTACGTTCTAGCACCTGCTGAAGCATCTTCAAATCTTGCAAGATATGATGGAGTGAGATACGGACACCGAGCTAATCTTGATAAAAATGACACAATTAAAGACCTTTATGAGAAAACTAGGTCAGAAGGTTTTGGAACAGAGGTGAAAAGACGAATTTTAATTGGAACATATGTGCTCTCCTCTGGATATTACGACGCTTACTATAAAAGAGCACAAAAAGTCAGAAACTTAATAAAGAATGATTTTGATAAAGTATTCAAAAAAGTTGACTTAATATTGACACCGACAACGCCAACATCAGCGTTTCCTTTAGGTTCTAAAGGTACTCAAGACCCAGTAGAAATGTACATGAATGATATATTTACTGTACCAGCAAATCTTGCCGGCCTCCCGGCGCTCAGCCTGCCAGTCGGATTAGACGAACTAGGGCTTCCACTGGGGGTGCAACTGATTGGAAACAACTGGCAAGAACCATTGATATTAAATACCGCATTTAATCTTGAGGATGCATTGGGATTTGGAAGTAGCCCTAAAAATTGGTGGGCATAATGTTCAGGCATATTTTCTTTTTTTATGCTTTGCTACTTCTGGGTTGCCAAACGGACCTCTCTAGTCAAAATGAAGTGGTAAAAGGAAATACCAACTTAAAGATGAGCGATGGAATATTAGATCTCTCTCAATTTTCACAAGAGCAGCAAAAAATTGAAAGAGAAGAAGCTGCTAAAGTACTAGAGGAACTAAAAGCAGGAAGAGTGATTTTGGAAGCTGATGATCAAGAAAAAATAAAGATAGAGCCCGTAAATTTAGCGATTTTTGCGCGAAGCGTATCTAATGATGTAGGTGAGAAACTTTACTACAGAAGTTTTTTAGGCACCGACACAAACACCGGTTGCAAAAAGTTCTCCAACAAAAACGAAGCTCAAATTTTTTTCCTACAAAATGGAGGCCCAAAACACGATTTCCATAATATTGATGTTGATGGGGATGGATTTGCTTGTGAGTGGGATCCAACAATATACAGAAAAATTAAATTAGATAGAAAAACGGAACCCCCGACTAATTAGAAAATTATATCTGAAATATGTTAAATATTTTACATCATTATATTGGCACAAAAGTTCTAAACAGGCTTGAACCGGAACTCTCTCATGCAATAGCTCTTTGTTATCTCCGGCTTTTAAACCATCGCTTTAGCCGAATGAAAGGGGCTACTTCTGGCTTAAAAACAAAAATTTGTGGGATGGAATTGGCTTCTCCGATAGGGTTAGCTGCGGGCTTTGATAAAAATGCGGACGTCTTCAATGCTACTCTATCATTAGGGTTTGGTTTTGTTGAAGTGGGTACAATTACTCCAAACCCACAAACTGGCAACCCTAAACCACGATTATTCAGACTTCCAGAAGAAAATGCTTTAATTAATAAGATGGGTTTCAACAATAAGGGCATGTTATATGCTTCGAAAAATGCTGAGAAACCGAAGTTAGGTATAGTAGGTGTTAATATTGGTGCAAACGCGAAAAGCATAAACAAGGTTTTGGACTATACAAATATTTTTGAGTTTTTAGCTCACCTCTTCGATTATGTGACAATAAATGTATCTTCACCAAATACAAAAAATCTTAGAGACTTACAAAAACCTGAAATGCTAGAAAAAATTTTAAAGAATGTTAAATCGATAAATGTTTCCTTGAAAAGGCAGGTACCTATTTTTGTTAAAATTGCCCCAGACCTTAGCGAAAATAATGTAACTGAAATCCTGGATGCATGCGAAGAAAATGGTGTGTCTGGTCTAATTGCGACTAATACGACGATAAGTCCAAAAACTTTAAAAAAACCTACCGCTTTCGAAGGTGGCTTATCCGGCAAACCACTTTTAAGACAATCAAACAAAATATTAAGATTACTCGCAAAAAAGAAAAATGAATCAACAGTTCTTATTGGGGTAGGAGGTATATTCTCAGGAAAAGACATATACGAAAAAATTAGGATGGGAGCATCAGCCGTTCAAGTCTATACAAGCTTCGTCTATAATGGACCAAGGCACGTAAAAAATATGGAAGCAGAGCTTAAAAAACTTCTATTAGATGACGGATATGGCACCATCGAAAGTGCTGTAGGAGATCCATTGAGATCAAAACGAAGATTGGATCCTATCTATTTTAGCCCATAAAGTTATAGCTCTTACTGCATTAAAAACCAAAATAGAAGCCCATAACCCTGTGTTTTCTACTATGGGGATGAGAACAATTGCGCAAATAAAAAAAATTGCAAATGATTGGCACATTGCAACCCTTATCTCTTTGCCTCTAGCTGCGCCGAGAAAAATGCCATCATAAACATAAGAAAATACACTGACCATCGGCATTATTGATATCCAAATTATAAATTCGTAACAAATTGACCTCACCGTTCTAATAGACGTCATCAAATCAATAATTAAAAATCCGAAGAGATAAATACAAATACTAATGACACTTGAAGAAATAAAACCGAGTTTGAGAGCAGATCTAACAACCTTCTTAAATTTTTGTAAATTACGTTGACCAATCGCCTCACCTACTAAAATCTCGGAGGAAAAAGCGATTCCGTCTAGAGCATACGCAGCAAGAAGAATAATTTGTAATAAAATATGGTTAGCTGCTAAAACTTCAGAGCCAAAAAGTGTGCCAAAGATAAGATACGATAAAAAAACCGATTGGAGAAGTGTTGACCTAATTACGATGTTTATATTCAAAAGAATGAAAGATTTCCATTTATTTGATAGAAAAATTACTTTCACTTTTATTCGCTCTTTATCCAGCAAAAATTCTCTACTCAATAAGATACCTATACAAAATCCAAAGATTTCAGATATTATTGTCGCATAAGCGACACCAACTATTCCCATATAAAGAAATTTTACAAAGATAATATCGAGTAGGATGTTTAAAACGTTAACAGCGACTAATAAGCATAGAGCATGAAAGGTCTTTCCCATTCCAAATAGCCAACCTACGAAGACAAACAATGAAATAGCAAAAGGTGCCCCAAGGACTCTGATCGACATATATTCGATTGCCAATTTTTCAGCACTTATGTCGCCTTCTAAAAAATAAAAGATAGAAGAAAATAAAAAGGAGTGAACCACTATAAGAATAATACCGCCAGCACCCCCTATAACTAAACCTCTAATTAATATACTAGATACTTCAACATTTTGATCGGATGCACGTGCTTGTGCAACAAGCCCTGTGACACCCATTCTTAAAAACCCAAAGAACCAATAGATCGATCCAATCAAAACAGCACCCATAGAGATACCAGCGAGAATTTCGAGTGCACCCAAATGTCCAATTACAGCTGTATCAGTAACACCAAGTATCGGAATAGAAATGTTCGCCAAAACTATAGGGTATGCAAGAGTAAAAACTCTTTTATCAACTTTATTAAAAATCTGGCTAGACATTTTTAATTCCCAAAAGCATTAAAACTATTAATAATTTAATTGACCATTTGAACAGTTTGATACTATGGTTGACTAGTTAAACTTAACGTAAACGTCAGAACATTTTTAGCTGGAGGTAATCCGATGAATGTAATTTCGACAAAAAGTAAGGAAGACAAAGTTAACACCATTACGGAGATGTGTAAACTGTTCCAAGTTAGTGCTAGAACATTAAGATTTTACGAATCGAAAGAATTATTATTTCCGATTAGGAAAGGTCAACATCGTTTATTTACAAAGAGTGATAGAGGAAGAATGAAATTAATTATGCAGGGCAAAAGATTTGGCTTTAGTTTGGAAGAAATAAGACAGTTGCTAAATTTATATAATTTTGGTGATCATCGCACTAGACAAATTAAACAAACCTACCAACTTGGCTTAAAGAGACTATGTTCAATGGAACAACAAAGGAAAGAGTTGGGCATAGCTATTAAAGATCTAAAAACTCAACTTCAGCTTTGTAAAGACCTCCTTGTAAAGAGGGGAGCAGACTCTAAAGACCTATAATTTTAAACTAGGAAGAAACCATGCACGCATATCAACCACCACTAGAAGACTTTAATTTTATCCTTCACCATTTCCTTGAGATAGAGAAAGAAGACATCAAAGGGTACAACGACTTATTACCTGAATTTACCAGGACTATTTTTGAAGAGGCTGGTAAATTAGCTAGCGAAGTAATTTCTCCCTCCAACAAGGATGGCGACGAGCAAGGCTGTAGATTAGAAAATGGAGTTGTTAGAACTCCAAATAGCTTCAAACTTGCCTTTGAAAAACTTAGAGAGGGTGGGTGGCTGTCTCTTGACATCGAGGAGGAATTTGGTGGACAGAACTTACCATTGATACTTTCTACAGTCACCAATGAAATGTTCACAAGCGCTAATATGTCCTTAACCATGTACAGCGGCCTTTCTAGAGGAGCGTATTCAGCTATTTTACTACATGGTTCTGAAGACCAAAAACAATTATACTTACCGAAATTAGCTACTTGTGAATGGACTGGCACAATGAATTTAACTGAACCCCACTGTGGTACGGATCTAGGGTTAATAAGGACTAAGGCTACTCCCATGGGGGATAACTCATACCAACTATCAGGACAGAAAATTTTCATTTCCTCTGGTGACCATGATTTATCAAAAAATATTATACATTTAGTTCTTGCTAAAACCCCAGATGCTCCAAACGGTGTAAAAGGCATTTCACTTTTTGTAGTACCAAAGTTTTTGGTGAATGATGATGGGTCATTGGGTGAAAGAAATAAACTGTCAGTTGGAAAATTAGAAAAAAAAATGGGCATCAAAGGAAATGCTACTTGCGTTATGAATTATGACGGTGCCAAGGGTTACCTCGTTGGTGAAGAAAATAAAGGTCTTAAAGCGATGTTCACAATGATGAATGAGGCTCGATTAGGTGTCGGAATGCAGGGGCTAGCTCAAGCTGAAATAGCTTATCAAGCAGCACTAGCTTATGCAAAAGATAGGAGACAGGGGAAAGCAATTAACGGGAAAGTTGATCCTGATCATAACGCTGACCCAATTATTGTTCATCCAGATGTTAGAAGAAACCTTATGGAGCAAAAATCATTTATCGAAGGGGCAAGAGGCTTTATTGCCTGGGCTGCTGTACTTCTAGACAAGGCAAAAAGAGAGGGAGATAAGAGCGCTGAGGGAATTGCTAGCTTGCTAATCCCCGTCATTAAAGGTTACGTGACAGATAAGGGTTTTGAATACACCATAAACGCGCAGCAGGTTTTTGGCGGACATGGCTATATTGAGGAATGGGGAATGAGTCAATATGCTAGAGATTGTAGGATTGCGATGATTTATGAGGGGACAAATGGGATTCAAGCACTTGATTTAGTTGGGAGAAAGCTCTCTATGGATGGCGGAAAATATATGCGGGAGTATCTTAATTTGGTTCAGGTTTTCATAAAGGAGGAACACTCTGAAGACTTAAAAAAAGATTTCATTACTCCATTGAAAAAATCGATCGAACATCTGCAGGCAGCCCTGCTGTTTTTCATGCAGAATGGGTTGAAAAACCCTCTGAGTGCTGTTTCTGGAGCTACTGATTTTCTGCACTTAGTTGGATTAGTTTCCTTAGGTTTTATATGGGCAAAGAAGGCACAGTCTGCTAAAGAGAGGCTAAAAGATATTTCAGCTAATAAGAATTTTTTGGAATCAAAGATTTTAACTGGTTCATATTTTATGCATCGCCAGCTTCCCGAAACAAAACTTAGACTGGATAGGATCTTAACAGGGGAAAAACAAGTGATGAGCTTGGCAGCAGATCAATTTTAAATCGGAAAGGATCGATAGATGGAAGGCGCATACATATACGATACGGTTAGAAGTCCTAGGGGAAGGGGGAAAAATGGTTCGCTCAATGAGCTTACTGCAGTTGCCCTTTCTGCAAAAATTTTAAAAGAATTACGTGAAAGAAATAATCTTAACACTCAAGAAATAGAGGATGTGATTTGGGGAAATGTTACACAAGTTGGCGAACAAGGAGGCTGTTTGGCAAGATCAGCTGTTATAGCCGCCAACTACAGTGAGACTACTCCAGGCCTTTCTATAAATAGATTTTGTGCGAGCGGGCTAGAAGCTGTAAACCTAGCTGCAAATCAAGTGAAAGGGTCAGCTGGTGGCGCATATGTTGCTGGAGGAGTGGAAATGATGAGTCGCGTTCCCATGGGATCAGATGGCGCGGCTATCGCAGTTGATCCGACTTTGGCAATGAATTCATATTTTGTTCCTCAAGGTATTTCAGCCGACATTTTAGCCACAAAATATGGCTTTTCCAGAGATGATGTTGACGCTTTCGCGGTAGAAAGTCAAAAAAGAGCAACCTCCGCGAGGAAATCAGGATATTTCAAAAAGTCAATTGCACCAATAAAAGATCAAAACAACTTGACGATTTTGGAAGAGGATGAGCATATAAGGCCGGAAACATCTATGCAATCTTTGGGTGGATTGGAACCAAGCTTCAAAAATATGGGAGAGGTAATGCCAGGTTTTGATGCAGTGGCGTTACTAAAATATCCCGAGTTTGAGAAAATCAACCATGTGCATCATGCAGGTAACTCGAGTGGAATTGTTGACGGGGCAGCAGCTGTATTAATTGGGAACAAAGAATTTGGCAAAAAAAATGGGCTAAATCCTCGAGCGAGAATTGTAGCAACTTCAAAAATTGGAACTGACCCTACAATCATGCTTACGGGACCGCTTCCTGCTACTGAAAAAGTCCTTAAGCTAAGTGGAATGAGAATAAAAGATATCGACTTATTTGAAGTAAATGAGGCTTTTGCTTCAGTGCCACTTTCATTCATGGAATATTTTGGGGTGGAACATGAAAAAGTGAATGTAAACGGTGGTGCTATTGCCATGGGTCATCCTTTGGGAGCTACAGGAGCAATGCTTTTGGGAACTGTATTGGATGAGCTTGAAAGAACGGGTAAGTCCACAGCACTTACTACGCTTTGCGTGGCATCTGGAATGGGGACTTCAACAATAATAGAAAAAGTTTAACAAGGGAAAACATGTGTAATGATTTTACCAAAGAAGTAGACAAAGATAATATCGCAGTAATTACATGGAATTGTCTTGATAAGTCCATGAACACAATGACTGAAGGAGGGTTAAGAAGTTTCCAAACATTAGTGACTGAGGCTTTGTCTGAAGAAAAAATAACAGGCATCATAATCACCTCAGGAAAAGACGATTTTTCTGGAGGCATGGATCTTTCCACATTAGAGGCACTTAAACGGAATTCTGGCTCTGACCCAGCTTCTAAGATTTTTGAGTACATAATGGAAGCACATGATCTACTAAGAAAAATAGAGTTAGGAAAAATGGACGATAACTCTCAAAGCAAACCAGTAGCGTTTGCAGGAGGTGGTATCTGTGCTGGAATAGGTACCGAAATTGGCCTAGCTTGTCATAGACGCTTTTTTTCTTCGTCAAAAAGATCGAAGATTGGTTTGCCAGAAATACTCGTTGGTCTTTTTCCAGGTTTAGGAGGTACTACGAGAGTACCAAGAATGATGGGGCTCATGGGCGCGTCATCAGTTTTATTAGAAGGAAAACTATTTACAAGTGAAAAAGCGAAAAGCATTGGATTAGTTGACGAAGTTGTTTCAGAAAACGAATTAATTCAAAAGGCGAAGAACTGGGTTTTGTCTGTTTCTCCTCGGGAGCTTGTCAAACCATGGGATCAAAAAGGATTTAAGTTTCCCGGAGGAGCGCCATATCATCCTAGTGGCTTTATGTCCTTTGTTGGGGGTTCGGCTTTGGTTAATGGGAAAACAAAAGGTTTGTATTTCTCTGCAAAAGCACTCCTTTCATCAGTTTACGAGGGTGCACTCGTTGACTTCGATAGTGCTCTTAGAATTGAGGCCCGTTGGTTTACGAAAGTGTTGATGACCGATACATGCACTAATATGGCGCGTACTCTTTTTTTAAACAAAGGTGCGTTGGAAAAAGGTCAGCAAAGGCCTCCAGGCGTCAAGAAAACCAATTTGAAACAAATAAGCGTTATTGGAAGTGGTATGATGGGATCAGGCATAGCTTACGCCTCTATATTGCAGGGGCTAGAGGTTTTGCTTATCGATAAAAATCTCGAAGCTGCAAATGCTGGAAAAACAAAAATCGATATGCTCTTAAGTGAGAGCGTGAAACGAAAAAAATTATCAGAACAGGAAAAAACTCAACTACTTGAAAAGGTAAAAACGGTCTCATCACTAGAGAAAATTTCCAGTAGCGATTTAGTCATAGAGGCTGTTTTCGAGGATTTAAAGCTTAAACATAACTTATATAAAAAAATTGAGCCTCATCTAAAAGAGGGCGCTATCTTGGCATCCAACACATCCACACTGCCTATAACGAAGTTATCTGAAGTATTAGCAAACAGCACTCGCTTTATAGGCATACACTTTTTTAGCCCAGTTGACAAAATGAATTTAGTCGAGCTAATAAAGAGCGAGAAAACAAATGACTACGCATTAGCTGTTGCTTTGGATTATACAAGTATGATTAAAAAGACACCGATAGTTGTTAATGATTCTAGAGGATTTTATGCAAATCGATGCATAATCCCTTATATAAATGAGGGGTTAAGAATGCTTAGTGAGGGGATCGAACCCGCTC
Source organism: uncultured Alphaproteobacteria bacterium (assembly GCA_902537235.1). Taxonomy (GTDB): domain Bacteria; phylum Pseudomonadota; class Alphaproteobacteria; order Rhodobacterales; family Rhodobacteraceae; genus CACIJG01. Next base: position 81,173 of record CACBAO010000003.1, read on the forward strand.
TTATCGAGAATTCTGCTAAACAAATAGGAATGCCCGTTGGGCCTTTGCAACTGCTTGATGAATTATCGGTTTCATTAGCTATAAATGTTGCAAAAGAGACGAAGGAAGCGCAAGGAACCAAATATGAAGAAACTGGAACCGAAAGTATTTTGCTAGAAATGTCAAAAAAAAATAGGCTCGGGAGGAAAGAATTAGCTGGGTTTTATGAGTATGACGAGAAAGGACGTCGTTTAAAGCTCTGGGAAGGTTTAAAAAATCTTAACATAGAAAATACGTCGGCTGAAGTTTCAACGCAATCTGTGAAAAACCGTCTTGCATATGTTCAAGCGCTTGAGGCAGTAAGAGCTTTTGAAGAAAATATTCTGCTTAGTGTTGAAGAAGGAGATGTCGGTGGAATTTTAGGATGGGGCTGCCTAATATGGGCAGGTGGGCCTTTCAGTTGGCTTGATCATGTTGGGCATAAAAATGTGGTCGTGGAGTGTCAACGCTTATCTGATCAGTACGGAGACAGGTTTAATCCACCAAAAACAATTAAAGAACTAGCAAGTAGTGGCCGCAAATTTTATAACTAAAGAAAGAATTTAGGGAGTAAAATATGGACAATTTAATGCAAGATTTTCCTCTGCGCGTGAGTAGTATTATTGATCATGCAGCGAAGTACCATCCTGAACGAAAAATCATATCAAAAGACACCAAAGGAAATATTACAGATACAAACTATAGAAATGTTCAGACAAATTCAAAAAAAGTCGCAGACGGCTTACAAAAGCTAGGAATTAAAAAAGGAGATGTAATAGGCGTTATGGCCTGGAATAACCATTGTCACCTAGAGGTTTGGTATGGTATCCCTGGAATTGGAGCAATTAATCACAACCTAAATCCAAGATTATTTTCTGAACAACTTATTTATATAATAAATCATGCAAACGATAAAATCTTAATCATTGATCTAGACCTCGTACCTATAATTGAAAAAATAATCAATGATTGTCCTAAAGTTGAGAAATTAGTAATACTTTGTTCCAAAGCAGATCTGCCTTCTACAAAATTTTCAAACGTTATCTCCTATGAAGAACTATTATCAATGGGAAATGAAAACTTTGAGTGGATAAGCGGAAAAGAAACGGATGCATGTGGAATATGCTATACCTCTGGAACTACTGGAAACCCCAAAGGAGTTGTATATACCCATCGATCCAATACATTACATGCGCTGACAATGGCGGCTCCCGATATGCTAAATTTATCCAGTACCGATACAATAATGCCAGTTGTCCCACTTTTTCATGCTAATGGCTGGTCGATAGCTTATACCGCACCGTTAGTGGGATCCGCTATAGTTTTTCCAGGTGGCGATTTAAGTCCATCTTCTCTATACGATATGCTAGAGAAAGGAGTGACTATTACAGCAGCAGTACCAACGGTGTGGCTACTCCTATTAAATTTTCTTCAAAGCGAGAAGAAGGAACTCAGTTCACTTAAACGTGTGGTAATAGGAGGTTCATCTTGCCCAAGAAGTGTAATTGAAGATTTCCAAAATAAATATGGGGTAAAAGTGCTACACGCTTGGGGAATGACAGAACTCTCTCCTCTTGGTACTATCTGTTCATTTAAACCGGAAATAGAAAATTTAAACGAAAATGATAAGCTCGATATACAAGAAACAACTGGGCACCCTCCTTTCGGCGTGGATCTGAAAATTGTTAATGACGATGGTAAAGAAATAGAATGGGATGGAAGTACTCAAGGTGATCTTTATTGTAAGGGAGCTGCAGTTGTTAAAAGGTATCTCAAAATGGACGAATTAGCTGTTGACAGCGATAATTGGTTTAATACAGGAGATGTTGCGACAATTGATAAAAATGGGTATATGCGTATTACAGATAGATCAAAAGATGTAATCAAATCAGGTGGTGAGTGGATCTCATCAATTGACTTGGAGAATGCGGCTGTTGGTCATCCTAGTGTAGCAGAAGCGGCAGCAATCGGAATTCCTCATCCTAAATGGGATGAACGGCCTGTCTTGGTAATAGTGACAAATGACAGGAAAGATGCCGATAAGGATAGTATTATTAGCCATGTATCAGAGCGGGTAGCTAAGTGGCAAAAACCAGACGATGTGATTTTTGTAGACGAAATTCCGCACACAGCAACTGGTAAAATTTCAAAACTGGAACTTAGAAAATTAGTAGCAAATCTGGATTATAAACATCCAGATTTAAGATAGATTGGCCCGATACTCTAAACTCGAGGTTAAGGGGGAGTGGAACTCTAAATCCAATCAGTCTGAGAAAGTATTAGTTGCGTTTGGCTCTATTTCTCTAAATATCCTTGATACTACAGGAGAGCCTCTAAGGCAGTGGGCGTACTCCTCCATATTTTTAAAAAATAACAAAGCGTCCAAATCTATTTTTTGTCCAGATTTAGAGGAAAGTGAAAGTCTTTATATCTTTGACCAAGACGCGATAAACCACCTGATACTTTTATGTAATAAAACCAAGCGAAAAAAACTCTCTAAATTGTTTCCATGGCTTTTTGTAATTATTTTTTTGTTTATATCCTCCGTCTTTTTTTCGAGCTACTTTAGAGTAATTACTGAAAAAATTGCGCTTTCTATAACTTCTCCTGAACAAGAAAGTAATCTTGGAAACATAATGTTTAGTCAAATTTCGGGAGTGCCGTATTGCGATATAAACAACACCAATCGATATATTCGTAGCATAGACAAACATTACCTCTCTGAAATTAATAACGCTATTGAGCTAATTTTTATCAATTTAAAAATCGAGAATAGCATACTGTTTCCTGGGGGAAAATTATTAGTGCCCTACAATATCTTAGAAAACGAAAATGGACCATTTATTTTAATTAAAATAATAAAATTGGCGAAGGAGGCTTTAAAAAATAAAAAAGCAATAGCAGAATTTTTCTCTAAGCAGCGTAGCAAGGCTCTATTAATTTATATTTTTGGAAATTTTACTGACCTAAATTTTTATAGGGATAACGGTCTATTAATCAGCTTGGACAGTACCTTTTATGTCTTGGATGAAGGCTTTACTGAGATCGAATGGCTTAAATTAAAAAATCTTTGCAAGCTTTAGTTACACACTATCCTTCCGTCTACAATTTTTACATTTTTGTCTACTAATTGTGAAATAGTTGGATTATGGGAAGCAATAATTGCAGAAATATTATGCTCTTTTATCAGTTCTATTAAAAAGCTCATAACTTTTGAGGTGGTTGATTGATCGAGATTTCCTGTTGGTTCATCTGCTAATAGTAATGCTGGTTCATTTATTATTGCTCTACAGATTGCTACCCTTTGCTGTTCACCTCCAGATAATTCAGCCGGTCGGTTGTCCATACGTTTACCTAACCCTACCTTTTCTAGTAGGTGTTGGCCTTTTCTAACTGCAATTCCTTTCGATATACCCTCAAAAAGCAAAGGGAAAATAATGTTTTCTAATGCGGAAAATTCTTGAATGAGATGATGAAACTGAAAAACGAATCCAATGTTTTTTCGTCTAATAATCGACGTTTGAAAGTCGTTTTTAGTATCTACTTTTGAGCCATGAATATAAACATCACCTGAAAACTTACTATCCAATAAGCCTGCAATCTGAAGAAAAGTAGTCTTTCCTGATCCTGATGGGGAAAAAAGACCTACCACTTCATTTCTTTTAACATTGAAGTCCATCCCCTTAAATATTTCAACCAATGGCACATCACCCTTCCCACCAAATGTCTTTGTAACTCTATGTAAACTCAAAACAATATTACTCATACTTCAAAGCCTCTGCTGGATCCATATTTGCTGCCTTTCTGGCAGGAAAAATAGTTATTACAAAAGAGATTGATAAAGAGACTGTTAATGCAAAAACTACATCTTCTATTCTTAGCCTTGCAGGCACTTGAGCAAGAAACCTAATCTCTTGGTTCCAAATTGAAGATCCAAGTATGTACTCAATAAGCCATTGTATCTCATTTATGTAAGTTACAAAAAGCATCCCGATGATGACACCTAAGATAGTTCCAGACACTCCAATTAAACTTCCACATATAAAAAATATTCTTAAAATTGATGTCCTTGTAAGCCCAAGAGAACGGAGTATTCCAATATCTCGACCTTTATTCTTAACAAGCATTACCAGTCCAGAAATAATGTTCATGGCAGCAATCAAAACTATTAGCGATAGAATTATAAACATTACTCGGCGTTCTAAATCTAAAGCATCTAAGAAAGTCGCTGTTCTCTCTTTCCAAGACCAAAGAAAGTATCTTTCGGTCAATTCATCTGCTAAACTTGTTTTGAATTCATCGACATCAAATGGATTTTCCAAGAGCACTTCGATTAAGTCAGCCTTATTAGCTCTATTAAAAAAAAGCTGAGCATTTTTAATTGGCATGTAAATTCGTGTGCTATCTATGTCATATCGGCCAACTGAAAATATATATTTTACTTTATATACATTTACCCTTGGAATAGTTCCAAAGACTGATTTTGCCCCATTTGGACTAATGAGTTTAATTGTGTCATCAATAGAAATATTTAATTTTCTAGCAAGTTGAGCCCCTACAGCTACGCCATCGTTAAAATTTTCTATGCTACCTTGAGAAGTGGTGGGTTCATTTAGTAACTCTATATTTGAAAAATCAACTTTGGCAATACCATAAACTTCTACTCCAGTGCTGGCATCATTTTTACTAGCTAGAACTTGATCCTTGACCAGAGGATACGCCACTTTAAAATTATTTTTCCTTTCTAAGTCTTTTATAATACTCTGTATTTCTTCGAAATTGAATCCCTCGTCAAGGTCTGTTGTAAGTGTCTTTTTGTAAATTGCGAGATGGGAGTTAGCTCCAACAATCTTTTCCACAAATTCAGTTCTAAAGCCAATCATCACTGCCTGAACTATTACCAGGGTTGCTACACCCAAAACAACGCCTAAAAGAGCGTACCATGCTATTATAGATATACCCCCTTCCCGTCTTTTTGACATTAGATAACGCCATGCAATAATGAACTCATATTTTTTAAAAATAGCCATGCAGTTACTAGGCTTCTACAAGGCTTTTGTGAGCAGTAGAAATTTTTTCTAATACTTCTCCCACAGTTAATAAAATTGCTTCTCCAGTTCTTCTATACACGAGCTCTATTTTTCCTTCTGCGAGACCCTTTGGACCAACGACGATTTGCCATGGCAAACCTATTAGGTCCATTTTTGCAAATTTAGCTCCTGGTCTTTCATCAGTATCATCATATAAAATCTCGATACCATTAGAACTTAGTTCTTCATAAACATCGTCACAAACTTTTATACACTCCTCGTCTCTATAGTTTAAATTTATAAGACCAGCAAAAAAGGGAGCAACTGGTTCTGGCCAAATAATACCTCTCTCATCGTGACTAGCTTCGATAATTGCACCTACTAATCGAGAAACTCCTATACCATGACTTCCCATATGGACAGGCACTCTTTTACCATCAGGGCTTACAACGAAGGCTTTCATTGGTTCTGAATATTTAGTACCAAAATAAAATATTTGGCCTACTTCAATCGCTTTACTTTCTATCCTACAAGCCTCGGGAACCTCCATGAAAAGATTTTCATCATGAGTGTCTTCTGTTCTAGCGTAAGGTTTGGTGAATCTTTCCACAATTTTTTCAATCTCTGGACTTTGATAGTAGTGGAGTTTCCCTTGATCTGTTCCCAGGTCAAGCAACGTTTTGTCAAAAAAGACTGTGCTTTCACCAGTATTAGCCAAAACCAAGAACTCATGGCTGTAGTTACCTCCAATGGGCCCTGTCTCGGCTCTCATAGGTATAGCCTGCAATCCCATCCTATTAAATGTTCTTAAATAGCTTACAAAATGTCTATTGTAAGCATCTATGGCTTCCTTTTCGTTCAAATCAAAATTATAGCCATCTTTCATATAAAACTCTCTTCCCCTCATTACACCAAATCTAGGTCTTAATTCATCTCGGAATTTCCACTGAATGTGGTACAAGGTAAGAGGAAGGTCCTTATAAGACGATACATTAGACCTAAATATGTCTGTTATTAATTCTTCATTAGTAGGGCCATACAAATAATTACGATTCTGCCGATCTTTGATCCTAAGCATTTCCTTTCCATAGTCATCATATCTCCCACTTTCCTGCCACAATTCGGCTGGTTGGATTGTTGGCATTAGCATAGGTACATGTCCAGCTTTTATCTGTTCATCATGGACGATTTCTTCTATTTTTTTCAGAACTTTAAAGCCTAATGGTAGCCACGAATATATGCCAGCTGTCGTTTGTTTAATCATTCCACAGCGCAACATAAGTTGATGACTTATTATATTTGCTTCTGAAGGAACTTCTTTTAAAACTGGCAAAAAATATTTGCTAAGCTTCATTCTATTCTCCTCAACAAGTTAAAAACTTATTTTTTGTTTTTTCTACCGTGAAATATGATTTCAACGCTTTATTCAATTCTTGAATGCGCCTCTCTACAACATCACCATTAATGGAGTCCATTCTTGATTTAAAAGATAATTCTACCTGATTTGCTTTTAACCTAAACTCTATTTTATCAAAAAGACTTTTTTCACCAAAAAAAGTTGTAGCTAACCTTAATCCTTTACCTATAACAAGAGCAATTTTTCTCTTTTTTTTTGGAACAATTTTAAACAACTTACTATTAAAAATTTTTTCAGGATTTGCCTTATGTCTGAACAAAAGTATCATGGCCAAGAATACTCTTTCTTTGTGACTAATACCACTAATATTTGAACGGGTAACTATCTCTAAGCACATTTCCGTTTTATAATCAGGATGTGCTATCCAGGCTATATCATGTAACTTAGTCGCAGCTAAAATAACCCTTTTTGTTTTGCGTGGAAGGTTTTCATATAATGGTGAAATCCAATTGAATGCGTGTTTAGACATTTTAGGAAACCTTGTTTCTTTTTTCTCGAAAAATTTAGCAGCCTCAATTAACGGATCCTTTTTTTTCTCTAACACACTGAGATGCTCATAGATCAATCCCTCCCTAACGCCAAAGGATGAAAACGTAAGAAACTTGATCTGAAACTTATCAATTATAATTTCTAACAAACGAGCTGCCTGAGGTAGAAGTTCCAATCTTTCTAAAGAAATATTCATCTCATCATTTTTCGAGAGAAATGAACTTCCTTTAATGAATTCCAAAGTCTTTTTTAGTTTTTTACTCTCAACTTTATATCCCTGGATTATCTTAAGTGGATACTTGACCCTTTGCATATGTATTTTTGCTATCGCTCTCCAAGATCCTCCTATTAAAAAAAATGATTTATCCTTTACTCCGAAAACGTTATTTATGCTCTCCAACTGGTTTTTCATATAGTCATCTAAATTTTCACACTTTTCTCCCAAACTTTTTATTGTAAGCGGACCCAACAAAGCGGAATTACATTCGGTAACTGTATTTTTAAGAATATTTGCGAACTCTACTGAATTACCACCAAGGTCACAAATTACTCCTTCAGCATTAGGAAAACCCAATAAAATTCCTTGTGCTGCGTAAAGAGCCTCCTTATCTCCGGATATTATATCGACACCAATGTTTGTCTGTTTTCGAATTAATTCAACTAAAACATTGGAATTGCTGGCTTCTCTTAATGCAGACGTACCGAACATTATAATTTTACTAATTTCCATATTTCGACATATCGAGACATACCGTCTAATTATACGGGATACTGCCTCAAGTGTATTAGTGTCAAAGCGCTTCCCTCCGAAAGATTGCATTCCTAATCTAAAGAAAACCTTTTCATTATATAAATACAATGGTGAACGCTTAGGACCATCAAAGACCACTAGTCTTATAGAGTTTGAACCAATATCTATAATTCCTATTCTTTTAAGAAGCTTCAAAGTGATTTTTTTCTTTTTTTGGTTTCATTCAATAAACTCGGAGGGGCATTAAGAGCAGCTCTGCCTCTTCCTGACAAAGACGGATTTTCAATAAAATATTCATGACAACTGAAGCTGGTTTCGTTTTTTTTAAACTCATGTCTCCTATATTGACCATCAGGTTGAAGTACCCAAGATTGCTCTTTATCAGCTAAATTAGCTACCATGATCTGATTCACAATTTGTGACTTCACAGTCAAATTTTTAATCTCTACAAATGACTCTACTCGACGGTTCAAGTTTCTTCCCATCCAGTCTGCCGAAGAAATAAAAACTTTAGCTTTTGTGGAGGGCAACTGAAATCCATTACCAAAAACACATACTCTACTGTGTTCCAAAAATCGTCCTATTACAGATTTAACACGAATATTTTCAGACAAACCTTTGATGCCGGGCCTTAATCCACAAATACCTCTGATAATCATATTGATCTTAACGCCACATTGGCTTGCCTCATATAAGGCATCAATGACTTCAGGGTCGATAAGAGCATTGAGTTTAACCCAAATTTCTGCTGGCTTACCTTTTTTTGCTAAAGACATCTCGTTTTTTATCATTTTTATTAAGCTATTCTTTAACTCTAGTGGCGCAATAATCATACTCTCTAAATCTGTCGGTTTTATATATCCTGATAAATAATTAAAAACTTTAGTAACATCTCTCCCTAAACTAGCATCTGAAGTAAAAAGGCTCAAATCAGTATAAATCTTTGCTGTGTCAGGATGATAGTTTCCTGTACCAACATGGGTATAAGTTCTCAGTAGCTTACCTTCTTGTCTTACAATAGTGGATAGCTTTGCATGTGTTTTCCAATCCATAAAACCATAGACTACTTGAGCTCCAGCTTTCTCTAATTCTCTTGACACATTTATATTATTTGCTTCATCAAATCTAGCCTTTAGTTCAACTAAGGCAGTCACTGTTTTTCCATTTTCTGCAGCCTCACATAATGCTCTTACTATTGGACTGTCAGGAGTTGTTCTGTATAAAGTTTGTTTAATAGCAATAACGTTTGGGTCTCGGGCTGCTTGTTCCAAAAAGCTTACAACTGTATCAAAAGTCTCATATGGATGCTGTAACAGTAGATCTTTCCGCTTTATTGCAGAAAAAATGTCACCGTTAAAGTCCTCGATCCTCTCTGGACTTCTGGGAACAAACGCTCTCCACTTCAGGCTTCGTTTTTCTGAAATGATTAACTCATCTAAATCAGACAATCCAATCATTTGATTAACCTGTATAACTTGTGCTCTGTCAAACCCAATTTCCTTCGAAATTAGATTCAGCAAAGGCTCAGCACTACTTTTCGTAACTTTCATTCGTATTACTTCACCACGCTTTCGGCGCTTTAATGCAATTTCAAACTCGCGAACAAGATCCTCCGCTTCTTCCTCAACTTCTAAGTCACTATCTCTAAGAATTCGAAAGGAAAAATACTCCTCAAGAAGATAGCTTGGAAATAATCTATGAATAAAAATTACTATGAAATCTTCAAGTGATAAAAATCGTTTTTCACCTTTAGCTCCATCCTTAAGTTTTTGGAATCTATCAAGCATGCCTGGAATAGGAACCAAGGCGTTCAATGATTTTTTTCCATCTCTCTTTCTCAATTTTAATGCTAGGGCAGAGCCCTCACTTGGTATGAAAGGAAATGGATGGGCCGGATCTATAGCCAAAGGGGTAAGTGCTGGAAAAACTTTTGACATAAATTGTTTTTCTAAATTCTTTTTTTCGGATGCAAGTATTCCTTTGGGTTTCACTAATACTACGCCTTTTTGCTTCAAATTGGATAATATAGAAGGTAAAAGCTCTTGTTGCTTCTCTATTAAAGCTTTAGCTTCTCGTTCTATTTGTATTAGCTGTTCCTCTGGGGTAAGACCATCAGCACTTATTACTTCAATCTTGTTTTTTACCATTTGTCTAAACCCAGCAACTCGAACCGTGTAAAACTCATCAAGATTTCGAGCAGATATTGCTAGAAATCTAAGTCTTTCAAAGAGTGGTACTTTTATATTGTTAGCTTCTTGCAAAACTCGCCAGTTAAAAGAAATCCAAGAAAGCTCCCTATTTATTAGAGGTTTCATTATTCCAAGATCCTTTGAATATTTAAATTCAAGGTCATAGTCTTGATTTAAGAAATTTGCGTTTACGCTACCCATACTTATTTATATTTCTTTTCCATTTGTCCCAAAGCAGCATCAATGAAAGGTCTAGTTACTTTTGCGTTTAGGACAAGAGATTTATGGTCTAAATAGTTTACGAATTCGTAAATTGAACTGTAGGTCCTGTTAATTCTAGCAGCAATATAGTCCAAATTTGAGTGCTTTATATAAATTTGCCTGTCATTAAAGTATTTCAATAGAAGTGCCATTACTAAACTATCATCAGGTTCTTTAATTATAGTGTTGCCGAAACTTTGTATCCTAGACACTAAGTCTTTAAGACCTATAGATAACGCATTAGGCATTTTTCTAGATGACATGAGCAGCTTGCCTCTTCTACCTCCAATACTGTTAATAAGGTGAAATATACCTTCTTCTATTTTAGATTTTTTTTGCTTTTCAACTTTCTCAATAATGTCTAAATCTTCAACACAAACTAAATCATCATCTAGGCCTTTTTCCATTTCTGGTATAACTGCCTCAAGCTTTACATTCTTGGCTTTGTGCTCTTGAGACCAAACAGAGGATAGATGCGTTTTACCGCTACCCTTTGGACCAACCAGTAACAACATACCTGAAGGCCACTTATCTGTATTCCCTAATTGAGTAACAGCGTCCAAATTACTTGGAGAAATAAAAAAATCTTCTTTTTCCAATGCCTCTTTTAAACTGAGACCTAAAACAAGCTGCTCATTCATATTTTTATTCAAATTGCTCTTTTAGCAATCTTTCTTCTAACCCATGTCCTGGATCAAATAAAAGTTTATGCTTTAATTTCTTTTCAATTGTTATAGACACATGCTTCACGCCTCTAACCTCAGATGTATCAGCTACAGCTGACACGGGCCTTTTAGTGGCGCTCTTTACTTCAATATCTATAGTGGCATCTAATGGTAACAGCGCTCCTCTCCATCGTCTTGGTCTATAAGCAGATATAGCTGTTAAACCTAAAATGTTTGCACCTATTGGTAAAATTGGTCCATGAGCAGAATAATTGTAGGCAGTTGATCCAGCTGGCGTACAAACCAAAGCCCCATCACATACAAGCTCCTGGAGTTTTTCAGATCCATCAACAGATATACTTAATTTCGCTGCCTGGGGCCCTGATCTGAGAATCGAAACCTCATTGATAGCCAATTCTTCTTCTTTGGTACCGTCGATCTTTGTAGCGATCATTTTTAAAGGGTTTACGATCTCTTCCTTAGCTATCTGAATACGTTCTTCCAGGTTTTCATAGTTAAAAGTATTCATCAAAAAACCAACAGTTCCCTTGTTCATGCCGTAGACTGCAACATTTTTTGTTGATACTGACTTTAGTGTCTGTAACATAAACCCATCACCTCCAAGAGCAATAACTACATCAGCTTCCTCAATTCCAAAATCCTCGTAACGCTTTGTCAGCTTCATTAATGCGTTTTTAGCGTCAAGGTCGTTACTTGCCATAAATGTTAACTTTTTGTAGGTCATAAATTTTGTCCATAAGATTATGGGTACCCTTATAAATAAAACTAAGAATTTTAACAACAAATGATGATACGGATACCTACAAAACATAAGAAAAAACTGGAACAGACAGTTTATATTCATTATACAATGAATCGAATCAAAAGAATAATCGAAATAGAGATAGGTTGTATTATGAATTTTTTAGGAAAAACGAACTTTTTTGGTGGAACGTTGTCATCTCAGGACCCCGAAATTTTCGACTCCCTAGAGAGAGAATTGGGCCGGCAAAGGAATGAAATTGAGCTTATTGCGTCAGAGAATATAGCTTCTTCAGCTGTAATGGAAGCTCAAGGATCAATTATGACTAATAAGTATGCAGAGGGATATCCAGGTAGAAGATATTATGGTGGATGTGAAAATGTAGATGTCGCAGAGCAATTAGCGATATCCAGAGCTTGTCAACTCTACAACTGCAAATTCGCTAATGTTCAGCCCAACTCTGGGAGTCAAGCTAATCAAGCTGTATTTTTGGCGCTGATGAAACCAGGAGATACTTTTTTGTCGATGGACCTTGCCTCGGGTGGACACTTAACACACGGAGCAAAACCCAATCAATCCGGCAAATGGTTCAACCCCATTCATTACGAGGTCACAAAAGAAACAGATACAGTTGACTATGATCAAATTCGTCGACTTGCAAAGCTTAACTCTCCGAAATTAATTATCGCAGGCGGCTCAGCTATTCCCCGAATACTAGATTTTAAAAAATTTAGAGCTATCTGTGATGAGGTAGGCGCTTTTCTGTTGGTTGATATGGCACATATTTCGGGTTTGGTCGCAGCTGGCGTTCACCCAAATCCACTAGACTATGCAGACGTTGTAACATCTACGACTCATAAAACTCTGCGGGGGCCAAGAGGAGGAATGATTCTTTGCAATGATCCTGATATCGCAAAAAAAGTAAACTCTGCAATTTTTCCTGGTATCCAAGGTGGTCCATTGATGCACGTTATTGCGGCGAAAGCAGTCGCCTTCAAAGAAGCTATGAGCGATGATTTTGTAGAATATCAAAAGCAAGTTATAAAGAACGCAAGAACACTTGCCGAAACATTGCAAGATGGTGGCCTTGACTTAGTTACTGGAGGGACAGATACTCACGTTTTACTGGTAGATCTCAGAAAGAAAAAGGTTACCGGTGCTGTAGCAGAAAAAGTTCTCGGGGAAGGAAATATTGTTTGCAACAAAAACGGTATTCCTTTCGATAGTGAAAAGCCAACGATTACATCTGGGATAAGGCTGGGGACACCAGCAGCAACTACTAGAGGTTTTAAAGAGGCGCAATTCAAACAAGTTGGTTCCTGGATTCTGGAAATATTAGACAATGCTCACTCTGAGCATTCTCCACAAGTGATTTCGAAAGTAAAAAAAGAGGTGCTTAATCTCTGCAGTGACTTTCCTATCTACTAGCAATTTGGTTCTTTATCTTTAGGTTAAAAATGGATCTTAGATACTTAGCAAAAACAGTCATTTTTTTTACGTTGCACCTCGCGGTTTGCGGATGTTCAGAAAAAAATTGGCCCGAACTGTCGCCGCTAAGTGAGTTTGAAAATAAGTTTTTTTTAGACTAAGGAAATGAAAACAGAGTTTCATAGAATAACTAGACTACCTTCCTACGTTTTTGCGGAAGTCAATAAACTTAAAGCGAAATATCGTGATGAAGGTCATGATATAATTGATTTTGGAATGGGAAACCCTGATATTGACACCGAGTCTTTCATCGTTGATAAGCTGATTGAAACTGTAAAAAAACCAAAAACTCATAGATACTCTGTTTCTAGAGGAATAAAAGGTTTGCGGAAAGCACAAGCTGATTACTATGGTAGAAGGTTCTCTGTCAAGTTGGACCCAGAAAATGAAATCATTGCAACTCTTGGCTCAAAAGAGGGGTTGGCTAATTTAGCTATGGCAATAACTGATCCTGGAGACGTTATTTTAGTTCCAAATCCATCATACCCAATTCACCCCTATGGTTTCATAATTGCTGGCGGTTCTCTGCGACATGTACCAACATTATCAAATGGACAATTTGATGAAGATGAATATTTTAAAACGTTAACTCGTTCATTAAAACACATATCACCTAAACCAGTAGCAATAGTCATTTCCTTCCCGTCAAACCCAACAACAAAGACATGTACACTAAAATTTTACGAGGAATTGGTTAAAGTGGCAAAGCAAAACGAAGTTTGGATATTATCTGATCTTGCCTACGCTGAAATATATTTTGGTGACAATCCACCCCCTTCAATTTTACAGGTACCAGGTGCCAAATCGGTGGCTGTTGAATTTACGTCCATGTCAAAAACATTCAGCATGCCAGGTTGGAGAATGGGATTTGCTGTGGGAAACGAGATACTAATAGCAGCATTAGAGAAAATTAAATCCTACCTCGATTATGGAGCGTTTACACCGATCCAGGTCGCAGCAGCCAGCGCCTTAAGTTCGGATCCCAGTACAATAGAGAAAGTAAGATGCATTTACAAAAAAAGAAGAGACACACTAGTTGATTCGATGAGTAAAGCCGGATGGGACATTCCTTCTCCAGAGGCAACAATGTTTGCATGGGCACCAATACCAGAAAAGTTTAAATCCTTAGGATCGTTACAGTTTTCTAAATTACTTCTTAAAGAGGCTGATATTTCTGTTGCACCTGGGATAGGATTTGGAGAGTATGGTGAAAACTTTGTTAGGATCGGTCTTGTCGAGAATGAGCATAGAATTAGGCAGGCAGCTAGAAATATAAAATCTCTCTTTACTGGAGCTGATAGAATACTTGGCAACTATAGCTCTGGGCAGACAGATTAGTAATGAATAAATCAAAATTAAATGTAGCAATTATTGGCCTTGGGACGGTAGGTTCAGGCGTCATAAAGCTATTGAAGAGACAAAAAAACAATATAAAAAATAGGACGGGCATAGAACTTGAGTTGGTAGCAATAAGCGCAAAAAATAAGAGGAAGAAAAGAAGTATCGATATAAGTCCATATAGGTGGATAGCCTCTCCGATAACTATAGCAAGAGATCCTGATGTGGATGTAATTGTTGAACTAATAGGCGATATGGATAATACCGCCAGAAAAGTGATAAAAGAGGCAATTAACAATGGAAAACACATAGTCACTGCCAATAAATCGCTTCTTGCAAAGGAGGGATCTAGTTTTGAAGAGCTTGCCAAAAAAAAGAGCGTCTTTTTACGATATGAGGCTGCAGTCGCTGGAGGCATCCCTATTATAAAAGTGTTACAAGACTCCCTAATAGTAAACAAGATTTCCAAACTATATGGAGTGATTAATGGAACATGTAACTTCATACTTACCAAAATGGAAGCAGAGGGACGAGAATATACTGATGTATTTTCTGAGGCGCAACAACTAGGCTATGTCGAAAGTGATCCAAGGCTTGACATCGGAGGAATAGATTCGGCCCACAAACTAGCTTTACTCTCTTGTTTGGCGTTTGGAACTAGCCTAGATTTAAAGGGAGTGAAAACCGAGGGAATAGACCATATCTCTATAGAAGACATAGACGAAGCTCATCTTATTGGATATAAAATAAAGTTACTGGCGACTGCGGAATATCAAAAAAAGTTGCTTAGACAGGAAGTCTCTCCCAAATTAATTAGAAAAGATAGCCCAATCGCGCAAGTCAATGGAAGCACAAATATAATAGCAATAGAGGGCGAAGAAATTGGTACTACTATTTTTTCTGGCCCAGGTGCTGGCATGGGGCCTACAGCCTCTTCAGTAGTATCAGATCTGGTAGCTATTGCTTCTAGAAAAAGCAAATCGACTTTTTTAAATGGTGATAAAAATTTTAGTGGAAAGCGAGATAAAACTTTAACCAAAGAAAGTTCATTTTACCTAAGGTTTGTACTTAAAGATAAGCCAGGAGTGATAGCTCGATTATCAGGAAAATTGGGGAGCTGTGGAATATCAATCAACCAGATGAAACAGAAACCTCTACCGAAGCAAAAAGCAACATTAATAATGACCACGCATAAAACTGTTAGGAAAAACTTAGAAAAAGCTTTGAATGATATTAGAAGGTTAAAGATATGTGAACAAAGGCCAGTTTCTATTGAAATTGAAGAAATTTAATGAGAACATTTCTGTTGGCAGACCAAAAAACTTTATTATGGTATATAGGGTAGCTAAAGACCTTCACATGTTTTACAGTAGCACCCTAACCCTCATCAGTATCGTTAACGACAAGTATTTTGAAGATACAATTATTGAAGTCGAAACATTTTTTAAAGAATTAAAGAATGAGCCAACAAAAAAAATCACAATGTTAAAGTAAATGTATCATTGATGAATTTTCTCGGAATATCAAAGTCCTATACTAATAAAAAATGGGTTGGGCCAAGTGAGCAAGATTTGCAAAAAGCCTTACTTTATTCAAAACGCCTTTCCATTCCACAACTTAGTGCATACCAATTAATCAAAAATAACATCCAAGAAGGGGATTATTTTGACTATGTAAGCCCAAAGATAAAAAACTTGATACCCAATCCGAAGATATTCCTAGATATGGAAAAGGGTGCGTTGCGCTTGCTGAGGGCCATAGAACAAAAAGAAAAAATAGCTATTTTTGCTGATTATGATGTAGATGGTACAGTCTCTGCTGCACTAATTTCTTTGTGGTTAAGTAATTATTCTATCGAGCCAACAGTATACATACCAGATAGAGAATCTGAAGGATTTGGACCCAATAGTGTAGCAATGAATAAACTTTCTCTCAAAAACTCTCTAATTATCTGCGTTGACTGTGGAACCGACACTGAAGGAGCAATTAGGGAAGCAACAAAAAGAGGAACTGACGTTATCGTGATAGATCACCATAAGTCAGAAACCTTTTCAAAATCTGCTTACGCAGTAATAAACCCAAATAGATTTGATGAAAAAAATATATTTCCATACCTTTGTGCTGCTGGAGTTGTTTTCATCTTTTTAGTTGAGCTGAACAGCATTATTCCTGAAAAAAATAGAGTGAACATAAACTTACTGAGCTATCTGAACCTTGTAAGCCTCGCTACCATTGCCGATGTGGTACCTTTAGTTGGGCTCAATCGAGCATTTGTAAAACAAGGTTTAAAAATATTCCAAAGTCGACTATGCCTTAAAATGTTTGGCACGCACTTCAAATTATTGGAGAACTTAAATGAAGAAACAATAGCATTCCAAGTTGCGCCAAGATTGAATGCTGGTGGAAGAATAGCATCGGCTTTTCTTACATATCAATTTCTTACAGCTACAAATCCACATAAAATTGAAGAGTGCATAAATAATATGGAGTTAGCGAATAAAGAGCGCAAAGCACTAGAAACAATAATTCTTTCCAGTGCGGTGCAACAAATATCAAATGCTAAGAGTCAAAAACCTTATACATTGGTAAAAGCTAAGGGTTGGCATAAGGGTGTAATTGGGATAATAGCCTCTCGACTCAAAGACTTATATGGAGGCTTATGCGTAGCCATTTCTATTGATGGACATATAGGTCATGGATCTATTCGATCAACAGAACAAATAGATCTTACTGAAATATTAAAAGAACTAAAATACCGAGATGTCCTTATTAGTGGCGGAGGACATAAACAAGCTGCAGGATTTTCCTTACTTGTAGATAGGCTCAGTGAATTTGATAAAGTTGTTACAAGCTATGTATCCAGCCTTACAAACTTAGAAAACCCCGGTACTTTGCTGGAAATCGATGGGATAATTGATATAGAAGCCGTCAATACCGATTTAATCAATAATTTAAATCTGCTTGGACCTTATGGATCTAAAGTGCCACAACCAATAATAGTTATTCCAAGTTGCCAACTTTTGTTTGCAAAAGAAATGGGGGACGGACACTTGTTATGTAAATTAAAAAAGAAGAATGGAACTTTAGACGCAATTTGTTTTTATGCAAAAAAAAAGGGGCTTGATATCCCACTATCTAAACCTAACCAAATTATGCATATAGCTGGTAATCTTGTGAAAAATGAGTGGCAAGGTCTAACAAAACCGCAAATGAGGATAGTAGATATAGCTCAAATATAAAAAAAAAAAAAAACAACTTGAAGTAGCTTTTATTTTTAGTAAAAGAGTAAAACGGTTGCGCCCTTCGTCTATCGGTTAGGACGCCAGATTTTCATTCTGGAAAGAGGGGTTCGATTCCCCTAGGGCGTACCATTAAAATCGTTTTAATAAATAAATTAAATTTCTCTTTTGTAGACATCATACAAACTCTGTTACTGAATACCTCCTAAATAGGTTGCAGTATCGAGCATACGGTTTGAAAAACCCCATTCATTATCATACCAAGATAGAACTCGGATCATACCACCTGTCAAAACTTTTGTCTGAGATCCAGCAAAAATTGAGGAGGCAGGATGATGATTATAGTCTGATGAGACTAACGGTGCATCTTCATAAGCCAGTATACCATTCAAATTCGTATAAGATGCTTCTTGAATGACCTTGTTAATTTCTTCAACCGAATTCTCTTTAGCTAAAATACATTTAAGATCTACACATGAAACATTAGGAGTAGGAACTCGAATTGCAGATCCATCGAGCTTGCCTTTTAGCTCAGGGAGAACTAAAGAAACTGCTTGAGCTGCTCCTGTAGACGTTGGAATCATGTTCAGAGATGCTGCTCGGGCTCTATAATAATCTTTATGTAGGGTGTCCAGAACAGGTTGATCTCCGGTATAGCTATGTATCGTGGTCATATAACCAACTTCTATACCAAAACTTTCATGTAAAACCTTTACCACGGGAGCTAAACAATTTGTTGTACATGATGCATTAGAGACTATCACATCAGTAGATGTGAGCGATTTATGATTGACGCCGAAAACAACCGTGCGATCTACATTGCTTCCTGGGGCAGATATTAACACTTTCTTAGACCCATTTTTTAAATGTAGGGAAGCATTCTCTTTATTGGTAAAAATACCTGTACACTCAAGAGCGACATCCACTTCTGACCACGGTAACTTCGCTGGATCTTTTTCTGCGGTAATTTGAATCTCTGAATTGTTAACCTTTAGATAGTTTTTGTTCAGCAAAAGGTTTAAAGGAAATCGACCATGCACACTGTCATATTTGAGTAAATGTAGATTCATCTCTGGAGAACCGAGGTCGTTAATAGCCACCACCTCTATATCTTCTCTGTTATTTTCTATTGACGCTCTCAATATATTTCGCCCAATTCGTCCAAATCCATTAATTGCTACCTTTACGGACATTTTCTACCTCTTTTGCTTGTGCTAACTCTGTGACTAACTAATGTTTAATCAATTTAAAAAAATATGGAAAGTGATTTAATCATATATCTAACTAAAAGAATTCTGATAGGTATTTATCTATTAGAAAAAAGCTTACGTAATTCAGCCTTTTGAATTTTTCCTGTAGAAGTCTTAGGGAGTTCGCTAAAAATCACTTCTTTTGGAACTTTAAAACTTGCTAAATTTTCTTTACAAAACTTTAAAACCTCTTCTTTCGTTATAGAAACTCCTTCTTTCTTTTCAATAAAAGCACACGGTGTTTCACCCCACTTTTCGTCTGGCTTCGCTATTACGGCGCAGGCAATTACTCCCTCAATCTTAAAAATACAGTTCTCTATTTCAATTGAGGAGATATTCTCTCCACCAGAAATAATTATATCTTTAGCTCTATCCTTTAGTTGTATATACCCATCTTCAAATATTACTCCTAAATCACCAGTTTTGAACCAACCATCTTTAAACGCTTTTATAGTAGCGTCTTCATCTTTAAGATAACCTTTCATCGTGATATTTCCTCTGAGAAGGACCTCTCCTAATTCATTTCCATCATGCTGCACTTCTTTTCGTGTTTCTGAATTGACAACCTTTAAATCTTCTTGCACCAAGTATGAAACCCCTTGTCTGGACTTTAAATTAGCTTTCTCGGAAGACTCCAAATTATCCCATTCATCCTTCCATTTGCATATTACTGCTGGTCCATATACTTCAGTTAATCCATAAACGTGTGTTACGTCAAACCCACACTTTTCTATTTGTTCTAATATCTTGGCTGGTGGAGGGGCGGCTGCAGTCATTAACTTTACTCGACCGTTGAGTTTTTTTACATGCTTTGAGTCAGTGTTAATAATAAAGCTTAAAACTGTAGGGGCGCCACACAAATACTCCACCTCATGACTAAATATTTTGTCGTATATATTCTCTCCCGTGATCTTTCTCAAACAGATATTTGTTCCAGCTCTCATCGCTATAGTCCATGGAAAACACCAGCCATTACAGTGAAACATTGGTAAGGTCCACAAATAGGTAGGATGCATTTTCATGTCCCATTCTAGAGAGTTACCCATTGCATTAAGATAAGCACCTCTATGGTGATAAACAACGCCTTTAGGATTTCCTGTTGTACCCGATGTATAATTAATACTTAAACTCTCCCATTCGTCTAATGGTTTATAATAATTGAAATCTAAGTCATAACTTTCCAAAAATTGTTCATAATCCATATGAAAGTAAGACGTGTCAAACGTAAATGTTTGTTCATCTTTGACAATGATAATATCTGGTTTTTCTTTAGACAAATTGACTGCTTCTTTCCCTAACTTGAAAAACTCTGTATCAATGAACAGCAATTTTATATTTGAATGATCAATGATATAAGCTATCGTTTTAGCATCTAGTCTGTAGTTTATTGCGTTCAATATCATACCTGCCATGGGTACACCAAAGTGTGCTTCATATAATTCAGGCGTATTAGACGCTATAAAACCTACGACATTACCTTTGGTCAATTTTTGAGACAAAGAACTAGCAAGCTGTATACATCTTAAAAAAGTTTGTTCCCAAGTAAAATATTTATTCTCATGAATAATACTATAACGATTTGGGAATACTTTAGCTGCCTTTTCTAAAAACACTATTGGCGTTAACGGCGCGTAGTTGGCGTTATTTTTTTTTAATTCATTCTGTTGCATTTTTTCTATTCAAATTTTCTTCGCGCATTAAAAGCTGCCACAATTGTGCTATCATCTAAATAGTCTAGTTCTCCTCCTACGGGAACACCCTGTGCGAGTGATGTTATTTTAATTGAATATTTTTCTAATTCCTGGAAAATATAGTTGGCTGTAGTCTGCCCTGTTATAGTGGCACCCAGCGCAAGAACTATTTCTTTAACGCTTCCTGAGGCCACCCTCTGACGTAATGTTGAAATCTTTAATTCTTCAGGACCTATTCCTTCTATGGGAGATAGAAGTCCTCCTAAAACGTGAAAAACTCCGTTAAAAGCCCCAGATCGATTCATAGCCCACAAGTCAGAAATATCCTCTACGACACACACTAAACCATTATCCCTAGATTTATCAGAACACACCTCACACATAGTATCCAGAGTAACGTTGCCACAAATTTCACAATATTTTATTTTATTATTTAAATTTTCCAGGGAAAGTATTAGCTGATTAAGTATTATTTCTCTCTTTTTTATTAAATGAAATACTAGTCTTTGTGCTGATCTGGGGCCTAGACCTGGCATCTTTGAAAAGATTTTAATTATTGATTCTAAATCAGACTGACCATCCTTTGCGTGACTATTTTTCATTTCAGAAAGGCAGCTTGAATCCTTCGGGCAAACCAAACGCCTGTCCCATCTTGGCCATCTCTTTTTTTGAGGCCTCTTCACTCTTAGATTTGCAGTCCTTAATTGCTGCTAAAAGCAGGTCTTCTATAACTTGCTTTTCTGATGGGATTAAAATTGACTCATCTATTTCGATATTTTTGAAAGTTCCTTTAGCTGTACCAAAAACCTTGACAAGTCCACCCCCTGCTTCTCCTAAAACTTCGACGTTATCTAGTTCGCTCTGTGCATCAAGCATTTTCTGTTGCATTTCCTGAGCCTGCTTCATTAACTTTGCCATGTCACCTAATTGGCCTAGTCCTTTAAACATTTTATTCCTCTTCTTTATTACAGATTTTTTTATAACTCATTTCTTTACAGTTGCCCCTGGAAAAATATCTAAAATCTCTTTCACAGCGCTGCTATCTGGCCTCTCCGTTTCAGTATTTTCGACGTTACTTTGACGTTCATCCATTATTTCACTCTTTTCTGGCGTTTTCAAGACTGACTTATTTTCCATATTGTAAACATGCATCATGCTATCAGAACCAATATCCAAAACACTTTTTATAAGTGTATCAGGTGAAGGCAAAATTGACATGTGACATGCTCTTAGTAACAACATCTCTAAACTCATTACTGGCTCAGTAGCAACTCTCAATTCATCAATTCCTTTAAAAAGAATTTGCCATAAACTTGTTAAAATAATCGTATCAGTTTTAGTAGATAATTTTTCTGCAAGTTTTTTTTCTTCAATTGAATAATCATCAATTATCAAGTCATTATCCCCTATGCTTGATACGCTTATCAAATGTAAACATCCTAACAATTCTTGGAGTAGCGTGGCAGCGCTTGTATTTCCTGCTATAAAATCCCTACTTCTTTTAAGTGCCTCTGCTGTTTTTCCTTTTATGATGAGTTCAAGAAGATTTAAAGTATCAGATTTAGAAATTTTTCCTAATAATTCATTAACCATCTGGTTTTCAATTTTTGATCCACAATTTACTAATACTTGATCAAGAATTGATAAAGCATCTCTAACGGAACCTTCAGCCTCTCTAGCAATGGTCTTTAAAGCTTCTTTTTCAGCGCTTAGCCCTTCGCGCTGCAAAATTTCAATTAGATGGTTGATTAGCACAACGCCTTCTAATCGTTTTAAGTCGAAGCGATTAACTCTCGATAATATTGTTAGGGGAATTTTTTTTATCTCAGTTGTTGCAAATATAAACTTCACATGCTCTGGAGGTTCCTCCAATGTTTTTAGTAAAGCATTGAAAGCGGAATTAGACAACATATGAACTTCATCTATAATATAAACTTTAAATTTCGCTGAAGCAGCTCTATAAACCACGGTTTCAATTATTTCTCTAATATCATTTACGCCAGTTTTGCTTGCTCCATCCATTTCAATGACATCTACGTGTCTACCTAACTGAATTGAATTACAGTTAGAGCAAGAATTGCACGGCTCTACTTCACCATCTTTTTTTTCTGTGCAGTTTAGCGCTTTTGCTATAAGTCTTGCAGTAGAAGTTTTGCCGACCCCTCTGTCACCATGTAGTAAAAAGGCATGACCGACCCTATTGGAAAGAAAAGAATTTCTCAAAGTCTTTACTAATGTATCCTGACCAACTAATTCAGAAAACAGAGTAGGTCTATATTTAAGCGCTAATACTTTATATGGCTCTACAGACAATCTTACGCTTCCTTAAAATTTACTTAGTAAAAGTTATAACAAGTTTGATTACCAACGAGAGATCGACAAACGACCTAAACCTTTACAATTCGGCTGCTTCCTTTCAGACCTGACCGGGTGATCGATAAGGTTTACCCGAGCCAATCTCTCACTTATAATTATATATCTAACAAAGTCTTAAACAAGAAAATTAAATATGCTAAGGATTACGCGATGGATTTAGACTCCCCTCCATTATTTTCTCTAATGAACTTAGAAAGAAAGGCAAATCTTCGAAACTTAAAAAATGTTAAAAACTTAAAAAATTGTTCTCATCTGATTATTTGGAGAGGTAAGCTTCTTTTCCAATTTAATGATGGGAAACCTTTTCCTTATCTTATAAAACAAAGAATAAGATTTATACAAAGCCTGAAAAAGTATATTTTTTTAGGAGAATTTGAAAATAGAAATGTTGTCTTGTGGGATATTTCTGACTCAAGAGAGGTTTTAGGAAATACGGAACAAATCGGATCCTTTAATGACCCCGAAAGAAATTTTCACCCAGATCTACCAAAGAACACTTATTTTTGTGACTTACGGAATTTATTACCGTTATTAAATCCTAAATATGGAAATTTATGCGCAACAGCAAAGGGAATGTATGAGTGGCACAAAAGGGTTAGTTTTTGTCAATCTTGTGGTGGCAAATTATCTTCTAAAAAAGCAGGGTGGGAAAAGACCTGTGAGAAATGCAATTATAAGCAATTCCCTAGAATTGACCCTGTGGTTATAATGTTAGTTAAAAAGGGAAATGACATACTTCTTGGGCGATCACATGGTTGGCCTGCAAAAATGTATTCTTGTTTAGCGGGCTTTATAGAGCCTGGTGAAACGATTGAGGCTGCAGCTGAAAGAGAAGTTATGGAAGAGAGTGGAGTAAGAATAAAAAATGTTCAATACGTAACAAGTCAACCATGGCCATTTCCTGCATCATTGATGATAGGGTGCACTGGTGAAGCACAAAGCAGAACTATTAAAATTGACAAAGATGAACTTGAAGATGTGATTTGGGTCAGCAAAGAAGAGGTTTTTAGAGCGCTGAATGGTTTAGACACATCGATTTTTATGGCTAGGAAAGGTGCTATAGCAAGATATCTTATTGAAAAGTGGGTTGCTGGACTGATTTGATAAAACCTTGGCTTTTGGTTTAATTAGTCATCCATATTTGATTATCAACTAAAACTATATAATATCTTTCAATAGCGATGTAGGACGGGTAGATAAAGGAAATGTTAAATTCAAATCAGATAAAGCTATGGGATTTTTGGATTGATAGAGGTGGTACGTTTACTGATATTGTTGCAAGAGATCCCGATGGAAGCCTATTTACTGATAAATTACTTTCCGAAAACGAACAACTTTATAAAGACGCAGGTTTGGCAGGTATTAAGCGTTTTCTAAAAGTCCCTTATGACGAAAAAATACCTATGAATAATATAAACTCCATAAAAATGGGAACAACAGTCGCGACAAATGCCCTTCTGGAAAGAAAGGGATTTCCCGTAGTTTTATTAACCACCAAGGGATTGAGAGACCAACTACGAATAGCATACCAAAACAGACCCAATCTTTTTGATAGGCAAATAATACTAAATGACCCTTTATATGATCACATAGTTGAAGTTGAGGAACGAGTGACATCTTCCGGTAAAATATTACAGCCAATCAATAAGGAAAAGCTCTATGAAGATCTTAGAAAGATAAAAAATGTGGGGGAAAAGTCCTGTGCAATTGTTTTCATGCATAGTTGTAAATTTAACAAACATGAAAAAGAGGCAGAGGAAGTAGCAAAGGCTATAGGGTTTTCACACATTTCGTTAAGCTATAGAACGTCTCAAATTATGAAGTACG
Source organism: uncultured Alphaproteobacteria bacterium (assembly GCA_902537235.1). Lineage (GTDB taxonomy): Bacteria > Pseudomonadota > Alphaproteobacteria > Rhodobacterales > Rhodobacteraceae > CACIJG01. The sequence continues at coordinate 105,965 of CACBAO010000003.1, forward strand.
TTATGAGAGGTGACACTACTGTAGCCGATGCATACCTGAGCCCTGTTTTAAACAGGTATATTGAAACCCTCTGCGAAGAGTTTAAGGGAGATATAAGTGGTAAGATTAGCTTTATGCAATCAAATGGGGGTCTCACCGATGCCAGTCTTTTTTCTGGTAAAGACTCAATTTTATCTGGTCCAGCCGGAGGTGTTATAGGCGGTATTAAAACTAGCGCTCTAGATAAGGAACACAAAATAATAGGGTTCGATATGGGAGGAACGTCAACTGATGTTTGGCATTACTCCGGCGAGCTAGAGAGAACAATGAATAATAAAATTGATGGGATTCGTATCTCAATTCCAATGTTGAGCATAAACACTATTGCGGCAGGTGGTGGTAGTATCCTCTCCGAAAAATCAGAAAGATTGATTGTAGGACCTGAGAGCGCAGGAGCAACGCCAGGACCGGCATGTTATGCTCGAGGAGGTCCATTAACAATTACCGATAGTAACCTGGTTACAGGAAGAATTCATGCTGATTTTTTTCCAAACACTTTTGGGTATAACAGCAATGAAAGCTTGTCACTAAGTGCATCAAAAATTCTATTTGAGCAACTAAGTGATAAAATGAATGTTCCTATAGAAGAAATTGCTGAAGGATACATCAGCATAGCAGATAATTGTATGGCCGAAGCCATAAAAAAAATATCAGTTCAAAGAGGTTATGACCTACGAGAATATTGCCTAACCGTTTTTGGGGGTGCTGCAGGCCAGCATGCTTGCTCGATAGCAGAGATACTTGACATAAAGACCTGTCTTATTCACCCCCATGCTTCGGTACTTTCAGCTTATGGTATGGGTTTAGCAGATATAAGAACTAATAAAAGTAAGGTTATAGAAAAATATTTAACAAGAGAAACATTATTAGAAACTGCTCTTATAGCCGACAGTCTCAGCACCTCAACAATGGAGAATCTTGAAAAACAAAATGTCTTGGAAAAAAATATAACTTATATAATCAAATTATTCATAAAACTGCAGGGAACAGATACCAGTCTAGAATTTGATTTTGATACGACAACTAATTTACAAATAAAATTTAAGGAAACCTATTTACGGCTTTTCGGATTCGAACCTGCATCAAAAAAATTGGTTATAGAGTCTGTGTTCGTTGAAGCCGTTGGTGGTACTGATGTAGACATAAAAAGCAACAAATCCGTTGAAGGGCTGACAACTAAAAAATTGTCAACTGTAACCAAAAAGGTTTACATCGATGGAGAGTGGAGTGATTGTCAATTTTTACCCATAGAAAATTTAAGAAAAAACTCAAAAATTTCAGGACCTGCCGTTCTTGTTGGATCCCAGACATCGATTCTACTTAAAAAAGGCTGGGATAGCGCTCTACAAGAGAGTGGAGCAATAAAACTTAAAAGAGTGAAGACTTTTCAACCAAAAAGCCATACTGAAAGCGCTCAGATTGAGGTGTTTAATAATTTATTTATGTCAATTGCTGAACAAATGGGATTTGTTTTAGAAAAGACTGCGCAGTCAATAACTATTAAAGAACGGTTAGATTTTTCCTGTGCTATTTTTGATAAAAACGGGGAGCTGGTTGCCAATGCTCCCCACATGCCAGTCCATTTAGGATCGATGGACTCAACAGTAAAGTCTATAATAAAAAACAATCCTACTTTATCTTATGGCGACATTTTTGCTATCAATGCACCATATAACGGAGGAACTCATCTCCCAGATATAACTATAGTTAATCCCATTTGGAATTCTGAGAAAAATGAGATAATTTTTTATACGGCAGCTCGAGGGCATCATACTGATATCGGTGGACTTACCCCAGGGTCTATGCCGTGCAACAGCACAAATATCAATGAAGAAGGAATTTATATTGATAATTGGAAAATCGTAGATAAGGGTATTTTTAAAGAAAAAGCGATCAAAGAAAAACTATTGTCAGGCTCATATCCAGCCAGATCCCCTTCAACAAATATTGCTGATTTGAAAGCTCAAATTGCTGCGTGTAAGAAAGGAGAGATAGAATTACAAAAAATTGTCAATAAATATGGTCTAGAGACAGTTTTCAGGTTTCAAGAACTCGTTTGTCAAAATGCTGAGAACGCCGTAAGGGAATCAATTAAGACTGTAAAAAGTACTGAAATCACATATAAGATGGATAATGATTTATCAGGTGCAGTTAGAGAAATAAAAATCAGGTTAACTCCTAACGCAGAAGATCGTTCGATAGAGGTCGACTTTAATGGGACCACAATGCAACTAGAAAGTAATTATAACGCTCCCCTACCTGTGACCAGAGCAGCTGTATTATATGCTTTTAGAGTATTAACTGGAGGCAATATTCCTATGAACTCCGGGATCATGAAACCGATAAAAATAAAAATACCTAAGGCTAGTATTTTATCTCCAGAGTATCCCGCCGCGGTAATAGCAGGTAACGTCGAGACTAGCCAAGCAGTAACCTCTGCCTTGTTAATGGGTTTTGGTATTCAAGCAGCATCTCAGTCAACCATGAATAATATTACATGGGGAAATGAAAAGTTTCAGTATTATGAAACAATTTGCGGTGGTACAGGTGCAGGTATAAATTTTTCTGGAAATTTTTATCAAGGCACCTCCGCTGTTCACAGTCATATGACAAACAGCCGATTAACCGATCCAGAGACGCTTGAGTTCAGATATCCTGTTATATTGGAAGAATTTTCTATACGCAAAGGATCTGGAGGTTTTGGGCGCTACAATGGGGGTGACGGCGTAGTTCGCAAAATCTCTTTTCTGGAGCCAATGATAATTTCAGTTCTTTCTGGCCATAGAGCTATTGGTCCACCAGGGCTATTAGGCGGAGGACCGGGCAAAGTTGGATCAACAAATCTAATAAGAAATGACGGTAGTTTAGAGATATTGAAGTATGCCGATCAAATAGAAGGAAAAAAAGGCGACACTTTGATTGTGAAAACTCCTGGGGGCGGGGCCTTAGGAACTGTACACGATAAGTAGGCTATCAAGTAGGCTTGTGTATATTAATAGTTCTTCTATCATAGCCTTTCTGTCTAGCGTTGATTATCCATGACGAGAGGTTTAACCTTGATTTACTGCATGTCAACTCCCACCGTTCTTCTAAGAAAGAACGTCTTTTTTTTGTAGATGAATTAATCAAAAGACTGGGCTTCATATACCATCTGCTCTCAACACCTATTATTTTACTTTGAAAAGAAGAAACTAACAATACTATCGGAAGAGTTTTATTTTTTTCTTCTGCTACACTTTTGAACGACAGTATTATTCTTCTTAGATTTGAATATTTAATTGGCTCACATAGCTCACATACTACAAGTTCACTTACATCTGACTTTAAAAATTCTTCCATTACCCATATAGACTCTTGTTCTGTTATCGTATCCACCAAAATGAATTTATTTACATCAACCCAAGATGCAAGTCCATCGGGGTAAAGGGACATAGTAGACTCTTTTCTTCTTATCCACGTTATGTGGTTTTTTATATTTCTTGCGATTACAAGTGCAAAAATAAATCTTGACGGTCCAGCTATCTGATGAACACTTCCTCTCCTAAGAAATAACCCTGGTAAAAACTCTAGGTATTGAATCCCAGAAAAATTAATATAACCCATACTAATGCCTAAAATAATTTGTTCTTCTTTTGTTCCTATATTAGTTGCAGTGTGTTTTAAAGGCAAATGTTAATAAGCGTTTTTACTCGGATAAAGTATTTAGATATTCGATTAAATCAGCTCGGTCTTTATCTTTTTTAAGACCGGCAAAACTCATTGCAGTTCCAGGAGCATACTCGGAGGGCTTGGTAAGATACTTGTTAAGCTCTTCTATACTCCAGACCCCTTCTAGACCCATCAGCACCTTCGAATATTTGAACCCTTCTATGGACCCTATATCCCGGTTTATAACCTTGTAGAGATGAGGGCCAACGCCATTCGCTCCATCGTCAAGCTTATGGCACGACTTACATTTACCAAATACTTTCTTACCCTTTTCAATATCTGCACTGGCAAGCAAAGTGGCAAAATCAACAATCTCCTCGCTGCTCTCCTCTGTCTCATCATCACTACTTTCAATCTCTAGATAATAAGCCAATTTTTCTTCCCCATAGTGATCGTCGCCACTATGGTAAACTATTTCAGTGCCCCAGTTTAAAAGTAAAAAAAAGAGAAGTGCCCCGCAAAGGGCTCCACCTATCTTGGTCCACTCGAAGGTATCCATGTTTTTTTATTCCTAAATACAAATAATACTATATGTTATATAAAAAATTGAAAAATATTCCACAACTGATTTCTAAAAAGAACGCGACAAAATGTACACCGTAATTAAGTTATGAAAAATAAGGTCCTGAAAATATCGTTCCAAGGAGCCCTTGGTTCATATTCACATCAAGCTTCAACTAAATTTTTTAAAGACCCGCTAGTTGTACCTTGTGAGTCCTTTGAGGAAGCGATTGAAACTGTAAGAAAAGGTAAAGCTGACAAGGCAATTTTACCAGTAGATAACTCCACTTATGGTAGAGTCGCTGATATTCACTCTCTTCTACCGGCTTCAAAGCTTTTTATTACAGCAGAGTATTTTTTGCCTGTAGATATTTGCATGTTAGGCCCTAAATCATCGAACTTGAAAACAGTAACTACAGCAACGAGCCATCCGGTTCTTTTAGGCCAATGTAAGGAATTTCTTAAAAAAAATAACATTAAGCCCATCTCAGGCTATGATACCGCAGGATCAGCAAGATTAATCTCAGAAGAAAACAATAAGTTTAAGGGCGCATTAGCCTCAAAAATTGCTGCTCAAATCTATGGACTTAAAGTACTGCGAGCTAATGTTCAGGATAATAAAGACAACACGACTAGATTCTTGTTGATGGAAAAAAAGCCAAAGAAATTAATTAAACAACAAAAAAAAGTGATCACATCCATACTCTTTCAGGTGAGAAACATTCCCGCAGCTCTATATAAAGCCATGGGAGGTTTTGCTACCAATAATGTAAACATGATAAAACTGGAAAGTTATATGTTAGGAGGCTCATTTGAGGCGACCCAATTCTTCGCTGACATTGAGGGACATCCTGAGGACGATTCTTTAAAGAGGGCTTTGGAAGAGCTCAAATATTTTACCAACAAGTTGGAAATAATTGGAGTATATAAAAGAAGTAATTTTAGACAAAAATACTCTTAGTTTAAGAGAATTCTAAAATTTTAGCTTTCAATTTATCAATAGCTTTATTTTCAATCTGACGCACTCTCTCACGGCTAATTCTGTGCTTTTCACTTAGTTGCTCGAGTGTGAGAGGGGGTTCTTTCATTCTTCTATCCAAGATTACACTTTTTTCCCTATCATTTAAAACAATCAATGACTTAACTAAGATTGATCTTCTTTCTCTAGCCTCATCACTATGGGCAAATTTCTCCACGTGGTCTTCACTTTGGTCAGCAAGTAAAGCCTGCCACTCTTCCTCAGTCTCACCATCACTCTTTATTGTTGCATTCAAGGATACGTCACCACCGATCATTCTTCTATTCATGGCAACCACATCGTCTTTAGGAACATTCAATTGTCGAGCGATCTCTTCCACATTTTCAGGTAATAAGTCGCCATCTTCTAACGCCCCAATCTTATTTTTAAGTTTCTTTAGGTTGAAGAATAATTTTTTTTGTGCACTAGTTGTTCCCATCTTAACGAGGCTCCAACTCTTCAAAATATACTCCTGAATGCTAGCCTTAATCCACCAAATTGCATATGTGGCCAACCTAAAACCTTTTTCCGGGTCAAACCTCTTAACCGCTTGCATCAATCCAACATTTGCCTCGCTTACTACCTCAGAAATCGGTAAACCGTATCCTCTGTATCCCATAGCAATCTTTGCAGCTAGTCTTAGGTGTGAAGTTACGAGCTTGTGGGCCGATGATCTACATCCCTCTTCCACCCAAGCTTTTGC
>CACBAO010000004.1 GCA_902537235.1 uncultured Alphaproteobacteria bacterium
AGTTTTCTTGAATTCTTCTTTAAACCTGTCGTCCTCGATATTATATAGGCTACCCATTACTATTTCTAAAGGTGAGATTTGTAACTTTTTCAAATCAAGATTTTGTAAATTCTCAATATATTGATTAGCTTTCTTTTTATTTCCTTGTTTAAAGCTAATAAAAGCAAGCATTGAGAAAGCAGCGGCCCTAGAATTAGCTGTAAATTGATCAGCACTTGCCAATTCTATTGCTAGAGGAATAGCTTCGTCGTATTTTTGAAGTATCACGAGCGTATTTAAAAATGCTGTCTTGATCCACGACTCAGCATGTGGTGCTATAGCAATTGCCTTTCTATAATTGGGAAGTGCCTCTTTGTATTTTCCAACACCTGAAAGAATATTGCCAACAGACGCAAAAGCATGGGGACTGCTTTTGTTTAACTCTCCTGCTTTTATAGCTCTCTTTTCTGCCAAAGCTAAAGCATCTGCTCTCAGATCAAAAAGCTTCTCTGCATGGCCAAATTCGAAAAAAGCGGTTAATACGTGTGTCTCCGAAATATCCGGACCTAACTCTATAGACTTTAAAGCCAGTTCATAACCCTTAATAGCTTCTTTCTTGTTTGTTACGGTATATAGCAGATGCCATCCTTTCAGCACTAGCGAAACTGGATTGTCAGGCTCATCACGCATTAGTTCATCGGCTAGCCTGCCAAGACTTTGAATGCTTTCAGGTGTTCCTTTAATAAGCTCTGACCTTGCCTTAAAGCTTTTACGCCAGCTCTCTACAGACTTAAAGTACTTCCTGTAATCCTGACCAAGTGATCCTACTATAAGCTTTATAGACAGCTTATTTAAAATTTCTTCACTAAGTGCGTCTTGCACTTTAAACAAATCTTGCAACTCAAAGTCATATTTTTCAGAGTAGAGCGTATCATTTTTTACAAGATCATTTAGTTGAACATTTATGCGTGTTTTTTCACCTGCCACCTGAACGCTGCCGGATACGACATACTGCGTTTTGTAGCTTTCTAGTATTTCTTTATCAGAAAACTTATTTTTTGAAATAAAATCACTGGTATTTCGGGATTGAACTAAAAGTTGTTCATAATTAGAAAGAGTTGATATCAGAGTATCAGTTATACCGGAGGCTATAAATTCATTATTTGAAGCAGAAAGATTTTTAAAGGGTAGCACTAGAATAGACGGCCTATCAGTTTTAGTGATTACAGTTCCGGGAGTTTCGCCGTTATTGATAATTTGATAGTAAGCAACACCAAAGAGCAAAAGAGATAAGGCGATCATACTGGCTATTTTAAGATTATAGTTGTTTTTCTTTAAAGCTCTTTTTTGAGCTGGATCTAGTAAAATGTCAAAAGCATGAAAATTGTTTTTTTTGACCTGTTGAATACCCAGATCTTGGATTTGTAAATCTAATTTACCTTCTATGTAATCGAAGATGCTTTTTGAAATGGTTATTCCATTAGGTTGTGCTAATTGCTCAAGGCGTGCTGCTACGTTGACGCCATCGCCTAGAAGATTTTTCTTTTCTACTATCACATCTCCTGCATTGATCCCTATCCTAAAACAAAGAGCAGGTTTTATATTTTTTTCTTTTACAATATTTTGGAAATCAATAGCACATTCTACAGCTTTTACTGCACTAGAGAACTCAGCCATAAAAGAATCTCCTCCCGTATTGAAAAGTCGCCCTCCATGTTTCTTAAAAGATTCTTTTAAAAACTTTTCATATTTCCTAAGACTTGTTACGGTTCCTGTCTCGTCTTTTTCCATATGCAAGCTATAGTCAACTACATCCGTTGCAAATATTACAGAAATTTTTCTATCTATTTTTTCTTCATTCATTGAAGTTTTACAAAATTATGAAATCGAATTGAAGTTTGTCTTTTTATTAGAATAAAGCATTCGAAATTAAAATTATAGCTATATTAGTTCACTAGATAAACTATAAGCATTAAAAGTAGAAAATGATTGAGAGTAATGGAATTATAAAAGCTCCATAAAAGAGCTAATTAAATAGCTCGAGACCTTGTAACTAACGTAGCTAAAAGGCTGCTAATCGGGAGTGATTTATAGATCTATAGAATAACGACAAATTTTCCTACGCACGTTTTTAAATAACGACAAGATAACAACAAGAAAAGTGTGACACTATATGAATGTTTATGGCCAAGTATGACAATTTATGACCATCATACCTTTATAAATTTAACACTTTGCGACACTTTATGACCAGGTATGACACTCTGGTCGTTGGTTCGATCCCAACCGCCGGAGCCACTTTTTATCATTAAAATCAATAACTAAATTTTTTTAATGCCCAAAATAACGAGAAACTTTTTTGTGAAGTCTTCACAAAACCAAACAGGCGGTAAGAAATCGAATACCTCCGCTATTGCAGTTTGTCTTGGAAAAATGAGAATCTAGCGTCTAATTAGCACACTTAAATAAAACTTAGTTGTAAATTAGGTTCACTATCAATACTGTTAAGACATGAACACGGAAGTAGACCGTAAAATAGCTGTAATCCTTGTTGCTGATGTTGTTGGCTATTCCAAACATATGGAAAGAGATGAGAATGCGACACTCAAAGCTTATGCCGAATGCGAGAAACTACTCAAAACATGTCTTAAGAAATATAAAGGCTCTATCTTTAATACAGCGGGTGACTCTGCTTTGGCTGAATTTCCAAGTGCAGTAAATGCCGTTGAGTGTGGTGTTGCATTTCAGAATGACATTAAGAAAAGAAATGAATCGGACAAAACAGAGGTAAAGCTAGAATTCCGTATTGGTATTAATATGGGAGATGTTGTTAAGAAAGAGGGTAATCTCTTTGGCGATGGCGTAAATATTGCCGCACGACTAGAAGCATTAGCCCAACCAAATGGTATCTCCATATCTAAAAGTGTCTATGATCTGGTTGTTCCTAAGACCAAGATGACGTTTAATGATCTGGGCGTACAAAAGGTAAAGCAGAACGAGTTTCATGCTTTTGACATTCTTCTTGATCCTTCGCAAAAGAGAACATTGAAAACAAAGTCGAGCTCTATGCTCCCTATCCTAGGCGCTGTCGCTGTAGCTTTGGTTGTAATGGTAGGAGTGTTTTATTTTAGTAAATCTGAAGAAGTAACTACAAAAAAGGGAGTTATCTCTTCAAAACCACTCGTCTTTGTTTCAAGCATAGATAGTTCACGTTTATCCGATGATGATAAAAAATATGTGGAGGGTATCACCGGAAACGTAATATCTTCGTTATCCAAGTCCAAGTCCATCAGGCTAGTTCCTACAAAAACAGTCCAAAGTTTTGAAAAAAATGAAATTAGTAGTGAACAACTATTCAAAACACACGGTATAAAATTCCTTGTTTCATCTTCCTTACAAATAGTTGATAGTGACGCGCGCGTTAATATCGAAATTTCCGATCTAGAAAAAAAACAAATAGTAATCTCATCTATTAAAGACCTCAAATTGACAAGCATTTTTGAATTTCAAGATAAATTTGGCGAAAGCATTTTGAGTGAATTTCTAGTTAATATTTTGAATCAAAAAGGTTTGTATGAGAGCTACTTTAGTTGGAGAGAAACACCAATCTCGACCCAGCAATTAGTTCAATATGTTAATTTTCGTTCAGAAATGGGAAAATGGACAGAGGAAGGATTTGTCAATGCAAGTACCATTTTGTCAGAAATGAAAAAATGGCCTGGCCCCAGCAAACCAGAGGACTGGCTAGTACAAGATACTTGGTTGAATTTTTACGGAATGGCCAAGAAAAAAATCCCAATTAATCAGGACAACTTAAAAAAACTCAAAAGAGAGCTTGATAAAACAATCGAGATCAAACCTAGTCCAGAAAATTACGCTAGTAGAGCATTCCTTAGCCTTGGAATGCAAATGATAAATTGTAAAGAAGCATTTCAAGACTTGGAATTAGCTCATAGAAAAGCAGGGAATGCGGATAGTTACGGTCATGCAAGTTTTGTGTATGGGAGGTGTGGCGATTCAAAAAAAGCTGCTGAAAATGCAAGAAATGCTTTTGACTTATTACAAGTAGACACCAATTGGCGTGCTACTACTCGTTTAGCTTTCAGGCTTTATGAAGATAATCAAATAGAAGAAATGTATTCACTCTTAGAAAGAGTTACAGAAGCCGTTGATATACCAGTTTCAATACTAGCTTTGTTAGCTTACGACAAACTTAAAAATGGAGATGAGGAAGCTGCTAAATATTATTTTTCAAAAGCTAAGGCAAATAGATACTCAAAAAATATACTGGCACAGGCAATTTATAATAAAGACATAAGAGATGATGCCATTACAACTTTAGATTCTTTTAAATACTAAAACAGAGGCTTTGAAAACATTAAAAGAGTTTGAACAACTATCTAAAAGTTAATGTTTGTAGGCTCAGCAGATTATTATCTTTATAAACTTCGTCCCTCCTCAGAAAGTTTTTTATTTAGTAGCTTTCTTACCAATATACCAGCACCATCTGCTCCAAGAGTTACCTCAAGATAGTTCATGCCGGTGGGATCATCCTGAATTTGCTTTTGCATTATTTCTAATAGGTGCTTATCTTCATCGAATGCAGCTGTAACGCTATTTTTTGTCTTATTAATAACGTCTTCAGTTAGTTGAGGCACGTCAAACGCTGCCCCCCAAAAATAATGTGTCTCTCCTTTTTTCCCGGGAGTAACTATATGGCAACCGCGCATAATAAACTTTGATCTAGCTCCTTCTTCTGGATTAGGATCGGTCACATTCCAGTCAGAAAATGATATGGCCAAGGTAGGCATTCTACCTACTTGCTTTCTCAAAATTGGTTTATCCTCTGGCAGGCCCATTCCAGCACAAAACAAAGGGGAAAGGGGTGCTAAATCGAATTCTTGTTCATAACAGATTGTTTCACCATCCAAATAACTATCCGGCGCTGTTATCCAGTCATTTTGCTTGAAAGTATTCTTATGGAGAAAAGCAATATGTGTTAAATCCATGACATTTTCTCTTATTAAAACCCAATTTGCTTTTACATCATAGTAGCCGCCTAAAAAGGTCCAATCATTATCCGTTTGATAGCTAACATCTGGGGGCTCACAATCTATAGCGTCTTGACTACCCATCCAAATCCAAAGAAAAGCGCCGCGCTCCAAAACCTTGAATGAGGGTATTTGGGCAGTCTTTGGCATCATCTTTTGAGTTGGGGCTTTTGTACAATGACCTTCACTATTAAATTGCATACCATGATAAGGACAAATAATTTTATTTTCCTTAACATGTCCTTCAGATAAAGGTGCCCACCTATGTGGACATCTATCATATAATGCTGCAGGAGTGCCGTCCTCCAAGCGATATAATACAACTGGGGTTTCGAGCAGCCAACGCGAAATCGGTTTTTCGTTTATCTCGTCCGAGCGTGCTGCAACCCACCACATATTTCTTGGATAGTTATCCTCCAGCATACCATTTGGTATTCTTTGTCCTATGAACTTTTGTTCGTTAGAGTCTTTCAATATCTTATCCCAGTCTGAAAATTCTATTAAATAATACCACAGGAAAATAATTTTCTGAATTGGTTTTCTAAAAAAATTTTTTTAATAATCTTTGTTGGATATAATGAGTTTGATTAAGTAGATGGGAATTAGTGTAGCACAAACAAATATTTTAAAACTCAGAAATACAGCCCTGAGAAGCTTCTTATCTAGAAGGAAAAGTAGTCCAAAAGCGTGTAAAATAATTATTCTTAATTATGTTCAACCAACGCTTCGAGATTTGGCTCATAAATTCGGGCAGGTCTGTGATTACCTTCTCTAAACTTATCCGTTGCTATAACCAACCCCTTACCGTCAGAATAATTTTTCAGCCATAAACGAAAATTCCTTTTGTTCTCAGGACTAAATTTTTGGTCCCCAAAAGCGGCAAATGTTTGTTGTAACTCAGTTAATGTAAAACCATCTTTATGGAAAGCAAAAGCTAGAGAAGGTTTTCTTTCTATTAATTGCTGTGAATGTCTAATCCCATCAACACAAATTTTATTATGATCAAAACATAAGTCTGGCAAACTATCCACATTAAACCAATTAACATCAAAAACATCAGAGTTTGCCCTTATTCTTAACTTCCCCGAAGGATGTACCGCTAAATAGGCAACTGAGATTACTTGATGTCGAGAGTCTCTACTTGGATCACTATAATTTGCAAAATGACTAATGTAAGGAACTCGAATTCCTGTCTCTTCGTATAATTCTCGTTGTGCGCATTGATCAAGATCTTCACCTTTTTCCAAAAAGCCTCCAGGTAATGCCCACCCATTCCCATGATCAAGACGTTTTACAAGCAATACAGATAATTTTTTTTTCTTCAAAGATAACAAAACAATGTCAGTAGCGACATAGGGGTGCCAATATTTGGAAACAAAACTGTGCATGTTAGTATAAAATATATACTAATATTTTCAAACACAAGAAATTTAAAATATTTTATGTATGTGTCAGCTGCATTTTTACTTCACAAAATAAAAACTCTTAAACCTCAAGCCTCAAAAATGCCTAAAAACTTCTCATTTAAATCTTTAAAGTTATAAGAAAGCGATAATCTTTTTCTTATCAACTTGAAGTCTTTAATCACTCCTGTTTCTTTGAATAATTTTAATGTTTCTACAGCTGCAATGCTTTTATATGTCTGATCACTTTTTCTCAACCTCAAAAAAACATCATCAATTATAACAAGGCCGTTATTTTTGATTAACCGGCAAGAGTTATATAAATCTATCGGGAGGACCGGATAGCCATGAGCTCCATCAACCCAAATCAAATCAAAAGTATTTTTTGACCAACTATCTAAAAAAATTGAGTTTAATTCAATAAAATTGATGTTTGAAAAATCTTGCAGAAATTGGTCTCTTTTCTGGGCAACTTCATCTGCAACATTGGCTCTGCCATATGTATTACGAAATTTTTCACTGTCTCTTGGCAGATCAATTGTGGTTACCTCTGCCTTTGGAAATAAAAGTGAAAGAATTGCGGCCGTCACTCCATTCGCAGTACCAATTTCGAGAATTTTTTTGTAATTTATTTTAGCATTCGCTATTGCCGCAAATAAAAGCCAATGTTCCGAGTCTGACAAATTGTAATCTCTTCCAATAAGTCTGTTGAGCACAATGTTCAGCTTTTGTATTGATTGTTGTCGATTTAAAGAAAATAATGAAAAGTGTTCATCCTGCTTGGCGATAATATCTTTTTGCAACTCGATAGTTTTGGCATCCTTATTTTTTATTTTTTTTTCTAATATACTTAACGCACCTCTTAAAAGACTCTCTTGTTCGCTTAGCAAGTCTTTTTCTAATTTTGTGATCTCTTTGATTATCGAACGTATCTTTTCCATAGACGCACTTTAAAGAAAAAATGTTTCTGTTTAATTTTTATTTTTTCTTCAATATCTTTCCTTTTCATTAAATAAACAACCTAGCCTGAACTGCTCTTTAATTTACCATACAGAGAATACTGCAACAACTTTCGCTCTACAGTTTTATTCTGAACTTTTTCTACTCCATGAAATGAATTGTCCGATCTACAAAAAGAAAAAGCATTATTTTTTTTGAATTTAGCACTATAAACCCTAATGAAGTTATCCCGTTCATGATGTCCTCCGGTGGAGCAAACAAATCCTCTTTCTTTGGGAATATAAACTGAAGTACCAAAAGATGATTGTGTGTTATCTTCTTTATCAGATTCAAAATAGATCAATACGACAATAACTTTTCCTGCGTTGTCAGTGTGAGGACCCAATGAGTAATTTGTTTTATCATGCAAGAGGTGAAGCCTGGGAGTATATCTAATTTCGGAGAAGAGCTCAGACAAATTATTTAACTTAAATCGCCGCATGAGATTATTTGCGTAAAGAGCAACTAGAGCTTGAATTACCTGCCCAGAACTAAGAATTTCTTTTAAACTTTTCCAAAATTCTATTCTCTGACATTTAATTTGATTGATTTCTTTACTGTCAGTTAAACAAATTTGATATCTAAAATTAAAAGGATGTTCTTCATCAGCTTGATCAACCAAAGAGGTAGAATCAGACTCAAGGTTAGTTTTAAATTCATCTGATTGTGGCCAATTTTCCAAAATTTCTTCTAATAGCCTAACAGGTAAAAAATCATCTGTTTCTGAATGGGCAAATGGGTATCTACTAACGGATGAATTATATATTTTGTATGCGATTTCACTTTTAAGTGCGTCTAAATCATGACCAGTCATTATTTATATCCTCAGATTTATCTATGGAACATGAATAGCATAAATTGTTTTAAAAAATAAACCTAAATCAATTTAAGAGTAGAATATATCGAAGGGGTCATATACACATAAGGCATGAAAAAAATGAGTGAATTAGAGAATTTAAAATCTAGACTTACATTGCCTGCGATAGTTGCGCCTATGTTTCTTGTTTCTGGGCCAGAATCAGTTTTGCAATCTTGTAAAAATGGTTTAATAGGCTCTTTTCCTGGACCGAATGCTCGTACCATAGGTGATTTAAGAAATTGGTTTCAAAATATCGACATAAATTTAAACCATGAAGATGCACCTTGGGCGTTTAATATGATAACCCACAATAGCTATGGACGATTTAACGAAGAAATTGCACTTGTTGAGGAATTTAAACCCAAAATCGTAATCACAGCTCTTGGCGGGCCTCAAAGAGTAACGCAAAAGGTTCATGAGTATGGCGGGCTAGTTTTTGCAGATGTTAACTCTCCATCTTTTGCAAGAAAAGCAATTGACAGAGGTGCTGATGGACTTGTGCTTGTTTGTTCTGGAGCTGGCGGGCATACTGGCGAATACGCACTCATGCCATTTCTTGATGAAGTAAGATCCTTTTTTGATGGTCCTCTGATAGTAGGCGGTGGTATCAGCAGTGGAAAAAGTATACGAGCAGTAGAAAATCTTGGTATTGATTTTGCGTATATAGGCACAAGATTTCTGGCAGCTCAAGAAACCTTAATATCTGATGCCTACAGACAAATGGTCTGGGACAGTAAAATGGAAGACTTGATCCAATCACGTGCCATCACAGGAGCACTTGGAAACTGGATGAAAGCAAGCGTCGAAGCTTCTGGGCTATCTCTTGACGATACAAAGAAAATAGCAAAAATTGATTTTTCAGGAGATATGCACGCGGGATCAAAAGCGTGGAAAACAGTCTGGAGTGCTGGGCAAGGCGTTGGAAACGTTAAAAAACCAGAAACAATTAAGGAAATTATAGACATTTTGAAAAAAGAGTATGAAACAGCAGTTGAGCTTCAATCTACAGGGAGTCAATATTTATAGGGTATTTATTTGACATTTGAAGCTTATGATTTGTAGTTTCAAATAAAATGTAAGTTATGATATTATCTGAGTTGAAGATCGGTCTTAAAGAATAAAAAATGGTAACAAAAGAAGAAAAAAAAATTATTGAGCAAATACTTGAGTATTGTGAAACCGGTAAAACTTCTATGACTGATGAAATAATGCATAATCCGGTTTCTAATTACAATGATCCAAAAAAATTAAATGCTGAAATAAATACGCTTTTTCGCGAGTTTCCAATTATTGTTGCGCATGTAAGCGAATTATCGGAACCCGGACAGTTCATCACCCATAATGATACCGGTGTACCAATATTAGTTACAAGAAATAATGACAATGAGTTAAAAGCTTTCATGAATGTTTGCCGACATAGGGGCGCAAAAGTCGAAGGGCGTGAGTGTGGAAAAGCTAAGACTTTTTCATGTCCATATCATAGCTGGACCTATGACCTCAATGGAACATTAAGAGGAATGCCACAACCATTTGGATTTGATAACTTAGATAAAAGCAAGTATGGACTCAAGGAATTGCCAGTATACGAGCATTTTGGAATGGTGTGGGTTAGACCATCTGCAGACGCAAAGCGGATAGATATGGCAAAATGGTTGGCTCCAATGGAGAGTCAATTTAATGCTTTGAACTTAGATAATCATATAATTTACAAAAAATGGACACTGCCAAGAAACATGAGCTGGAGATTAGCTTTGGAGGGCTTTCAAGAAAATTATCATTTTTGCTCAGCACACGAACATACTGCGTGTTCTGGGTACCTAGATAATCAAAGCGTTTTTACCAATTACTATCCTCACGTGCGTCACTCAGTTCCATTATGGAATATAAGGGAGCTTAAAGGCAAACCACAAGAAGAATGGACATATAGAAAATATTTTATGACACAAAATTATTTATTTCCCTGTAACTTTGTCCAAATTATGACAGATCATGTCTATGTGCATTCAATAATTCCAACAGGTCCAGGCACTTGTGTATTTAAATGTATGATGCTTATATCTGAACCAGCAAATACAGATAAGGCTAAACAATATTGGGAAAAAAATTACAATGTTGTCAAAGAAGTGTTTAATGAGGATTTTGAGATTGGCGAGGCCATTCAGGCAGGCTTGTCAACTAATGCAAATGATAACTTTATTTTTGGCAAATATGAATGTGGATTGCATTGGGGACAGCAAGCTATAGATGATGCTCTCGAGGGACGATTAAAAGCAAGCTAAGTGCTCCTTCATTTTTTAAAAACAGCTAATTTTCTTTTGAAAACTCCTTTATGATTTCCAAACATAAATGTGTAGCTTTTTCCATATCTTGAGCGGAAATCCACTCTAAAGGGCCATGAATGTTTTGCATGCCCGTGAATAGGTTTGGAGTGGGTATACCCAACTCAGTTAACAACGATCCGTCTGTACCACCTCTTATTGGTTTTGAGAAAGGAACAATATCTAAGTTTTCCATAGCTTTCTTAGCTATTTCAACAGGCTTCATATTCTTCTCAAGCCAATAACGCATGTTTCTGTATTGTGGTGTAATTTCGCAGGTAATTTCTGCTCTTGGCTCTGAGGAGTTAATAACCCCACATACCTGCTTCAAAAGATCACCTTTCTCTTTTAAGCCTGCAAGCTCAAAATCACGTAAAATAAAGCGAAGCGTCATTTCAGAGGACCCTCCAACCATATCTGTAGCATGAATAAAACCTTCGTTATCTTCCGTAGTTTCTGGAGTAAGAGTGGTTTGAGGCAAAGTACTAATAAGCTTTGCTGCAATGTGGATAGCATTTACCAACTTATCTTTGGCTAAACCAGGGTGTATCGATACACCCTTAATTTTAACCTCCGCTTTATCTGCAGAAAAGGTTTCATATTCTAAGTCTCCGATTTTACCCCCATCAAAGGTGTATGCCGTGTCTACGCCGAGATCAGTGGCCAATTGTTTTTTTACACCACGACCTATTTCTTCATCTGGAGTAAATGCCACCCGGATGGGACCATGATTTAGTTCAGAACTTTGTAACAGGTGATTAATTGCTGTCATTATTATCGAGACACCAGCTTTATCATCAGCTCCAAGTAATGTAGTTCCTGACGCGGTAATGATATCATCACCCTTTTTATCCTTTAGGTATTCGAACTCATTTGGCGAAAGGGTCAACTCCGGATCATCAGGAAATGTAATATCTCCCCCATTATAGCCTTTAATTAACCTCGGCTTAACACCTGAAGCATTGAATTGTGGTGCTGTATCTACATGCGCTAAAAATCCAACAGCTGGTGCTGATATATTTCCAGGCACTGTCGCTAATACTACTCCATAGTCCGTGAGCTTAACGTCTTCAACTCCTAAAGCAAGAAGCTCCTCCTTCAATAAGTTTAGCATATCAAGCTGTTGATCAGTACTTGGCGATTTATTGGAAAGTTCATCACTCTGGCTGTCTATAGCAGAATACCGCATCAACCTTTCTGTTAGCTCGTCTTTAAATCCATTTTCCATTAGTACTCCTAATCTTTTTAGCTATTATCATGATAAATACGCGCAATTACTTCCTTCAATAATTTTGCGGCGACCATTGCCGTCAAATTATGAAAGTCTCTTTTTGGATTATACTCCACAATATCGGCACCAATCAGCCGTCCCTTAAAACCATTAAGACAATCTATTAACTGTCGCGTAGATAGGCCACCCGGTTCAAAATGAGAAACTCCTGGAGCATATGCTGGATCTAAAGCATCGATATCAATACTGCAGTAAACAGGTTTTGAAAAGCTTAATGAATTTAGTTTAGTAAGGTCTTTCATTTGATATATCTCGACTCCAAATTTTTCTGCCTGTTCACGCTGATGTTTATTTAACGTTCTAATGCCTACTTGAACTAGTCTACTCGCTCTGCCCGTTTCCATTATTCTCGCAAAGGGTGATGCATGACTGAGTTTATTACCCAATAAATTTTCATAAAGATCTGGATGAGCATCAATATGGAGAATGTCTAGAGCATCCCATTTATCCAAATGAGCGTCTAGAATGGGCCACGAAACCGAATGATCTCCTCCTAAGGAAACAAGTTTTTGATCTGAAATCAAAACATCTTTTACAAAAGTTTTTATCTTTTTAAAGTTTTCTACTGCTATCTCACCTGCGAACTCAATATCGCCCAGGTCCTCCCAAATACCTTTTTGATCCAAGTTCAAACCTGATTCAGAAAATAAATTAGAAGAGGCAGAATACAGCGCCTCTCTAATTAAAGGTGGAGCAGCACTCGACCCTCTCATAAAAGAGGAGTTTATATCATCAGGAACCCCAAGTACTTTTATGGCTGGCTTCATTGAATTGCCTTACCAATCTTTACTATTTAAATATATGTTCCCATCTAAGTAACGCGCCGTATAGCCTCCAATAAATACCCTATCCCCTTTAAGCTCACAAATGAGAGTGCCTCCTCTTTCAGAACATTGATAAGCCTTTAAATTATTCGTTTTTAAAATATCTGCCCAATAAGGAATGAGCAGAGTATGAGCCGAGCCAGTTACTGGGTCCTCATCTATTTTGGATTTTGGGTAAAAACATCGTGAAACAAAATCATACTCATCACCCTGAGCACTGACAATCAATCCTCTTGCGTTGAGCTCGGATACTTTACTCATGTTTACGGATATATTTCTAATACTAGCTTCATTATCTAAAATTGCTAAGTAATCATCACGGCCCTTAAACAATTGCTGGATATTAGCCCCTACACTCTCTCTTATAACATTATTAATATCTTGTTCGATTGGTTCATCAGCGGGGAAATCTAAAAAGATTTGCTCGCTTTTTTTAATTGTTTTTAGAAGACCTCTCTGTGCCGAAAAAGTAATCTCTTTTTGATCTTTATCCATATATTCGTCGAACAAAACCCTAGCACTTGACAATGTTGCATGACCGCATAACCCCATTTCACATTCGGGCGTAAACCACCTTATACCGAAGGGTTTAGTGTTCATGTTTATAAATGCAGTCTCAGATAAATTATTTTCAGATGCTATAGCCTGCATTACTCCGTCGGATAACCAATTTTCAAGGATACAAACCGCTGCGGGATTACCCGAGAATACTTTCTTAGAGAATGCATCTACCTGGTATATTGGAATAGATTTCACGATAATAGGATCTTTTTCATTGTAAAATTATAAATCCATAAGTTTACTGTTTCAAATAGATTTATCTATCCAAGAATAGTTAGATTTTATATAACAGGGAGATCATAATTTTAGCTCCAACTAACATGAACTCAATATATAGAAAATCACTGTTTAATATCCCATCAGGTATGATCTATCTAGACGGTAACTCCTTAGGCCCTCCACTGAAAGGAATAGAGTCTATATCAGAAAATGTAATTTCTAAAGAATGGGGTGAAAAGCTGATAAAAGGTTGGAATGAATCTAATTGGATGGAACAGCCAATAACTGTTGGTAATAAAATCGCTAATATAATCGGTGTGGATAAAGGTTCGATAGTAGCCGGAGACACCCTTTCCATTAAGACTTACCAAGCTTTGGCAGCAGCTTTAAAACTAAATCCCCAAAGAAATATAATACTTACTGATATTGATAATTTTCCTTCAGACATTTATATAGCGGAAGGCATTGTTGATAGTTTGAACGCAAAATTTGAGCTTAAGAAAGTAAAAAAAAATGAGCTTATATCATCTCTAAATGAGAAGGTTAATACAGTATTACTTACACATGTCGATTATCGGACTGGGTCAATGTTTGATTTGGAAAGTATTACCAATAGAGTTCATGAAAATGGATCAACCATAATCTGGGACTTAGCACATAGCGCGGGAGCTGTCCCTTTAAATCTTAATGCGATTAATTGCGATTTTGCTGTCGGGTGTACATACAAGTTTTTAAATGGTGGGCCAGGTGCGCCTGCCTTCATATATGTAAGACCTGACTTGATAGAAAAATGTTACCCAATAATCAGAGGCTGGCTTGGTCATAAGGCACCATTTGATTTCAATAATACATTTGAGAAATCACCTTCAATTGAAATGATGCGTGTTGGTACACCTCCTGTTATTCAAATGTCAATCTTAGAAAAATCTTTAGATATTTTTCGGGACCTCGACCTTCATAAACTAAGAGAAGAGAGCATAAAGCTGTCAGATTTATTCATTAATATGGTTGAACAAACATGTTCAGATCTTCATTTAGAGAGTCCTATAAACTCCTCAGAGAGAGGGTCACATGTGTCTTTTTCTCATCCATCTGGTTATGCGATAATGCAGGCATTAATAGACAGAAATATAGTTGGAGATTTTAGAGCTCCTAATATTATTAGATTTGGCATAACTCCACTCTATATCAGTCAAGAAGATATAATCCGAACGGTCGAGGTCTTAAAGGATATACTATCCAATAGACTTTGGGATACCCCAGCATATTTAAATAGAAAAAAAGTAACCTAATTTTGAGAAACACGTACCTAAAATGATAGCCTTTGCTTTTGCCGTTTTTTTTATGATTGCTACCCCTGGACCAGCAGTATTAGCGCTGGCAGGAGTAGGTGCAGCATACTCTTTTAAAATTGGTTTAAAGTTTCTTATTGGATTAACGATAGGTTATCTGTCAGTTTGGGCTCTCGTTATTACAGGGTTTGCTTCAGTGATTTTTTCTATTCCAGTAATGAGAACTATTTTTCTTTTTATTGCATCAGGATACCTAGTCTATCTCTCACTAAAAATTATGTTTAGAGGCTCTGAAATTGCTTTCGTAAGCCCTCAAAAAGAACCTACACTGGTCGAAGGCATTTTTCTCCAGTTGGTAAATCCTAAAGCGTATGCCTTTCACTCGATCCTTTTGACTGGTTTTGTGGTCTTTCCAGATAATTTTGTCTTAGAGACAACGTGGAAATTTATTGTTATGAACTTAATCTGGATCCCTCTACATGTGGCTTGGTTGGCTTTGGGTTCAACGATAGAAAAAGTAAATATGAAACCTAGCACGCAAAAATATATCAACATAATAATGGGTTCTTCATTATTAGTAGTTGCTGTTCTCAGCTTTCTTTCAATGACAAAAATTTGAGTTTTAAAGCATGAATAATGAATGGTTGTACCAAGTAAGAATAAAGCTTCCACAAGACTTAGCGGATGATTTAAGGAGTGAGAGCAATTTGGATATATCTAAGAAAATTAATAAGATCGCAAGAAAACATCAGACTAGACCAGTGTGTACGCTCGATGGATTTTTAGATTATGTTAAAGAGGCTGAAAAAAATGATATTAAAGATTATCCATTATACCATTGGACTAAGTCGGTAGTACAAGATCCGGATAAACAGATTAAACACTCAAAATCATTCGCTTTTTACTTTGGGGATGAACAGATATATGACAAGGAACGCGCTGTTTCTCTATACAATGATTTAGTAGAATTTAATGATAAAAATAAAATTGAGGAGATTAAGATGATTGACTCAAACCCAAGAAATAATCCCCAGCCCCCAAGAATAAAAACTAACTTATGAAATATAGGCAGTGAACTTTTTAATTTTAATTATTCTCGGTCTCGGATGGGGCCTGAGCTTTACACTTGGTAAAATTGCTATAACAGCTGGTGGAACTCCCATTGGTTTGACCTTCTGGCAAAGTCTTTTTAGTGGCCTCATTCTATTAGCTTATGTATTTTTTAGGCACGGAAAAATTATTATCCCAAAAAAAATGTTTCTTCCTATAGTTATAATTACTTTTCTATCTGTAGTTATCCCCAATATTATCTTTTACGCTTGTGTTGAACACCTTGACGCTGGTGTATTGTCGATTTCAGTGTCGGTAATTCCCCTCTTTACCTATTTAATTGCCTTGGGGCTAAGAATGGATAAGTTTAAGGTAAGAAGAGTGATAGGCCTTATCACTGGTTTCTGTGCTCTTCTAATTTTGATACTTCCAGACAATAGTTTGCCAGATAAAAGAGACATTCCCTGGGTCTTACTGGCTCTTAATTGCGCTCTTTGTTATGCCCTGGAAAATATCTACATTGATAGATTAGCCTTACAAAATTTTGGACCTATCCGCTTAGTTTGTGCAGTTTCCTTTGTCTCAGCAATAATCACCTTTTTTCTTTCTTTAGTAATGGATCAATTTTTTATACTGCAGCCATTAAATTTATATTTGTTTATCTCAACTTTAGGTCTAGGGTTCATCAGCGCTACCGCATACTCAATATTTATTTATCTCATTGGAAGAGCAGGATCGGTTTTTTCATCTCAAGTAGGATATCTTGTGACGTTTTTTGGCGTCGTCTGGGGAATAATTATTCTAGGTGAAAGCCACTCGGTTTTTGTGTGGATATCTTTAGCTATGATAATGATGGGTATATTCCTTGTTCAACCCAAACAGAATAGTGAAAGCACCGATTTTGAAAAAGTTTAAATGCCTCTATGGAATACCGTAAACATTACTTGCTGTCTTAAAGAAAAGATTATTCTTGTCTGTTTCGCTAAAATCCTTTACCAGATTTTTAAAGGAATTCCATAAAACTTGATAGGAGACTGAATACTTATCTACAGGAAAATTGCTTTCAAACATGCATCGTTCTGATCCAAAAAAATCTATAGTCGTTAAATAGAATTGTCTCTGAAGTGCCATAAACTGATCAGAAGTAGGAGGATTTGGGTTTGCTTCAAAACCAAGACCATTTATTGGCATAGCTAAACCCCCCAATTTAGCAAAGACATTCTTATACTGGGATAATTCCTTTAGATCTTTTTTCCAATTTTTATAAACCTGTTCTTTTATTGTGGCATAAGAACCGATCCCCAACGGACCACTAAAATGATCCAAGACAATTATCAGATCGGGGTTATTCCTTGCCAAATGGGCTACTTGGAGTAGTTGATGATGATATTGCCATGCCTCAAAAACAAGTCCTTTTCCAGATAAAATTCTTAACCCTTCCCCAAATTCTTTCATTAGATACATGTCTTTCGGTGGATTGT
Source organism: uncultured Alphaproteobacteria bacterium (assembly GCA_902537235.1). Lineage (GTDB taxonomy): Bacteria > Pseudomonadota > Alphaproteobacteria > Rhodobacterales > Rhodobacteraceae > CACIJG01. The sequence continues at coordinate 17,328 of CACBAO010000004.1, forward strand.
GATGTGAATTATTTATCATGTCACTAGAATCCCAGCTTCCCGCATGCCGGATACCTTTAAATAGGTTTCCTCCAATATCAAGATGCCTCTCTAGAACCTCATCCACATCTTTTCCTAGTAACATGTTAGCGTGGCCAATTATTCCCGAAATTGTTGTCTTTTTACTATTTTCTAGGGAAAGTTGCGCTAATCCTTTTATGAATTCAGTTTCTCCAACTGGATTAAGATGCTCATTTTCAGAATCCCAAAAAAACTCTGAACACTCAATGTAAACACTATCTGTCACATTATGTCCTGAGCCAGTATCATCCCAAAAATCTTCAAGCATATAGTCATAAAGACGATGTCGCCTAACATTTGAGGAACCTGCAACTGTCTTTGGCCACAAGTGATGGTGAGGATCAATTATCCTCTGACCGGGGTCGATTATATCTTCCCTTACCCTCTTGAGCCAATCCAAATCTACAGTATACGCACTCATGAGATCATTCTATGGGTGACAGGAAAATAATAAAGGATAAAATCAAGTAATGGAGAATTATGAAAAAAATATTGTAGATCCAAAGTATGTTTATCAGAAACTGGACGGTAAAAATTTCAAAGTCATTGATTGCACCGTCTACTTTGAACTAAAAAAGGTAGGCGCCTCAACGATACACAGTGGATATGAAGATTATTTAATACGGCATATCCCTGGTTCGGCTTATTTACATATGGTTGATGATCTATCCGAAAGGGATAATCCCATACCTTTTTCAATTGTCTCGCAAGAAAAATTAAATGAAAAACTGTCGAGCATTGGGATAAATAATGAAGATGAAATTATTCTTTATGGGTCTGGGTTTCACATGGCTATCACAAGAGCGTGGTGGGTATTAACAATGTCTGGGGCCAAGAATGTAAAAATTATGAATGGCGGGTTGGCCTCATGGCAACAACAGAATTTTCCGCTATCAAAAGGAGAAGAGGTGTTTACAAAAGGAAATTTTCGAGGAGCTCGCAGTCAAGAAACGATTTTTGATAAGAATAAAATGAAAGAAGCTCTGAAAGATGACGAATTTATTTTTGTAAATGCCCTAACACGTAAACAATTTTGTGGTGGGGGAACACATTATGGCAGGCCTGGAAGAATACCAAAAAGCATAAATATTCCTGCATTAAATTTACTTAATCATGATACCGGTAAATTCCTGCCTCTACCCGAAATGCACGCTATGATAAAACCCCTCATTGATACTGATAAGTCAATAGTAAGCTACTGTGGAGGTGGTATAGCGGCCACGACTGTTTTTTTTGTTGCTAAGATTTTCGAGATAGAAAAACTCTTTCTGTATGATAACTCGCTTCTCGAATGGTCCAATGATCCCACCTGCCCAATGGAGCTGGACCAAGAATAAAAGTTAAAAATCTTTATGCTTGCCTATTATTTTTTGAGTGCTAACGTTATCAAAAATTTTTAGGAGAGATTTCATGTTTTTTTTAGGACTAATTGGGGTATTTGGCGTGATGATGTATGCGGCAGTCTTGGGTGGAAGTCTAACCGCATTTATAGACTTTCCTTCTCTAATAGTGGTTGTCGTTGCATCATTCTTTGCTGCACTGGCTATGAGCAAAGGAAAATTTGATGAAAGAACAGTTTCACTTACGGGAGATGCAGCCGTAATAATAGGTTGGCTAGGTTTCCTTATTGGCTTAGTTTTGATGGCTCGAAGTCTAAATAATCTGTTGGCCGATCAAATGCTTGGGTCTGCTTTTAGCGTAGCTTTTTTGACCGTTTTTTACGGCTACTTTATTAAACTCATTTGCTTAATGTATAGTAATTCTAAGTAAATCCAGAGAAACCGTAAGGCTCCCAAAACAGATCATTTATGGACAAAAATACTGAGTCTAAGTCATTTCCTGTCCCCAAAGGTAGAATTAGAAGGGCATCAAGTTTTGGTAAAATAGCAATAAAGTTTGCCAGCTCAATCGTGGTGGGCGGCACAAAAGAATTAGTTGGTGGACGATCTCCTGTGTTAAAAAACCTACTATTTCAAGAAAAAAATATCCTCACTTTTATAGAAGAACTCGCAAAATTAAGAGGTGCGGCATTAAAAATTGGGCAATTATTATCTCTTGAAGCAAATGACTTTTTGCCAGAACAAGTTAGTGAAATGCTTGGTGACCTAAGAAATAAAAACTTTCATATGCCAAATTATCAACTTGGTGAAGTCTTGAGAGAAAATTATGGTGATGACTTTTTAGATATCTTCTCCGAATTCAATGAAACGCCAATCGCTGCTGCTTCAATTGGTCAAGTGCACAAGTGTAAATACGGCAATAAGGAGTTAATATTAAAAATTCAATACCCAAAAATTGGAGAGAGTATAGAAAGTGATATTAATAATATTAGACTAGTGACTAAAAACCTTGGAATCTTACCAAAATCCTTTGATTTCGATAAACTGCTTGAAGCTGGGAAAACACAGTTACTAAACGAAACCGATTACTTGCTCGAAGCAGCGCACCAGAAAAATTTTCATCGTCTACTTAAAACAGATAAAAAATTTGTTGTACCAAAGATTAATAAAAAACTTACCACTACAAAAATTTTGGCAATGGAGTATCATAATGGGGTAACAATTGATCAGGTCGCACATCATGATCAAAAAACAAAAAATTCAATAATAAATAATTTAGTAGAACTTGCCTTCAAAGAGATATTTGAATTTAATTTAATTCAGACAGATCCAAATTTTGCTAACTTTCTATTTGATGATAGATCGAAAAAAATTGTTTTACTGGACTTTGGTGCAACTAGTAAAGTCTCTAAAAAAAACATTCGAATCTTTAAAGATATTCTTAATGGCTTAGCGCTTGATAGAAAGGAGATGGTTGAAAAAGCTCTTATAACTTTGAAGATCTTCAGTCCTAACGCCAGTAATTCGGTAAAGCAGTATCTTCTAGACACAATCTGGAACTTATCTTTGCCTTTACGGAAAAATAAGGAATTTGATTTCCTACATTGCATTTCTACAGAGGATTTGAACTTGCTTTCATCAACACTTATAAACCAAAAAGATAAATTTCAGCTACCCGATCCTCAAATCCTTTTTATTCAAAGAAAATTAGGAGGTATTTTTCTTCTAGGTCGAAAGTTCGGCGCAAGAAAAAACTTTTCCAAATTAGTCACGAAATATATCTAAATTAAATTCGAGCCTTAATCATCAAGGTGCTTTTAGTGAGGAACACTATTTCATTGTCTTGATTGAACAACTTCGCCTCATATCTAACAAAACCAAGTCCGGGTTTGCTCTTTGATTTTCTACTCTCCAATATTTCTAATTGACCAGACACTTTGTCATCAGGTCTTACTGGTTTTGGCCAGGTCATTTCCTCGTGCCCGGGTGATCCCATTATCGTATCGTAAGATAAAAAACTTTTATGCATCATTCCAAGCCAAACAAGAGCTGTTAGCCATCCACTCGATATAATACCGCCAAATACAGTGTTTTCAGCTGCATCTTTGTTAATATGAAAAGGAAAAGGATCATACTTTTTTGCAAAATCTATTATTTCATCCTCTGAAAAAGCATACTCCCCAAGATCAAAAATGTCCCCCTTTTTTAAATCCTCTGCATATCGCTTTTCCATCTTTTTTCCTCTCTAATGTTTTTTAAATTGAATGAGAGTGTAGCACGATCTATCCTCACCTAAATCTATAAACTCACTTGAAGCGCTAAAACCAAGGTTTAATAGTTGAGTTATGATTGCTCCTTCATCTCTATTAGGGGCAACTTCAATGTCAAAATTCTTTATACCTTCAAATTTACATCCCAAGTAACCAATTCCCCCCTTTTTTAATATTCTTTTGAACTCAAGGATATATTCTTCTATTGGCTTTAAGAAATATATTACATTTATCGCTAGAAGTTTATCTATAGACCCATCTGGAATTTCATTGCTCAAATCTTTAGCGTCATTTTCTAAAATAACTATATTTTTAGGCAGTTTCATTTTGAGCAGATTTCTTCTAAACTCCGCGCTTATTTCGATCCCAATTATATTAATACCACTAATCTTTGCAATTTCCTTTATTGCCAATCCGTTACCAACACCCAACTCTAGCACATGATCGGTTTTTTTTAGTTTCATTCTATTTACAATATCAATGCTTACTTGCGCATTTGAATAATTCATTAATGTTCTTGCTACCCAAGAGAGCCCGATTGTTTTTGGGGACCTCATATTTTCTGTCATCAATTCGGTATGAACAAGAAATTTATGGATCCATCGAGCTACAATAAATTTAAGTTTCATAAAATAGACTCAACATGATTTAATTTAACGTAGGTTTGATGTATCGTGGTCATATAATATAGTAATGACATTTTAGAATATCTAAACATGTTGACGCTAATACTTTAAACAATTCAAAATAAAGGTAAAAAATGAATACTTACATAATTTTTGGAAAAGCTAATTCAGAATATGCAAGCGGCATGATTAACAAACCTCAAGATCGACTCTCAATTGTTAAAAAAGTCACTGATCAATTTGACATGAATTTCAGGGAATTCCTTTTTACAAATACTGAAAGTTTTACTGTTTTCTGTGTGTTAGATGCCAAGAGCGATGAAGATATGGAAGCTTTTATGCAAATTATTAGAGCCTCTGGAACATGGTCCACTTTTTTTTGGACAAGAGCATTTGACTCAATGGAGCATATGAAAATATGCGAAAAAGCAAAAACTGGTATGGCGGCATATGTAACAACTATGCAAGCCGCAGAGAATTCTTGATGTACGGAAGGGCAATTAATTTCACTCTATTGGCACCTTCCTTATGGTCTGTAGTCGAAGCAGTAGCTCAGCCTATTGAAACTGAAGAGTTGAAAAGAAATCTATTTAAATCAAGCGATAATACAGGTTTTATTATTGAAATCTTTCCTTCAAAACAAGTGGCGGGATCTAATCTTGACGTATTAAAAGCAATGCAAAGTTTGAAAGAGCAAGCGATGGCAAAAGTGTCGGTTTTAGAAGGAAGTAGGTGAAGAGAGAATGGCTTTTAAAATCTTAAAATCAAATAATATAGATATAAGGGCAAAAATTGAAGGATCAGGCCCGCTAATCGTTTTAGTCCATGGATGTCCCGAAAGCTGGTATAGTTGGAGACACCAAATCCCCTTGTTAACCGAAAAAGGCTTCACCGTAGCCGCCATTGACGTTAGGGGGTATGGAGGCTCATCAAAGCCGTACGAAATTAAAGCCTACAGCATGAGAGAACTTACTAACGATGTAATCGGTGTTATTGATGCCCTTGAATTTGATACAGCAGTTTTAATTGGTCACGATTGGGGTGGACCAATTGTCTGGAATACTGCTGTTTTGAATGAAAAGAGAATATCCGCTGTTTTAGGACTTTCAGTACCCTTTTTCCCAAGGGGAAAAATTTCAACGATTGATCTCTTTAGAAAAATATACGAGGGCAAGTTTTTTTATCAGCTCTATTTTCAGGAAGAAGGTATTGCTGAAGCGGAATTTGAAGAAAATATTCGACGATATTTGGAGCTAACCTATTTTTCGATCGATGCAAGAGGAATGAAGTTTCAGAAAGAGAATGCACTAAATGCTAGCTCTAAAGGCCCTAATGCGAAATATCTAGATGGTATACCTGAATTCGACAACTACCCCTCTTGGATGACTAATGAGGATATGGCCTATCTAGTCAACGAGTTTGAAAATAGTGGAATGCGAGGGCCCCTCAATAGATATAGAGCGCAACAAATTGATTTTGAGAACTTACTTGAGCTCACGGATGCAAAGATAAAACAACCCTCTGCTTTCTTAACAGGGAAATATGATCCTGTAAATTTCTTCACGGGATCTAATTATGAAAGCACCGAAGATCTAAGGAATAGAATTGGTAAAAATTATGAAAACCTTTTATCAGCATGCCTACTGGATGATGCGGGTCACTGGGTTCAGCAGGAAAAACCTGCAGAAGTAAACAAGTTCATTTTAGACTTTCTCTCGAGACTTTAGTAGAAATCGGACGAAGTAAATTTGGATAAAGAAATGAACCTGTTTCAAGACATTGATACCCCATCTATTATTGTAGATTTAAATATTGTTCAAGAAAACATAAACACATATCAAAAATACTGTGATGAGATTGGTATTAAATTACGCCCCCATATAAAGACACATAAAATCCCGGCCTTAGCTAAATTACAAGTTGGAGCTGGAGCGGTTGGAATTACGGCTCAAAAAATAAGTGAGGCCGAGGCGATAATTTCCGAGGGTGGCATTAACGATGTTCTTATCACCTACAATATAATAGGAGAACAAAAATTAGAGGCTCTTCGAAATTTAGCTATGAAAGTGAAGACTTCCGTCGTAGCTGATAGCTCTTTTTGCATAAAGGGCTTATCAAAGACATTCGAAGGGGCCAAGGAAACTTTAAATGTATTAGTTGAGTGTGATACTGGAGCCAACCGTTGCGGGGTTATAAGTCCTCAAGAAGCATGTGAATTGGCAGAATTGATTAATAGAAGCCCTGGACTAATTTTCGGCGGATTAATGACCTACCCGCCTACTTCCCAAAGTCAAAAAATTAACAGCTTTTTAACAGACACAAAAAAACTAATTGAAGCAAAAAATATCGCTGTAAATACAGTGTCTATCGGTGGCTCGCCTGATATGTGGAAAGTCAAAGATATTCCGATTGCGACAGAGTATAGAATTGGAACTTATATATTTAATGATAGATCTCTTGTTGAAAAGAAGATTTGTTCAGAAAAAAAGGTCGCTTTGACTGTTTTAGCAACGGTAGTGTCAACTCCAACAAAAAACAGAGCCATAATCGATGCTGGATCTAAAGTATTAACGTCTGACCTTTTTGGAATGAATGATCATGGTTCTATAGTAAACTTCCCTGAACTCAGAATTACACAATTAACGGAAGAGCATGGCACGATCGTTAGCGAACAAAATACAAATTTAGAAATTGGACAAAAAATCCAAATAATCCCTAATCATGCATGCGTCGTAACGAACATGCTGGATGAAGTAAATCTTATCACTGAAGAAAAAAAATTAAAAAAAGTTAAAGTTATCGCAAGAGGTAAAGTCTGGTGACTTTAAAATTTGATAATAAACTTCTTTTCAAATAAGAGATCAAGTTCACAGGAAAAAACATCGGCCTTGTTAATATCGTAAGCGTCTGTAATAGTACCAGTTGTTATTGGCCCATTGAGGACTAACCAATCTAAATTTTTTTCACAAAATTCTATGTAAGATCTCAAGGCAGCTAATGGGCTTTCTTCTAATATATTCTTTGACTTTCCATGCTCTAAAGTTTTAGAGTTTTTTTTCAAAGTAAGATTAAAGTTTTTTAATTTGTCGATTAGATCAACTCTATTGTTTTCATCGGATGGGATTGCCATTTCTTCTAAAATTTTATACTCGCCATGCAAACCAAATCCGGCAACTGTGTCCGGTAACTTAAAAGTCCATCCCTTATAGATACTCTGCACTAACTCGACGCCAATCCCAAAGCTCTCACAGCAAGCGATTAAGTCTATATCACTCATTTCACTATGTGGTATTTTCCTTAGTCTGAAAAAGATCTCAGGCTCAAACTTTGGTTCAAGAAATTTTTCTGGTGAAAATGATTGCTTGGTGTTCAAAATCGTTGAGGAATACATAAATCCATAGATTGGTGCGTTTACAGAATATTTATCCCAAATTGTTTTGTTAGTAAAACCTACTTTTATACCAGAAGCTTTTTCCTTTTTGTTTTCACGAATTTCTTTAATCTCTGAAGCGGTTCTATAGGCATCTGACAGAGAGAAGTTGGGAATAGTTTTACTTGGTAATTGTGCTTGAGACATGTTTTCTAAGCATTCAATTAAGTAATTTGAAAGATTTTTTCTGGTGCTCAAGGGAAAAATACCGGAGCTGCAGCCGGCCTCCATTTAACAAATTTCTTTTGCGATTTATCAAACATATTTGATCCAACAAAAGCTTTCAGCCAATTTTGAATCTTTTGCCAGCCAAATTCATTAAACCAATTTATGTCAATGTTTGCAAATTGTCTGACGAATGGAAATATAGCTATATCGGCTAACTTTGGTTGCTCGCCAAAAAAGAATTTGCCATTTATTTTTTTGTCTAGATTAATCAAATATTCTATGGCCAAATTCGTGCTGACTTTACTAACATTTTGGGGATACCGAGAAGCGTATTTTGTTTTGTCTAAGTTAGGTTTAAATTTTTTCTCAACCTCATCAATTAAACGGTATCCTTCAGCAGGCATATCTAACCAGCCCTCTGGGTCATTTTTTCTTAAAGCCCAAATCATTATATCTATACTCTCGTCAATTATTTTATCCTTTAATTGTAAACATGGAACAGTGCCAGAGTTTGAAACCTTCAAGAATTCATGTGGCTTATCCTTCAATATAACTTCTCTTAATTCCACTTCAATATTTGACGAAAGAAGGGCCCATCTAGCTCTTATGGCATATGGACATCTACGAAAACTGTATAGTATTGGAACGTCTTTACCCAAAAAAACCTCTCTAATTTTTCATTATATAATCAACACCTAATCCATTTCCATGGGAAGACTTTTATCCATAGCCCATTCACTAAGAGAGTTATCATAAACTTTCAATTTCTGAAAACCAAGCTGGTACAAGACAAAAGCATTCAATGTAGCTGCAATACCTCCTCCACAGTAGTTAAGTATATCACTATCTTTTGTGATATTATGTTTTTCAAAAACCGCCAATGCTTCTTTAGGTGATTTTAACATATGCGTATTTGTATCCATAAGGTCACTAAATGGAATATTTATACTACCCGGTATCCTACCTGGTCTCCCGTAACGTGTACTTTCTCCATTGTGAATATCACTCGTTAGTGCATTAATTAAAATACACCTATTATCTTCCATGGCATCTAGTGTTTCTTCCTTGTTCACAAAAAAGCCTTGATTTTTGGAACTTGAGAATTCTGTTTTAAGATAAGAATTTTCTCCAGATTCAAGATCATAATTATTTCGTTTCCACTCTCTTAAACCACCGTTTAAAACGCTAACCTTTTTATATCCCAACATGTAAATCATCCACCAAACCCTGGTGGCCCACTGAAGACCATTAGTAGAATACAAAATAATATGGTATGGATCACCAATTCCCAACTCACCAAAACTATTACTTAAGCGCTCAATGTTAGGCAAGGTAAATTTGTATTGACTTTCTGGATCAGAAATCTGGAGTTGAAGATCTAGAAATGATGCACCAGAAATATGTTCCCTTAAATAATCCTGATGGCCGCTCTCGACGTCATAGGGTTTAGAAGGATGATCATCCGTGTAGTGCAAAAATGTTGTACAATCATAAATGCGTAAATTCTTATTTCCTAAATTTCTTTGGAGCCATTCACATGATATTATAGCTTCAGGATACTTCCAGCTTATTTCTATTTTTTCCATTTTATTGTATCAAGGGACTAAATATATACTTCCCCCACCCTTTCTAGATTCCAAAGTGTCATGCGCATTGGATGCATTTTTCAAATCAAATGGCGTAAATTCCGAAACCTTAATTATTTCATCTTCAAAAGCTTTAAATACAGAAGCTGCCATATTTTCGTAATTTTTCCGATTCCCAAAATAATGGAAAAGTATAGGACGAGAAATAGATAGTGATTTCTCAGCTAATGTACTCATTAATACAGGCTGTACGGGACCTGATGATTGACCAAAATTAATCAAATATCCACAATGCGCTAGTGACGATAAAGAAGACTCGAAGGTGTCATTCCCCACAGAATCGAAAACGATATCAACACCTTTTCCATTAGTAACGTCTAATACTTTGTTACTAAATTTTTCGTCACTTGAAACAAAGGTTTCAATACATCCATTCAATTTCGTGTCCTCAATTTTCTCTTGTGATCCTACACTGCCTATTACCTTCACATCCATTGCGGTTGCCCATTGGCAAAGTAGGCGACCAACGCCCCCAGACGCGGCTGTTACCAAAATTGTTTTTGATGAGTCAACTAATGTTATTCGATTCATAAGCATTTCTACTGTCATCGCTCTTAGGAAATTTGTCGCAACTAATTCATCACTTAAAAAATAAGGGATCTTAATTACTTTATCATGTGAAATATTTATGTGGGTTGCATAAGCCCCATATTCTCTTGTGCAAAAAGTTACTCTTTCTCCAATCGCAAAGCCTTGAACATTATCCCCAATCTTTTCGACTATACCGCTTGCTTCGCACCCTGGAATGCCGGGTAAAGTCAATGTTTTGTAAAGTCCCGATCGTACATATACGTCATGGTAGTTTACGCCTATAGCCGTATTTCTAATTCTAATTTCATTAGCAGAAGGTTCCCTGATGTCCCTTTCCTGGTGGGACAAGACTTCAGAGGAACCATATTCACTTACGATGATTGCCTTTGACAATTTTTTCTCCAATTAGCTTGTTAAAATTTATAAATAATTTAAGCTCATATTCTTTGCATGCTAGTTATCGCAATTTATTAAAGCAGGAATTAATATATGAATATTTTACCAGAAATAGCCAAAATATCCAATGAACTAAAAAAAATTTTTAAAGACCTTCACCAGCATCCTGAATTAGGCTTTGAAGAGATAAGAACATCTGAAATAGTAAAAGAAAAGCTTCAAAACTTTGGTGTAGACGAGATACACACACAAATAGGAAAGACGGGAGTAGTAGCTGTTATAAATGGTAAACAACAAGGTGCTAATAAAATTGGGCTGAGAGCAGATATGGATGCGCTTCCAATTGAGGAAACAACTAACCTAGATTATGCGTCAAAAAACCCGGGCAAAATGCATGCCTGTGGGCATGATGGGCATACTACAATGTTGCTAGGGGCAGCAAAGCATCTGTGTGAAACCCGCAATTTTAAAGGTAAGGCGATCTTAATTTTTCAACCAGCTGAGGAAGGCTTAGGAGGAGCACGACTTATGCTAAAAGAGGGTTTATTTGAAAAGTTTCCATGCTCTGAAATTTATGGAATACATAATTCTCCAAATGGTAGACATAGTGAGATTTCAATATGCAAAGGCAAAGCCATGGCTGGTGCTTCTTTTTTTGATATCACAATAAATGCAAAAGGAAGTCATGCTGCTATGCCTCATCAATCTATAGATCCGATTATTATTTGCGCAAACATGATTGATCAAATGCAGGCTATAGTTTCAAGAAATACGCCACCTCTAGAAAGCGTTGTTTTATCAATAACTCAGATCCATTCTGGCTCGGCGTACAATGTAATTCCAGAGGAAGCTACCCTCTGTGGAACGATACGGTATTTTTCCGAAGAAGTTTATGCGTTAGTTGAAGATCGTGTAAAAGCGATATGCAGAGGGCTTGAAGCAACCTATAATGTCGAAGTAATTCCTGACCTTCGAAATACTTTTGATGTTCTACGTAATGATAATGAACTAAGTGATTGTTATATGGATGCCGCAGAAGAAATTGTTGGAAAAGAGAATATTATACGAACTGCAAGGCCAGCTACTGGCTCTGAAGACTTTGCCGATATGCTAAAACATGTTAGAGGAGCTTACTGTAGGATAGGCCATAGTGGAACTCAACCACTGCATAGCCCTAAGTTTACACTAGATCCAGAGATAATTCCAGTAGGTGCATCAGTTTTAGCTAGGCTAGTAGAAAAGCAATTGCCCACCAATTAATTAATAAGATTAAATTATTTAGCTAGGACGCCCGTCTTTACATTATAATCAACAGCTATCTGGTAAGTTGGATCGTCATCGCTGTCTACCATAAGCTGACCTGTTTTTGTCAAGAGGTCATGACAATCACGGCTTAAGTGACGCAATTTCACCTCTCTTCCAGAACTTTGATATTTTTCAGCAATATCTTCAATGGCTTTCAACGCTGATTGATCAACTACCTTTGACTTAGCAAAATCTAGAATAACTGTTTTCGGGTCATTATCTGGTTTGAAAATTTCAACAAAACTTTCGACTGATCCAAAAAAAAGAGGTCCTTCAATATCGTAAACCTTAGCTCCCTTTGTTCTTATAGAGGGGCGTTCAACGGCTCGTATCCTTATAGCGGAGTTCCAGGCAAATACTAAAGCAGAAACTATAACACCCACTAAAACAGCAACAGCTAAGTCTTCAAGCACTGTGACAACAGTTACCAAGACGATAACAAGAGCATCAGATTTCGGGATTTTTGTAATTAAGCTGATAGAATTCCAAGCAAATGTACCAATTACGACCATGAACATCACACCCACTAACGCCGCTATCGGAATGGCTTCAATAAGCGCACTGCCATACAAAATAAAGAAAAGTAGAAAAAGAGAGGCGGCTGTAGCGGCAATTCTTGTTCTTCCGCCTGATTTAACATTAATCATAGACTGACCAATCATCGCACATCCGCCCATACCACCAAAAAACCCTGTAATGGTATTTGCCGCTCCTTGCGCCATGCACTCCTGTCTCGTTCCACCTCTTTTATTCGTGATTTCCCCAACAAGGTTCAGAGTTAAAAGACTTTCAATTAATCCAATAGCAGACAGCACTATTGCGTAAGGGAAAATAATATATAAAGTTTCTAAGTTAAGAGGAACCATCGGAATAGAAAAAAGTGGTAAGCTACCAGCCACCGGGGCGAGATCTCCGACGGAGGGAACAGGAATATCAAAATAAATAACGACTAGGCTGACAATGATTATTGCTGCTAAAGGTCCAGGCAATAGTCGTGTTATTTTTGGAGTAAGCCAAATTAAGGCCATTGTAATACAGACTATTAAGACCGAAGTGCTTAATAGCATACCGCTCATCCATTCCAAATTGCCATCTGCAGTTTCATATTGAAATTGCCTCATTTGAGCAAGGCCAATTACTATTGCGAGCCCATTAACAAAACCCAACATCACTGGCTGAGGAACCATCCGAATAAATTTTCCTAGCTTAAAAACACCAGCAAGTATCTGAAGTATACCCATAAGGATTACAGTCGCAAATAGGTATTGAACACCGTGCTCCGATACAAGGGAAATCATAACTACAGCCAAGGCACCTGTCGCACCCGAGATCATCCCTGGCCTTCCGCCAAAGAGAGCGGTAACCAAACCAACAATAAAAGCAGCATATAATCCAACAAGAGGCTCTACTCCAGCTACAAAAGCAAACGCAACAGCTTCAGCAACTAATGCTATAGCTACCGTTAGCCCGGCGAGTATCTCAACTCTCAGAAGTGAGATAGAGAGCTGGTTACTAAGAGAATTATTTTGATAGCTCTCAGCTAATATCGAAATTGCTGTTTTTATCACTGGCTACCTCTTTAGTGGTTTAAAAAAAATTTGTACCACTTAATATGGACTTTAGAGAAATATGTAAAGCCTGTTTTCTCTATTGAGATAGAATATAAAAAACTTTGTTAGGACTGATTAAATCACTTGCCAGTTAAAAATACCTTCAATTGATAAGCTCGTTGACAAAAAAATCCTTGCTTTTCGGCTCCAAAAAGAGAAGCGTTTTCTACATTTTTGGAATCAAAAAGATTTATCAAAAGTCGATTATATAAGAACAATGGTTACCGTAGCATCTGTTTCAAATAATTTTTCGTGGATTTTTTTCTCTGCTTATCAATGTGCAATTAGATATCATTTTAAACAAAAAAAAAGAGTAACTATTTCTCTAGCAGTTAGAGAAATCTCTGATGACCCTTTGAAAACTTCTTTTGATAATAAAAAAAATATGTTGTTACTAAATGGGAAGAAGTCTTGGTTGGTGAGCACAAATGTGGACATGATCCTATTGTATGTAAAGCTAGGGAAACCTATAGAGTTGCCACTAAATAATGAGACGAATTTTCTAAACTCCGTTTTAGTTCCGCTTTATAAAGAAAAATCCGCAATTCGTGAGACGTTTGAGAAAGTAAAATTTCTAAGAAATTTGAGTCAAGGCAGTTTAACTTTGAAAGATACAAAAATTATGTCTACAAATATTTTTTCAGGGAAAAACATCCGCGGTTTCGGGTATATAGAGCAATTTTTTGTTATGCTCTCCCTCGGCATATTTTTTGTTACAAAGGTCAATAACGTTAAATATAAGACGATGTTTTTTAAAGCAGTGAAAGCATTAATTATTGATTTCAACACACGTAAATCTCCTAAAATAACAGTAAGATTTCACAAAAAAAGCTTTAAAAAAATGATACATATTTTCGATAGTTTACCCGAGAGAAAAGTAATAATTGGTTGGGAATTTGATAAGAATATTTTCTTCAACCTGCTTAAATAAAAAGTTCACTAATAATACCTTTCCAAAGTATAGTTTTTTTGGTATAGTTCAAATAAGTTAGTAAAAGGAGTATAGGTATGAAACTAAATTTATTCGTCGCCATGATGCTTTTTTGTTTTAGCACAACATCTTTTGCTGAGGGACTTTGGACCCATTGGTGTGACCCGAAGTCAGTATGGTTTTCTGAAAAAATAAGTAGTGGAATTCAAACCGCTTCTCTTGATACAGAGACCTTGCTCAAGGTAGATGAACTTACTGTTCAATGTCATTATGAGGTCAATTTGGGCCTATCAACATATGAAACAGCAAAGTGCAAAAAAGCTCTTGACCTCGTAGGTTATAACTAATTTTTATAACGTAATCATTCTTTTTTCTTATGGAGAGGCTACCAGTACTCTCCATAGGGTCGTAACTCGACTCTGAAAGACCATGTAGATTTGTCCTGCTTTACAACATTGAAGATCTCTTTTGCTATATTTTTTGGGGAAGCAAAAAACTGATCTGGCTTATCTGGGGCAAGACGCGGTCGTGTTCTTGGGGTATCAATTAAGGCATCTATGATAATATACGCTACATGTATTCCCTTTGGTCCAAATTCCCTGGCCATAGACTCTGCTAATATCTTCTGAGCAGATTTAGACGCAGCAAAAAAACCCCATCCATCTTTTCCTCTTTCCGCAGCCGTATTGCCAGTAACAATAATTGTGCCGCTCTCTTGTTCTAACATTTTTGGAAGTGTCGCTTGTGATAAAATAAGTAAGGCAGTTGTGTTAACTCTAAAATTTTTTTCCAAATCTTCGTAGCTCAAATCTAGGATCGGTCCTCGCGTTCCCAGGGGAGCATTATGTATCACAACCTCAGCTGGCCCAAGGTCGGTTTGTATTTTATTAATTGTTTTTTGAAAATCCACTATTTTCCCGACATCACAAGGATAGGCCGTGGTATTGCCATACTTTCTTTCTAAATATTTGAGATTTTCTTCCGTTCGAGCAATCATTGCAACATGGTAGCCATTCTCCGAAAAGTAACGTGCAATTTCAGCACCTGTACCAGTTTCCGGTCCAACTCCTGTTAATATACATAATTTTCTATTCATTTAATTTGAACCTTCTATCCAGTTTTTCATGCCACACTTTGACCTCTTCAAATTCATCAAAATTCATTTCGATAGCAATGGCAAGCTGTACTACCTCGTAGCCCGTTATGTCAGCGATGCTTAACGCTTCTCCGGCTACGTATGGGGATGTATTTAAATGAGTGTTTAGTCTCTCGAACATAATTCGGCACGAGTCTATCCCTCTTTTTGCTATTTCAGGAACTTGTGGTAAATCGTTACGCGTTCCAGACAAAACTTTTCCTTCGTATCTCTCAAATTTATTTCTGATTCCATTAATAAGGGGAATATATCCATCAATTTCAAGTCGTCTATCCCACATTTCAATGATTGCTCTTTGTTTAGAAGTCTTTCCAAATAACTTTGTTGAAGTGTTATTAGTCTCTTCTAAAAATCGACAGATTGCCACACTTTCGGAAATTACAGTCCCATCATCTAATTCAAGAAAAGGAATGCAATGGAATGGATTAAGCGAATTATAAGGCTCTTCAAATTGATCCCCGTCTCTAACATTAAGTTGCACTATTGGCACCTTAATTCCTGTTTCTTTGAGAAAGAAAGTAACTCTCTTAGAGGCAGGAGCCAGATCAAATTGATAAAGTTTCAAATATTTTTCCTTCTTTTCAAGAGCAAGCTTAGTTCATATTTTGAATTAAACAAAATATATAAATATAAATTTAGTAATTTTTGTCGTTTATAGTATTGGGATAATGGGTTTGGAATGTCGTTAACTATAACTAATGACAGTGCAATTGGAATTGCATTAATTGCGTTGGGTCGTTCATCAAGTTTGATGAATGAATCTATGGAACGTTTGTCCACTGGTAAAAGAATTAACAGGGCCTCTGACGACCCTGCCGGGATTCGTCAAGTAATAAGACTCAATGCAGAAATTCAAGGATTAAAAACTGCGTCAAGGAATGCAGCCGATGGACAGTCTTTAGTAGACACTTTAGACACAAGTTTATCTGAAGTGCAATCTATATTGCTAAGAATGCGCGAGCTTACTATCCATGCTATAAGTGATACGAATTCTGTCGCTGATAGATTGGCGTTAAACTCCGAGTTATCGCAACTAGAGCTAGAAATCACCCGCATCGGTAGCACTACCTCTTTCGGGGGCAAACCAGTATTTGATGGAAACTTGCACTATCTTCAGATCGGACCTCGATCCGGTAACACGCTGGAAGTTCAAGCCTATATTCTGAGCGCCTCTACACTGGGATTAACACAAGATTTAACAACGAGAAGCAACGCGGAAAACTATTTGGGCACCATAGATACTGCGATTGAAGGTATTAATGGGAAAAGAGCTGCTGCAGGAGCATTATCAAATAGACTGGATTTCATAATGTCCACCCTAGATAATAGTAAAGTAAACCTGATCAAATCCAGGAGTACTATTGAAGACGCAGATTTTGCCATGGAGAGTATGAAATTGGCAAAAGCGAAAATATTGGAACAGGTTGCAATAGCAATGATCGCTCAGGCGAATGCTAGAACACAATGGATACTAAAGCTTTTGGACATTTGAAAAAAAATGTTAAATAAAGTACATGAAGTTAAATGTCGATAAAATAAGTACCTTTCTTTTTGAGGCGCACGAAGCCGGTGATAGATTTGTAAATCTTGAAAAAGACATGAAACCAAAAGATTTCGATGAAGCTTACAAAGTTCAAACGCAATTACGGCAAAAGTTACCCCGAGGATCACTTGGAGGGTACAAAATTGCCCTATCTTCTAAAATACAACAAGACTACCACAAAATCAGTCACCCAGTTTATGGTGGTCTCTTTAAGAATGAGATTTTCAATAGTCCTAAGACAATAGCTCTAAAGAACTACCACAGAATGAGTGTCGAGTTTGAATTAGCCTTTGAACTATCTGAACGCATCATAGACCCCTCTATCCATCGAAACCCAGAAAATATTGTTCACGATATTCGAAATGTTTTACCCGCTATCGAGCTCATAGATGATAGGGGTGCAAATTATGATGGTTTAGATCCACTTTCTTTAGCCTGTGATAATGCGTGGTCTGCTGGCCTAGTTTTAGGAGATCCAATAAATAATTGGCAGGAAAAAGATTTTCTGGACATACAATCGACATGTGAATGGAATAATGAACCAAGGTTAACAACTAGCGTGCTTGACGCGAAGCCTTTTGAAAATCTGTGCTGGTTGATCAATGAGCTACACTCGCGCAAAAGTGAACTAAAACCTGGAATGATTATAATAACAGGAAGTGTCTTTAAAGTAAGACAAGCAAAAGTGGGGGATAAAATAAATCATATTCTTGCTGATCATGGGAAAGTTAGCATTGCAGTAATTTAGGAAGTAACTGTTTAATTTGGAGATAATAGATGGAAAGCAACACAAAGTTAAAAGATGAGCTAACGCAAAAGATTGGAGTTTTAACACGCCGCGAAACAGAAGCTAGGATCATAGCACCTTTTGTAGATGCTCTAATAAAAACCTTTGGCAAAGAAAAAATAATACCGATTTTAGAAAAAACAGTTATAGAGCTAGCTCGCAATCAAGGCTCATCTCTGGCGAAAGAATATGGCAATGATGTTTCTGCTTTTCTTGAAACGCTTAAGTTCTGGACTCAAGATGGAGCGCTAGAAATAGACTTGCTGGAAAAGAATGATACAAAACTTGATTTTAATGTAACAAGGTGTAGATATGCCGAAATGTATAAGGCGTTAGGAATACAAGACCTTGGGGCTGTTTTGTCTTGCAATAGAGATGCCGCAATGATTGAAGGATTCAACCAAAATGCAAGACTTAATCGAGAGACCACTATCATGAGTGGTGGAAAATGCTGTACTTTTAGATATACGTTTGAGAATACCAGCGTGCAGGGATAAGTTGTATTTGTTAAAAAGCTCTAATAACTCTGTGTATAAAGTCTTTTGCCTTTTCTTGATTTTAATAGCCCTATTTGCGTTTTGGAAACTCGATTTTGCTGAAAGAAATTTGACTAGTGTCAGAGAGTTCGTCAACAAAACCCCCGTTACTCTAACTTTCAAAAACAACATAAAAACTAAGGGCATAGTATTTTTAGCACATGGATTTGCTGGATCTACTAGTTTTATGAGACCAATAGCTGTAGCGCTTGCGGAGGCTGGCTATTTAACAGTGCGTTTTGATTTTTTAGGGCATGGACGTCATCCTCTACCGTACTCAGGAGATATCACAACGATTGAGGGAGCGACGCAGAAATTCGTTAATCAAACGAATGAAATAATCTCTCATTATTTATTAAAACTTAGCCCCAGCTTTTCAATGATAATTGGCCATTCAATGGCATCCGATATAATAATCAGGTCAGCCTCTTTGAACCCTCGTCTTAATAGCGCAGTTGCTATTTCCGCTTATACTGACGCTTTAAAAGCAAAAGAACCTAAAAATGTCCTCATCCTTAATGGTCAGTGGGAACCTCAATTGAGATCGAAATCCTTAGAAATTTTACAAAATATTGGCATTGATAATCCAAAAGAGGGAAGATTATATGGAGCCCTTGATGAAAATGCTATTAGAAAAGTGGATTTTATCGAGAACGCCGACCATGTAGGCGTTTTATATTCTGTTCGTACTCAGAGAGAGCTGGTAGATTGGATTAATTTCCTTGAAAAGGATAAACAAATATTTATTGGGAACAATATTGGAATATGGACAGGTACTTTATTTTTTAGTATTTTTTTTCTAATTATATTACTGGCCAATTTCCTTCCAAAAAAAACCATAGGGAAATATCGGCTTAGCTACACACGGTTCTTTTCCATAAATATTATCGCTTGTGCACTCCCGCCACTTATATTGTATAGCTTTACCTTAAAATTTGTCACTTTCCCTGCCCACAATCATCTCATTAATCAAATGATCCTAATATCAACAATCCTTTTTTTCAGTATCCCATCTACCCAGTTCAAGCAGTTAACAAAATCATTTAATTTTCCATTATTTGCCTTTTTATTTATTTTGTTTTGTATTGTACTTGGGTCCATTTTGGATAACTACGTGAGCTCGTTTCTTTTGACCGGGATCAGAGTACCTTTGTTTTTCTCTTGCTTAATTGGGTCTATCCCTTTGATGGTACTAATGCAAATGTATTATGATAATTATTCAAATGGCTGGATCGTAGGAAATATATTTAAACTGTTTCTAATAATCTCCTTATCAGCCTCAATCTTGTTAGATATTTCCCAACTGTTTATCATGGGATACGCAATAATTTTATTTCTTGCATTCGCATTAATATTTGGATTTTTAGCAAATATGATAAGTAGACAGTACAATAATACTTTTTCGGTAGGGTTAGCCAATGGAATAGCATTGGCTTGGACATTTTCCACGGCACTACCAATGTACGTTAATTGAATGAAGGCTTATTATGGTCCGCATATGCGTTACTCAAATAAGAATAATTTAAAATGACAGTTCTGATCTGTGGAGCGGGAATAGGTGGTTTGTGTTTAGGGCTATCCCTACAACAACTAAAAATACCATTTCAAATATTTGAGTCTTCAGTATCTATTGAACCACTGGGAGTTGGAGTCAACCTTCAACCTAATGCCGTTAGGGAACTATTTGCATTAGGATTAAAAGATAATCTGACAAGAATTGGGGTACAAACCGAGGAATTTGGATTATTTTCAAAAAATGGTCTGGAAATTTGGACTGAAGCACGGGGCTTAAAAGCAGGGTATAATGTACCACAATTTTCTGTCCATAGAGGAGAACTCCAAAAGTTACTTTATGATACTCTAATTGAGCGCTCGACAAAAAGCTCAGTTAGTTTGGGTATTAGAGCTACTGGCTTCAAAAATTTATCCTCTTCAGTACAATTGCAATACTTCAATAAGAATACAAAAAAAAATGAAACCTTTTACGGCGATATTCTTGTTGCTTGTGATGGAATAAATTCAAATATTCGAAAACAGTTATTCCCAGATGAAGGGGACCCTCTATGGAACGGAGCAATTTTATGGCGTGGGCTAACAGCTGCTTCTCCTTTTAGGACTGGTGCTTCTATGGTGATGATTGGACATGATACGCAAAGATTTGTTTCATACCCAATAAGTCAAAAAGACAGTCATGGGAATGCAAAAATAAACTGGATAGCGGAACTAAAATTTAATCCCGAAAAAATATATATGAAAGGTGATTGGAGTAAAAAAGTAGATAAATCAAAATTTATAGGTAGCTTTACAGAGTGGTCCTTTGAATGGATAAATCCTTTAAGCCTTATTTCAGAAACAAGCTCAATCTATGAGTATCCAATGGTTGACAGAGATCCATTAGAAAAATGGACATTTGGAAGAACAACACTGTTAGGTGATGCAGCCCACCCAACATATCCAGTTGGATCAAATGGTGCCAGCCAAGCTATTATTGATGCTAGAAAACTTGCGTTTCATCTAAAAGAAAATGGACTTAATGAAAAAGGTTTATTGAGCTATGAAAAAGAGATGCTTCCGCTAACTGCCAAAATAACATTAGCAAATAGAAGTTCTGGTCCCGATGCTCTTCTACAAGTAGTTGAAGACCGTTGCGCAGGAACTTTTAATAATATCGAGGAAATCATTAGCCAGAGCGAACTTAAAAATCACTCGGAAAAATATAAATCTGTTGCTGGTCTTAACATTGAGAGACTTAATAAGACAGATAGTATTTTGAGTTCATTGATTTAAACTTTGAGTAAGAAATTTTCCATATTCACAATAGTCTGAATGCTGGGGTCTTTTGCTCTCGTTCAAACACTCGTTAATATCTTGCAAGGTTGGCTCTATCCAAGTGTCGTCAGTTTTGTAGTCAATTAAAGAGATCTTAAAATTCATAGATGCGGTAGTACTTGATAAAAAATCATACTCACTAAACCTATCCCCATCGCAATATAGAAAGTAACCCACATCATCAACATGAAAGCCTTTTTTTCTTAAAACCCAGACATAGAGGTCCATTTGCCTCTTATAAGAAGCTTTCCAGGGATCATCCAATGTAATAGGCCCTTTGTCTGATTTTTGCGATGTACTTTTATAATCAACTATATGCAAACAATTGGTGTTAATATTTAACCAAACGTCATCGAGACCACCGCCAACTTTAAGATTTGTTTTGGGTTCCACAAAGTTAAGCCTATCTTTTGCTCCAAAATGCAAGCTTTGCGTCCATAATTCAAAGTGTTCATGAGAGAAGGGAATGAGAAAGTCTCGTCCTTCGGCAACCAAAAATGGATGAGGCTCTCCAATTTCTCTATATTTATCAAAATCTCTTTTAAGCAATATATCAGTAGCCTCATTTATATTGAACCCCGGAATAGAAGGGAACTTTATGCCTTCTACTTGTTCCATATAAAAACAAGCTTTACATCTGACAAAGTTTTCAATTCTGCTTCTACTTAGTTCATAGGGCTCAATCTTATTTTTATCAAATTTTCCACGATGCCTTGCCATGTTAATCCCCTCTTATTAATTCGATACTAGAATTTAATTTAATTTCCTGACCAACAAGAAAAGGAAATCCATCGGCACCAAAATCATATCTGTTAATAGAAGACATTATTTCAAACATAAGAGTTTTTGCATTTTTTCTGTATTTGTCTTTGGTAAAAACCATAATAACAATATTTTTCTGTATACTTCTCAGTTTGAGTAGGCCGCTTACTCTATATCCCGTATCTTTTTTAGAAATACTTGTGCTTTTAAACTCCATAAACGGATATTTGTTTGCATCTAAGACACTTTGTCCTAACATGGCTCTAGTAGCCAAAGGAAAGCCTGCAGTACTTTTTCTAATATCTACCTTAATGTAAAACTCAGATTGCTGTTCTTCAGTAAAATCAATAGTGAAATAAGATGTATCTATATGAAACTCACCAAATAAAGGAACGCCACTCACAAAATAGGTAAATTTAAGTGTTTTTGAGTTTGCAATTGTATATCTTTCACTTGCAAAAAGGTTATTTGCAAATAAAGAAAATGCAAAAAATATTAATATAATTTCAAACCGCAATAAATTTTTTAAATGCATTAATAGACCTTTGATCAGAAGAAAGTATGTTCTAATATAAATTATGAAGCAATTATTTAAAGAACTCACGTTTTCAAACGGTGTAAAAGCAAAAAATAAATTTCTGCTAGCACCACTCACCAATATGCAAAGTCCTGATCAAGGAATAATTTCTGATGATGAATTTATTTGGCTTACAAAAAGGGCTGAAGGAGGTTTTGGTATAATAATGACTTGTGCCATGCCAGTGTTAAAATCTGGAATCGGTTGGAAAGGACAACTCGGCATATATGATCGTAAACATGAAGATGGCCATTTTCGTTTAAATGAGCGATTACACAATTTAGAAGCACTTTCCATAGCACAAATTTTCCATGCAGGGATAAGGGCAGACATTAATTATTCAGGCGATAAAATAGGTCCGAGTATGAATTCAGAAAAGTCTGCGAGAGAAATGACGATAGCAGAAATTGAAGAAATGAAGGTGGCTTTTATAGAATGTGCCATTAGAGCATACCAATGTAACTATGATGGCATAGAACTGCATGCTGCTCACGGTTATCTCATTGGTCAATTTCTTTCTAAAAAGTTCAATAAGCGACAAGACGATTATGGAGGTTCTTTCAAAAACAGAGCCAAGTTTCTTGTAGATATTATCGAGGAAATTAAAGAAAATACTTCCTCGAACTTTCTGATAGGTGTGAGAATTTCTCCAGAAAGGTTTGGTTTAGATACTAGCGAAATGATAACGCTGTATAAAACGCTTTGTGAAAATAACAATATTCATTTTGTCGACATTTCACTCTGGGACTCATTTAAATTGGTCGATGATGGACCTTTCAAAGGTGAGAGCTTGTTAAAACTATTTACGACTATCGACAGAGGTTCAATGTTATTAACAGTGGCGGGAAAGATTTTTTCTTATGAAGATATAAAAATTTTACAAAATAATAATGTTGACTTTTTCTGTTTAGGAAGAGCAGCAATTTTAGATCATCAATTTCCAAACCGCCTCAAGGCTGAAGGATCAAACTTTCAGCCCTACTCTGCTCCTGTTACAAGGAATCATCTTTTGAAAGAAGGTTTGTCAGAAACATTTGTCAACTATATGGCTACCTGGAAAAATTTTGTAAGTGACTCAGCATGAACTACGACCCGTCTGATCCAAATACTTTGGCTAATCCATATCCCTATTTCTTAGCACTTAGAAATAAAGATCCTATACACTGGCACACCCAATTGAAGTCATGGATAATTACAAGATATGACGACGTTAGATATATACTTTCCAGTGATAATATTACTGTTGATAGGTTAAATAAATTTTATAGTAAACTACCTACCAAGGAAGCAAAGCTATTGGCAGAAATTGTAAAATATTTAAATCTATGGGCTGCATTCAGAAATCCCCCTGATCATACCAGAATAAGAAAGATAATGATGGTTGCGTTCACAAGAAAATCCATTAACGAAATGCAGCCTAAGATAAATGCTATAACGGATGCCACATTATCTAAACTAAAAAATATGAGCGAAATTGACTTGGTTATTCATTATGCTTCTCCAATTCCTGCGCTTACTATAATGCACCTCCTAGGCGTTCCAATAGACATGCTAGACGAATTTAAATCATGGTCAGATGATATGTCAAAATTTATTGGCGGCGCTAGGAATGATAAGCATAAGTATGAGAAGGCATCTCGTGGATGTAGAAAAATGGTTTCTTTCTTTAGGAAAATTATTGAAGAGCGTAGAGCAAATCCTTCTGAGGGTTTTCTAATGGATTTGATAAATGCATCTGTTGAAAACGATAAGTTTTCTGATGATGAGTTGATTGCGACTTGCATGTTAATTTTATTTGCTGGTCATGAAACCACTACCAATCTTATATCAAACGGGATTCTTACTCTGATTAAAAATCCATCAGAACTGTCAAAACTTCTTAAAAATCCTGATCTACTTGATCTTACCATTGAAGAAATAATGCGGTATGATGGGCCGACAAACGCACTCGTAAGAAATGTTGGAAAAGAACATAAGCTTCATAATAAAACACTCAAAAAAGGTGATAGGGTGTTCGCCATGGTTTCTAGCGCAAATAGAGACGAAAATATCTTTGACAGGCCAGATGTTTTTAAAATTGATCGTTCACCGAACAGGCATTTAACATTCGGGTATGGTCCCCATCTTTGTATTGGTGCTGCCCTCGCCAGAGAGGAAGGACGTATCGCTATATTAAATTTCTTCAAGCAATTTCCAACAACTAGGCTGAAGGCAGAGAATTCCTTTGAATGGATTGATGCAATGGTGCCCCGTGGCCTAAAAAAGTTGGACGTTAATTTGATCTAAAAAAAGGAGGATAAGTTGGAAGCCTATCTCATTGCTACCGCCTGTACCAAGTTTGAAAAAAAAGCAGATCAGACATTTAAGAGCCTCACAGAGGAGGTTTATTGCGACTTACTTAAATCAGCTAAAGTAGAGAATGGTAATATGATTGGACAAGCATGGTTTGGTAATTGTGGAATGGGTACCTTCGGACAAAATAATATTAGAGGTCAAGTTTGCTTTACTCCCCTGGTTCAAAAAAAACTGTTCCCTGAAAGAGTTGGCATCATCAATGTAGAAGGAGGCTGCGCCACAGGTTCAATGGCATTTCATGGAGCTTGGAAAGATGTTATTTCTGGAACAGAGGATGTATCTTTAGCAATAGGCGTTGAAAAAATATATCAACCAAATGACCCAGAGAAGATCCAGGAAATATACGACGGAGGTATTGATCAATTTGATAAGAATGAGTGGCTAGACTTTTATGTGTCGATTGGTAATAAACTTGGTAAACCGTTTGACCCTGGAAATAAAAAAGGGACAATTTTTATGGATACATATGGTCTTCAGGCACTCTGGCATATGAAGACCTATGGAACTACTCAAAGGCAAATAGCTTTTGCTGCCTCGAAAAATCATTTTCATGGCTCATTAAATAAAAAAGCTCAATATCAATTTGAAGTAAGCGTGGAGGATGTTTTAAAAGATAGAGAGATTTCATATCCACTAACAAGGGCAATGTGTGCGCCTATTGGAGATGGAGCAGCGGCGGCTCTTATTTGTTCTGAAAAAGGTCTTAAACACTTTCCAACGGAAATTCAAAAAAGGTCTATAAAAATCAAGGCAAGTGTACTATCTGGTGGGAAGTACCGAAATCCTCGAGAAACAGGATTATCTAGGGTCGCCGCAAAAAAGGCCTACAGGCAAGCTGAGCTTGAACCAAAAGATATTAATTTTGTTGAAGTCCATGACGCAACGTCGTTTTGTGAGATTTATCAGCTAGAAATGCTTGGCTTCTGCGATATTGGCTCAGGAGGAAAATTTGTTGAAGAAGGACATACCCGACTTGGAGGGAAATTGCCTGTCAATTTATCAGGGGGATTGGTATCAAAAGGTCATCCAGTAGGAGCAACCGGATTATCTATGATACACGAGCTTGCCGTTCAGCTTAAGGGAGAAGCAGGAGAACGACAAAGTCAAAGAAACAAAATTGGCCTTGCTGAAAATGGTGGAGGTGTAATTGGTTTTGAAGAAGCTGCGTGTTCTGTAATAATTTTGGAAGGTTCTTATTAGGACCAGTAAGGCTCTCTTAGAACTCTTTTCAAAACTTTACCTAATGCATTTCTGGGGAAATCCTCTCTAATTTCAACATTATGTAATCTTTGATGTTTTGCTAACCTTTCGTTGCACCACTTTTTCACTTTATTACAATCTAATTTAACTCCGTTCTTTGGTATTATCAGAGCCAAGCATGTTTCTCCCCACTTATCATGAGGAATGCCTATTACAGTAACGTCAACTATATCTGGGTGCTTCCCGACTACCTCTTCTATGTCTACTGGAAACACATTCAAGCCTCCCGATATTATCATATCTTTTTTGCGATCTAGAATAGTTAAAAACCCGTCCTGATCCAAGCTACCTATATCTCCAGATTTAATAAAACTTCTACCTCTATTATCAGTCCATATAAGCTTCTTGGTAAGCTCTGGTTCACGATAATACTCTTTCATCATTCCAGCTCCATAACCCGCTATCTCACCTGGCACGTTTGGAGGGCACTCCGAACCTTTTTCATCAATAATTTTTATCTCAAACCCTAAAACCGGGGTTCCAACGGAGCTAATTTTTTTCCTTTGATTATGTGGTTTTAACATTGTTGCGAAACCTTCTGAAAAGCCATAAAGCTCGAATAAATTCTCACTTATGCTTGTTAAAATCTTTTCCTTAACATCAAGCCTCAGTGGAGACCCAGCTGACAAAATGGTTTTCAGGGAGTTAAAGCTATCTTTTTTAAGGTTTTCTAAAGACAGGATAGCGCTAAATTGAGGTGGAACAAGAAATGTATGTGTAATACTCTCTTTCTTCACCAACTCCACAAAGGCTTGTGGGTCAAACCCATTCATAACATGAAGTGTGCCACCAACAAATAATGTGGGTAACATCATGAGCCAAGTGCCATTTGAATAAAGTGCTGTTGTCGTTAGAGACTTACATTCTGAATTAAATGACATTTCTATCGCATTAGACGTAGCCCAATGACTTCTTGCCCTGTGGGTTTGGACTATGCCTTTTGGGACACCTGTCGTACCTGATGAATAAATGATATTGAAATTATCCTCTGGGCTACAATTATAGTCAAAACCATAATCTTTCTCTTGAAAAGAAATTTTTTTCCAACAGTCCAACTCTCCGCCTACATACAAGAGTTTATCTTCTTCAATATTTGTAAAATGTGACGTATCTGAGGTAACTAAATTTTTAAATTCGTTGTCTACTACAAATAGTTTTGCATCACTATTATTTACCAAAACAGTTACTTGCTCTTTAGTTAAAAGACCTGATAGAGGCACAACACACGCTCCCGTTTTGACTATCCCAAAAATTAGCTCTATTATCTCAGGCCTATTTCCTACTAACAGCGCGACGTTATCTCCTTTATTAACACCCATTTCCTTAAAAAAATTTGCCACTTTGTTTACATTTTGTTTAAGATTTCCCCACAGCCTAGTAATTTCACCACAACATACAGCTGGTTTTTCAGGTTGATAAGTACCATGGGCCTCTATTACATTTAAAATATCGAAATGGGTGTTATCAATCATGCTAAGGACTCCGATTTTAATATTAAAAGCATTATCTATAATTTATTATAGGCGTTATGATAATAGCGAATTAAGAATTAAAGAAATCAATAAATGATAAAATCATGTATCTTCAGCACTTTTTTGCTTTTTGCCTGTAGTAACGTTGTTCAAGGATTTTCGACTACCGCAAGGACAGCTCTAGTTATTGATAACACAACTGGTGAAGTTTTACTTTCTAAAAGCATTGATCGTCCAATTCCTCCGGCGTCAATGTCGAAATTGATGACACTATTTATGGTGTTTGAAAGTTTGGAGGAAGGAAAGATAGAAATGAATGATACCTTTAGAGTCTCAAAAAAAGCTTGGAAAAAGGGTGGGTCTAAGATGTTCCTTCGAGAAGGAGAGAACGTAACAATTGAAAATCTAATTAAAGGCGTCATCATCCAATCAGGAAATGATGCGTGTATCGTTTTGGCAGAAGGAATAGCTGGAACAGAAGAAAATTTTGCAGAACTAATGACCATAAGAGCGAAAGAGATAGGACTGACAAACTCCAATTTTACAAATTCCACTGGTTGGCCTGATCCTCAACACTATATGACCTCAAGGGATCTTATTACCCTTGCAAATAAAATAAGGGAAGAATATCCATCCTATTACAAAATATTCGATGATTTGGAGTTTACCTGGGATGGGATTTCTCAAAAAAATAGAAATCCTTTGCTTTCTATGAATCTAGGTGCTGATGGGTTGAAAACTGGATATACTGAGGAAGCTGGTTATGGTTTAATCGCTTCAGCGAAACAAAACGGGAGACGAATAACTTTTGTTATTACTGGCCTTAAATCTATTGGGCAAAGAACCCGTGAAGCAAAAGGAATAACGACGTGGGCCTTTAAGAAATTTAAACTGGAAACTTTTTTTGAAAAGGGCTCCACTATTCTAGAAGCTCCAGTTTGGAGAGGTGAGAAAGAAACTGTAAAGATATCTGCTAGCAATGATGTTCAAATCCTTCTTGCTAATGATTCAAAAGAAAAAGTTAAAATGCATGTTATCTTAAAAGAACCATTAGTAGCTCCCTTAAAGAGAGGACAAAGAATAAAAGGTCAGCTAGTAATTAAAACAAATCCCCTAATCAAGACTGATAATGAGAAAAAACAGCTATTTTTTCCTATAGAGGTTAGTGAAGATATAGATAAAGGAGGTTTGGCAAACAAACTAACAACTAATTTGAATACTTTGAAATCAAGTCTTTTTTCTCTATTTGGAACTAACTAATGAAAGGCTTATTTATTAGTTTTGAAGGTATTGATGGTTGTGGAAAATCTACACAGATAGATATCCTTTCAAAACACTTTACTAAAAAGAAAAAACCTTTTGTTAAAACAGAGGAACCTGGAGGAACCAAGGGATCAAATGAAATAAGGAAAATACTTCTTAAAGAGAATAATTTTAAATGGTCAGTTGAAACTGAGACTTTGCTTTTCATGGCTGCCAGAAATGATCATGTAGAGAAAGTTATCAAGCCAGCCATCAAAGAAAATAAAATTGTTATTTGTGATCGATTTATGGATAGCACCTTAGTTTATCAAGGAATGCGAAGCAGTAAGGCTAAAACATTGAGCCTAAGCCTATTTAAACTGATAGCAATTAATCCAGATATTACATTTCTCATTGATATGGACCCTGAAATTGCTTTAAACCGGGCATTGAGCAGACAAACTGATGAAGACAGATTCGAAAACTATGGAATTAATTTTCAATACAAATTACGAAAAAACTTTCTGGATATTGCGAATAAACATACTGAAAGAATAAAGATTATAAATGGAGATCAAAACCCAGAAACTATTGCTTCTCAAATAATTGAAAACATAAATGAACTAATTCAATAATATGATAGATGAAAAAAATCTTACCGTTGAGGTGTCTTCAGATATTTTAGCTCCTTTTCTTATTGGGCATACGGAACAGATATCTTTAATATTACGTTCAATAAAAACCAACAAAATTCCTAACGCGTGGCTTTTTCATGGACCTCTAGGAGTTGGAAAAGCCTCTTTAGCATTAAATGTAGCGAAGATATTATCAAATATTGATTCTTCAAAAACGGAGTGCATGAGTGACCTTTCTGAAAGTGATTTAAGAAACCCTAAAACATCTTTTAATTTTAATAATGTTTTTCACTGCAAAAGAAAATGGGATGATAGAAAGAAAGATTTTCAAAAGTATATTCCTATTGATGATATCAGAGATATTAATAAAAGATTTTCTTTATCTTCCACCGATCATTCTTATAAAATTTGTATAATTGATACAACGGAAGACCTCAATCTGTCTGCATCAAATTCGCTCTTAAAGATGCTTGAGGAGCCCCCTAAAAACACACTTTTCATTTTAATATCAAATAATCAGCAAGCTATTTTGCCAACGATCCTTTCCAGATGCCAAAAGGTAAGCTTCAAAAAGTTAAAGGTACAAGACCTTCGAGAAATATGCGCAGAGTTTTTAAAAAAAAACCAATTTAGTAATTCAGAAGAGACAGATTTACTATCTTCGTGCCAAGGCTCAGCAGGAAAGCTTCTAACCTTTATAGACAAGGAGTATATTAGTTATTTTAATAACATGAAAGCGTTATTATCAAATCTTCCAAATCTAAATAGAAGACAAATGATAACATTATTATCAAGAAACAAAGAATACCTTTATAGCAATGATCCAGATAAGTCTGCATTTGGCATCATTTTGCGTTTGATAGGTTCTATTGCAAAGCAAGAAATCAAGTTAAGAATAAACGCGAGCATAAAACCACCAAATACAGCCCTAATAGCAGCTCACTTGTATTCACAAATTTCACTTTTGAGACACCACTCAATCGAGTATAATCTCGATATGAAAAAAGTTGTCTTTCTTGCCATAAACATAATAGAACTAGCCTTTGAAAAATACAAAAGATAATAAATCAGCTTTAATCGACAGCCATTGCCATTTGGACTTCAAAACATTAAATGACGATCTTTTAGGTATATTGAGTAGAGCAAAATCTGAAGGTGTAACAAAAATGTTGACCATCGGGACAAATTTTAGAGAGATAAGCCAAACTATTTCGACAAGTGAAAGATTTGAAGAGATCTTTTTCGCTGCTGGGGTTCATCCCAATCAACCATCTGAAAACTTAATATTTAAAAGTGGAGACTTATTGAAGATTTGTGAGCATAAAAAAATGATAGGAATTGGTGAAACGGGTTTAGATTTTCATTATTCATTGCATAGTAAAAAAGAACAAATTAATTCACTAATTCAACATATAGAAATCGCTAAGGAAGCAGATTTACCAGTTATAATTCACGCGAGAAACGCGGATACGGAAATTAGCAAAATTCTTTATCAGCAATACCGTCAAAGCTCTTTTTCGTGTGTTATGCATTGCTTTTCTTCAAGTGCTTATCTTGCAGAAAAGGCTATTGAAATGGGGTTTTTTCTGTCAATGTCAGGGATCATTACATTTAAAAATTCTCAAAACCTTAGAGACATATTCTCTAAAGTTCCATTAGACAGACTTTTAGTGGAAACAGACAGTCCCTATCTTGCTCCGGTACCACATCGAGGAAAATCCAACGAACCTGCTTTTGTATCCTTTATTGCTCAAAAGGGTGCCGAAATTTTAAATGTTGATGAAGATGTTTTTAGGAATCAGACCACGAAAAATTTTTTTTCTCTTTTCAAGAAAGCAGTTTAAACGTGCTTTTTAAGTTTAAAATTTTGGGCTGTGGCTCATCAGGAGGAGTTCCTAGAGTTGGCTTCGGGTGGGGTAAGTGTGATCCTAAAAATAAAAAAAACAGGCGATTGAGATGTTCTTTACTGGTAGAAAAAATCTCCAAGTCAGAGAAAACAACCGTGTTGATAGATACAGGACCAGATGTGAGAGAACAACTTTTAACAGCAAACGTTATTGATTTAGACGCTGTTATATATACCCACGCACATGCTGATCATGTTCATGGTATAGACGACTTAAGGACACTAGCTTACAAAAAGAAATCAAAAATTCCTTTATGGGCAGATAAAGCGACCCAAGAGAGGCTATTACAAGGTTTCTCATATATTTTTAAAACACCAAATAAAAGCAAATATCCATCGATCTGTGAATTAAATTTAATTGAATCAGCAGATGTAAAAATCCAAGGTGCCGGGGGGGAAATTAATTTTCAACCAATATCTGTTAACCATGGAGATATAGACTCACTCGGATTTAAAATAAATAATCTCGCATACATCCCTGACGTTCTTGATATTCCACCATCTAGTTGGAAAAAGCTACAGGATCTGGATATACTAATAATAGACGCTCTTCGTAGGGATCCTCATCCTAGTCACACACATCTAGATAAAACACTTTTCTGGCTTAAAAAGCTCAAGCCAAAGCGAGCTATCTTAACAAACTTGCATAATGATCTTGACTATTCTGAGCTAAAGAAAGAGCTTCCAGAAAATGTTGAACCTGCATTTGATGGTCTTGCGATAACCATAAAATAATGCTTTTCAAAATCACTATTGTAGTTCTCCCCGTTTTTGTACTAATAGCCCTAGGCTTTTTTTCTTCTTACCTACATTTATTAAATCGGCAGTTAGTTGATGGTCTTACAAAATTTTGTCAAGATTTTGGAATTCCATTTCTTCTGTTTTTCAATCTGGCAATTTTAGATCTTACTAGTGCTTTTAATATTGAACTCTTATTTTTTTTTTATATCTCAATGATAGTATCATTTATTATCATAAGTTGCGTTTCATTTTTAATATTTAACCAGCCATATAAAAATTCCATTATACTTGGATTTTGTGCAATGTTTTCTAATGGCGTGCTTTTGGGGCTTCCCATTAGCGAGCTAGCATTTGGAACAAACAGTCTCTTTGTTAATTATACTATAATTATTGGTCACGCACCATTGTGCTATTTAGTAGGAATTACATTTATAGAACTAGCAAAAATTGAAAACAACTCTTTTCTAATGGGAGTAAAAAGATCTTTAAAGGCAATTTTATCGAACAACCTAACTATAGGAATAATACTAGGCATAGGCTTCAGTTTATTAAAATTTGAATTTTCAAAAACTACAGAGGAACTCCTTGAATTAGGCACGAGTTGGATTATACCAATTTCACTTTTTACAATGGGAGGCGTTTTATATCATTATAGGGTATCGAAAGACTATAAAATACCTGCTACGATAATCTCTACATCACTATTAATCCAACCTGCCGTGGTTTATTTATTAGGCTCGCAATTTTCGAATATTGAAATAGACTATTTAAGGAACGCAGTGATCATGGCTGCAATGGCTCCTGGCTTGAATGCATATTTTTTTGCAAACATGTATGGCGAATGCAAGGATATTGTTGCTACAACTATACTGACATCTACTGTGCTTACTGTATTTTCTTCTACTTTATGGATCTATTTTTTGAATTAAGCTATCTACCGAAATGAGTATTGAAGCTCTCTTGGCATAGTTTATAAGCAATACCCTCTTTGTTCATACCGCCAGTTCTGTGGCAGTGCGTTGCAACTGCGGCATCTTTATTTCCACTAACGAAATCTTGTGGTTTTTTGTAGAGCTTTGGGCCTCCACACGACATGCATAGACCAAATACAAAAAACAATATTGGAATTTTATTCATCTCATTACCTATTCTCTACTGCATAAGTCATACACTCTTTAAACTTTTTTTCAATACATTTTCTAGATAGATGCTCAGCTCGCTTAATTTGTTCTGCGGACATTTTTGTTTCTAACTCCGTTCTCAATTGGATGCTTCTACTTATACTAGCAATGTCTCTCGAGAGAAACGTTGACAAGTTACAACTAACATGCGCAAGAGTTAAATCTTTCTCTACACCCCGTCCTAGAATAAAATTTGTGGCTAATGCTAAGTGGGCCTCGGGGTTTCCTAACTGGGCAGATTTTGAAAACCAAAAATGACTTTCTTTAAATTTCCCAAACTCTTCTTGCAATAAAGAGGCAAGTCTAAATTGTGCAATATCACTTTGATTAAATGATGCCTGTGAATACCAGTAAAGTGCTTTCTCCTTATCGATATCAGTTCCCTCGCCCTTTTCATATTTAAGTCCAACGTTTATTTGGGCTTGAATATGGCCGGATGACGCAGCCTTTTTAAAAAAAAACAATGCCTCTTTATCATTTTGCAAGATCCCATCATATAGAAACCCCAATAAAAAATCAGCCTCTCTACTGCCAACTTCAGAGGCTGATTTCCAACTCTGCAAAGCATCAGCATAGTTTCCTTCATCATAAAAATTTAGTCCCTCTCTTATAAGACCTCTCGGCGAGTCCCCTACTATCAAACTACTATTAAAAGATAACAAAATAGACAAAGCGAGGATTGTTAATTTTGAAAAGTCGCTTTTAGGTTTTTTCTTTAGCAGCAATTCAACATCTCCTTTTTTGGATCTTTATAGTTATACAACGATTGTCGTTTAAAGCACGTTTTATTCATTCATGATTTTTTAATGTTTTCCATATATTCTGTGGAAAACCCTGTGAATTAGTAAGAAAACCTTTTACTAAACCTCTATTCAATAATAGGTTCGACCGATATGCCTAAAACTTAGGCAGCGTAAAGAAATAACTCTTGTAAAAGATAAATATTTTTGTACATATGCAGAATTATGATTTGGAGTAACAGAATGATAAAAGATTCAGAACACGAAGAGCTTAGCGAAACAGTAGATAGCAACAAAATGCATAATATCACTTCTAAGGCTGGGAGACTGGCAATGGAGTTAGCAGCAGAAAAAAAACGTTTGGCACAAGAGCTTGAAGAACTTCAAGGCGAATATGATGATATTAAACCTCTGACACCAACAGGAACCAGAGATTGGTATGTAAAGTGGGGCTCAATGATATTAGGTGTCTTAGGTGTTTTTCTTATATCTGCAGAAATATACCTATTTGGCCAGTTAGCTTACTTAATCAGTGCAGTTGGCTGGATTTATGTAGGTATGCAGTGGGGAGATAGAGCTATAATGATAGGTTCTGCTATAAGTGGTACTGCCGTAGCCATGTTTTTAATTGAAAACCCAAAGCTCTTTGACCAATTATTCAATTAAAAAGTGACATGCCTACTCAAGCTAAAAAGACTTTAAAAAATTATTTATCTTTTTAAAGGAGTCGCTCGCTAAATGCAAAGGGCGACCTGCTAATAAACCGCCATCTACGACGAAGTCTTGACCAGTTACGAACGTACTCTCATCACTTGCAAGGTATATAGCCAAGTTAGCGATATCTTCTGGCAACCCTGCTCTAGATATTGGTTGAAAGTCATTAAATGCGTCGCTTGATTTAAGATGATCATCACTAAGTGAGAGTTTTTCACCCTTTAATTTCTGCCCCACACCAAATATTTCTGTTACTATTGCTCCTGGAGAAATTGAATTTACCCTTACATTATATTTTGCTAATTCAAGAGAAATGACTTTGCTAAAGTGTATTACTCCCGCTTTGGCAGCCGAATAGACAGAGCCTCCACAACCACCCCAATGGCCCGCAATACTTGCTGTGTTCACTATGCTACCGTTGTTCTGCTTACTCATAATTCTTGTCACTTCTCTGGTCCCAATAATGACACTAGTCAGAAGAAGATCTAAACTATGTTTTATTTTATCGTAAGAAATATCTTCAATATTTCTAACAAAATCAGGTGCGCCTGCATTATTGAACATAGCATCAATTTTTCCGTAGTGACTAGATACTTCTTCAACGAGTGTGCAGATCTGATCTTCGTATAATACATCACACTTAATAAACCGGCACCTCTTTCCTAGCTCCGTTGCTATTTTTTTTCCTTCATCTTCTCTCCTACCAGAAATAACCACTTCAGCTCCATGAGAGATTGAATATTTTGCTATTTCAAGCCCGATGCCGCTTGTTGCTCCTGTAATAACAACCACTTTATCCAGTAATCTTTTTGCCATGACCAATCCTATCCTTTACATTACTTATTTATAGAAGATACTTCTTTTCTTTCATGAATATTTTAATTCTCTCTATACCATTTAATATCTCGGGTGTGCTTCTAGCATAAGATAATCTAATCCATGACTTACCATTTATTGGATCAAAATCTATCCCCGGTGTTATAGCTACCCCTCCAATGTCTAACATTTTTTTTACAAAATCATAGCTATCAGACGAAAATTCACTGATATCTATGTATAAATAAAATGCGCCATCTGGAGGTGCTATATTATTAAAACCAAGTTCAGGTAACGCTTTTAATAAATTCTCTCTATTCTCTTTGTAAGTCACGAGGTTTTTTTCTAATTCCACTTTACCCTCAAACGCTCCAATTGCTAATATTTGACTGGCGTGCGAAGCACATATAAACATATTTTGCTGTATTCTTTCAACTATCCTCACATGTTCTTTAGGCACAACAATCCAACCTATTCTCCAGCCTGTCATAGAAAAATATTTTGAAAAAGAGTTTATTACATAGCAGTTATCACTAAACTCTAAGACAGTCGAAGGTTGCGTACAATATTGTATTCCGTGGTATATTTCATCGCTTATTAGTGAAATCTTTCTATCTGCACAATAATCCACTAAAGCCCCTAAAGGCTCTCTATCAATCATAGAGCCAGTAGGATTTCCTGGTGAGGCAATTAGTAAGCCATTAATATTATAACGGCTTAGATCACTCGGAGTTGGTTGAAATTTATTTTTTTCAGTAGTGTTTATAAGTACCGGATCTAAATTGAGAGTTTTCATAATTTGCCGATAACTGGGATAGCCTGGATTAGCTAACCCCACTTTGTCAAGGTTGTCAAAGAGTGCGGTGAAAGCAAGTATAAAACCTGCTGATGAACCACCAGTTATTATAATCCTGTTCCAATCGACATCCAAGCCATACCAATCGCCATATAATTCGGCAATTTTTTTTCTCAAATCAGGTAGCCCCAGTGCTACCGTATAACCCATTGTATTATTTTCCATAGCTTTCTTTAAGAAATCCTTGGCGGCTTCTGGCGCTGAGGTTCCTGGCTGCCCAACTTCCATATGAACCACTGTTTGTCCTTTTTGTTCAATTGAATTAGCTCTTTCCATGATATCCATCACAATAAAGGGACTAATTATACTTCTTTTGGAACTTTTCATGTTCTTTGATTATTAAAAATTTTCTCTTGCCATAGTGTACTATTTAATGCGTTCACCTTTGAGTAATTCACAGTTTTCTAGACCAACTGCCATACAGGCTTCAGCCAGTTCCTTAGATTTATCAATATTAGTCTCAGAAATACCAAACTCATCTTCAATAATTAAATGATAACCTATATCAACTTTATTATCGATTAAAGCTGCTAGATAAAAAAAAGAATGTGCAGCAACTAAGTCATTTTTCACCTTTTCGCTGTAAGCATAGAGATTTCCTAAAAATTCAAGCGCTGGGGAATACCCAGATTTCGCAGACAACTTTAAGTAGCTGATCCCTCCAAGAATGTCTGTCTCAACAGTCTGATCTATAGGTGAAATAAGCATATTACCTATAAAATATGTAGCAAATTTATTACCTCTTTGTGCTAGGGGAAGTAATACCTCATAAGTTTCCAAATGACTCTTTGCGTAAAAAAGGGATATGATGTCCTCTTCATTCATAATGCACTCGTTTTTACTAACTCTCCGAGGAGTTGTGGTTTTTGGCTATGGTTTTCTCTCGACTTCCTCTTGGATCAATCCAACCAATGTTACCATCCTTCCTATAGTAAACTAAGTTTAATCCTGAATGCGAGGCATTTCGGAAAAATATGCAACTTTGATTTTCTAATTCTAGGCGAATAACAGCTTGTTCTACTGTCATTTCCTCTATCTTATAAGATAATTCTGCAATTACAGGCATACTATCACCTTCGTTACCATCTATCTCATCTTCATCTAAATTCAAAACACTTTGATAAATCTTTAATGGTTCATCGGTTGATGAAATATTTTTACTTTCGAAATTTCTGTGACTTTTCATCCTTCTATGATAACGCCTCAGTTTTTTTTCTATATGATCTAAGGCATCTTCATAACTGGTATTTGCATCCTTCCCTCTGCCAGTTGCATCTAATTCAATCTTGTTCTTGAGATGTACTTTTAACTTAGCTTTAAAGTTCCCAATTCTTTTTTCTAAAGTTATTTGTGTACTTACGGCATCATATGAATATTTGTTCAGAACTTCGCCTATCCTAGCACTACTGTAGGTTTGAAACGATTCTCCAAGTTCAATATTTTTACCAACTATTTTTATATTCAAATTTAACGCACGCTCCTGTCCTTTAGTATATATCAATTGATAAAAAAACATAGCGTTTGTTAAAAATCTGACGGTGACGTATACCATGTATACAATATTACTACTTTGATGTTCATTAATAATTTCTCTTTATTTTGATATTGAAATGGTAAATAAAGAGCTTAAAATCAGCTTCACAAAAAAAATGACAATTAACATAGACACAATAACTCACGCTAGTAAGGAATTGATAGGTAATATAATTAGAACACCTACTATTCGATCCCAACATTTAAGTAGTGAAATCAATGGGGAGGTTTTCCTTAAACTAGAAAACCTTCAATATACATCTTCTTTCAAAGTTAGAGGGGCTTACACTTCCATAACACGTTTAAAAGAAGAACAAAAAAAAATGGGTGTTATTGCTATGTCGGCGGGTAACCATGCCCAAGCTGTAGCTTGGTGGGCAAAAAAAGAACGCGTCAAGGCGACAATCGTTATGCCAGAGCATGCTCCTTTATTCAAAGTAATGAAAACAAAAAGTTTAGGTGCAGACGTTATCCTAAGGGGACGCACTTTAAATGAGTCTCAAAATTATGTTTCTGAACTGGTAAATGATAAAAAATTGTCTCTTATACATCCATATGACGATCCCAACGTTGTAATTGGTCAGGGCACCCTCGGATTAGAGTTTATGGAAGATATTAAAGATTTAGACCTAATCGTTATTCCTATTGGAGGGGGTGGATTGATATCAGGTATATCAATAGTGGCCAAGGCTCTTAACCCCAACATAAAAATATATGGAGTGCAAACTGAAAAATTCCCCTCCATGTATAATGTGCTCCACAAGAAGGATCTTGAAATTTTGGGGGATACCTTGGCTGATGGTATAGCTGTGAAAAGGCCTGGGAAAATTACTTCAGAAATAATAAAGGATCACGTTGATGATATCCTGCTAATTAATGAGTTTGAGCTCGAAAAAGCAATCAGTACTCTCTTTGAAAACGAGAGAGTTGTCGCTGAAGGAGCAGGCGCTGCTGGGGTCGCCGCAATAATAAAGAATAAAAATACATTTTCCGGCAAAAAAGTAGGAACAGTAATTTGCGGAGGCAACATTGATGCCAGGTTATTTGCTAGCATACTTAATCGAAAACTTTTAATGGATGGAAGAATGACCAAAGTACGGATCGATATAATTGATGAGCCTGGAATGCTGGCTAGAATTTCAAATTTAATCGCTAGGTATGGTGGCAACATTATAGAAATTTATCATCAAAGAATGTTTAATGACGTTCCAGTTAAGAATGCAAAAATTGATGCTATTATCGAAGCGTTGAGCGTGGAACATATTGCCTCTATCATAAAGGCTCTGAGAGAAGACGGGTTTCAGGTGTCAGAAATAATGGAAAGATCCTAACTTTCTAATTATTTGACATATATCCACTTTTATTTATTTTTAAGGCATGAAGTTAGAAGATATTGTTTTTAAATCAAAAAAAATAAATAAAGCGTTTGCGTGGGCGGCTCACATTTTCACTGCATCAGGACTTATTTTTGGGTTTCTAGGCCTTATAGCTATATTAAATGGTGAACAAACTTTGGCATTTTTATTTATGGGTTTTGCTTTAGTTATCGACGGCGTCGATGGAACTCTAGCTAGATACGTCAACGTGGAAGAAGCACTCCCTGAAGTAGATGGGAGTACTTTAGACAACGTTATAGATATGTTTAACTACTCAATACTACCTGTATTAATGATTTATTGGTTTTCAATGGTTCCATATAATCTCGTTCATTTAACCTGCATCTCTATTTTGCTCGCTAGTTGTTACACGTTTTCTGATAAGAACATGAAAACGACAGATTATTACTTCAAGGGTTTTTCTGCGCTTTGGAATTTACTAGTTTTTTTTCTTTTTATTTTAGACCTCGGACTTTGGTTTAATTTCGGTGCTATATGCTTATGTTTAATATTGACTTTCATTCCGATAAAAATAATACATCCATTCAGAGTTAAAGAGCTGCGCAATTCTTCAATACTGATGGTAGGGGTGTGGTCTACAAGTGCGGTTTTTCTAATCCTGCATAAACACAGTTTCTTATTTCACCAGTTTCATGCTACGGTTTTTGGACTATGGTTGATCAGCACTGCTTATTTTGTATGGATCTCCCTTAGGAGATCCTTTAAACAAAATACTTAATTAAGAACCTACCTGACTCAAATATTTTTCGAGTCGCTCTTTAGATTTTTTTGGAACTTTTTGACCTTTAAGAAAGTCAGTAGGATCTGCAGAGTCTCCAACTTGGATTAAAGCCACCATTCCATTCGCATAGTGCGGGGTGCATCGAATCCCGTAAAGTCCTTCAACTTCTACCGTATAACTAAATTTCTTGTTAATTTTACTCTTGAACTTTTTTGCTCCCTCGGGGATTAATCCTTTTATGGACGCAGCCATATGCCCCTTATCCGTCGGTAGAAAAATGATGTTGTCACCTACTTGGGCCTTTATAAAGGAAGGCTCGAATATCATTTTTCCTTCATCGCCCTTATTTAGCATTTTCACTTCAATGTCAGCTGCGAAAGCAGCTGCAGATACTAAAAAACTAGCCAACAATGTTACCGTTAGTGAAAAAAGTCTCATATTATCCTCCTTTACAATATGTAACCCACAAGCTGTAACATGGAGTAAATTTAAGTGGTGTCAACCAAAAATATAAAAACCCTAAGAGATTATCTTTTAATTAGACTGCAGTTTTTTTTGTCGTCGCACAAATATGAAACTTTGGACGCAAAAATATACATAAACAAATCCTGTGATCAAAAGCATAAGCTTTGATAATCCAGCATAATAGTTATTAAACATGCCTCTAAAAAAATCGAGCCCACCCAAAAAGGCGATTATGCCAATAACTACTGCTATATGCATCAAAGCCTTCCTAAATGTCGGTTTTATCACTGATATAAAGCCAATAAAGACAAGTGGTACCCCGATGAAGGCAGGTATCATAGACGTTATAGAAGAACTTCCTGAAATTAATGATATAGTGATACCCCAAATGACCATAAATAAGCCATAAAGTGTTGTTAAAAACTCTATAGATAACGAGAAGACCCTAAAATCTTGGGTATTATGAGTATTTTCAGACATCTAATTTCCTCCAGTATATTTTTTTAAGTGTTCCAAATCGCAAATATCTAGGCATTTGATATTTGTTGCTTCAAGAACGACTTTAGGTGCTTTACCTGCCATTCTAGCTTCTTCCCACCTTGTTGCACAAAGACACCAACGATCCCCATCCTTCAAACCTTCAAATTGATATTCTGGTCTGGGCGTAGATAGGTCATTTCCTCTTTCTTTTGAAAACTCAAGGAACTCTGTTGTCATTATTGCACAAACAGTATGACTTCCTATGTCTCTAGGATCCCAGCTACAACAACCGTCCCTCAAAAACCCGGTTAATGGGTCACTAGAACAGGATTCGAGTGTTGTACCAATTACATTTAATTGTGATTTTCTTGGGTCAAGGTACTCTTTTTCATCAAACATATTTCATACTCCTTAAAAACTTTTTAAGTTCTATTTTTTGTAACATTTAAATAAATAAGCCAACCTAAATTAATATCTAGCTGAGCGGAATACTATTGTCATTTTTCTTATTTTGATACTCTTCAGATAAACTATCGTATATTGACGATATACGTTCGGATATTTTCAATAAATAATCTCTACTTGCTGGCTCTAGCTTACTGATCAGCTCTTTTATTGCATAACATTTCCAAAAATAATTTTCTTTACTATATGCTCCATCCGACCTTCCAAATACTTCCGACAGAATGTCTAAATCATGAGCTATATTAAAAGCCTTTTTTGTGTCTCGGTAATTAAAAAAATAGTAAATAGTATTAAACCCGGCCCAAGTAATAGCTGATAAACACATTGGGCAAGGCTCA
Source organism: uncultured Alphaproteobacteria bacterium (assembly GCA_902537235.1). Classification (GTDB taxonomy): domain Bacteria; phylum Pseudomonadota; class Alphaproteobacteria; order Rhodobacterales; family Rhodobacteraceae; genus CACIJG01. Next base: position 59,148 of record CACBAO010000004.1, read on the forward strand.
TGTGTTGATAAAAATATTAGATCATCTGTGGACCTATTTTTGTTTTCGGCAAAAAATTTGTTTAACGTAGATATTTCACCATGAAAGAGCGGGTTTTCAGTTTCTTGATTAATTCCAATAGTCATGGTTGCATAGTCATTTTTAGTTAGAATAGCGCCTCCAAAAACTTTATTACCTTTCGCAACACCTTTTTTTGTTTCTGGAATTATTTCTTCTTCGATGACCCTCAAAGCTGTCTCTATGAAATTTTTCATAATGGTATGCCCACATAGTTTTCAGCAAAATGCGCTTGTGCAAAATTTGAGTGAGACAGATATTCTAATTCACTTAATTTTATTTTCCTGTCGAATTCTTTAGTCTCAGGAAACTCATGCATCAAAGTTGTCATCCACCAACTAAACCTCACCGCTTTCCATATTCTATTCAAAGCTGTTTTAGAGTAGTTAAATAATTTCTTATCACCCTCTCCTCTATAAAAGGCTATAAGGCCCTCTGATAAATAATGCACATCTGACACTGCTAGGTTCAAACCCTTGGCTCCAGTTGGAGGCACAATGTGAGCAGCATCTCCAACAAGAAAAAGATTGCCGTATTGAAGCGGCTCGACCACAAAACTCCTCAGCGGAGCAATAGATTTCTCAATTGAAGGGCCAATCCTTAAATTATCCTTTGAATTCTCGGGTAGTCGTTTAATTAATTCCTTCCAAAAATAATCATCCGAATAGTCCTCTGCTTTAGTATTCAAATCACACTGAAGATAGTATCTTGAAAGATTATTATTCCTCATTGAGCATAAGGCAAATCCATCACTAGTGTTGGCATAAATCAACTCATCACTGACAGGAGGGGTTTCAGACAAAATACCTAACCAGCCGAATGGATATATTCTTTCATACTCTTTTCTTTGGTTTAGAGGGATTCGCTGCCTGCTAACGCCATGAAAGCCATCACAGCCTACAACAAAGTCTGATACAATTTTAATTTCTTTCCCAATTTCATCTTCAAATATTACCTCCGTCTTTGAACATTTTGGGTCGATTATATTTACGTTTTTTACCTGGAAAAAGACATTAGCTTCTCTCTCCTCTTGCTTTTGGTATAAATCTTTTGTTACTTCAGTTTGTCCAAAGATTGTCACACTCTTACCCACGGTCTCTGAAAAAGAAACTCTGAAACCTTTATTTTCTGATGAAAGGTAAGTACCTTCATGAACAAACCCATCAATATCTATTCTTTCACCTACACCAGCTCGCTTCAATATTTCTACGGTCCCACTCTCCAAAACACCAGCTCTTATTCTTGATAATACATGGCTTTTAGTGTGTTTTTCCAAAATGATGGTGTCAATACCCTCATTCATAAGCAACTGAGATAGTAATAGGCCCGATGGACCACCACCTATAATCGTTACTTGTGTTTTAAAATTTTCCATAAATTATAAAAAAGCGAAGGAGGCTGTTAAGCCTCCTTCGGTGACTGACGATTTAGTGTCAGACCCCTTTTTGCCCCTCGAAAATTTTTGTCGAGAGGGTATCTATGTCTGCCACCATTATCGAATAATCACTAGACATTGGACCACCTCCTTTCAGTTGTTAAACTCTGATTAATAATGTAAGATACTTTGTAATCTTCTCAAACTATAAAATTTATAATTGACTTAAAGATCAAAGATGACAGTTCAAGGAAACAGCATAGCGCATTGGATAAGTCGACATGTCTATTGAGAAAGCTCTGATTGACGCAGTTATGAAAGTCTACCAAAGCAAAGGTGTTGGGAAATTTTTTTCAATCAATTTTTTGGAGGAAACGGATGGCGAATTTGTTTTTGAGGTGTGCTTTCCTCTTGATTGTTTAAACCCTCAAGGAAATGTACAGGGTGGAATGATTACCAGCGTACTAGATGATTGCACTGCACTATGTGTTTTGTTTTCTACTAAAGGCAAAAGATTTCCTAACACAACGGACTTCCACACAACATTCCATCGGCCATTGTCTCTAGAGACTGCAACAATAAAGGCATCCATCTTGAAAATAGGCAAAAATATCGTTTCGGTAGAAGGTAAGATTTTTAAGGAAAAGCATAAATTAGTGGCTTCCTGTCTTCATACTGGGTTCCTTTTCGATACGCATGGAATGAAGAAATAGTTTTTAGTAATCTATTTGGGTAATGTTATATTTATATTTACGAGAACAACACCAATAACTATTAGAGCTAATCCAATCACAGACCAAAAATTGAGAGATTGATTGAAAGCAAAATAAGATACTAAGGCCAAAGTAAAAATTCCTAATCCACTCCAAGTAGCATACATTATAGCAATGGGGATAAAGTTCACAACGATTGACAAAAAGTAGAAGGAAACACCGTAGAGTAACACTAGAGCTATAGTAGCTTTTGCGTTCGTAAAATTTTGAGATGCGGGTAACAAAAGTGTACCACTCACCTCAAAGACTATTGCAGCTAGAAGGCAGAGATATGCCGTAATTGGTTGCATTCTTCATAAACTTTTTCCATATAATTTGTTTTCTAGCATAGGCAAAAACCTTTTACCATCCTCATTATGGGGATCGATTTCGTTCAGCCTCTTGTAGGATTTATATGCTTCACGAAAATTGCTATTGTGAATATGAATAAGCCCAGAACCAGATATGGCTCCGAAATGACGAGGCTGTCTTTTGAGCACCTCCTCAATATCTTTAAGTGATCCATAGAAATCACCCAATAAAAATTTTACTGTAGCCCTTTTATTCCATCCCTCAACATAATCTGGATCTAATTCAATTATTTCACTGAACGCGATCTTTGCTTTTTTTAGTTTTCCAGAATTGAATAAGTCTAATGCTTCATCAATCTTGTTCTTGTTTGTTCTATCGATATACCCTTCTAACCACAGACTCCAAACTTCTCTTCTTATAAGCCCTGAGTCAGAGGGGCTTGGTGAAGACGCTAAGTTATCAAGGAGTAGTTCAATTCTGTGTTTCTCTTTTGATGAAAGAGAAAGTGATGTAATCGGAAGTATAAAGCAGATAGCGAGGCAGCATGTATAAATGAATTTCTTTGCCATTGATATGTAAATGTAAATTGATCTCTTCCTTAAATTAGCGTAATATTCTTTTTTTCAAGCTAGAATTTAAAAACTATATCAAATGTTTACATTTGACTTTAGCTGAGTTAATGGTACCCACTTTCAGAAGCAAAAATAAAGGTTGCTAACTTTAACGAAAATGAAAAGATCTATCAAAAATATTGTTCTTATAGCAGGTGGTGTAGGTGGTGCAAAATTAGCAGAAGGACTTAATTCTATAAAAGATATAGATCTTGCTATCATTGGCAACATTGCAGATGATGATGAGTTCCATGGGCTAAGGGTTTCTCCAGATATAGATACCTTAACGTATACACTTTCAGGAATGGTGAACCGAAAGCAAGGATGGGGAGTAAAAAATGACGATTATAAGACGCTCTCAATGTTAAATCAATTAGGCGAAGAAACCTGGATGTCTTTAGGTGATCTCGACTTTGGTCTTCATATATATAGACAGCACAGACTTTTAAAAGATCATCGTCCGACAATTATTGCTAATGAGATCGCTAAAAAATTGGGTGTAACAGCAGATATAATCTTACCTACTGACGACAAGATTAGAACAGAGGTGCAAACCAAGTCGGGTTGGATATCATTTCAGGAATATTTTGTCAAAAAACGGTGTTCGCCGAAAATTATAAAACTAAAATACACCGGAATTAAATCAGCCAAAATCACCAAAGAGGCAGAAAAAGCACTCTTTAACGCTGAACTAATAATTATTGCTCCGTCAAATCCTTTAGTAAGTATAAAACCAATACTTGAAATACCTGGGTTTAAATCGATAATTCAAAAAAATAATAAGAAGGTGATAGCAATAAGTCCGTTGATCCAAGGAAAGGCTTTAAAAGGTCCTGCATCAAAAATGCTTAAACAATTAGGTTTCAAGCCAAATTCTTTTTCTTGTATGCAGTTCTATAAAGATATTTGCAAATCATTTATTCTCGATAGGTCCGATATAGGCTTAGAGAAACAATTTATTTCACTAAATCAAACACCTATATTTACCAACACTCTGATGACCTCTATAGGAGACAAGAGACGGCTGGCTAACTTCATAATCAATCAACCTATTGATTGATCTTTTAAAAGACTTTAGAACTTTTTAAAAAAATTAATTATAGATCGTGATCTATAACTAGTATTATCGCAGATTAAGGTAGCTATTGAAGAAAATGTCAAATTCAACGTTAAATTTAAATGTAATTCCGCATATCCCTGACATTGATAACGGTGATGACATTAGTGACATTCTAATTTCTGCTCTCAACAAATCATCTATATGTCTTAAAGAATTTGACGTTATTTGTATAGCACATAAAATATTTTCAAAAGCTGAAGGATGTATAATAAATTTAAAAGAAGTTTCTCCCTCCAAAAAAGCAATCGAACTCGGAAAAAGCCTTAGCAAGGACCCAAGAAAAGTCGAAGTCGTATTACAAGAAAGTAATAATATTATTCGCTCTTTTAAAAGAGCGGAACAAAATGAAGGAACTCTCATTTGTCAGCATAAACTTGGATTTATCTGCGCTAATGCAGGGGTTGACGAGTCCAATGTTGCAGAGCAGGAAACTGTAGTAACCGTTCCAAAAAATCCTGACCTTAGTGTGCAAGTTTTAAGAGATAAACTAAAAAATTACTTTGACTTGGAGAATTTGGGGATAGTTATGAGTGATACCTTTGGAAGGCCATGGAGGATTGGACAGGTCAATGTCGCTATTGGTGTCGCAGGAATACCAGCAACAAAAAAAGAGCAGGGAACTACAGATGCTTGGGGAAATCAATTATACGTGACAGAACCAGCTTTTTGTGATGAAATAGCAGCATCTTCTGGGTTGCTTATGAGCAAAGCAGGGAAATGTCCTGCAATTTTATTGAGAGGGCTTAGCTGGAGTGGAAAGTACGGCTCTGCAAACGACATTCTAAGAAAACAAAATGAGGATATGTTTAGATGAAATTATCAATTATTGGAGGAACTGGGCCTCAGGGTAAAGGCCTTGCCCTTAGATTTGCTAAGGCAGGTTTTGAAGTTGCTTTGGGATCACGTGATGAATCCAGAGCTATCAAAGTTGCAGATAGTTTAACATCAAAAAACCAAAACCTCGTGGGGTCGATAACTGGGCTGTCGAATAGCGAAGCAATAGCATTCACGGACAAGTTTGTAATATTTTCAGTACCTTGGAGCGGTCACAACAATACACTTTCTGAAATCAAAGGGATGCTTGCGGATAAGGTACTTGTTGACATAGTAGTTCCATTGGAAGACGGAAACCCGAGAAAAGTAGCTATGCCCCCTGAAGGCTCAGCTACAGAAGCAGCGCAAGCCATGTTAGGGCCTGACATACCAGTAGTTGGAGCCCTCCATAATGTTTCCGCGAATACACTTAATCACCTAGAGAAAAAAATTAATTGTGATATCTTGGTATGTGGAAACAATTTGGATGCTAGGTTAGATACTATAGAGTTGTTAAAAAACTTAGAAGTCGAGGCTTACAATGCTGGTGATGCAACATCAGCGAGATGTTTAGAGGCTATAACACCTATATTGATTAGAATAAATATGTCTAAAGCGGTGCCTTTTTCACATGCTGGAATAAAAATTTGGCCACCAGAGGAATAAAAAAGGAGGAAGATATGGAATTTGCAATTTGTTTTAAAGGGTTTGTTCAACCAGATCGAGCAAAAGCGCTGGTTAGATTGGCTGAAAGCGCTGGATTCACGTATTGCTGGTTCTACGACAGCCACATACTTTGGAGAGAAAGCTTTGCTCAAATGGCTATGTGTATGGAACATACAAAAAAAATGAGGTTTGGACCGTGTGTAACCAATCCCAACACAAGAGACTGGTCTTTAGCGGCATCAATGTTTGGCTCACTTGCTTTACAATCCAATGGACGATTTGATATTGGTGTTGGAAGAGGCGATAGCGCTGTCCGCGTAATGGGGAAAAAGCCTTCTAACCTAGCACGAATGGAAGAATTTATTTTAAAAGTTAAGGCAATGGTTAAGGGAGATGAAGTCCAGTATGGTGATGTTCCCAACCCAATCCAATTCCCATGGGCAGAAGGATATGATTTACCCGTCTGGGTAGCTGCCTATGGACCAAAGGCTCTTACATCTGCTGGAAAAGTTGGAGATGGTCTGGTGCTTCAAATTGCTTCCCCAACCGTTTGCAAATGGCTCAGAGATCAAGCGGTAAATGCAGGAGAAGAACACGGACGTGATATGTCAGACTACAAGGTAATGGTGGCCGCACCTGCTTACTTTGGAGACAGAGCAGAAAGTATTGAGAAAGTAAAGTGGTTTCCCGCTATGGTTGGAAATCACGTAGCTGACATAGTTGAGAAGTATGGTGAAGATAACAAAGACATTCCCAACAGCCTCACGGACTATATTAAAGATCGCCGCGGCTATGATTACTCTAAACATGGCCAGAGCGACAATCCCTATTTAGAATTTATCACAGATGAAATAGTTGAAGAGTTTTGTGTTTTGGGAACCGCTGATCAACATGTAAAAAAACTTAAAACATTAAAAGACCTCGGAGTAACCCAATTCAATATTTATCTGGATAGCGGAGACGAAGAGAGAATTATCGCAGAGTATGGAGAAAATGTTATACCAGCTTTTTCATAAAATGTTTCAGTTATTGAAAAACAGACTTTTCTCCATTTCTTAGCTGTAAAAAACTGAATTACAAATATAGCTCAGGTAAATCTTAGGTTAATTAGCTCTTGATAAAAAAAATATCAGTAGAGACATCAGAGGTTTGGGGACACGGAGCAATGCTCCTTTTCTCCCTTTGTGTATCAGTTTCATATATTTTAGGCGCCATGGTAGCAAATGACATAGAGCCAGGAGCCATAACAGCAGCAAGGTTTTTGATAGGAGCAATTGTAATGGGAACATTATTGTTTATTTCAAAAAACCTTAAGAGAGAGGACTTCAAAAAACCATGGCGATTTTTGATCCTCGGGTTGAGTATAGTTATTTATTTTGTATTAATGTTCGAAGCACTAAAAACAGCTTCTTCTTTTTCACTAGCTGTAGTTTTTACGCTCACCCCTTTTATTGCACTTTTTTTTGAATATTTTTTAAATAAAAAAGTGACTCTTAGGGCGTTATTTGCAATTTCTCTTGGAGCAATGGGAGCGATTTGGGTGATTTTTGAAGGCAATCTAGAAAACCTTTTAGCATTTAAAATAGGCTATGGTGAACTACTCTTTTTTTGGGGGTGTGTTGGACACGCTTTATATGCTATTTTGATCCCTGTTCTAAACAAAGGGGAAAATGCGGCATCGCAAACCTTAGGAACTTTAAGTGCTGGATTTCTACTACTTTTTTTAATTTTTACTAATGATATTGTTGAAACAAATTGGCTTAGCCTATCTCCATTGGTCTGGATAACTACAATTTACTTGGCAACTATTGCGACAGCTTTTACTTTTTTTTTAATCCAGTTTGCAGCGAAAAGAATAAGCGCTTCAAAAGTAATGGCATACACCTATGCTGTTCCTTTTTGGGTGGCCTTAGGCGAAATAATTATTAACTCTCGCTTTCCAAATGCAAACATAATTTTTGGAGGCTTGATAATTGCCTTTGCATTATTAGTGCTAATTAGTGATAATACAAGGGCGAAGATATAAGAAGATATATAATTTGTTAAGAGGATCGAATGTCAACACCAGCAGCTAATTTAAAAATAAATTCATCTCGTCTTTGGGAATCCTTAATGGAGATGGCAAAAATAGGTCCCGGTGTCGCAGGTGGAAACAACAGACAAACACTCACGGACGAAGACGCAGAAGGACGAGAGTTGTTCAAAAAGTGGTGTGATAAAGAAAGTTTGGAAATGGGTGTTGACAAAATGGGAACAATGTTCGCTAGACGTGAAGGAACAGACCCTAATGCTTTACCTGTATACGTTGGAAGCCATCTAGATACCCAGCCAACCGGGGGTAAGTATGATGGAGTTTTAGGAGTTCTAGGTGGGTTGGAGATAATAAGAACACTCAATGAACTTGATATAAAAACAAAGCATCCAATTGTAGTCGTAAATTTTACAAATGAAGAAGGAACTCGCTTTGCACCTCCAATGATGGCGTCAGGAGTTTTTGCAGGAGTACATGAACTCCAATGGGCTTATGATCGAAAGGATGCAGCAGGAAAAACGTTTGGAGAAGAAATCAATCGAATTGGATGGATCGGTGACGAAGAAGTAGGATCACGAAAAATGCATGCTTTTTTTGAACTCCACATAGAGCAAGGGCCGATATTAGAGGCTGAAAATAAAGATATTGGCGTTGTGACCCATGGTCAAGGGCTAAATTGGATACAAGTCACTCTTACTGGTCGGGAAAGTCATACGGGATCAACCCCAATGCCGATGCGTAAAAATGCCGGTCTAGGGATGGCTAGGATAACAGAACTAGTTCAGGAGATCGCTATGAGTCACCAACCATCCGCAGTTGGTGGAATAGGTCAATGCGATGTGTTTCCTAATAGTAGAAACATAATCCCTGGGAAAGTGGTGTTTACTATAGATTTTAGATCTCCATCATTTGACGTTCAGGATGATATGGAAACCCGTTTGTATGAAGGAGCAAAAAAAATTGCTTCTGATTTAGACTTGAATGTGGAATTTGAAAAGGTAGGGCATTTTGACCCCGTGACCTTTGATGAAGGATGTGTAGACAAAGTTAGAAGAGCCGCTGAAAGATTAGGGTATTCACATAAAAATATTATATCGGGAGCAGGGCATGACGCTTGTTGGATAAATAAAGTAGCACCAACAGCGATGATAATGTGCCCGTGCGTCGACGGTTTGAGCCACAATGAAGCAGAAGAGATATCCGAAAGTTGGGCTTCAGCTGGTGCCGATGTTTTATTGCATGCAGTATTAGAAGCTGCGGAAATAGTTTAATTGGGAGGGTAAAATGACTAAAGTAATAAAAGGTGGAACCATTGTAACATCTGACCGAGAGTGGAAAGCTGATGTATTAATCGAAAATGAAAAAATAAAGCAGATAGGGGAAAATCTAAAGGGAGACGAGACCATTGACGCAGAGGGCGCTTATGTGATCCCCGGCGGAATAGACCCCCATACGCACCTCGAAATGCCTTTTATGGGTACTACTGCCGCAGAGACTTTTGAAACAGGCACCTGGGCAGCCGCAGTTGGCGGCACAACGATGTTAGTAGACTTCTGTCTTCCTGGTGAGGATGGCAGTTTGGTTAATGCAGTAAAAGAATGGCATAGAAAATCAGAGCCTCAAATTTGTTCTGACATCGGTTATCACATGGCGGTTACAGGTTGGTCTGAACAGATTTTTGATGAAATGCCAAAGGTAGTTGAGATGGGAGTAAATTCCTTCAAGCATTTTATGGCTTATAAAGGAGCCCTAATGATTGAGGATGATGAAATGTTTGCATCTTTTAAAAGATGTGCAGCTATCGGTGCTCTGCCTATGGTTCACGCCGAAAATGGTGATATTGTTGCCGAGCTTCAGCAAAAATACCTCCAAGAAGGAGTAACTGGTCCTGAGGGGCACGCATACTCAAGACCTCCAGAAGTTGAAGGAGAAGCAGCTAATAGAGCGATAATGATAGCCGATGCTGCAGGAGTACCACTATATGTTGTTCATGTATCTTGTGAGCAGGCTCATGAGGCTATTAGAAGAGCTAGGCAAAAAGGTATGAGAGTTTTTGGTGAACCCCTTATTCAATTTCTAACGCTAGATGAGAGCGAATACTTTAATAAAGATTGGGAACATGCTGCTAGACGAGTCATGTCACCTCCCTTTAGAGACAAATCTCATCAAGATGGATTATGGGCTGGTCTTCAGTCTGGATCTCTTCAGGTTGTTGCTACAGACCATGCCGCGTTTTCAACGGAACAAAAAAGAATGGGAGTAAATGATTTCACTAAGATTCCAAATGGAAGTAACGGGCTAGAGGAACGGTTATCAGTTCTTTGGACTCAGGGCGTAGAAACGGGACGACTAACCCGACAGGAGTTTGTTGCAATTACTTCAAGTAATATTGCTAAAATTCTAAACATTTATCCAAAAAAAGGAGCAATTTTAGAAGGAGCAGATGCAGATATTGTTGTTTGGGACCCAAAGATTTCTAAAACAATTTCGACTAGTACTCATAAATCAATTTTAGACTACAATGTTTTCGAGGGATTCGAAGTCACAGCACAACCAAGATACACATTATCTAGAGGCGATGTAATATGGGCATGGGGCAAGAATTCTAGTCCACAACCAGGAAGGGGTAGATTCGTCCCAAGACCTGCTTTCCCAGCATTGCATAGTGCAGTATCAAAGTGGAAGGCGCTAAATACACCAAGAAAAATTGAACGTGATCCTTTAAATATACCTGCTGGAGTATAAAAGCCACACGAAGGAAAACTTATGATAAGCGTATCCGATGTTAATCTAACATTTGAAACAAATGACGGTCCTGTAAATGCGTTAAGGAGTGTATCTTTGGAAGTCAATGAAGGAGATTTTGTATCCTTTATTGGACCGTCTGGATGTGGGAAAACAACTCTTCTCAGAGTTATTGCAGCTCTTGAGACACCTACAGACGGTAAGGTAATTGTAAATAACATGACACCTGATGAAGCAAGAAAAGCCAGAGAATATGGGTATGTGTTCCAGGCTGCGGGGTTATACCCCTGGAGGACAGTAAGTGGAAACATTAAGCTGCCTCTAGAGATTATGGGGTATTCTGCTAGTGAGAAAGAAGACCGAACTCGAAAAGTAATAGACTTAGTAGAATTAAAGGGGTTTGAAAAAAAGTTTCCTTGGCAGTTGTCTGGTGGAATGCAACAACGAGCATCTATAGCAAGAGCTTTGGCGTTTGACGCAAATATTCTGCTAATGGACGAGCCTTTTGGAGCTCTCGACGAAATTGTAAGAGATAGATTGAACGGAGAACTTTTAAATTTGTGGGGTCGAACCGATAAAACTATTTGTTTTGTTACACATTCAATTCCAGAGGCCGTTTTCTTATCAACAAAAATTGTGGTCATGTCTCCTAGACCAGGAAGAATAACGGACGTAATAGAGAGCCCACTACCAAAAAATCGCGATTTAAATATAAGAGATAGTCAGGAGTTTATAAAAATTGCACAAAGAGTGAGAGAAGGCTTAAAGGCTGGTCAAACCGAAGATGTTTTTTAGAAGGATTTATAAAAATGAAAACATCTTACCTTGCAAATAAATTTATTCCTGTTTCCACAATAGTAATTTTAATAGGAATATTTTGGTACCTGGTCGCGGTTCCAATGAACTCTGATAAAGTTTCAAGACAGTTTAAAAACCTTCCAACCGGTGAGCATATACTTAAGTGCTGGAGTTTGAAAAAACCAAAGCTTCCTACCCCGCATCAAATTATTACTGAGATGGTAAATACTATTTTTTTTAAAAAAATCAGTTCAAAGCGTTCTCTTGTTTATCATGGATGGATTACTTTGCAGGCAACCTTAGCAGGATTTTTCTTGGGTACGCTCCTAGGAATTTTACTAGCTTTAGGAATAGTACATAATAAAGCGATGGACCTTAGTGTAATGCCTTGGGTAATTGCCAGTCAAACTATCCCCATTCTTGCTATAGCACCAATGATAATAGTTGTGATGAATTCAGTTGGGGTAACAGGTTTGTTACCAAAAGCAATTATTTCTATGTATCTCTCTTTTTTTCCAGTCGTTGTAGGTATGGTAAAAGGCTTGAGATCACCAGACCAGATTCAGCTAGATCAAATGAAGACCTGGTCTGCGTCTTCAAACCAAATTTTGTGGTATTTGAGGTTTCCTTCCTCTTTACCTTTTCTTTTTGCTTCATTAAAGGTCGGAGTAGCTGCCTCTCTGGTCGGTGCTATAGTCGGGGAGCTTCCTTCGGGTGCTATTGCCGGTTTGGGCGCTAGAATGCTAGCAGGCACGTATTATGGTCAGACAATTATGATTTGGAGCGCTTTGTTTGCTGCCGCTTTTATTGCCGCATTTTTAGTATTCACAATAGATTTTTTACAAAAAATCACGCTTAAAAAAATGGCTATTATCAGATGAATATTTTTTTATTTCTTTTTTTCATTATTTGGCTAGGGGGGTGGTGGATTAATATAAAAATATCTAAATTCAACGACCCTAATTTGCCTAGATTTATAGTTCCATCTCTATTCGGAATGGTAATTCTCTTAATGTGGGAGTTAGCTGTCATCGGATTACAAATAAATCCCATATTGTTACCTGCTCCATCGGCAATAGCGTTAAAGTTTTCTCGTTCTTTAGACATTCTGTGGATTGATTTTGTACAGACCTTGATAAAAGGCGCTCTCTCTGGTTACATATTAGGTTGTGGTGCTGCTTTTCTTACGGCTATTGCTATTGATAAGTTTAATTTTCTTAAACGAGGTCTGTTACCTTTGGGCAATTTTATTTCAGCACTTCCAATTGTGGGCATGGCTCCAATTTTTGTAATGTGGTTCGGATTCGACTGGCAATCAAAATGCGCGATTGTTGTAGTTATGGTTTATTTTCCGATGCTTGTAAATTGCGTGCAAGGATTAGAACTTATAGACCCCAACCGGCAAGACCTTATGAGAACATACAGCGCGTCCTACACTCAAACACTTATTAAACTTCGTTTGCCATCTGCTTTGCCCTTTATCTTTAATGGATTAAAAATATGTTCAACCCTTGCATTAATTGGTGCGATTGTTGCTGAGTTTTTTGGATCTCCCATTAAAGGGATGGGATTTCGTATATCCTCCGAAGTTGGTCGATTTGCATTGGACATGGTATGGGCAGAAATCTTTGTCGCAGCAATTGCTGGCTGCCTTTTTTATGGCTTAATTGCTATAATTGAAAAGCGCACAACGTTTTGGCATCCTAGCCAACAAAAATAACATTGCGTATCAATGGAATTTGATTAACAATTAAAAAAAAGATCACTAAGAGGGAAAATAATGAAGAAGATTCTATCTATATTGACCTGTGCTTTTATATTAAGTACATCAGCCGTTTTTTCTGCTGACAAGGTCACAATCCAGTTAAAATGGGTTACTCAAGCTCAATTCGCTGGATATTATGTTGCGAAAGATAAAGGCTTTTATGATGCTGAAGGCCTTGATGTTACTATTAAACCAGGTGGGCCAGATATTGCCCCTGCTCAAGTGTTAGCTGGTGGTGGGGCCGATGTTATGGTCGACTGGATGCCTTCTGCTTTAGCAGCTCGAGAAAAAGGTCTTCCACTGGTAAACATAGCTCAGCCGTTTAAGAGTTCAGGCATGATGCTTACTTGCCGAAAAGATATGGGTGTAAACACTACTGCTGATCTAAAAGGAAAAACTTTAGGAGTATGGTTCTACGGAAATGAGTACCCATTCCTAAGTTGGATGAGCCGATTAGGACTAAAAACAGATGGTAGTACAAATGGAGTAACTGTTTTAAGGCAGGGATGGGGCGTTGAACCTTTAACTGAAGGTCAGGCAGCATGCGTATCCACTATGTCCTACAATGAGTATTGGGTTGTTAGAGACGCAGGCTACTCTCCCGAACAGCTGACAGTTTTTAAATACCAGTCTGAAGGTGCTGCAACTCTTGAAGATGGGTTATATGTACACGAGAAAAACCTTAGCGATGCCGCATTTAAAGACAAAATGGTCAGATTTGTAAGAGCATCTATGAAAGGTTGGAAGTATGCAGAAGCAAACCCAAAAGAAGCCGCGATGATTATTCTAGATAACGATGATGCAGGTGTACAAACGGAGAAGCATCAGGTCAGAATGATGGGCGAAATTGCAAAGCTTACAGCTGGATCGAATGGTTCACTGGACCCCGCAGATTATGAGAGAACCGTTAAGGTTTTAATGTCTGGTGATTCAGACCCTGTGATAACAAAGAAACCATCAGGTGCTTGGACTAACGAAATAACAAATGCAGCACTGAACTAGTTTTAGTTGGACAATGTATAATTTGAAAAGGCGGAAAATCATCCGCCTTTTCTTACTTAGAAAATATAATGAATAAGAATATTTCTCTAAAAGAATGGCAAAGCAGAGCACAGAGGGTACTCCCGGGTGCAGGTTTTGGCAATTTTGACCCTAGCGTAAGTCTTAAAAGAGGCTTAGGCTCACGTGTGTGGGACGAAGATAACAAAGAATATATCGATTTTTTAATCGGTTCAGGGCCAATGATACTGGGTCATGGAAATGAAGAAGTATTAGACGCGATACGAGCACAACTCAGTGAGGGTCTTACTTTTTTTACTAATAATTCAAAAGGAATTGAGTTAGCTGAAGAAATTTGTAATGCAGTCAAATGTGCCGAGCAGATTAGATTTGTAAGCTCTGGTGGTGAAGCTGATATGTATGCAATGCGATTAGCGAGAGCACATACAGGTAGAAATAAAATTCTTAAGTTTGAAGGAGGATATCATGGAATGAGTGGGGACTCATTGATGAGCCTTTCACCTAACAAAATGGTAAATTTTCCATTAGCGGTGCCAGACTCAGCGGGAATACCTGAATCCGTTAGAGATGATATTTTGGTTGCACCATTTAACGATCCTCAAGTCGCCACAGAGATAATGAATGAGTATTCAGATCAAATTGCTGGGGTAATTGTAGAACCACTTCAAAGAATAATTCCTCCAATAAAAGGATTTTTAAAGCATCTAAGGGCTGAAACAAAAAGAATTGGTGCACTTTTAATTTTTGACGAAATAGTAACTGGTTTCAGACTAGCCTATGGTGGGGCACAAGAGCTATACGGAGTAGTGCCTGATTTATGCACGCTTGGGAAGATTATTGGAGGTGGTTTGCCCTTAGCGGCTATTGCAGGTGAAAAAGAAATTATGAACCATTTTGACAAAAATATTGTTGGCGAGGAGAAGTTTACTTTCCAAATCGGTACCCTTAGTGGAAACCCGTTGGCAGCGGCAGCTGGTTTGAAAACAATGGAGATACTTAGAAGAGATGGTGCTTACAATAAGATAAGAGAAAACGGACAGTTTTTAATTGATAGCATAACAAAACATCTAAAGAGTAAAAATATAGAGTTTCAAATTGTCGGTGATCCAACACTTTTCGATATTATTTTTTCTAGAACACCCGTTATTAATTACCGTGACACAAAGAAAAATAAGGCTGAATATTCAAAGAAATTCAATCAAATAGTTAGAGAACACGGAATACTCAAAGCCGATGCTAAACTTTATACACATCTAGCACTTACTGAAGAAGACCTTCAGATAACTGATAGTGTGTTTAAAAAAGCGGCTGATGGTATTGCAGAAATATCCTATTTTAAATAAGAACACATGATTCCTTGCCAGAGACATCTTTTTGATATCCCCGAAGATGTCGCATATTTAAACACTGCATACATGTCTCCCCTTTTGACAAGTGTCGTTAATGCCATAGATAGTGGAAGTCGTTTAAAAGCCAACCCATGGAAACTCAAGATAAGCAATTTTTTTGATGACATAGAAGAGGCTCGAGATTTATTTTCAAACCTTATGCATACAGTTGGAACCAATATAGCTATTATTCCCTCCGCTTCTTATGGTGTTCAAACCGCAGCAAAAAATATACAGATTTCGGCAGACTCAAAAATACTTGTTCTATCTGATCAGTTTCCATCTAATGTCTATCCGTGGCGACGTATTGCTGAACAAAAAGGTGCTAAGATCAAAACTGTAAATATTCCTGACGGTGAAGCAGCTACAGACCATATAATTGACGCTTTAGATGAACGGGTTAGCGTTTGTGCAACTGCAAATGTATTATGGACAAATGGATCATTGATAGATTTAGAAAAAGTGAAAGCAAAATGCTTGGAATATAAAACCGAACTTGTTATTGATCTTACCCAATCAGCGGGCGCTTTTGATATAGACCTAAGTAAAATAGATCCTGCTTATGCAATTGTAGCAAATTATAAGTGGATGCTTGGCCCCTACTCAACTGGATTTCTTTATGTTTCCCCTAGATTCCATAATGGGGAGCCGCTTGAAGAAGGTTGGATAACACGAAAAAATAGTAAGGATTTTGCAAACCTTGTCGATTACCAGGATTATTATGAACCGGGAGCAGTTAGGTATGATATGGGGCAAAGATCAAATTTTTCTCTAATTCCCGGTGTACTAGAGGCACTCCGTCAAATAAAGAAATGGGGTATACCCAACATTCAGAACACGCTCTATTACTCTAATATGAACCTCTGTGAAAAGCTCAGCGATTTGGGGTTGCAAATTCCAAGACCTGAAAATAGAGGGCCTCACTTTATAGGTGCAAAACTGCCTTCAAATGCTCCAAAAAACATTCTTGAAACTTTGGCAGAAAACAAAATATTTATCTCTGAGAGAGGTGGCAATTTAAGAATTACACCTCACTTATGGAATAATTCAACTGATTTTGAACGTTTTACTGAAACGTTAAAGAAAATACTTTGAAATTAAGCTTCATTGTTCCATTTGGGTTTCCAAAATGCATCTATGATCATTGTTTATTGGTGAATTAACATATTTACTGACGGAGTAAGCTTTTATTCTTTCCAATAAACATGATGAGGAAACTTTTTGTTTATCTTTTAGCCAAAAAGATGTTTCAAGCCGATCTAAAAACATCGGTTGTCTGTGGTGAATATTAGTCAAACTTGGGTGAGCGTTAATCGTGACTATAGCTGCTCCAGAAGCATTTTTAATGCCAGCAAAATAAAAAATTTCATTATCAGCATGGATGAATATTGGATGCTTTTCACCTTTAGAGTTTTTTTGCCATTCAAACCAGCCATCCGCGACAAATACGCAAGTTTCATAATCCTTAAAACTCGGTTTAATATCCAAACTCTCATATTTAGCATTTATTAAATTCATAGGCTTTTTTGTCCAAATAGGAGAAAAACCCCACTCTAGAAAATCCGCCCTCATCTCCTGATCAAGAATTAATGTACAGTGTGACGGGGCAATATTGTAGGAGGGTTCAATTA
Source organism: uncultured Alphaproteobacteria bacterium (assembly GCA_902537235.1). Taxonomy (GTDB): domain Bacteria; phylum Pseudomonadota; class Alphaproteobacteria; order Rhodobacterales; family Rhodobacteraceae; genus CACIJG01. The sequence continues at coordinate 76,233 of CACBAO010000004.1, forward strand.
AAACATTATGAAAGTCTTTAACATCTGTAAAATTTGAAAGTACAAACCTGCCACACATGCTTACCCCTAATATTAATCTTTGACCATTTGTGTAAAAGAGAATAACAACAAAGCAGAAAGAAGATAAATGAAAAATTTACAGGCAATTTTTTGGATGGTAGTTACTACACTGCTTTTTGCAATTGTTACGGGCATAGTAAGATATATTGGTAGTGATATTCCTGCGCCTGTAGCTGCATTTATTCGATACATAATTAGCACGCTATTCTTTATTCCATTAATAGTAAAAATGTTTATTTTAGAACGAAATAGAAGCAATAGACGGGTTTACTGGTCTAGAGGTTTAGCTCACGGTTTTGGAGTTATTCTTTGGTTTTTTGCAATGGCAAGAATCCCAGTCTCTGAAGTTACTGCAATAGGCTATATAACTCCAATTTTTGTTTCAATAGCTGCATTTATATTTTTAAAGGAACCCTTTTCTATGAGTATTATTGGTGCATTAGCTATTTGCATGATAGGCATGATTATAATTATAAGACCTACAAATAGTGGTATAGCGATTGGTCAGTTGTCGATGATAATAGCTACACTGTTTTTTGCTGGATCGTATATATTAGCAAAAAAATTATCAGCGACAGAGAGCACTTTGGAAATTCTTGTTGCTCTGAATTTCATTGTAACCCTTACCTTAGCTCCATTTGCAATAGCTTTTTGGGTAACTCCAAGCCTTCAAGAGATATTATTTTTGGGTATTGTGGCATTGTTTGCAACTGCCGGACATTTCACAATGACAATAGCCTTAAAGCTTGCTCCTATTACGATTACTCAACCTATCTCCTACGTCCAAATAGTTTGGGCATCCTGTATAGGATTTATTTTCTTTGGTGAAACAATTAGCTTATGGTTCACTGTGGGCGCTGCATTGATTATACTATCATCATTGTATGTAACTTACACCTCCTCTGCCAATCAGAATAAGGATTTAAATAGTCTGATTACTAAAAACTAATCTTTGCATCAGTTAACATCGCTTTTAACATCAAGAAGAGTTATGATTACCTGATGAAAAATTTTAATAAAATACTTTATTCTGTTAGTGGTAACACAGCCATACTCACTATAAATAGACCAGAAAGACGGAATGCTCTTGATTCAGAAACTTTAGAACAGATAAATATCTTAATGGACAAAGCAGAAAGCGATGAAAAGGTTCGGGTTATATTAATTACCGGTCAAGGGGATACCTTTTCTTCCGGATTTGATTTAAAAGATCAAATGGAAAAAGCGCCTAAAGGTAAACAGTGGAAGCCAATCCTTGAACTAGATCATCGAACTATCATGCGTTTTTGGAATAGCCCAAAGCCAACAATAGCAGCAGTAAGAGGAGCGTGCTTGGCAGGCGCATTTGAACTCTCTCTTTCCTGTGATTTTACAATTTGTTCGAAAGACTCATTTTTCGGCGAACCTGAACTAAAGTTCGGAGCGGGAATAGTTACAATGCTATTGCCCTGGGTAATCGGTATGAAAGCAGCAAAAGCAATAATTCTATTAGGGAAAGACGATATATCAGCATCGACAGCTTTAGAATTAGGAATTGTTACCGAGATAACCGAAAATGATCGGGTATTGGAAAGGTCGTTACAAATTGCGAAACACATCTCAGTTATTGACCCCACCTTAGTTAAAAGAACGAAAAAAGCTATTAACCAAAGTTTTGAGATAGGAGGAATTATTGAGTCTTTAGAAAATAGTCTTGAGATAGATTACCAGATAGAATCGCTAGGATCACCGGACAAAAAAAAATTTATGGAAATAGCAAGAAAAGAAGGAATGCGAAAAGCTATAAAATTTAGAGACAAACGTTTCTCGATAAATGAGTAATCCCATTTTTCTTATAGTTGTAGCCCAAATGTTTGGCACTTCGCTATGGTTCAGCACCAATGGTGTGTTGAAACAGATTGAAAAAATATGGTCGCTTTCAACTAGTGATCTGGGTTTGTTAACCAATTCTGTTCAATTTGGTTTTATTGCCGGAACACTACTGATTTCAGTTACTGGATTTGCAGATAAGTTTAAACCATCACGCATTGTAATGCTTTGCTGTTTCTTAGGGGCAACATCCAATGCTTTAATTGTATTTGAAGAAATTTCTTTTACCTTTGTTATTTTTTCTAGAGTAATTGTTGGAGTGGCACTAGCAGGAATATACCCAATTGGTATGAAACTGATTATTAGTTGGAACCCTCAGAAGGCTCCCAACACATTAGGGCTCCTTGTAGGCATGTTAGTCCTAGGTTCATCTTTGCCTTATTTTATTAGAGCTTTAGGGATTTCATTTGATTGGCAATATACCGTTATACTTACTTCCGGGCTATGCTACATTGCAGGAATTATGATATTTCTCATGGGTGACGGGCCTCATTTAGTAATAAACAAAAAACCTTCTTTTCGACTATTAGACCAATTCAGCGAACTGTCAAAAAACAAAAAATATGTAGCTTCTGCAGTTGGCTACTTTGGACACATGTGGGAGTTATATGCTTTTTGGACTTGTGTTCCAATTCTAATAGCAATATCAGTCTCCAAGCATCAAATTCAAGATCAAGAGTTTATTGTTTCATTATTAAGCTTCCTAATTATTGGCTTAGGTTTTATAAGTTGTGTCTTAGGTGGAATTTTAGCAAAATCGTTAAAAAGCAGCAGAGTTGCCTCATTATCGCTAGCATTTAGTCTATCCATCTGTTTAATTTATCCACTGCTGGGCAATGTTAGCTTTTTTCTTGATCTCGTTTTACTGATGCTATGGGGATTTTTTGTTATTTCTGACTCACCTCAATTTTCGGCAATTTCCGCAAGTGTTTGCCCACAACATTTAGTTGGAACCGCTTTAACTACCCAGAATTGTGTTGGCTTCTCGATCAGTATGATAACTATTTTTCTTACCACTAACTTTCATGAATCTCTTGGCTTGTATTTTGTATGGATCTTATTGCCAGGACCGATCTTAGGTTTAATATTCTTCTCTCGTCAATTTGGATTTTTTAGACTAAAAACGTGCTCAATACCTCAACATTAGTCACAGTGAGCCGAAATTTTCGTTATCAGAAAGTGCTTGCCTAAAAAGTAATCTGAGAAAAGGGTCAAGGGTTGACAATTTCTTATCCAGAGTAGCTTTAGGTATAATTAACGCGGATGACTTTTCCAAAGCCTTAGCGGTAAATAGTCTTACTTTATTTCCTAATATAGAATTCCAAACCCCAAAAACCTGCATTGAGTTAATAGTTTGTTTTTCGGCAAGTTTCCCATCGCTAGCATTCTTAAAGAGCTTTACTTTGCCCAGCGACAAAATATACCCATCACCTAGAGGCTCGCCCTCTTCATAAATAATCTGGTCTTTTTCGATAGTTATGGAAGAAAGCACGTTTTTTAATTGTTCAACAGCATTTAAATCCATTTTGGGAATCCATAAAAATGCAAACGTCAATATTCTTGTATTTTACTTTATATTAGTCAAAAAGTTTACGTATGGAAAGCTTGGCTATCTATTTTATTTCGTTTATGTTCCCGAAAAAATAAAGCCCATCCCCCAAGGATTATCAAAATAATTCCTGCTAAAGATAAGTAATCTGGAATATTACCAAAAAAGAAATAACCATTTATTATAGCTAAAATTAACAAAACATACTCCGTTGGCCCATTGGTAATTGGAGACCCAACTTGGTAAGCATGTATCAATGAGGTCATACCGAGAGCACCAAAAATGGATAAAATAGCTATTGAAATTAAAATGTTATAGTTGTCAAATTTGATCGAACCAAATATAAATCTCCACTCCTCTTTATCTATCATGTCTAACGGAAACACCAAAATAATAATATAAGTAATTACTGAAAGAAAAAGGCTGACAGAATACTGCTGAAATGTTTGAAGGAATGCATTTTCATTCTCTTTGGTATACTTAGAAATCACCATTGCAACAGCATAAGAAAACGCAGTGAATAAAGGAGCCAACATAAAAAAGCTGAATTCAGATTCCTTAAAAGGCTTAACTATAAAAAATACCCCAATGAAACCAAGAATTATGATGAGAACTCTAACAAGGCCTATTCTCTCTGATAAAACCAATGCAGATAAAATAGTAATGAAAAACGGAGCAGCAAAGAATAGAGCCGTCACTGTGGAAAGCGATAATTTTTCTAAACTTATAAAGAATATAAAGAACCCAAAATGCATTAACACGCACCTGATTAATGTCAACTTGGGATAAACTGGGATTACTCCAATTTTATAATTTAGACACTTTAGGCAAGTCAACGTCACTACTACACCAACAAATGCTCGCGTAATAAAGAGCTGAAATATAGTTGTTTCATTAGTTATCATTTTGACAGCTAAATCATGAAAGCTGTAAATTAGCATACCAATAACAATAAAAATCATTCCTTTTTGATTATTATTTGCTCTCATCCATGGCCACTAGTAATAAAATGTCTGATCAAACAATTAACGCTACGACAATCTATTCAAAAACTCTTATTTTAGTCTCACTGTATAAGAAAACGAGAAGTTACTTCCGGAAGTAGTCGGTAGCGCTGTAGAAGCATTTAATGACGAATTTAATCTGTTTCGTTGGTCTATTTTATTTAAGTCTCTCTTGTTTTCCATACATAATTTATGCGCGTTCGTATTTAATTGAAACCCAGCTCTCTTACATTCGGCCGAAAAGGTATTTTCTAGCTGTGCATTATATTCTGCGTTGCTCATACACCCTGCCAATCCAATAAAAAATATTACCGCAAATTGTAAAAATATGGCTACTTTAGCTATCTTATCTTTTCGCAAAAAAACCCCATCCAATTTTCTCTCTCACCAGCCAAACCAATACCAGAGCCTTCGGAGAAAGTTATAATTCGAAAGCTTGCTTTTTCAAGAAGTTTTTCAACTTCGTGCTTTTCATAGAAGCTATAAAATCTACCTAACTTGTCACGACTTTCGCCGACGCCTCGTTTAAGGCTGAAAAATAGAATTCCTCCGTCTTTGAGAGCAAAAAATAATTGCTTCAAGATATCCCTAAATTTGTTCTTTTTTATATGAAGCAAACTAAAGTTTGCCCAAATTGCATCATAAAAATCATGTTCATCTATTTCATCAAAAGATATTTGTCTTGGCTTAATTTCCAATAAGGTTTCTGCCACCTTTAACATCTCGAGAGAAGCATCAACGGGAAAGGGTATAAAGCCGTTTTTTAAAAGCTCGAGTGATGCAGTTCCGGTGCCACAACCAAGATCAAGTACCTTTCCATTTCTTTGTATCATTTTCATAAAAATATCCAAGTTTGCATCTTTTTGCTCTTTTGATATTAGTTTTTCATATTCCAAAATGTACTTGTCATATACATCTAAAGTTTTTTGATCAACGCTCATTAAATTCAAAATTCCATAGGTATGAAAGAATCAGACCCTTGAGCCTTTTCCCATAGCATAAGTGATTTGAAATCTAGCCACCAAGCGTGGATTTCTAAAGAATTATTACTTACTGCATCACTAATCCAAGGGTAAGTAAGCAAATTATTATAGGAATATAGTACCACCGCCCTCTCTGAATTGACCTCAATATTTGCGTCATTTTGATAATAATCTATTTTTGATAAAGCCGGTCTTGCAATATCAACCCAACTTTCAATAAAATCAGTCTGATTATCTGTAGTCTCGCCTTCTTTATTATTATTAATGCTTTCACACAGGGCTGCAACACCTCCGCAGTGAGCATGCCCTATCACTATAATATCCTTTACCCTTAAAATCCTCACAGCATATTCTAAAGCTGAGCCGATGCTTAAATTATTTCTTGATGTGAATGAAGGCACCAGATTTGCTACATTCCTGACAACAAATAAGTCACCTGGCCCGGTACCAAACAAAATAGATGGTTCTACGCGGGAGTCAGAACAGCAAATGACCATCGTTTTGGGTGACTGGCCTTTTTCAGCGAGCTGTTGAAGTACTTGACTCTTTTTTTCAAAATAGGACTCTCGAAATTTTTTAAATCCATTCACCAATTCTTTAACCATTATATAAAAATCTCCTTGATCCCACTTAAAATTATTGAACTCTGATTTTGTTTTATCTTTTATTGGTTTTCTTTATTTGGTGCAATTCTATTTGACATTTATACCTTTCGGAGACATATAAACTTTATTATCAAACATATAGAGTACAACATCCAAAAAAAGTTTTAATAATTTCTACAATCCTGATGGGTCGCAAGTGACGTAAATTACTTCAGTCGAAATTAATAATAATTTACCAAGGGCATCAGAAAATGTTCTCCCAAACTCGTAAATTTTTCTATTTATTACTGCTTTCTAGCATCTTAATAATATTTTCTTTTTCCTATAACATCTACACGCATTTATCAGAATCCGGAACCTGTAATAAATCAACCAATTTTGTTAATAGATTAGGGGGACCAATAGATTTAATTGATCAGAATGAAACGGCTTTTTCTTTAGAAAAACAAAATACTTCCCTTTCATTATTATATTTTGGATATACCTATTGTCCTGATATCTGTCCCTATGATTTAGAAAGAAATGCTTATGTAAAAGATATTATGGATGAACAGCAGTTAGATATTAATTTAGTATTTATCACCCTTGATCCATCTAGAGATACAACACAGCGGTTGAAAGATTTTTCAGAGTACATTCATAAATCAATGATTGCGTTAACTGGTTCAAATGATCAAATAGAAGCCCTCAAAAAGGCATATGGTGTTTTTGGAAAATCAAATAAGGTTGATTACGATGATCAATCCTATTTAGTTGATCACTCAACTTTTTCTTATCTCGTGAACAAGGAAGGAGAAGTCTTATCTTATTTTAACAGAAGAGAATCTCCTGAAAAAATCTCTGAAAAAATTAAATGTTTTTATTAAATTTTTTTTCTTATAAATTGCTTATGCTAGATCGGTTTTTATTTTTCATGTGTAGAAAAATATGCTAACAATACCTTAAACAATTATTGAGGTAAGGATAATATATAAATGGCTTTACATTGCCCAGGCTGGATACTATGTATTTTTTGTGCAAATGCCGCTAGGGAAACACTTCTTTACTCAGCCCCTATAAATACAATAGTCAAAAAGTATTCGGTTGCAATAGATGAACATTATTCTGAAATATCACCTGATTTTATACAAGTATGCGCAGAAAAAATGCTTGCATCACTTGTAGAAGTTGATGCAGGAAGCGCCGCAGAGGAGATAATTCGCGGATATATCCATAAGAAAATAAAGTCCAAAGATGATGGTTCGGCCAGAAAATTATCGGGAATATTTTCGTCAGAATTTAAAGGTGAAAGAACACCAACGGGGACTGAAAAATATATTGTCACTAACTTTAGAGCTTTTTTATTTTCAATGAGATCAGGATCAAAAGGCCTTGCGCCTCCTGGCTGGCAAGTCGATCAGGTTCAAGATTTAGATTGGGTTGGTGAAGTTATGATGCAAAAAGTATCTATAATGGATGTATAATAATCAGATTTATAATTCCCTTCCGATATTTTTGGCTTTTAGAAACTAGCACTCTGAGAAAATCTTTTTAAGAAAAATATCCTTACTCTCTTAATATTGATTGGATTTTCATGACTATAGTGATAAATCTTTGTTTTGCGAAACTCAAATTTTAGGTTGTTAAGTTATGTCAAATTATTGCCCAGAATGGATATTGAGCGTATCTGTGGGAGTAATTGTGGGAGAAGCTCTAACAGGCAACACTTCAATTCTGGCAAACTCCCAAAAATTTAGTGATGGCTTATCCAAACATTATGAACAAGTTAATAAAGATTTTTTAAATGATACAGCAAACGATATAATTGCAGAGTTAAATGATATAGGAATCGATGAATTTACTGCTCGATTTGTTAAATCATTTGTATTTAACAAAATTAAATTTAAAGAAAACGGGAGTACGAGGCGGTTTAATGTATTTTTCAATCAATTCAAAGGGGAAAAAACGGCAGTAACCTCTAAAAAGCTAGTCAGCTCCTTTAAAGCATTTGTATTTAGATGTAGGGCTCAAAAAGTATCCTTAGCGCCTAAGAGTTGGAATATACACCAAGAAGAACAAATTGATTGGCTTTTGACTTTGGTACAGCAGAATCCACCTAAGTTATCAGGATAACTTTTAAACATTAATGATTTTCACGCGGTTAATATATTTCCATAGATTGATCCAATATTAGGTTTAGACATTTAATTAGCAGAATCTGGTCTAAGTGTAGTAACATTTTGACAAATTTAAACAAGTTCAGGAGAGAATCATGCCTAAATTGATTTTAAACAGGCGAGAATTCGCCATTGGAAGTGCTGCTTTGGTTACTGCAATTAGCTCTCTGCCAGTAATGGCAAGCGGCAAACTTAAGGTAGCCGGTATATATACGGTACCAACACAACAGAAATGGGTGGCTCGATTGCACCTTGCGCTTGATGCTGCAGCAAAGCGCGGTGAGATTGACTATGTGTATTCAGAAAGCACGGCTAACACTGACTATGTGAGGGTTATGCGAGAATATTGTGACAGTGGTGTAAATATGATTGTTGGAGAAGCCTTCGGCATCAGTAAAGAAGCCAGAAAAGTCGCTGATGATTACCCAGAAATTGCTTTTCTAATGGGTGATCCGTTTAAGCCACATGGAAATAATTTTTCAGTTTTTGATAATTACATACATGAACCTTGCTATTTGATGGGAATTGTTGCTGGCCATATGACAAAAGCTAAAAAGATAGGTATGGTTGGCGGGTACGCCATCGGTGAAGTTAACAGATTATTTCATGCTTTTATGAATGGAGCAAAATCTGTCAAGCCAGATATAAAATTTAAAGTGACCTTTATTGGATCGTGGTATGACCCACCAAAAGCGAAAGAGGCCGCGTTTGCACAGATTGAGGCTGGTTGCGATATTCTTTATGCAGAAAGAGCAGGTGTAGTTGATGCCTGTAGAGAAAAAGGCATTTTAGCATTTGGTAATGTAAATGATATGAATAAAGAAGAAAATGGTACAGACGTAGTTGTCACTTCAGCCCTTTGGCATATGGAAGGTGCGATAGACCATGCTATTGCAAAGGTAAAATCAGGAAACTTTTCTTCGGAAGAATATCACGATTGGACTATGATGGCCAAAGGGGGTGCATCTCTAGCTCCATATTACGAGTTTGAAAGTAAGATACCTTCTTCAGTTAAAGAGAAAGTAGCTACCCTTGCGGATAACATAAAGAGGGGTAAGTTTACGGTAGAAATAAATGATGCCGAACCAAAGTCTACCTTCTAAATAAAACACCACTTCCATTCAATAGAGTGGGAGTGGTATTCTAATAATGACTACACTTCTAAAAGTAGAAAAAATCACAAAAAAATTCGGCAATCTTTATGCCAATGACCAAATTAGCTTTGAAGTAAAAAAGAGCGAAGTGTTGGCAATTCTCGGTGAAAATGGAGCTGGTAAAACTACCCTTATGAATATCCTTTTCGGTCACTATACACCCGATTCTGGAAACGTAAATTTTGAAGGAAATGCAATAGAATTTGGTAATACTAATAATGCCATAAAGCTTGGAATTGGAATGGTTCATCAGCACTTTACTTTAGCTGAAAATTTGACCGCTTTAGAAAATATTATTATAGGCAGACAATCAATCTTCTCCCTGACTCTACCCAAAAGGAACGCTAGAGTAAAGATCTTAGAGTTATCGAAGAAATTTGGGTTGCCTATTGATCCTGATGAACTTGTCGCAAACTTGTCGGTAAGTGAGAAACAGAGAATAGAGATTTTAAAAACTCTATTTTTGGACTGCAAACTACTAATTTTAGATGAACCTACTGCTGCTCTAACCCCTCAAGAGACAGATGCTTTATTCTCAACTATTCGTAATATGATTAAAACCGGATTATCTGTAATTTTAATTTCACATAAACTCAATGAAATACTCGCGGTCAGCGATAGGATAATTGTATTGAGAAACGGTTCCTCTGTCGGCGAAATCGATACTAATTCCACTGACAGAGAAAAAATTGCTGAAATGATAGTTGGAAAAAAAATAGATTATCCTAAGAAAACAAAAATACCCAAGAAATCAAAGGTCTTAAGCTTAATAGATGTCTCTTACAAAAAACCAGACGCGCCAAACTTAAGCAAAGTAAATCTAGATTTATATGGTGGTCAAATACTAGGAATTGCGGGTGTTGCAGGAAATGGTCAAACCACATTAGCAAAAATCCTTTCAGGGCATTTTAAACCAACTCAGGGAAAGATAATCTTTGAAGAGGCTAAAAGTGTGCATACATCGCCAAAATCATTTATGGATTTGGGAGTTGCCTACATACCTGAAGATCGCAATAGTGATGGAATAGTTGGAGATATGGAAATATGGGAAAATGCTATAATGACCGAAATGGATGATCCATTCTTGAGAAATAGCCTTGGAATTATTAACAAAAAGACATCGTTTGATAGAAGTGAAAATCTCTGTGAAACTTATGACGTAAGGATGCAGTCGATAAGACAACGAAGCAGATTGCTTTCTGGTGGAAACGTACAAAAGCTTCTATTAGGGCGTTGGCTCATGAGAAAACCTAAAATAATAATCGCTTGTCAACCAACCCGTGGACTTGATGAGGGCGCGATAGCTTCTATCCAGAAACTACTTCTTGAAGCCCAACAGAATGGTTCAGCAATCATTTTAATATCAGAGGACCTAGATGAACTGCTGACCATTTCTGATGACATTTCGGTTATGTATAAAGGTATGTTATCTAATCCAACAGAATCTAGTTCTACAAATAAACTTTCTATTGGACTTCAAATGGCAGGTGACGGTTTCTTATGATAAAATTTAGACTTGAAGAAAGAGCTAACAGCCCCTATTGGCTAATCATATTATCTCCCTTCATAGCAATATTGGTAGCAATAATATTAGCCGGCATTTTGATTGTTCTTGCAGGTGCAAATCCATTTCAATCTTATTATCAGTTAATTATTGGGGCCTTTGGATCAAAAAACTCGGTCGCGGAGACGCTCGCTCGAGCAACTCCAATAATTTTGACAGGCCTTGCTGCTTCAATCGCGTTTAGAGCAAAATTTTGGAATATAGGTGCGGAGGGCCAATTATATTTTGGAGCGTTGGCAACAACATTTTTTGGTACTGGATTAGTTGTTCTACCAAGCATCTTGATGATCCCCTTCTTGTTTATTATGGGAGCTCTTGCTGGTGGGTTACTCCTTTTACCTCTAGTACTTTTGAAACTTTATTATAAAGTCGATGAGGTCGTGACAACTTTACTATTAAACTTTGTTGTGGTTTTGCTTGTAAGCTATTTATTAGAAGGCCCCTGGAAGGACCCCATGTCATTGGGTTGGCCCCAAGGAAAGTCAGTAATTGAAGAAGGTGTATTACCCCAAATTCTTTCCAAAACCAGGCTTCACCTTGGATTTATTATTTCAATCTTTTTTGCTTTTTCTATTTGGTTTATTTTGAGCAAAACTGTTATCGGGTATCGAATCAAGTCAGTTGGTTTAAATGCTGCAGCTGCTTCGCACGCAGGGGTGCCAATTTTTAAAACAGTATTGGTTGTAGCACTTCTTAGTGGCGGGATGGCTGGAATGGCAGGAGTGACTGAGACCGCAGGCTTAAAAGGGTATCTTACTTTAGACCTATCCCCTGGCTTTGGATACGCAGGAATAGCTGTTGCAATGCTCGCAAATCTCAATCCTATCGGGGTGATATTTTCAGGTGTCTTTTTAGCATCAATTTATGTTGGTGCGGATGCAATGAGTAGAGCGATGAACGTACCTACTTATTTGGCAGATGTCATAGTTGCATTGACTGTGCTGTGCATACTATTAAGCCTTGTATTCGTGCACTACAAAATATTGTTTTTCGGGGCAAAAAAGTATGATTGAATTTATTGAGATTATTTTTACCGCCGGGTTTTGGGCGGCAACCATAAGAATAGCGTGCCCTTTGATACTCGCCACAATTGGAGAAGTATTATGTGAACGTGCGGGAGTTTTGAATCTGGGTATAGAGGGAATTATGTCGATAGGAGCAATGGTTGGATGGATGACTGTGTTTCTTGGAGCAGACCTATATACCGGAATATTGGCTGCTCTTATTATCGGGGGTATTTTCGGCCTTATCCATGCTATCTTTACTGTCTATTTAGGTGCCTCCCAGCATGTTACAGGTATTGGTATAACAATGTTGGCATCTTCACTAGGATTTTTTTGCTTCAAGCTCATTTTACCCGCGTCTACCACGCCCCCTAAAATCAAACCATTCCAACCCATTGATATTCCTTTTTTGTCAGAGCTGCCATTTTTAGGTCCAGCATTTTTTCAGCACACGCCATTTACATATTTGGCAATTTTAGTAGTAATATTTGCGTTTTGGTTAATGAACTCCACACCGCTAGGCCTTTCAATAAAAATGGCTGGCGAAAATCCCATGGCACTTGAAGCTCAGGGAATTGATGTGTTTTTAGTGAGGACGATTGCCGTAGTACTGGGCAGTGCTTTGATGGCAGTTGGTGGGGCTTACTTAACTTTGTCTGCATTTGATGCTTTTTATTTTGGAATGATAAATGGAAGAGGATGGATTGCTATTGCTTTAGTAATATTTGCATCTTGGAAACCTGAAAGAGCTCTTATGGGAGCACTTCTTTTTGCTGGTCTGGATGCCTACCAAGTTAGAGCTCAACAATTGGCAGGAGCTATTATTCCTTATCAATTTTTTCTAATGCTTCCTTTTTTGTTGAGTATTGTTGCAATGGTAATTGCAGCCAAAAGAACAAGGTATCCGAAGGCACTCTTGATCCCATTCCGACGTGGTGAAAGACATTAAAAAAGGGAGAAATTACATGGCTGATTTATTAGTAAGAAATTGCTTATTATCAAAAAACAAAGACCCTCAAGACATTTTAATTAGGGGAGGAGTTATTAAAGACATAGCATCAAAAATTACAGCAGATAATATCCCCGTCATAGACGCTGATTTTCACTTTGTTACTGCCCCATTTGTTGACAGTCACTTTCATATGGATGCAACACTAAGCTACGGCCTTCCCCGTTTAAATAAAAGTGGGACGTTGCTAGAAGGCATCAAATTGTGGGGAGAATTGAAACCAAATCTTACTGCTGATGCCGTAAAGGAACGAGCCTTGAAATTCTGCAAGTGGGCAATAGCTAGGGGAACCTTAGCAATTCGAAGTCATGTAGATGTCTCTGGCCAAAACCTAGTTGGAGTTGAAGCACTCCTAGATGTTAGAGAAACGATGAAGGGTTTAATTGATATACAGTTGGTTGCTTTTCCACAAGATGGATTACTCAGAGCCAATTGTTTGGACAATTTGACAGCAGCGCTTGACATGGGAGTTGACGTAGTTGGTGGAATTCCTCACTTTGAGAGAACCATGGAGGAGGGTCATGAGTCTATTCGTATACTATGTGAGATTGCCGAAAAGCGCGGGCTTCTTACAGACCTGCATTGCGATGAAACAGATGACCCTATGTCAAGATACGCTGAAAAACTTGCATTGGAAACTATAAGGCTTGGGCTAAAGGGCCGAGTGGCCGGTTCTCACCTTACCTCAATGCATTCAATAGATAATTACTATTTCACAAAGCTTATCTCATTACTTGTTGAAGCTGATCTAAATATTATCGCTAACCCCTTAATAAATATTACGATTCAAGGAAGACAAGATAATTACCCTAAGAGAAGGGGATTAACTAGAATACCAGAACAAATCAATGCGGGTCTAAAGGTGGCATTTGGACATGATTGCGTTATGGATCCTTGGTATCCACTAGGCTCCCATGATATGCTAGAGGTAGCACACATGGCCTTACACTGCTGTCATATGACAGGAATTGATGACATGATATCATGCTTTGATGCGGTAACGACCAATGCGGCCTCTATACTTCATTTAGATAATTATGGTATAAATAAGGGATCAAATGGAGATTTGGTAATTTTGCAATGTAAAGATCCCATAGAAGCCATAAGACTTAAGCCAGCAAGGCTATTTGTTGTTAGACGTGGAAAAGTTATAAGCTCTACCAGTCCAGTAAACTATGAACTAAACTTAGGCTCAAAAATAGAAAGAGAAGATTTGCTTTTCAAAGGCTAGTCTTTTTTTTTATGAATATCCGTGTTTTATTTGAGATTTGGCAAACTAATGCCTTTACAATTTTGTTTCTTGCAGGCTTCCTTACAAGCGTTGCCCGATGGTTCGAAGTGTTCTTGTTTTCAGTAATTGCATGGAAACTCACCGGAAACGCTTCAATAGCAGCACTTTTAATAATGCTGAGGTTGCTAGGTGTTGCAGCAACAGGAGTAACTTTTAGCTTTGCTGGCGCATTTGTCGTGAGAAAAAAAGTTGTTTTGGGTGCAAGTTTAATCTGTTCTTTATGCTCATTATTTGTTTTTGTATACTCACAAATAGGACTAAACATTAATGTTTTTTTATTGGGTCTACTATCAATTTTGAGTGGCTCACTATGGAGCATCGATTTTTCATTTCGAAGGCCTATGCTTGCTGATTCCCTTCCCGACAATTTAATTTCAGCCGGGGTTTCTTTAGATGTTTTATCTAGTCACGCGACAAGAATATTGGGACCTTTAATTGGTGGTATTTTTTTGACCTATTTTGATCTGAATGCGGGTGTTTTTTTTGTATTTCTTCTCTATGCACTGTCAGTTTTTTTAGTTTCTACCCAAAAAGAAGATGCATTAACAACTAATTCAAATAGCTATACTCAATCACTTCTAAAAGTTATTGGACAGACAAGAGATAATGTCAATTTGTTATCTGTAATATCTCTAACTTTCGTTTTCAATATTTTTGCCCTCCCATTCATCGCATTGATAAGTCTATTGCTTATTGAAAAATTTAATCCAAACGAATTATATATCGGGGTGTTTACGTCCTTGGAAGGAATTGGAGCTCTATTAGGAGGAACGGCTATAACAGTTATTGCAATCAAAAGAAAATTGATTAGCTTTATATCTTTCCTGACAATTATTTTGCTATCTATATCTCTATCTGCGTCAAGCAACTCGATTTCTATGTATCTTTTCTCTATATTAATTTTTGGAACGGCTACTGCTTGTTATTCAGCATTACAAAGTACCATAATCTATATTAATTCCACTCCAGAGCTTCGTTCCTCTACTTTCAGTTTGCTTACAATAGCTATTGGCTGTGGCGCACTCGGTTCGCTAAACATTTATTTAATGTCAGATTTCTTCACCACTGAAGAGATTTCTAAATTTATGGCAATCGAAGGATTACTGGTGGGTTTGTTTTTTATAATTATAGCCTCAGTACGGTTCCCAATATCCAAATTTTTTGAAAAGTAAAATTTGAAGAACTTTAATTTTTATTAGGTAATTAGTTGAAAAATGCTGTATTGCATTCTATTTTGCTGTAACTTTAAGAAATGATTGTGAAGGATAAGCACACAAAATATAAGCCATCAGACCCAGTATCTTTGGATAAAAGAACTTGGCCCAATAAAGCTATAAAAAAACCTCCAATTTGGTGTAGCGTTGACCTAAGAGATGGCAACCAAGCCTTGGTAGAACCAATGGATACATCCCGTAAGCTTAGGATGTTCAAAACGTTAGTCTCTATGGGCTTTAAAGAGATTGAGATCGGGTTCCCATCTGCCTCTGACACAGACTTTCAATTTTGTCGACACCTAGTAGATAATGACCTAATACCAAATAATGTGACAGTACAGGTACTCACACAAGCTAGAGAACACCTAATTGATAAGACATTTGAAGCTTTAAAGGGTTGCAAGTCGGCAATTTTACATCTTTATAACTCAGTATCAACTTTGCAGCGTAAGGTTGTTTTTAAACAAGATAAAGAGGGAGTTAAGAAAATTGCAGAAGATGGTGCAGAAATGGTCTTTGAGAGATTAAAGCATTTGCCGGATACTGCACTGACCCTTCAATATTCTCCAGAAAGTTTCACGGGAACTGAACTAGATTATGCACTCGATGTTTGTGAAACTGTATTGGATTGCTGGAAGGCATCAAAACAAAACAAAGTAATAATTAATTTGCCAGCAACGGTAGAGATGTCGACCCCGAACATTTATGCAGATCAAATTGAATGGATGAGCAATAATTTCACAGATAGAGATAGGGTTATATTATCGTTACATCCCCATAACGATAGAGGAACAGGAGTTGCTGCAACTGAGCTTGGCTTACTGGCGGGAGCCGATAGAGTTGAAGGAACACTGTTTGGCAATGGGGAGCGAACAGGAAACGTCGATATAGTAACTTTAGGACTAAACATGTTTACCCAAGGTGTTGATCCAGAACTAGATTTTTCTGATATCAATAAACTTATTGAGACTGCGGAGTTTTGCAACCAACTACCTGTACACCAGCGTCATCCCTATGCGGGGCTCTTGGTCCATACCGCATTCTCAGGTAGTCATCAGGATGCTATTAGAAAAGGGATGGAAGCAATTTCAAAGTCTAATGACCCTCATTGGGAGGTTCCATATTTGCCAATTGATCCCAGTGATATTGGTAGAACTTATGAAGCAATAATTAGAGTGAATTCGCAGTCAGGAAAGGCTGGTTCTGCTTGGTTGTTAGAACAAGAACACAACATTAATATACCAAGGGGAGCTCAAATTCAGTTTAGCCAAGCAGTTCAGAGCATAGCTGACGAGTCAGGCAAAGAAATAACTTCAGATATGATTTGGAGTATATTTGAGCAAGAATTTTTGAAAAAAGGAAAGTTTTCTCTTCTCAAATTTAAAAGTAAGAAAATGTCAAACGCTGATAACACTGAATTTATTGAGGCGACTATAGAACATAACGGGGAAAAAATAAAAATTTCTTCAACAGGCAACGGTCCAATAAGTGCTTTTGTAAATGCGATGAGAGATACTTTCAAGCTAACTTTTATGCTTAATGATTTCGGTCAAAACACAAGAAGCTCTGGGTCCTCTGCTGAAGCAGCAGCCTACATAGAAATTAAGGTTCCAGATGAAAATGGGCAAAGTGTGTTCGGTGTAGGGATAGATACGTCCATAACTCTGGCCCCAATCAAGGCCGTAATAAGCGCTATAAACAGAATATAATCTTCTGGTTAAAGCATTAAACAAATACAGTATTGATTGCTTTTTTACAGTGCTTCTCTCATTATCTTCAAATGAAAAAATATAGCTTATTATGTTTTATAATGCTCCTTTGTGTTTTTAACCCCAAAATTAGTATAGCTGAACCTGGGTTTTTCCTACAAACACTTACGAGCCGTCTTGTTGATTGGGTTTTCGGGCGCATAGACATTTACATTGAAGATAAACCAGATCGAAGTGAAAAAACTTTGGATGGAAAAGGTATTTCCGAGGCAAAAAAACAACCTGAGAAAAAAGTATCCATTAAGACTGATGAAGTTGTCAAAAGAGATGATACTTATTACGAAAAGTTTTCAAACGTCCCATTTTCCGGGTACATTGAGTCCTATTATCCAAATGGTCAACTGAAAATCATTGGGGAATTCTCTGATGGTAAAAAAGTTGGGGAGTGGAACGAATACTATATGAATGGAATTAAGAAATCTGGAGGTCAGTTTGCTCGTGGTAAAAAGGACGGTGCTTGGATGTATTATTATTTAAATGCAAATATTAAAGAAAAACAATTTTATAATGACGGGAATAAAGACGGTCTATGGGAAAAATTTGATATTGATGGAACCATAGTCCAAACTGAATCTTATCAAAATGGACGTTGGATTATTACTACAATTAATTGAAATCATCTTATAAACTTTAGTCTATGAATATAGAATCTTTTGACTTATATAATCCTCCTACAGACTTTATAGATAACGTTTACAAATACTATAAATTACTCAGAGAAAAATCACCGATCCATAAAAACCCCGATGGCTCTTATGTTTTAACAACATATAAAGAAATTGTTAGTGTCTATCGAAATTTTAAGATTTGGAGCTCTGATAAAAAAACAGAATTTGGCGCTAAATTTGGTGCATCACCCCTTTTTGAACACCATACAACTTCCGTCGTTTTTATAGATCCGCCGGATCATACTAGGATAAGGAAAATTTTCCAACAGGCTTTTACTCCTAAATCTATTCGTGGGTTAGAAACAGATATTATCGAATTAGTAGATAGTTATATGGTTACGATGCATGAGAAAAAAAAGTTTGATTTTGTTTCAGATTTTTCTTTTCGACTTCCGGTAGATGTAGTTTGTGGCGTTTTGGGGATACCGAGCGAGGATCGACAATTAATTAGAGACTGGGCACATAAAATTCTTTGTGCATTAGAGCCTAAACTTACACCTAAACAGTTAGATGAGGGCTCGACCGCTGTTGTAAACTTCAAGCAATATCTTAAGGATCAGATTAGATTTCGAAAAACTCATAAAGATATTAATAAAGCCAATGAAATTCTTTCACTTTTGATTGAATCAGAAGGCATAGAATTATCTGAAACAGAGTTGCTTCATCAATGCATTTTTATGCTGAATGCTGGTCATGAAACCTCAACAAATATGTTATCCCATGGGCTTAACGAACTGATTAATCATGGGGATCAATTTAAGTTGTTGCAACAAGAGCCTGAAAGAATTGGTACTGCTATTGATGAAATTCTTAGATTTCAACCACCAATCCAGATTAATAACAGACGATGTTTGAAAACAACTAGGTTGGAAGATGTAATAATTCCAGAGGGGACTCCAGTTCACATGATTATTGCTGGAGCCAACAGAGACCCCTCTCAATTTTTTGAGCCTGAAATCTTCAATATTTCAAGATCACCAAACAGACATTTATCTTTTGGACTAGGCATTCATATATGTGCTGGTATTAATCTGGCACGTCTAGAAGCAAAGGTTGCTTTTTTAAGGCTAATGTCTTCATTTAAAGAAATAAACCTATTAAAAAAACCAGATGTAGCGAAGCGAATTAGATTCCGAGAGATAAAAGAGATGCAGGTTGAGGTATCTTCGTTTTGATGAATTTGCAGGTAATATCGTCGGCTAAAAAAGGCCACGTCCCCCGTGTAGCCTAGTTAGGGAGGAAAGACAAAGGTCGCTGCTCGTTATTTATGAAACATAAAATTTTGTTCGATAACCCTTGAGATACAACAATAGCAAAAAAATTCTAATTTGTATACTTTTTATAATCCAACACTTTAAAAGTATTCGGTTTTTTGATTAGAAGAATGATAGAAAGGAAAGTAACATTAGACCAATAACGATGGTATAACCAACAAATTGGATAGCTCCCTTGCTTCTTGCAGTAAGCTTGTGATTAAGTACATGTAAGAAGAAATAAGCAAACAGATGAAAAATTAGATACATCACTATGCTAAGAGGAATAAGTATCCACCAGTCAAGAAAACCTATCTGTTTAAATTTCCCTTTTATTTTATCATTCCATCCCGATTTAATGTTCAAAAATAAGTCTAAAAACAATGCAAAGCGAATGCGTTAGGTCTTTGATCATTCAATATTATCTCGTTAGCAATTTTAAAAATAGTATCAGGAGTAGCCTTTCCCCATTCATTTTTGAAAGTTTCTTTACCCTTAATTTGGCCCCAGTGATTTCTTACATATTCCATATTGTAAATTTTAAAAAGTTCATCTACAAGATGCTCAAATGCCTTTGGATTTCTTTTGTGAATAAACTTAGGGTGTATTTCCAAGAATATTTGTGGCCTAAGATTTCTTATTACCTCCCATCCTCCTTCAAATGCTTCTACTTCAAAACCTTCAATATCCATCTTTATTACTGAAGGCTCCAGATTAAGCATAGATGATAAATCATTTAGGGTGGTCGTATTGTAGCCTAACTTACTTCCGATGAATTTGTTAACTACAACACCTCTTTCATTTGTATTCTTTTTGATAAGATTGCTCGCATAAAAATCAGGTTCAAGTGATACAACTTCTTTACTCTTAATCACTTTGCTAAAAATGCTACTGTAATAACCTATATGTGCTCCGATGTCATATACAATATCAGTTTCTCCAACGTTTTTTAAGATTTTTTTTACCATCAAAGGCTCATAGCAACCGTAATTATTGATGGATTTCTGCATCGTAGATCGAGGATCTATTCCTATCAAAGAGAAAGTAATATTTGAATCAATCGATACATTCACCGTGTCCGCAAGCTTCAAATAAAAATTTTCATTTTCTTTAAGTTGCACACCATTTTTATTCAAAAAGACATTTATTTCTTCTGCGTTTAACCCCTGTTCAATTAAAAATTGTATGCACCCATTTATACTCGTTGGAGACCTTGGATTCGATTTCAATGAACTTAAATAATGATCTTGAGCAGTTGATAATTGTCCCCTCTTAAAATTAATATATGCAATCCAATGAAGGCTATCAGAGTGATTGGGGAGATATCTTAATGCTTTCAAAAAATAATCTTCAGCAGGAACCAAATCTTCCAAAAAAATTAAGCTTAACCCCATATTGTATAAAGTAAGATGCTTGTCAGTTGGTATATTTTCTTTATAGGACTTTTCAAAAAGGGTGAAGGCTTGCTCATATTTACCCTCAGAAAAAGCTAGCAATCCCTTGCCAAAATTTGTTTTCATTTGTTAAGTCTCGCTGGTTACGGTAATACTATCCATAAACACAAAGTAGTAAAGCCTAATCAACTTTTTTTTAAGTCACTTTATAGCTGAACATTTTTTTGGTATGTTATTTTTATAGAAAATTATTAGGGGTTTTAACATGCGTTTAAGGCAATTGGTTATTGCTACAAGTGAGATGGACCTTCTAGCATATAGTATTTGCGATCTTTTCGAGCTGAAAAGAACATTCAGTGATCCAGAGTTAATTGTCTTTGGCTTAAAAAATGTTCTAATTCCTTTGGGCGACACCTTTTTAGAGCTGATAACGCCCATTAAAGAAAATACTTCGGCGGAACGTTTCCTTAAAAAAAGAGGTGGTGACGGAGGCTATATGGTCATTGTTGACTCAGTCGATCTGGAAAAAGAACGAAAAAGGCTGGAAACCACAGAACTTGATATTGTGTGGTACGAAAATCGTAAGTTTGAAGATATTCATGGTCAATCTCTTCATCTTCACCCAAAACAAGTTGGTGGTGCTATTTTGTCGATAGATAATATGAAACCTGCGTCTTCTTGGCTCTGGGCTGGAACAGAATGGGAGAAAGATATAAATAAATCAATGGTAAGTCACCTTTCTGGCGTTAACATCTGCACTCCAAATCCAAATAATTTATTATCTAATTGGGAAAGAGCGTTAGGTAGGAAAAGATCAGTAGCTCGTACTTCAATCGATTTATCAGGATCAAGTATAAACTTTGTTATGAATACTCAGTCACAATCTGAGCACGTATCAGCCTTTCAAATTCATACAGCAAACAGGATAGATTTAGAAAATAGAGCAGCGAGCAGAGGTTTTTTGATAAACAATAATATTCATTTGGGCGGCGTAGACTTTCTACTAGTTGAATGAAATAATAGCCGTAAGGATATCTCTAGGTTTACTTTGCATAAATAAATAATAAAAGACCTATTGACGTTGATAATTCTTATCCTATTTCATCGTGAGGAGAAACATGATGATGACAGTATTTTACGATGGAAAATGTGGCCTTTGTAGCAGGGAGATAGGTCATTACATGAAGATCAGCCCTCCCGCAACTTTTATTTGGCTCGATATCGCAAATGAGCCACAACACCTAAATAAGATCAATGTTTCTCAAAGTGATGCACTAAGAAGGTTGCACGTTTCTGACCAGACAGGAACTATATATATTGGAATTGATGCTTTCATAGCTATTTGGAAAAAACTTCCAAGGTGGCGTCTGTTAGCGCTTTTTTGTGCTATTCCAGGGGCGCGATCTATACTTAGTTTGCTTTACAACAAATTTGCTGATTGGAAGTTTTCGCGATCCGCCCATTGCCAAATGTCAATCTAAAACAAACCAATGAGAAACGATTTTAAAAAAGCGGTGTTAGTAAAATCGTTCCTATTCCTACTAATAGTTTTTTGGGGTGGCTACAATTCAACCGTAATGAATACAAGCGGAAACGGCAGGTTTCTTACCGATATTGGCAATATACTATTTTTGATTTTTTCTATTATCTATACGTGTAATGCATTTCTTCTTATAAAACTTAAAAATTTGGGCAGATTGACCTACTTACCATTGGTCTTACTCTTTGTTTTTTTAGGATTTGTAAGCGAGCTCTTTAATCCGATGCAAATAAAACAAGATTATTTTTACTTATTTATTTTTTATGTTATTTCCCCGCTATTTTTTATTATGCAAGGTATAGTACTTATGATGCTCATGTTAAAAAGTGTTCAGGAAAACTTTCACTAGGCTCCATCTATTAATCAATAATTTTTTCAAAACTCTACAAAGCGGAGTAAGTAAGTCGTTAATATTATTCAGTTAGATGGAGCTTATAAATGAGAAAATGGGAATACTTAGTGTTGGTCGAGAACGTAAGAAGCTTAAAAAGCTTGCAGGATCTTGCAAAAGATGATCAGTTGTATGCCGATCAATTGCGACAAGGAAATTATGCGCCCTCTTTGAATGAATACGGCGACCAAGGTTGGGAATTAGTAAGTGCTAGTCGCGTTGGCGGAGGAAGAGCTTTGACCGAATATGTCTTTAAGCGTCCGAAAGAATAATGAGATAAAAAGAAGTTGATTTAGTTTTCGTATAGGCTGATAATTTTTGCATGAACCTCTTTCAAGGGCATAAAGCAATCGCGGTTCCTCAAAACGTTAAAGCATGGGATATTGATCCGTATTCAAAGGAAGTCTTACTAAATCCAGAAACATTTTTTAGCGATCTGCGTGAAAAAGGGCCGTTTGTCTACCTTAATAAATATAAAATGCTAGCATGTGGGCGGTATAAGGAAACAAAGGAAGTCTTCTCGGACCACAAAAGGTTTGTTTCTTCAAGGGGAGTGGGAATTCAAGATTTCAAACTAGAGAAGCCATGGCGACCACCCTCTGTGGTATTAGAAGTTGACCCTCCTGAGCATACAAAAAATAGGCGATTTCTTACTCGAGCGCTATCGCCAAATAAAATATCTCAACTTAAAGTTTTTTTTAAAGATTGTGCTGACAAATTGATACGTGAACTATTAGAAAAAAAAGAGATAGATGGCATCTCTGATTTAGCAGAAATATTTCCAACTAGAGTATTTCCAGAAGCTGTAGGCTTAAAAAAAATCGATAAGGAAACGTTATTGGGGTATGGATCTATGGTTTTTAATGCGCTTGGCCCTGACAACGAATTTCGTAAAGGTGCAATGGCTAAAGGACTATCTGTCCTTGAAAAAATAAATAAACAATGCCTTGAGGAAAATATTGATACAAAAGGTCTTGCAAAAGAGATTTACAGGAGTACAGCAAAAAACTCAGAAGAGGATCAATTAGCAGGAATGTTAGTAAGATCATTATTATCGGCAGGCATCGACACCACGGTGAGTGCAATTGGAAATTTATTATGGTGCTTAGCAGAAAACCCAGAACAGTTTCAATTAGTAAAAAACGATAAATCATTGGTAGGTAATGCAGTAGAGGAATCCTTACGATTAACAAGCCCTGTAAAGGCTTTTTGCCGTACATCTGCTACAGAAACCAAAGTATCTGGTGTAACTATAGAAGAGGGGACAAAAATACTTTGCGTATTAGGATCAGCGAACACTGATCCTGAAGTGTGGGAAAACTCATATAAATATGATGTTACCCGAAGAACTATAGGCCACTTGGCTCTTGGTGTAGGTGTACACAATTGTGTGGGTCAAACCTTGGCAAGAGCCGAGATAGCAGCTCTTGCCAGCTCCCTAACTGAACTTGTAAAAGTGATAAAACCTGCGGGTAAAACTACTTGGAAACCAAATAATGCTATGAGATCGCTTGAAAGCTTTCCAATTATTCTGGAGACGTAACGTTTAAATCACTCCAAACTTCGTACCCCCTATACCCAGAAGCTTTTGCAATAAACTGACCCCCTACTTTTCCCCATTGACCATGAAATTTTTGGCATTTTTCATATGCATCATAATTGCTGTACGTCCATATGATTGTTATTCTAATTACATCATCACCCTGGACCCTAGAAGCACGTTGTGAAATTTGTCCATTATCACGAAGAAACTCAATAGCTTTCTTGTTCTAGAAAGTTCTGAACTTTCCTAACTAATTATCATAATGAACCTCTGAGGGAAAGGTACCCAAAACTACTCTAGTGAAAACATCTGACATGATAAGACTATCTTAGGAATAATGGGAAAAGATAATAGCAAGACCAAGAACCCAATTTTATTAGGTAGATCTTAGAATTAATTTCAATTGATAAGCTATGCGAGCACACTATCTTTTGTAACAATAGTGATTTAATGAAAAAATGTAAGAGCTTTGAATAGACGAAGTATGCCTCAAACAAACAGAAAATCAGATATTAACCTAATTGCTCCCATTGCAGTTTTTTTGGGCATGCTAATGATTTTACCCACAAATATATGCCTTTCTGAGCCGAGAACATGGGAGAATTTAGTCGAGAGAAAAACCCAATTTTTCGAGAAATTCACCAATACCCCATTCAATGGGGAAATTGAGGTTTATTGGCCGAATGGTCATCTCAAAGAAACTGGAAAGATTAAAAATGGAAAGAAGGATAATCTCTGGGAATATTACCATGAGAATGGAAAAACAAAAGAGATTGAGTTTTTTACTCTTGGAAAATTAAATGGCACAAGAGAGCAGTATGGTAGTGGTGGTCAACTTTTCATAAAAGCAACTTATAAGGATGGTAAGTTGGACGGGCCATGGATTTATATAGATCCATATGACGGTTGGCTTTATAAAAAAGGTCAGTATAAGCTCGGCAAGAAAACTGGCACTTGGACATATTATACAATTCTTGGAGATATTGAAAAAACAGAAATATGGAAAAATGGGTTGAAAATCTTTGACTCGACCGATGCAGAGAGTTCTTAAGGTTAGATCTTTTTAAAAATGAAAATTCCTAGCGACTTTCTAGGCTGGAAAGAAGAGCATTCAGCCTCTTAGGTATTCCATTACCCTTAAAGGATTCTAAAATACATTCCGATTTTGATAAGAAAGTCAGCTTTTCCTCACTCCAAATTTCAACTATTGGTGCTAATTCACTTATATTATTAAAGCAGCCTAAGGGAATACCTACCATACCTTCAATTACTTCAAGAGCTGGCTTATTATAAACACGTACGTTGCATTTTGAGCAATAATAGGCTTTGTTGATAAATTCACTCCGCCTGCAATTCATAGACATTTGTCTCACCTTCGAATTCGATTTCTTTATCTGCATAAAGATATCCAATGTTTATTTAGCCTGTGAGCCGTCTACAACTCTTGCAGTTACACTAAACTACTGACATCGGGTCAACATCAGTTTTAAAGCTAAATTGTGTGCAGTGACACCCTTCCTAATGTTTCATTAATAAAAACTCCCTTGATGTTTAAACAAGGTGCAACGTAATATTCTTTTTATACATGGAACTAGTCAGTAAGTATATCTCCAAGCAAAACTTGATTTTTAGCCAAATTAAATTAAGTTCGAGTCAGGAACATTCAATGCAAGCATTATTACAATCCCAAGGAATCCACCACATCACTTTGAATGGTGCGGATAGAAAAACTTCTATCGGATTCTGGCAAGACATTTTAGGAATGAAGCTTATTTTTGAGCAACCAAACCTAGATGATGAAACTGAAAACCACCTATATTTTGATTGTGGTGACGGGCGAACGGTGACCGTTTTTACTAACGAGTCACGAACAGGAAAAACATATCCATTAGGCTCCTCTGTAGGGTCTGTACACCACTTAGCATTCTGGATAAGTCAAAGCACTATAAGGGTTGCCGAAAAAAAATTGAAAGAAAAAGGTATTAGTAGTTCTGGTATTAAGGATAGAGGGTTTATGGACTCAATATATTTCCGAGACCCGCTAGGTTTATTGATTGAACTAGCGAGTTATAAATTTGACCCCCCTCTCGGCTCTACTCATGGACAGGTTTTGGAAAACGCTAATAAACTGCGAGTCTCAAGGGGAGCAAAGAATATAGAGGATGAAGATATATCAAATGCCCTTATAAGTCTGAGTAAAAGAGGTAATTCATGAGACGCCCTCATTTTACTAAAAATTCAAAGATATTAGGGCTCAGGATATGAAGCCAGCCAACTGGATCAATCATAAACAAAAAGCTGATGGACCTCCTCCTTCAAATATTCTGAGTTTTTTCTACTGGGCTCTAAGAGGGAGTTTCCCCATACTATTTTTATCCGGTATTGTTTCTATTTTGACTGGTTTTATCGAGGTATCTGCAGTGGTCCTTTTAGGACTTCTTATAGATGCGGCGTTGGCCTCTTCATTTAATAACCCAATAAGTAGCCAGATCTTGCTTTTAGCATCAGGTTTGCTGTTTTTTTTAGTAATTAGACCAATAATATTTGGAGCTTTTTCATATACGCAAACAGTCATTGTATCACCAAACATATTCAATTTAATTTTATCAAGACTCCATCGATGGACACTCGGTCAGTCCGTTACTTTTTTTGAAAATGACTTCGCTGGAAGGATTGCACAAAAAGAAATGCAAACTGCTCGAGCCGCAACAGACGTAGTGATAGAAATCATTCATACTATATTGTTAGCTTTGGCTTCAGTAGTAGGGGCCGCTCTTATGCTTACAACTGTTGATATAACACTTTCAATAGCTCTATTCGCTTGGTTGGTTGGATATATTTTTCTCATTCGATATTTCATGCCCAAGATTAGAAAAAGATCGCGTGAGAAAGCTGGTGCAAGGGCTTTGGTGACTGGACAAATTGTTGATACGGTTACCAATATAAAAACGGTAAAGTTATTTGCTCATGACAAGAAAGAAGATGATGCGGCAATTAATGCAATGGATAATTTCAGAGACTTTTCTATCAATTATGGTGTTATTGCTGCCTGGTTTAGGTTCTGTTTAAACGGGCTCTCTGGGGTCTTACCTATAATGTTAGTTGGTGGTAGCCTTTATTATTGGAGTGTAGGCAATGTTTCTGCAGGCGATATTGCTGCTGCAGGGGCAATATCATTAAGGCTATCACAGATGACTGGATGGGTAAGTTTTACTCTGATGACTTTATATGCAAACCTGGGAGAAGTTGAAGATGGAGTGAAAACTTTGTCTACATCATATAAATTAGGTGATAAAGATAATGCACCAGACCTTTTGGTATCAAAAGGATCTATAGATTTTAAAAATGTAAGCTTTACCTATGGCCAGAATTTAGCTGCGGTAAATAATATTTCTTTGTCTATTCAAGCAGGAGAAAAAATTGGACTTGTGGGAGCTTCTGGAGCCGGTAAATCTACTTTAGTATCACTCTTACTAAGGCTCTATGAACCGCAAAAGGGAGCCGTATTGATTGATTCCATCAATATAAATGATGTAACTCAATCAAGTTTGAGAAAGCAAATAGCAATGGTGACTCAGGAAACCGCTCTTTTCAACAGGTCTGCGCGTGACAACATCATGTATGGAAATCCTAACGCAACAGAAAAGGACCTAATTCGAGCGAGCAGGCAAGCAGAGGCTCATGAGTTCATTCAAGATTTAGAGGATCACAAGGGAAGACAAGGTTATGACGCACATTTAGGAGAACAAGGTGTAAAACTATCTGGAGGCCAAAGACAAAGAATTGCTCTTGCGCGAGCAATTTTAAAAGACTCGCCTGTTCTTGTTTTGGATGAGGCTACAAGTGCCTTGGATAGCGAAGTTGAGCACTCAATACAAAATGCCCTTGAGTTAGTCATGGAGAATAAAACTGTTTTAGCTATTGCGCACCGCTTATCTACTTTGGCGAAAATGGATAGAATAATTGTTCTTTCAGATGGAAAGATAGTTGAAGAAGGTACACATAAAAAGCTTCTAAAGATTAATGGCTTATATAGACAATACTGGGATAAACAGTCGGGAGGTTTTATCACGACTGAACAGGCTGCTGAGTAATGAACCAATTCATATGGTAATTTTGCATTTTTAGTTTGTTACCGATTTGCCGTTAAGTGTCAAAGTGCTGTTAATAAATTTTAAAAAATGGTGAAAGAGATGGATGAGAAAAGATTAAGAGAGATTTATGGCCCTACTAAGGAAAAAGCTGCAGCTAAAATTTTAGAAAAATTAGATAGACACTGTGTAAGTTTTATTGAGAACTCATCCTTCGTTATTATTGGAACACTAAATGACCAAAGCATTGACC
Organism: uncultured Alphaproteobacteria bacterium; assembly: GCA_902537235.1. Lineage (GTDB taxonomy): Bacteria > Pseudomonadota > Alphaproteobacteria > Rhodobacterales > Rhodobacteraceae > CACIJG01. Next base: position 104,597 of record CACBAO010000004.1, read on the forward strand.
TATCTCCAAAAGGAGACCCCTATGGCTTTGTTAAGGTAATAGAAGACGATCTTTTGGAAATTCCAGATAGGCCCGGCAATAACCGCATAGATGGATTATTGAATATTGTTAGAAATAATTTTATTTCTCTGTTGTTCTTAATCCCCAGCGTAAACGAGACATTAAGGGTGCAAGGCAAAGCTGTAATAAGTGAAGATATGGAAATTAGAAAAAGACACAGATTAAAAACCAATGTTCCCAAAACAGTTCTGCAAGTCAAAGTTACCCAAGCACATCTACACTGTGGAAAATCAATGTTGAGAGGAAGCTTATGGCATTTTGATAAATGGCCCAGAACGCGTCCTATTCCAACCCTTTTTGAAATGATAGAAGATCAAACAGGTATTGAATGCGAGATCAAGGAGGATAAAGATATTATTGCTCAATACCGCAAGGATCTTTACTGACTAATCCTAATCATAAAATTAGTTTTCAAAGGATACAATTTGAATTAGCCTATTTATTTAGTGATTTTTGGAGGAGTTACGGTGTCTTTGCCTTCAGGGGGAGATTTTAAACCAATATTAGAATACTACAGGCGCTATTTGAAAGACCCAAATAGCGTACCAATTGACTGGGCTATATACTTTGAGGAGACCCACCATAGTAATAAGATAAACAAGACGATTACGTACTCAGATACAAATGCTCAAAGTATATTGGACACAATAAAAACTAAGTACAGGCAGTATGGCCACTTAAGCGCAAAAACCGATCCATTAGATAGAAAAAATATTTCAGACCACTTAGAAATCAAAGAGGCAGTATCCGAGGTTTTAAATGAAATTCAATTTCAAAAAGAGAGTGATAATGCTCAAAAACGTGAAGTCGAAAAAACTATTAAGAAGTTTAAATATTTATATTCTGGCTCTATAGGACCTGAGTTTCATCATATAAATAACACAAAAATTAGGGACTGGCTTTATACCACTTATGAACGTATAAGAGATGAAGACCTTGATTTAATGGATAAAAAGTACGCATTTTTAAATTTAATTAAGGCTAATGAGTTTGAAAAATTTTTACGAGTAAAATACCCCACCAAAAAAAAGTTTGGGTGTGAGGGAGCTGAAACTATTGTGCCACTAATACAAATGCTGTTGAGGAAGGCATCAAATAAAAATTTCAAGGAAATAGTTATTGGAGGTATGCACCGGGGTCGGTTGAATATAATTTCAAATGTCGCAAGGAAGCCTAATGAACATATTTTTGCTGAGCTTAAGGAAAAAAACTTTTTTACTGAAAATAAATATTTAACTGGTGATGTTCCATATCATTTAGGTCACTCAAATATACTAGAATTTAATAAAAATAAAATTAATGTTTCAATATCACCGCATCCCTCTCACTTATTGACCGTTGCTGCTTACACAATGGGAAAAGCGAGAGCAAAAATTGATCGCAATAACAAGATGGATAACATTTTATGTATCCAAATGCATACAGACGCAGCATTCTCTGGACAAGGATTAGCGTCAGAATTACTCCAACTAAGTAAGCTCTCCGGCTATTCAGTAAATGGCAGTATTCATGTGGTAGTTAACAATAAAATTGGATTTACTACTAGTGAGGAGGAAGGGCGATCATCTCATTATTGTACCGATATCGCTAAAATGATAGAGGCTCCTGTTTTGCATGTAAATGGAGATGATCTTGACGCAATTATACAAAGTGCTTCTTTAGCGCTTATGTATCGGAAAAAATTTAAGTCTGATATTTTCATTGATCTTGTATGTTACAGAAAATATGGCCATAACGAATTGGATGAACCCAGATTTACTGATCCTTTACTTTATAAAAAAATTGATAGTAAAGTTTCATCGATAGATCAGTGTCAGAAAAAGTTGCAAGACGACTTTAATGCAAAAAAATTTAGAAAAATCATTTCCAGACTTTATAACAGAGATTTAAATAGGTCGTTTGAAAAGTCTCACAATTACAATACAAATAAAGGAAATTGGTTGTTGAAAGATTGGAAAAAAATATCATTTGCTACCGAATTTGATATTAATAAACGGATTAAGACTGGGATTAGAAAAACAAAATTAAGGGAACTCTCAAAACTCCTAACAAAATCCCCAGATAATTTTCATCTCAATCCAAAAGTTTCAAAATTTCTTATGGAACGAGCACAATCAATCGAGAGTGAAAATAATATAAATTGGTCTACTGCCGAAACACTAGCGCTCGCTGTATTACTGGATAAGGGTTTGCCTGTAAGATTTTCGGGACAAGATGTTACACGAGGTACTTTTACGCAGCGACATTGGGCTATTCATGATGTTAAAAATGGAGAGAAATATACTGCTTTAAAAAATCTCTCAAAGGACCAAGGTAGGTTTTCTCTTATAAATTCTCCTCTATCCGAGTACTCTACCCTCTCATTCGAATACGGTTATAGTCTGGTAGATCCATATTCACTCACTATTTGGGAAGCACAATTTGGAGATTTTGCAAATGGTGCTCAAACGACAATAGACCAAGTAATCTCTTGTTCCGAATACCGATGGCGAAGAATGACTTCTCTAGTATTACTTCTTCCCCATGGGCTTGAGGGTCAAGGA